>NZ_JBITIP010000005.1:0-16507 GCF_044459125.1 Nonomuraea sp. NPDC050383
GCGAGAGGCGCTTTTCGCTTCGGTCTTTCGTTGTGTCTTTATTCTTTCAGCGACCCGATTTACTGTCAAATTCGGCGCTTCCGGAATTCCGACTTACCCTGTCTCCGGGGCAACCCCTCTAACTTACCAGCCGATCCGGACACATGCGAATCGTCCGTCATCGAGCCAGGAGAAGAGGGGAGTTGCCGGGCACCTCCGAGGCTCCTCAGAGTCTTCGGCTGCCCTGCGTCGGCAACTCTAGCAGCCCGACGCACCTGCTTTGCGCCACACAGGTAATCCCACGGTCCTTCCCTCCCCTCGTGTCAATCAAACCTCGGCATGCCCCCAGCTGGTCGTACGAGGAGGGCCGGCTTGGCCACGCGGCAAGCCGACGTCAACCCATCCGCAATCGCCGAACGGTACGAAGTACGTACGAGCACTCTGCGCCCATGGAGGTGTCCGCTATGACTCGCTCGGAGTTCGACGACATCCGCGCCTTCCTCGCCGATGAGGCGACCCACGCCGGTGACCTGCTGCGGGTCGCCCGGACTCTGATCGACGACCTGGAGCACGCCCGCATGCGCGAGGCCATCCTCCGGACGTACTACCTGCGTCTTCTCACGGCCGCCCGCGCGACCGTGGCGGCGGACAGCGTCGGCGCCCCCGACCCGCTGACCTTCCTCAGGCACGAGCTCGCCGAGCACGGCCAGCTGCCCGAGGACGGCGCGGCCGTACAGCGCATCCTGTCCGACGCGCGGGCGGCGGAGGCGCTGCTCGCATGCCTGGAGGAGAACGTGCAGCGCCGCCCGCAGGGAATGCGCCTGCGGCGTTGTGTCGGCACCGGCCGCCGGCTCTCCCACTGATGGGCTGCCGACGGAGCACGGAGCGCCGCCGGCGGCTGCGCGGGGACCAGCGGTGCGCGATGCGCCGCCCGCGGGGTGACCGGATGACAACTCCGCAGATACCCGCCCTTGGTGCTATGGCTGTCAGACTGCGCGTATGTGGCAGCGAGGGTTGAATTGGGCGGCGGTCGCCTTTGTTGGGATATTCGGCCTGATGTGGGTTGGCGTCGTGATTTACGCGGACGCGGACTCCACCCTCTGGATGCGCATCGGAGAGACGATCTTCGGCCTCATTCTCACCGGCTGGGCCGTGCGAAGGGCGGCCATCATGATCATCAAAGTGTGAGTGCCATGAGCGAGCAACTCTACGAAATCAGTCATGACATGGGCGACGACGTACAGGAGTCGCACGTCGCCATGTACCGCGACAGCTTCCCGCAACGGCATCGCATCGACGAGATCGACGACGAGGTGGCACGTGGCATCTCTCGGTGGGTCCACGAGGAAGACGAGCGGGAGTCGGACACGTACGTGGACCCGTTGGAAGAGTCCCGGTCGTACTTCGAGGACGACAATCCGCGTTCGGCCCGCTAGTACGTCCCTCGGGGCTGACACGGCGGCGCGACGCCCCACCCCACCCCACCCCGGAGCCGGCGCGCTGGTCACCGGCTCGGTGTCCCGGCTGCGAGTTGTGCAGCGCCGATCTGGTGCCCCGCTCGATACAGCCGGCGAACGCCGCCTGAACTCGGGATCGCCAGGCAGCCCCACCTCGTGGGCGGCCTCCATGAGCTGGCTCACCCAACGGTGCCGCTGCGGCTCGGTGATCGCCTCGCCGAGATGCATGGGCAGCATGTGCGCGTATCCGCCGCGCTCCTCGGTGCAGCGGTTCGGGCCACCGAACACCTCCCCCAGCCGGATGGCGACGTATCCGGGATGGCCGGAATCCAAGTGCCGGAGCAACGGCCCGATCAGGTCATCCTTCCGAACCTGCACATAGAAGGCCTCGGTCAGGCTCTCCAGTGCCTCCCCCAGCCCGCCAGCTTGTAGAGGATCGACGCAGGTAATCCTGTGCGCGCTGGAGGGCGATCTCAACCCTTTGATCCACCCGGGCGGCTCCTGCAGCCGGCCCGGCCTCGTCCTCCCGTTCGACGTCAGCGTCGTCCTGACCGGTCAGGACGGCGTCGCATGCGGGGTCAGCCTCCATTCGAGGGAAGCGGCCCCGCGCCCCGCCGTGGTCGGGACAATCTTCGGATGACCTTCAATCACAACGATCACTACCACCCGGTGCTGATCAAGCAGATCCCGGACGGGGCGCGTAGGGCACTCGACGTCGGGTGCGGAACCGGGCGGTTCGCACGCGCGCTGGCGGCCCGCGGGCTGGACGTCGACGCGGTCGACCCCGACAAGGCCGTGATCCACGCCGCGACAGGGGCCGGGGTCACCTACATCCACGGCGACATCACGACCATGGAGCTGCCTGCCGGCCACTACGACTACATCTCGTGCCTGGCGAGCCTGCATCATGTGCCCTTCGACACGGTACGGAAGTTGCGGGCGGCTCTCGCTCCCGGCGGGGTGCTGGCCGTGCTGGGCTGCTACCGGATGAGTGCCCCCTCGGACTACCTGTTCGACCTGGTCGCCATTCCGGCCAACGCGGCCATGCGGCTCGCGCTGATCCGGCGTCCCGCCCCGGAGGTCGATGCACCGGTGAAGGCGGCGAGCATGACGTTGGAGGAGATTCGGAGCGAGGCGGCGACGCTGCTGCCGGGGGCGCGGATCAGGCGGCTGGTGTTCTGGCGCTATTTGCTGACGTATCAGGCGGTCTGACGCCGGGCGCGAGTGCCCGTCCGGACGGTCCCGCGCAGCGAGACGCTCCTACGGCTGCCTGAACCGGGGATCTTGAGCGGAAGGGGATGACGCGCAGGTCGGCCCGCCCGGTGTTCTGCGAGCGGGCACCCGACGCCTTCACCGCAGGTACGCGTACAGGGCGACGGGTCAGCCGATGGCCAGGGCCTCGTCGTTCGGGTCGTCCGCGAAGCCGGGGACCCAGCGGACGACCTCGTCGCGGAACCTCGCCGTCGCGTTGAGCTGGCACAGGACCCCGATGCCGGCCGCGTGGACCCGGTGGATGAGGACGTACGACACCGGGAGGTTGAGCTGGCGCACCACGTTCGTGGGGCGCAGGTCCGTGACGCTCGCGGCCTGGGCCTGGAGCCATTCACGGCTGAAGGTGAACTCCTCCACCGCCGTGGGCTCGACGTACGGGGCGAGGAACGCGCGCAGGGCGTCCGGGTCCACCTCTATCCCGGGGCGGATGAAGCCCTCCTCCCGCAACCCGTTGATCACGGTCTCCATGTCGCCCTTGTTGAAGATCCGCGTCAGCTGGCCGAACGCCTTGGGGTAGCCCTCGGGAAGCCGGTTGACCGCGCCGAAGTCGAGGACGCCCAGCTTGCCGTTCGGCAGCATGCGGAAGTTGCCCGGGTGGGGGTCGGCGTGCAGCATGCCGACGCGGGCCGGCGAGCAGAAGAGAAAGCGGACGAACAGCAGCCCCATCCGGTCGCGCTCTTCCTTGGTCCCCTCGGCGATGATGCGGGACAGCGGCGTGCCGTCCATCCACTCGGAGACGAGGACCATCTCGTTGGCGGCGATCACGTCCGGGACGTGGAAGTCGGGGTCGTCCATGAACTCGAGGGCGAAGGCGTGCTGGGCCTCGGCCTCGCGGAGGTAGTCGAGCTCCTCGGCGATGCGCTCGCGCAGCTCCTCCAGCACCGCCTTGATGTCGAGACCGGGCAGCACGACCCCGAAGAGCTTGCCGAGCCGCGCGAGCTGGGCGAAGTCGCCGAGCAGCGCCTTACCCGCCCCCGGGTATTGGATCTTGACCGCGGCTTCCCGGCCGTCGTGCCACACGGCCCGGTGGACCTGGCCGATGGAGGCGGCGGCGGTCGGCTTGTCGTCGAAGGAGATGAAGTTGTCGCGCCAGTCGTCGCCGAGCTGCTCGGCCAGCACCTTGTGAACGGTGGCCGCGGGCAGCGGCGGCGCCGCCTCCTGGAGTCTCGTCAGCGTGGCGCGGTAGGGTCCCGCGATCTCTTGGGGCAGGGCCGCCTCGAAGATGGACAGGGCCTGGCCGACCTTCATCGCTCCGCCCTTGAGCTCGCCGAGCACCTTGAAGATCTGTTCGGCGGTCCGCTGCTGGATCTCCAGGGCCACCGTCTCGGCCGGCTTGCCCCCGATCCGCTTGCCGAGTCCGAGGGCTGCGCGCCCGGCGAACCCCAGTGGGAGAGAGGCCAGCTTGGCGGAGCGCGTTACGGCGCGGCGTGGAAGATCGCTCACACTGATGCGCGGCCTCTCGGGAAGAAGCCGCTCCCCCTTTCGACGGTCGTCGCCGGAACACGTCAGTCGCTGGTGGGCGACACGACCATTCTTAGCGAATAAGGATTGTTTCGCATACAATGACATTCCGGATGAGGCGTCCACGGCGTGCTCCCCCAGCGCCAGTCGGGGGTGACGTCCGCTGTGGAGTTCGTCACAACCGATGGATGACCGTCCAGATGGGCCAGCGCGTGCCCGGTCGCGGCGGCGGCCACGACCGTCGCGAGGGTGGTGTCGCAGGCGACCTCTCCCGGCGGGTAGCCGCCCAGCCGGGCGGTCACCATCGCCCATCCGGGGTCGCGGTCCCGTCTGGTCAGATCGAGGCAGTGGAGGCATGCCGTACGGCCTGGCAGGACGAGCGGCCCGACGGACCCGTGCCCCTCGAAGGCGGAGGCGAGCAGGTGTGGGATGCCGAGCTCGGCCAGCTCGTTGACCAGCAGGAGGTCGAGCGGCTCGACGGGGGCGAGGATGACGAGGTCGGGGCGGTGGGTCCCGTCGCCGAGGTAGGGGCCGCCGGCTCGTACCAGGACGGAAGGCGTGCCGGGAGGGGCCGGCGGCGTGACGACCGGCGCGGCGCGGGCGTGAGCCTGGTTTCCCACGGTACGCGCGCCGTCTTCCACGGAGGCCGTTCTCATGAGCGCCGGGTCAGGGGGAGCGTGGTCCTTCACGGGACGGACACCGGATCTCACGGGACCTGGTCCAGGGCGTCGGCGCCGGCCTGGGCGTGGGTCCGGCTCGGTGTCGGCGGCGCCTGCCGCTTCCGGAGGCGGCGGGGCTCCGCCGGACGTCAGGCGTCGGGCGACGGCCACCGCGCCGTCCTGGCGGCTGAGGTGCAGCTCGCTCCACGTCAGGCCGCCCGGTGTGAGGTCGCGGGGCCGGACCGGGCCCGGGTCGAACACCCGGATGTCGCCCACGCCGCACGATGCCAGCAGAGCGACGATCTGTGCCCCCACCCTGCCCGCTCCGTGGACTCGCACCCGTGCCCGTCTCCTTGCCTGGAACACGATGGAGCCGCCGTCCGGACCCGCCGACGCCAGGTCGAGGGCGTCGACGTCGGGCTCCAGCCGGTCGCGCTCGGCCAGCGAGAGCCCGCGCAGCGACACATGACCGGCTGAGGCATCGTGGAGCACTCTGCGAGCGGTCAGCTGGTCGAGCATGGCGCGGGCCATCGGCTCGTCGAGGCCGGCGGCGGACGCGGCTCGCAGCACCTGCCCCATGTCGCGGCTGCCGTCGAGCAGAGCGATCCATCTCCGGACCGGGCCGGTGAGACCGGTCAGGACGACGGCCTTGGCGGGATGGACGCCTAGCTGCAGGGTGTGCTCGTCGCGCAGGATGCGCCGGAGGGCGGGCTTCACACGTGGCCTCATGGCCGGAAGGTTTCCACGTCGCGGCGGCTCCGCGCGGCGGCTTTCCGCGGGCTGTGGATAACCGAGGAGGCGGGGGGTGGGCTGTGGATGACCGAGGAGGCGGGGGCGGGCTGTGGAAGACGCCACAGCGACGGGCGGAGGTCGGGAAGCGAGCGTTGCCGGCAGGCCGGGACCACGCCGTCGCGGCATGGCCCCGACCTGGTGGTGGCGTGGATGCCTGGAGGGCGGTGGCCGGTGGTCGTTACGCTCCCCGCATGAGTGAGCTCCTCGTCGAGCGCGACCCCGACGGTGTCGTGCGGCTGACCCTGAACCGGCCCGACCGGCGCAACGCCATGACCGACGGCATGACCGAGCAGTGGCGCGACACCATGGCCGAACTGGCCGGTGACCGGGACGTGCGGTGCGTGGTCGTCACCGGTGCCGGGTCAGCGTTCTGCGCCGGCGGCGACCTGTCCTGGCTGGGCGAGCGGAACGCCGAGCCCGTTCCGCGGCTGCGCGAGCGGATGCTCGGCTTCTACCGTTCCTGGCTGTCCATCGCGGCGCTGGAGGTACCGACCGTCGCGGCCGTCAACGGGCCGGCGGTCGGCGCGGGGCTGTGCCTGGCGCTGGCGTGCGACCTCGTGTACGCGGCCGACGACGCCCGGCTGCTGGCCCCTTTCACGTCGCTCGGCCTGCATCCGGGGATGGCAGCCACGTACCTGCTGCCGGCGAGAGGCGGGACGGGGCTGGCGCGGGAGATGCTGCTCACCGGTCAGGCTATTTCGGGCAAGGAAGCAGAGATTAAAGGATTGGTAAATCGTTGTTTTCCGCGAGCTGACCTCATGACGGAAGTGTCGGCGGTCGCGCGGAAGATCGCCCGGAACGCTCCCGTCGCCACCCGGCTCACCAAAGTCGCGCTGGCCTCCGGCCACGCCGATCTGGAAGCCGCGCTGCGCTGGGAGGCGCTCGCACAGCCCGTGACCATGGCCTCCGCCGACCTGGTCGAGGGGCTGGCCGCGCAGCGGGAAAGGCGCGTGCCCAAATTCACCGGGTCTTAATCATCTGACCAGGAGAAACAAGCACCTTCCCTCTGTGGAATTTCGCCGGTGTCGGCTAACGTGCATATGTGCCCCCCGAGACAGTCGAGGTCCGTCGCAGTTCTCGTCGCCGGCGTACGGTCTCCGCATACCGCGACGGCGACAAGACGATCGTGCTCCTGCCCGCCTGGCTGACCGGTCAGGACGCGGACGAATGGGTGAGCCGGATGCTCGATCGGCTCGCTGCCCGGGAGCGCCGGAGGAGGCCGACGGACGAGGGCCTCCTCGCGCGGGCCCGGGAGCTGTCGGCGAAGTTCCTCGACGGCAGGGCCGACCCGGCGAGCGTGCGCTGGGTGGACAATCAGCAGCACCGATGGGGCTCCTGCACTCCGGAGAACGGCACGATCCGCATCTCGACCCGGCTCAAGGGCCTGCCCGAATGGGTCATCGACTACGTGATCATCCACGAGCTGGTGCACCTGCTGGTGCCGAGCCACGGTCCCGCGTTCTGGACGCTGGTGGAGCAGTACCCGAGGGCCGAGCGGGCACGCGGCTTCCTCGAGGGCTTCTCTGCCGCCGTCAGCGCACCGCCGGAGGAGTGTTGAGGCGCGTCGCCGCGGTCCTCGTACGGCAGAGCACGGCGAGCGCCGTACCCGAAGGCGTGGACCCGAGGGAGTTCCTGGAGGCGGTCGCCGAGGACGCCTACGAGGTGGTCGCCGGTCTCGACCTGGTGACCCCGGTGCTGGTGACGAGTGTCCCGGGGCTGGACGAGCTGGTCTGGCCGGGCACCGAGGTGATCGAGGTCGGCGAGGACGAGCCGTTGGCGGGCATCGCGGCGCGGCTGGACGGCGACCAGGCGGTCGTGATGGCGGCCGACGCCCCCGACCTGCCGCCGCTGCTGATCGGCAAGCTGTTCCGCGAGCTGGGACGAGCTCAGGTGAGCGTCTGTCCCGCCGAGGGCGGAGGGGCGGTCGCGATGGCGTTCGGGCTGCCGATGCCCGCGTGGGCGGCCTCCGGTCTCGACGAGCCGGACCCGGTCACGGCGCTGCGCGCGCAGGCGCCGGGCAGGCGGATGGTGGCGACGGTCCCGGGCTGGCACCGGCTGCGCGCCGCCGGCGATCTGGCACGACTCGATCCGGGGCTGGAGGGGTGGGACAACACCCGCGCGCTGCTGTCCGAGGCTGGTCTGACCGCGCGCTGAGCTGACCGCAGAACGGGTCCGGCCCGCTCCGCCGCCTCCAGAACGGGCTCTAGGGAACGGCGAGCTCGGCGAAGACCGCGCGGTGGTCCGTGCCCGGCACCGTGTGGACGCTGACCTCACGCACGGCGACCCGCCGGTCCACCAGCACGTGGTCGATCGTGATGATCGGCGGCACCCTCTTGTTGGCGGGCCACGTCGGGATGAGCCCGGCTCCGACCTCGTCGGCGGCGTCCTTGTAGCCGCGGGACAGCACCCCGCGCATCGACGCGTGGTCGAGCGAGGCGTTGAAGTCGCCCGCCAGCACGCGCACCACGTCCGCGGAGGCGGCCGGCAGCTCGCCGAGCGCCTGGCTCCAGTCCGCCGCCTGCCGCCCCAGCGGCGGGAACGGGTGGACGTCGAGGAGCTCGATCGGCTTGCCACCCGGCAGCGAGATCCGGGCGGCCGGCATGTTGTGACCGACGGACGGCGCCAGCTCGGGCATCGCCTCCATCGGGTACTTCGAGAACAGGCCGCTCCCGGTGGCGCTCCACTCGGCCTGGAGCACGCGGTTGGGCATCAACGTCTTCAGCCCCAGGGCGTCGAGCTCCTCCACGGCGCCGGGGGTCAGCTCCTGGGTGTTCAGCACGTCCGGATCAAGGCGGTGAACGAGGTCCATCACCGCCTGCGGGTCGGCCTTGCCGAACAGCATGTTGAGGGTGAGGACGCGCATCGGCCGGCCGGCCGTGGCGTCGGCCGTGCCCAGGGCGCGGGGCAGGACGCTGACGCCGAGCGCGGTCGTGGCGATCAGCGCGACAGCCGTGGCGGCGCGCCTGCGGCCGACCGCGGCCACCAGCAGCGGAAGGAGCGAGCCCGCCGCGACGTACGGCGTGGCGGTCATGAGCTGTGTCGGCAGTGATCCGCGTTCGAGGCCCGCGACCCTGGCCACGGCCCAGGCCGCGAACGGTGTCACGGCGAGCCAGGTCAGTGTGGTCGGCAGCCGGCGGCGCGACCGGGCCGCGACCACGATCGTGCCGCCGACCTTGCTGTCGGCTGAGATCTCCACATCGCCCCCTGTTGGAACGGTACAGACTCTAGCCGGACGGCTGTGAGCGAGGCGTAAGACGCGACAGGAGAACCTCCCTGCCGCGCGCCGCGAGGCGGCGAGTGGCCTCGTCCGACAGCTCGGGGATCTCGTCCACGGGGAACCAGCGCAGGTCGAGGGACTCCTCGCTGATGACCGCCTCGGCGCCCGGCGGCGCCACGGCGGCGTACTCGACGTCGAGGTGCCAGCTGCGCGGCGGGTGGCACCAGACCTCGTGCCGGTCGAGCGCCAGCGGGCCGGGCAGCAGCTCCAGGTCGGGGATCCCGGACTCCTCGGTGGCCTCACGCAGGGCGACGGCGCTCAGCGAGGCGTCGGACGGCTCGCAGTGGCCGCCCATCGGCAGCCACATGCCGGCTTTCGGGTGCAGCGTGAGCAGCACCCGCCCGCCGTCGTGCGACAGCACCGCCGTGGTCGCCGTCAGGTGACCGGGGACGCATTCGCGCAGCATCGCGTCGTCGTGGTCGCGCAGGTGGCCGAGGAACCCGCTGCGAAGCCGCTCCTCCTCGGCGGTGGGCGCCGTCCAGCCGGACAGGACGGCCACCGCGTCGCCGTGCAGGCTCACTTCTGGTCGTCCTCGCCCTTCTCCTGGTCCTTCTCGTCGTCGCCGGGGCCTTCCATGCCGCTTTCGAGGTGTGAGATGTCCCACTCCGACTCGCCCCGGACGAACGCCTCGGGGTCGTCGAGGTCAGCGGCCGACGGCATCAGGTCCGGGTGGGACCACAGCGCGTCGCGCCCGTCGACGCCGCGCGCCTCCCGGACCGCCTCCCACAGCGCCGCGGCCTCGCGCAGGCGGCGGGGACGCAGCTCCAGGCCCACGAGGGTGCCGAAGGTCAGCTCGGCCGGGCCGCCGGTCGCGCGGCGCCGCCGTACGGTCTCGGCGAGGGCTCCCGCGGACGGCAGCTTGCCCTCGGCGGCGTGGCCCGCCACGGTGGCGACCCAGCCCTCGACCAGGGCGAGCGCCGTCTCCAGGCGCGCCAGCGCGGCCTTCTGCCGCTCGGTCTCCTCGGGCTTGAGCAGCGCGCCGCCGCTCAGCGCCTCCTGGATGGCCTGCGGGTTGTTGATGTCGAGCCCGCGGATCTGCTCCTCGAGGGCCGAGGTGTCGACCGTGATGCCCCGCGCGTACTCCTCGACCGCGCCCAGCAGGTGGGAGCGCAGCCACGGCACGTGCTGGAACAGACGGTGATGCGCGGCCTCGCGCAGCGCCAGGTAGATCCGGATCTCCTCGGACGGCAGCTCCAGGCCCTGGCTGAACGAGGCGATGCCGCCGGGCAGCAGCGCGGCCCTGTCGGACAGCGGCAGGCCGATGTCGGTGGTGCCGAGCACCTCGCGCGCCAGCGAGCCGATGGCCTGGCCGATCTGCTGGCCGACCATCATGCCGCCCATCTGCTTGAGCATGCCCATGAGCGGCCCGGCCATCTGCTGGGCCTCGGGCGGCAGGCCGGAGCCGCCGAGCGCGCCGCCCATGGTCTCGACCATGCGCGCGGCGATCGGCTCGCACAGCGTGCGCCAGACGGGGATCGTGTTCTCGATCCACTCGGAGCGGCTCCACGCCTCGGGCGCGCCGACGCCGCTGGGCAGCGTGGTGGCCTCGTTCAGCCACAGATCGGCCAGGCGCAGGGCCTCGACGATCTGCCGGCGCTCGCCCTCCATGACGCTGGGATCGCCCTCCGCCACCACGGCGTGACGGGCGATGTTCTTGGCCATGTCCCAGTTGACCGGGCCTGAACCCTGGGGTGCCGACAGCATGTCGGCGAACTGGCGCATCGCCTGAGCCATCTGCTCAGGGTTGCCGAACATGGCGAACGGGTTTTCGTTGGGGTCGTTTTCGCGACCTGGCAGGTCAGTCACCGCTCTACCTCGTGCAGGATGGAGGAGTCCACATCCGCCACGTTAGTCGTCCTGCGGCGGATCAGTGCAAAGTGAGGACCTGGTGCCTACCTCGAAACGCCCGCGCCAACCTGTCGTCGCCGTCACGGGCGCCGCCTCAGGGCTGGGCCGCGAGCTGCTCGCAAAGCTCGTATCCTCCGCGGATTTCCGCAGGGTGGTGGCCATCGACGAGGAGCGCGGCGACGTCCGGGAGGCGACCTGGAGAGTCATCGACGTCCGGGATCCGCTCTTGGCGAACCGGATCTCCGACATCGACGTCCTGGTCCACCTGGCCGGCGACTACGCGGTCGATTCCGACCCGCGTGAGCGCCGCGCGTACAACCTGAGAGCGGCGCAGACCGTGCTCACCGCCTCCGCCGCGGCGCGCGTGCGGCGGGTGGTGCTCGTCACGAGCGCGATGGTGTACGGCGCGGCGCCGGAGAACGACGTGCCGCTGCCGGAGGACGCCGCGGTCGCGGCCGAGCCCGACACCGGCGTCGTCGGCGACTACCTGGAGATCGAGGCGCTCGTGCGCCGGTCGCTGCGCAGCCATCCGGGGCTGGAGGTGACGGTGCTGCGGCCCGCCGCGGTCGTGGGGCCCGGGGTGGACACGGTCATCACCCGCCACTTCGAGTCGCCGCGGCTGCTGACGGTCAAGGGGTGCTCGCCGCGCTGGCAGTTCTGCCACGTGGACGACCTGCTCTCGGCGCTGGAGCTGGCCGCGCGGGGCGTGGTCACGGGCGTGCTCGGGGTCGGCTCCGACGGCTGGCTGGAGCAGGAGCAGGTGGAGGAGATGGCGGGGCTGCGCAGGTTCGAGCTGCCCGCGGGGCTGACGTTCGGCACCGCGCAGCGGCTGCACCGCCTGGGCATCACCCCGGCGCCCGCCACGGACCTGCACTACGTCGTCTACCCGTGGGTGGTCGACTGCGCCAGGCTGCGCGAGGCCGGCTGGAAGCCGGCGTGGACCAACGAGGCCGCGTTCCAGCAGCTCCTGGAGCTGCGCGAAAAGGCGACGACCGTGGTCGGCAGGCGCCTGCCGGTCAAGGAGGCCACGCTCACCGCGGCGGGCGCGACCGTCGCCGTCATCGGCACGGCCGCCATCGTCCGCCAGGTACGCAGGAAGCGCCGCCAGTGAGGCCCGGGGCGGTTCGGTAGGCTCTGGTCCGTGGACGTCATCCGGTTGCTCGGCATACGTGACACCTCGCTCTCCGTGCAGGAGGTGCTCGCCGCCGTGGGCGACCACGCCGCCGGTGGCACGACGCTGTTCGTGGGCACCGTACGCGAGCAGGACCACGGCAAGCCGGTGACCCGCCTTTCCTACTCCGCGCACCCGTCGGCGGGCGACGAGCTGCGCCGGGTGGCCGAGAAGGTCGCCGCCGACTTCCCCGTGACCGCGCTCGCGGCCGTCCACCGGGTCGGCGACCTGGAGCTGGGCGACATCGCCGTGATCGTCGCTGTGGCCGCTCCGCACCGCCAGGAGGCGTTCGCCGCCTCGCGCCGGCTGATCGACGACCTCAAGGCCGAGGTGCCGATCTGGAAACATCAGGCGTTCGCCGACGGGTCGGCCGAGTGGGTCGGCGCCTGCGAATAAGCTCGTCTCCATGTCGCGTCGCGCCTTGACCCTGCTGGTTGCGGGCTTCCTCGTGCTCTTGCTCGGCGTCGTGGGCGCGGTGATGAAGGTTCCGTACGTGGTGCTGAGTCCGGGACCGACCGAGAACACGATCGGCCAGGTCGACAAGAAGCCGGTGATCACCATCTCCGGGCGGCAGACCTATCCGACCAGCGGCGAGCTCAACCTCGTGACCGTCGCCTACCAGGGCGGCCCGAGCAGCCGCATCGATCTGCTGACCGCGCTGCGCGGCTGGATCGATCCCGACGTCGCCGTCGTGCCCGAGTCGACGATCTTCCCCGAGACCCGCTCGCAGCAGCAGGTCGAGGAGGAGAACACCGTCGAGATGGCCAACTCCCAGGACTACGCGACGGCCGCGGCGCTGAGCGAGCTGAAGATCCCGTACGGCACGGCCGTGTCGGTGCTGTCCACCGAGAAGGGCAAGCCGGCCGACGGCAAGCTGCGCAAGGGCGACGAGATCACCGCGGTCGGCGGCAGGACGGTCGCGAACGTGGAGGGCATCTCCGAGGCGGTCAAGGCCGTCAAGCCCGGTGAGAGCGTGGCGTTCACCATCACCCGCGGCAAGGACAAGCTCGACGTCTCCGTGCCGACCGTGCAGGGCGCGGGCGGCAAGGCGGTCGTCGGCATGGTGATGCAGGCGAAGTACAAGTTCCCGTTCGACGTCGACATCAACGTGGGCGACGTCGGCGGGCCGAGCGCCGGGCTGATGTTCTCGCTCGGCATCCTCGACAAGCTCACGCCGGGCGAGCTGACGGGCGGCAAGGACATCGCCGGCACCGGCACCATAGACCCGTCCGGCGCGGTCGGCCCGATCGGCGGCATCGCCCAGAAGATGGTCGGCGCGCGCAAGGCCGGGGCGACCGTCTTCCTCACGCCGGCCGACAACTGCGCCGAGGCCCTGAAGGCCGTTCCCGACGGGCTTCGCCTGGTCAGGGCCACCTCGCTGCACGAGGCGGTGCAGGCGCTCGACGCGATCCGCACGGGCAAGGGAGAGGTCCCGGCTTGCGCCGCCGGATGAAACTTCCGCCGACCCCCGTGCGTTAATCGAAGGGCTGGCACAGCGGTGTAGGTTGCCAGACACGGACCGTTTGTTCATCACGACGAGGGGTTGGCCTTGAGCTTCCGGACCCCAGGCGCCGGCCGGGCGATGCGCTTGCCCCGCCGGCCGAGACTGCTTCTGCCTGTCGCGATCGCGCTCGTGGCGATCGTGGCGTTGTTCTTCCTTTTCTCCGGCATCTACACCGACTATCTGTGGTTCGACTCGGTCGACTACACCTCGGTGTTCTCCGGCGTGCTGCTGACAGAGATCGTGCTGTTCCTGGTCGGGGCGGTGCTGATGGTCGGCATCGTCGGCGGCAACATGCTGCTGGCCTTCCGCACCCGGCCCATGTTCGGGCCCGCCATGTTCGGCGGGGGCAGCGGCGCCGACCGCTACCGGATGGCGCTCGATCCCCATCGCAAGCTGATCTTCATCGTCGGCATGGGCATGCTCGCGCTCTTCGCGGGCTCCTCCTTGGCCGGGCAGTGGCAGACGTGGCTGGAGTTCGCCAACGGGGTGCCCTTCGGCAAGACGGACCCGTTGTTCGGGTTCGACCACTCGTTCTTCATGTTCGACTACCCGTTCATCCGGATGGTGCTGAACTTCCTGTTCACCGCCGTGATCGTCTCGATCATCCTGGCGGCGATCACGCACTACCTGTACGGCGGGTTCCGGCTCCAGTCGCCCGGCGTCCACGCCTCGCGCGCCGCGCGGGTGCACCTGTCGGTGCTGCTCGGCGTGTTCGTGCTGCTGAAGGCCGTGGCCTACTGGGTCGACCGCTACGGGCTGGTCTTCTCCGACCGCGGCTTCGTGGACGGGGCGTCCTACACCGACGTCAACGCCGTCCTCCCGGCCAAGACCATCCTGGCGATCATCGCGCTCATCTGCGCCGTGCTGTTCTTCGCCGGCGTCATACGGCCCGGCGGCATGCTCCCCGGCGTGTCGTTCGGCCTGCTGGTGCTGTCGGCCGTGCTGATCGGCGGGGTCTACCCGGCGCTGGTCGAGCAGTTCCAGGTCAAGCCCAACCAGCAGCTCAAGGAAGCCGCCTACATCGACCGCAACATCAAGGCCACCCGCGAGGCGTACGGCGTCGACGGCACCGAGATCCTGCAGTACTCCGCGGAGTCCGACCCGGCCAAGGTGAAGACCGACGGCGACGCGTCCGTGAGCGGGGTGCGGCTGCTCGACCCGGCGCTGGTGTCGTCCACGTTCGACCAGACGCAGCGCATCCGCGGCTTCTACGGCTTCTCGGAGCAGCTCGACGTCGACCGCTACAAGGACGCGAGCGGCAAGCTGGTCGACCACGTCGTCGGCGTCCGCGAGCTGCTCGCCTCCCCCGAGGGCCCGAGCAACTGGATCAACGAGGCGCTGGTCTACACCCACGGCTACGGCATCGTCGCGGCGCCCGGCAACGAGGTCGACTACGGCGGCCTGCCGGCCTACGACGCCAAGGACATGCCGGTCACCGGCCCGCTGGTCAACTCCACCAAGCTGACGGAGTCGCGCGTCTACTTCGGCGAGAACAGCTCCAACGAGTACGTCATCGCCGGCGGCAACCCCAGCAACCCGCAGGAGCTCGACTACCCCGAGACCGGCGGCACCGGCCAGAAGAACACCACCTACGCGGGCAAGGGCGGCGTCCCGGTCGGCTCGTTCATCAACCGGCTCGTCTACGCGGCGAAGTACGGCGAGAAGAACATCCTGCTGTCGGGCGACGTGAACGACAGCTCGAAGATCCTGTACGTGCGCAACCCGCGGGAGCGGGTCGAGAAGGTGGCGCCGTTCCTGACCCTCGACGGCAACCCGTACCCGGCGATCGTGGACGGGCGCGTCACCTGGATCATCGACGGGTACACGACCTCGAACGAGTACCCGTACTCCCAGAGCGAGAGCCTGGGCGACATGACCCGTGACACGGCCGTCGACCGGCGGCTGGTCGCGCAGCAGCCGCAGGACAACATCAACTACATCCGCAACTCGGTGAAGGCCACGGTCGACGCCTACGACGGCACGGTCACGCTCTACGCCTGGGACGACAAGGACCCGGTGCTCAAGACGTGGGGCAAGGCGTTCCCCGGCATCCTGCAGCCGGCCGCCAAGATGAGCCCCGACCTGCAGAGCCACGTGCGCTACCCCGAGGATCTGTTCAAGGTGCAGCGCTACACGCTCTCGCGCTACCACATCACGAACGCCGCGGCCTTCTACAGCAACCAGGACGCCTGGAACGTCCCGAGCGACCCGTCGCAGGGCAACCAGTCGATCAAGCAGCCGCCGTACTACCTGACCACCACGATGCCGGTCCAGGACGCCAAGCCGTCGTTCTCGCTGACGACGACGTTCGTCCCCAGGGAGGGCCCGAACCTGGCGGCGTTCATGGCGGCCGGGTCCACGGTGGGCCAGGACTACGGGAAGCTGCGCATCCTGCGCATGCCGTCCAACACCGCGATCCCGGGTCCGGGCCAGGCGCAGAACAACTTCCAGAACAAGTTCTCCGGCGAGCTCGGCCCGCTGGGCCTCGGCAACGCCAACGTCAGGTACGGCAACCTGCTCACGCTGCCCTACGCGGGCGGGCTCATCTACATCGAGCCCGTGTACGTCCAGACCAAGGCCGGCACCGGCCAGGAGCCGTACCCGATCCTGCGGCGGGTCCTGGTGGCGTTCGGCAACAAGGTCGGCTCGGGCGACAAGCTGGAGGACGCGCTCGCGCAGGTCTTCGGTGAGAGCCAGCAGCAGGCGCAGCCCAACGACCAGCAGCAGGCCCAGCCCAACCAGCAGACGACGGCGCTGGCCCAGGCCATCACCACGGCGCAGAAGGCCTACCAGGACGCCCAGAACGCCCTGAAGGCCAACCCGCCGAACTGGGAGGAGTACGGCAAGGCGCAGAAGCGGCTGGACGAGGCGCTGAAGGCGCTGCAGGGCATCGGCACCCCGGCGCCCACCACCACGACGACCCCGTCGCCGGCGCCCTCGGGGACGCCGGCGCCGACGGGGAGTCCGGCGCCCACGCCGAGCGCGACGCCCACCTCGTCGGCCTCGGCGACACCGCAAGGGGGGACGTAGTCCCGGTTGATTTGCCACCGCCCCGCGCTCCCTATAGTCTTTAGACACACACCGACG
>NZ_JBITIP010000005.1:16604-536924 GCF_044459125.1 Nonomuraea sp. NPDC050383
ACGCGGGGTGGAGCAGTTCGGTAGCTCGCTGGGCTCATAACCCAGAGGTCGCAGGTTCAAATCCTGCCCCCGCTACCAGATCAGAGGCCCGGAGGATTCCTCCGGGCCTCTGCTTTTGTGTACGCACCGCTTCTGTGAATGCGGCGACGCTCTGCTTCGGTGAACGGCGTCACAGGCGCGGCGCTCTGTTTTCCGGTAGGTGCGGCAACGGCGCGGCGTTCCTTTTGCCACAACGCCGGTATCCCTATAGGCTTCAGGTACACACCGACGCGGGGTGGAGCAGTTCGGTAGCTCGCTGGGCTCATAACCCAGAGGTCGCAGGTTCAAATCCTGCCCCCGCTACCAGATCAGAGGCCCGGAGGTTTTCCTCCGGGCCTCTGCTTTTGTGCACACAGCTCCTCGTCAACCCAGCGCTTCGTGAACTCAGCGACCTCCGCTTTCGTGAACGGCGTCACAGGCGCGGCGCTCCGTTCTTCGGTCGGTGCGTCAACGGCGCGGCCTTTCTGTGACGTCATTCACATAAAGGCGGTTATTTACGCGAAAGTCATGGAGTAGATGCGGCGCGGCAGGCCGTGAAAGTCGGCCAGGCGTTCCAGGGTGAGGCCGTTCTTCTCCGCGACGCGCTGGGAGGGGACGTTGTCCGGATGGATGATCGAGATCAGCCGGTCCACCCCGAGGACGTCCCGCGCGTGGTCGCGGCAGGCCGCGGCGGCCTCCGTGGCGTACCCCCTGCCCTGAAGGGCGGTCGGCACCAGGTAGCCGACCTCGATGAAGTCCTCGCCCTCGATCGTCTGCCGGACCAGGCCGCAGTTGCCGGCGAACTCGCCCGTCTCGCGCACCGTGAGCAGCCATAGCCCGTGGCCGTGCTCGGCGTAGCTGCGCAGGCTGGCCTCGATCCAGCGCCCGGCCTCCTCGCGCGTCCTGGTGCGGGGGTAGTAGCGCATCACGTCCGGATCGCCGAGCAGGGCGGCCATGTCGTCGAGGTCATCCGGTGTCATCTCGCGGAAGCCAAGCCGGGCCGTGGGGGCCGGGAGGCGGTGTTCGCTGGTCACGCGGGAGTTGGTCCCTTCTGGAGGGGTCTGCGATCAGGTGTTTACAAGCTGACTGTGGTAGTAAAGGTGGCCAATGTTGCATATGAGGCATGAGGGATCAACATGACAACGCTAAGCCGGCGACGCCTGCTCCAGACGGGCGCCGCGGCCGTGCCCGCCATCGCGCTCGGATCGCGGCCCGCCCAGGCGGCGGCCGGCTCCTTGCTGGTCACCGGGGTCGTGCCGGCCTCGATGGCCGGGTTCGACGCGGCGATGAAGAAGTTCATCACCGAGCGGGACATCTCCTGTGCCCAGCTCGCGGTGGCCAAGAACGGCAAGATCCTGCTGGCCCGCGGCTACGGCGTCTACACCAAGAACAGCAGTCTCATCCGGGTGCAGCCGACGTCGTTGTTCCGGATCGCCAGCTTGAGCAAGAACATCACCGGCGCCGCCATCGCCCGGCTCGCCCAGGACGGCAAGCTGAGCCTGGGCGCCTCGGTCACGTCACTGCTGGGCCTGTCGGCCACGGCCGACCCTCGGCTGGCCAAGGTGACCGTGTGGCGGCTGCTCCAGCACACGGCCGGCTGGGACCGGGGCGTGTCGCCGGACCAGCTCTGGGCCGACCACACCATCGCCGCCTCGCTCGGCGTCTCGCTGCCGATCGACCACGCCGACATCATCAAGTGGGCCACCGCCAGGAAGCTCGACTTCGACCCGGGCACCAAGTACGTCTACAGCAACTACGGCTACATGCTGCTCGGCCGGATCATCGAGAAGGTCTCCGGGATGAGCTACGAGTCGTACGTCAAGCAGAAGCTGCTGGCGCCGGCCGGCATCACCCGGATGCGGCTCGGCCGCAGCCTCCTGGCGGAGACCGGGACCAGCGAGGTGACCTACACCTCGAAGTTCACCAACAAGACCGTGCTGAACGACTCGGGCACCGTCGTGCCGTACCCCTACGGCGGCTTCAACATGCCCAACCAGGACGCGAACGGCGGCTGGCTGGCCTCGGCCGTCGACATGGTCAAGTGGGGCTTCGTCTTCGACAAGGCCGGGACGGTGCTGAACTCCACGTCGCTCTCCCGGGTCTTCGCCAAGCCCGAGATCGGCGTGAACTCGAACGGCTCCTGGTACGGCTTCGGCTGGAGCGTGCGCAACAACAACGTCGGGACCCTGAACACCTGGCACAACGGGTCGATGCCGGGCACGTTCAGCTTCCTGGCGCGGGTGCAGAACGGCGTCAGTTACTGTGCGATCTTCAACCGGCGTGAGGAGACGGGCAGCCCGGACTTCGACTCGATCGACCCGATCCTCGGGGAGGCGATCGGCACCGTGAAGACGTGGCCGACGACGGACCTCGCCCCCCGGTACTTCTAGCACTTCCGGCTGCACCGCACTTCTGACTGCACGGCACCTGTACTGCACGAGCAAGGGGCCGGGCGCGATGATCGCGCCCGGCCCCTTGTGTGTTCACGGATTCCCGCGAGGGGTCAGGGGTGGACGGGAGATCCTGCGCCGGCGGCAGGATCTCCGCGTCACGCCTGCTGGCTCAGAGCCCTGCGGAGCCGATCGTTGGCTCGCTGGACCTGTCGCCGCGCCCGCTCCACGCGCTGGAGGCGGGAGATCAGGCGCTGCTCCTCCGCCTCGCGGTGGAGGGTTTGTATTCGGTCGTTGACCATGTCATGGCTGAGATACGGGACTTCCAGGCTGTGGGACATTCTGGTGCTCATGCGCTTTTCTGCTCTCTGGTGATGTGGCGTGAAAGGGATGTCAGGCAGCGACCGGGTGCTTGCGGGGACGCCCGCGGGGACGCTTGCGGGGGACGATGGTCCCCCGGAGGACCAGCTCGCCGCCCCAGACGCCCCACGGCTCCTCGCGCTCGAGCGCGCGGGCCAGGCAGGCCTTCTGGATGGGGCAGCCGCCGCAGAGCGCCTTGGCGAACTCCACGTCTTCCGGCGACTCGGCGAACCACAGGTCGGGGTCGGTACGACAGGGGATCTTGGCTTCGTCGATCAGGTCCATGATCGTCTTGGCCCCCATCTGCTTCTCCTTTTGATCGAACTCGTAGATCTTGGTCGGCACCTCGAGGTGGTCGGGGATCACGGACAAACAAGAAGGCCGCGGATCCTTGGTGCGGATCCGCGGCCTGGAGGCTGCTGTTGTGCCGGTCAGGTTATGACCGGAACATCCCTCCAGGGTTGCGGACCGCGCATTCCACCCTTGGTGATCTGCTGGGTCGGCACGTCGGTGCCTGCTGCGAAGACAGGAGCGCTCTTGGCGTCGGCACCGAGGTGGACGCGCGGGTAGGCGGGGGCCTGGCTACGGGCAGACTTCTCCTGCAGCGGCTTGGCGAGACCATCGGCCAGTCTCACCGAGTCACGGCATGCGGAGGCGAGCCACTGCGTGGCCGACATGTCGATGCTGATCACTGGGACTCACCTCCACTCTGGGATCGCCGGACAGGACCGTCCGACTTGCTTGACCATGACCCTAAACCGGGAACGCAGAACCCGGCAACCTATTTTCGACCTGCGATTTCACGACTTCGTGACACGGATCATCGCCTCCTGCACGACGGACACCACGAGGTCACCCGACGCGGTGAACATCTCACCGCGCGCGAGCCCCCGCGCCCCTCCGGCCCACGGTGACTGCTGCGCGTACAGGAGCCAGTCGTCGGAACGGAACGGCCGGTGGAACCACATGGCGTGGTCCAGCGAGGCGCCCTGGATGTCGGAGGCGCCCCAGGCCATGCCGTGGGCGAGCAGGACCGTGTCGACGAGCGTGAAATCGGAGGCGTAGGCGGCCAGCACCACGTGCAGCAGCGGGTCGTCGGGCAGCTCGGCGTCGTAGCGGAACCACACGTTCGTCTTCGCGCTGCGCAGCTCGGGGTTGCGGTGGGCCTCCCAGGTCAGCGGCGTGGCGTAGCGGGCGTCCACCGGTC
Organism: Nonomuraea sp. NPDC050383; assembly: GCF_044459125.1. Taxonomy (NCBI): domain Bacteria; kingdom Bacillati; phylum Actinomycetota; class Actinomycetes; order Streptosporangiales; family Streptosporangiaceae; genus Nonomuraea; species Nonomuraea sp. NPDC050383. Next base: position 20,580 of record NZ_JBITIP010000005.1, read on the forward strand.
TGGGCCGCGACAGCCAGTCGCGGTACTCGGGCCGGTCTCCCACCAGCGCGTACATGCGGTCCTGGAACGTCGGCAGCGTCTCGGGGCCGGGCACCTCCGGCAGGTCCGTCGCCTGATGCTCCAGCCCCTCCTCGAAGATGTGGAACGAGGCCGACATCGTGAAGATGGCCTTGCCGTGCTGGACCGCCACGACCCGGCGCGTGGTGAAGGAGCGCCCGTCGCGCACCCGCTCGACGTTGTAGACGATCGGGATGGACGGGTCGCCGGGCCTGATGAAGTAGGCGTGCAGCGAGTGCACCGCCCGGTCCGGCGGCGCCGTGCGACCGGCCGCGACGAGCGCCTGCGCGGCGACCTGACCGCCGAAGACCCGCTGGATGCGCTCCTCGGGGCTGCGCCCGCGGAAGATGTCGAGCTCGATCTGCTCAAGGTCGAGCAGATCGAGCAGCTCCTTCAGCGCCTCGTTCACGGGTCCCCCTCGGGATGAGCCATTAGTACGGCAAGTGTGACTTGTCGCCCATCTCTTACCAAACTTGGGTCAGCGGTACGTCAGCCGAGGTCGGGACTAGGAGGCCCCGCGGCACAACGACAGAACCGCGTCCCCGTACCGGTCGAGCTTGACGCGCCCGACGCCGGCGATCGACAGCAGCTCCTGCTCGGTGCGCGGCGCCCGCTCGGCGATCGCCTGCAACGTCACGTCCGTGAAGACGACGTACGGCGGGATCTTCGCGTCCTTGGCCGCGGCCGTGCGCCACGCCTTCAGGCTCTCCAGCAGCTCCTCGTCGTAGTCGGCCGGGCAGGAGGCGCAGCGGCCTAGCTTCTGCTCGGCCGCCGCCGTGAGCGTCTTCGCGCAGACCCGGCAGCTCACCGGCGCGGCCACCTGACGGCGCTCCTTCGCCGCGCCCGGCGCGCGGGAGGCGGCCGGGGCGCGGCCGGTCAGGCCGTCGAGGAAACGGGAGGGCCGGCGGCCCTTGCGCCCGCCCGGCGCGCGCGACAGCGCCCATGACAGCGCCAGATGGTGACGGGCGCGGGTGATGCCGACATAGAGCAGGCGGCGCTCCTCCTCGATCTGCTCGGGCGTCTCGGCGTAGATGATCGGCAGCATGCCGTCGGTGAGGCCCACCAGGAAGACGGCGTCCCACTCCAGGCCCTTGGCGGCGTGCAGGGAGGCCAGCGTGACGCCCTCGACCGGCGGCGCGTGCTGCTCGGAGGCGCGCCGCTCCAGCTCGCCGACGAACACCGGCAGGTCGGCGCCGTCGGCCGCCATGTCCTCGGCCAGGTCGGCCAGCGCCTTCAGCGATTCCCACTTCTCGCGGGCCTTGCCCCCGCCGGGCGGCGACGGCGTCAGGCCGAGGCCCGCGAGGATGTGGTGGACCTCCGAGGCCAGCGGCTCGCCCGACGCCGAGCGGGCCGCGCCGCGCAGCAGGACGACGGCCTGGCGCACCTCCGGTCGCTCGAAGAAGCGCTCCGCGCCGCGCACCACGTACGGCAGGTCCGCCTTGGCCAGCGCCTCCTCGTAAGCCTCCGACTGGGAGTTGGTGCGGAACAGCACGGCGATCTCGCGGGACGGCACGCCCTGGTCGAGCAGCTTCCTGATCGCCCGGGCCACCCCGGCGGCCTCGGCCGGCTCGTCGTCGTACTCGTGGAAGCCCGGCCTGGGCCCGTCGGGCCGCTGCGCGACCAGCTCCAGGCGGTGCGGCGAGCGGCCCTTGGCGATGACGAGGTTGGCCAGATCCACCACCTGCGGGGTCGAGCGGTAGTCGCGCACCAGCTTGATCACGGCGGCGTCGGGGTGCTCGACGGCGAACCCGGTCAGGTAGCGCGGGGTGGCGCCGGTGAAGGAGTAGATGGTCTGGTTGGGGTCGCCGACCACGCACACGTCGTCGCGCCCGCCGAGCCAGGTGTCGAGCAGCAGCTTCTGCAGCGGGTTGACGTCCTGGTACTCGTCGACGACGAAGTAGCGGTACTGCTGGCGGATCTGCGCCGCCACCTCCTGGTGCTCGGTCATCACCGCCGCGGTCAGCTCCAGGATCGTCTCGAAGTCGACCAGGTGCCGCTCGCGCCTGATCCGCTCGTACGCCTCGTAGAGCCGCGCCACCTCCTCGGCCGGCACCGGCGGGGTGCGGTTGTGCTTGGCGGCCGCGGCCACGTAGTCCTCGGGGCCGATCTGCGTGACCTTGGCCCACTCCACCTCGGCCGCGAGGTCGCGCAGCTCCGACCGGTCCGCGCCGCGGCGGAGCTGCCGGCAGGCCTCCGCGAGGACGGGCAGCTTGGACTCGATCACCGACGGCGCCTCGCCGCCGATCACCCGCGGCCAGAAATAGGTGAGCTGACGCAGCGCCGCCGCGTGGAACGTGCGCGCCTGCACCCCCGGCGCGCCCAGCGCCCGCAGCCGCTGCCGCAGCTCCCCCGCCGCCCGTGTGGTGAAAGTCACCGCCAGCACGCTCGGCGCGTCGACCACCCCGCTCCGCACCGCGTGCGCGATGCGGTGGGTGATCGCGCGTGTCTTGCCGGTGCCCGCACCAGCCAGAACGCACACGGGCCCGCGCACGGCCTCGGCGACCGCGCGCTGCTCGGGGTCGAGGCCCGACAGGACGTCATCCACGCTGCTCACCTGTCAATCCTCCCAGCCGGTGGCGCTTACCCGTCCATTCTGGCAACATGCGGCCCGTCATCCGTTCATCGTCACCGAGATGCAAAGAACTGGTCTTTTCCCTCACAATGGGGCCCGACCACGTGCATGGGGGAAAGGGAAGACCGTGCGCACTGCGGTTCTCGTGGGGGCTCTCGCGCTCGCCGCCGTCACCGTCACCACACCGGCCACCGCCGAGGCGGCCAAGGATCCGACACCGGCCCCGGTGTCCACGTCCGACCTGTCCACGTTGAACGGCCTGTCGTACGAGACCGTCTCCTACGGCCGGGAGCGCCGCCAGGACATGGACGTCTGGTGGACCGCCGACGGCACGCCGCGGCCGGGCGTCTTCCTCATCCACGGTGGCTGGTGGTCCAGCGGCGACAAGCGGCAGATGACCACCATCGCCCGGGAGTACGCCGACGAGGGTTACGCGGTCTTCAACCTCAACTACCGGCTCTCCGGCCAGGCGGCCTGGCCCGCGCAGCGCACCGACGTGCTGTCGGCCATCCAGACGGCCCGCAAGCACGCCGCCCGGTGGGGCTTCGACGTGAAGAACTTCGTGGTCGTCGGCTTCTCCGCCGGCGGGCACCTGGCGGCGTCGGTCGGCACGTACGGCGACGGGATGAACGGGCTCAAGGGCGTGGTCGGCCTGTCCCCCATCGTGTCGCCGCTGCGCGCCTACACCGACGGCGCCGTCACCACCGACCCGTACAAGCGCAAGCTGCGCGCCTCGGCGATCCAGCTCGCGGGCGGGTGCGAGCCCAAGGGCCGCTGCTCGCGGATCTGGGCCAGCATGGAGGTGGCCTGGCACGCCAGCCGCCACGACGCGCCGATGCTGACGGCCCACTCGGCCGACGAGTTCGTCCCGCCGGTGCAGAGCCAGCTCCTCAAGCAGATGCTCGGCCAGGTCGGGGTGCCGGTCACGGTCATCACCACGCCGGGAACGGCGCACAGCTCGGCGATGTACCGCCAGCCGGGCGTCTCCGAGCAGGTGCACCAGTGGATCGCGGAGCGGCTCGGCGGCCAGCTCTGACCTCGCAGGAATGACGGGGGCTTCAGCCGTGTTGAAGGGAGCGGCCAGTCTCCTTGACCTTGGAGGGAATCGTCCGACATGGCGCTCACCGTCTACAGCACCACGTGGTGCGGGCCCTGCAAGTGGCTGAAGTCGCAGCTCACCCGTGAGGGCATCCCCTTCGAAGAGGTCGACATCGAGCGTGACCCCGCGGCGGCGGAGTTCGTGATGAGCGTGAACAACGGCAACCAGACCGTGCCGACGGTCGTCATCGAGACCCCGTCGGGCCGCATCGTCCGCACCAACCCGTCGGCCCGCGAGGTGAAGGCGCTCCTCGAGGCCGCCTGACCCCCTCCGTCACTCGTCCCTGCCCTGTCGAGGGACGAGCGACGTGGTAGAACTGGTCCTGAGGACCTGGGTGCCAAATTCACCCAGGTCCTCGTCTAGTGGGCGTGGCAGTCGATCTTCTGCTCCAGGCGGGCGATGTCGCCCTTGAGCTCGGTGCGGACGCTACGGATCTCGTCCGTGAGCTCGGTGCGGACGTTGGCGATCTCGGTCCGGACGTCGGCGATGTCCTGCTTGAGCTCCGTGCGGACGTCGGCGATGTCCTGCTTGAGCTCGATGCGGACGCCTATGATTTCTCGCTTGAGCTCCACCACCGCGCCGGTGATCGCGTTGGTGACCGCATGGATGATGCGCTTCTCGGAAGCTTCGATCTTGACGTCCATGCGCGCTTCAGCCGCGGAGTGCTGGATCGCGATCTTCTGACGCTCGAGGTCGAGGATTTCCTGCATGTGAGAGTCGTTCATGGCCATGACTTTAGCCTCTCGCTACCGAAGGTGTCTTCGAATCTACGCTAAGTAGCCGGGGCTTACCAGTCACCGGTGAGGCGGTCGCCGTACCAGGTCTCGATGAGGCGGCGGGCGATGGAGACGGGCGGCGGGAGGCGGAGCTCGCCGGAGGCGATGGCCTGGGTGAGCTCCTCGCGGGAGAACCAGCGGGCCTCGACGATCTCCTCCGCGTCGGGAGTGAGCGTGGTCGTCAGGGCCTCGGCGAAGAAGCCCAGCATGAGGCTGCGCGGGAACGGCCAGGGCTGGCTGCCCAGGTAGCGCGGCCTGGCGACCTGGATGCCGACCTCCTCGGCGACCTCCCTGATCACCGCGTGCTCCAGCGACTCGCCGGGCTCCACGAAGCCGGCCAGGATCGACATGCGGCCCTCCGGCCACTGCGGGCCGCGCGCCAGCAGGCAGCGGTCGTCCTGGTCGCGCACCAGCATGATCACGGCCGGGTCGACGCGCGGGAAGTGCTGGCTGGAGTCGCGCGGGCAGACCCGGACGTGGCCGCCGGCGCGCACCTCGGTGCGGTTGCCGCAGCGGGGGCAGAACTCGTGGGCCGAGTGCCACGCCTCCAGCGCCACCGCGTGGACGAGCAGTCCGGCGTCGCGGTCGCCGAGCAGGCCGCCCGCCTGGCGCAGGCCCGCGGAGACGGTCTCGCCCTCGGGCGCGTCGAGCGGGCTCATCGGGACCGTGACGCGGCCGTTGCCGTCGCCGGTGGCTCCTCCGGGCAGCGGCGCCGCAACCGCGAAGTAGGCGACGTCGCCCTCGACGCCGAGCAGGTAGCGCTCCCCGGCCGGCGCCTCCTCCGGGGCGAACAGCACCGCCCGCACCTCGTCGCCGGAGCGCCGGACGAGCGTCTGGCCGTCCTGGATCACCAGCACCCGGGTCGTCGGCGCGGCCCAGGCACGTTCCAGCCACGCGTCGTCGGCGCGCAGCGCGGACGACCGGTCGATGGTGCCGCGTGCGAGGAGCAGCGGTCCGATCAGTTGCTCTTCCGCTCTCGTCTCCACGGGCCCACCCTTCCAAGTTCCGGATGTCATCCTATGACCCCGGCGTTAGCCTGAGGTTGCGGTATGGGGGCTCGGCGGTGATCGTCGAGGGGCTAGGATCTGCGGTTAGGTAAGCCTTACCTGATCACATCCGGGGGTGCCACGCTTGCGGCTGTACCTGACCGCTCTCAAGCCGACCGACTCGGTGACCGACGGGTTCCTCCCGGCCGCCCGCGCGCTGGGCTGTGAGGTGACGATCCTCACCGACCGCCCCGAACGGCATCCGGACGCCGTCGGCTGCGACGTGCGCGACCCGCGCGCCCTCGTCGACGCCATCGCCGTTCTCGGCCGGCCCGACGCGATCTTCTCCAACTCCGACCACCTCCAGGCGGAGACCGCGCTGGCCGCCGCCTACTTCGGGCTGCCGGGCAAGGACTGGCGGGCGTGCCTGTCGGCGAAGAACAAGTTCCTGACCCGGCGCGCCCTCGCCGAGGCCGGGGTCGAGCGGGTCCGGTCCGTACGGATGGCCCCGGGCGACGCCGTGCCGGACGGACTGCCGTACCCGCTGGTCGTCAAGCCGCGCGAGGGGGTGGCCAGCGAGGACGTGATGCTGGTCGAGAGCGACCTGGCCGGAGCGGTGGCGGAGGTCAGGCGGCGGCGGCCGGGCGAGGCGCTGGTCGTGGAGGAGTACCTGGAAGGCCCGCTGCGCACGCTGGAGACGCTGGGCGACGGGTCGGCGGTCCGGGTGCTGGGCGGGTTCGCGACGACGCTGGGGCCGCTGCCGCACTTCGTCGAGGAGCGGCTGGACTGGGCGCCGGACGGGCCGCACGAGCATGTGCTGGCCGCGCTGGCGGCGCTCGGCGCGGGGTTCGGCGCGTGCCACACGGAGTACGTCGTCACCCCGGACGGGCCGCGGGTGGTCGAGGTGAACTACCGGCTGATCGGCGACCACTGCGACTTCCTGCTCGCCGACGTGCTGGGGGTGCCGTTGTTCGAGTGGATCCTGCGGGTGCACCTCGGGGAGCCGCTGTCCGCCCTGCCGGAGACCCCTCACGGCTCCGGGTACGGCAGCGCGGTGAGCGTGGTGGCGGACCGGTCGGGGACGATCACGTCCGCGCCGGGTGCGGAGACCGTCGTGTCGGACGGTGTGCGGCTCTGGCACCGGCCGTTGCGCTCGGCCGGTGAGGTGGTGGAGCGCACCCACACCAACCGCGACTATCTGGGCGTGATCCGCGCCGTGGGGCCCGACCGCGACCGGGTGGAGGCGGCCATCGGCGGCTATCGGGCGGCCCGGCCGTGGGTGATCGCGTGAAGGCCGTACGCGACCGGACCGTGTGGGGTCCGGCGAACGAGGCGCGCGGGCGGGCGGGTGGCGTGGACGATCAAACGGGCGGGCAGGCGGGCGGGCAGGCGGGCGATCGGGTGGACGGGCACCGGGCGGGGCGGGAGGCGGAGCTCGCGGCTCGGGTGCTGAACGCGCTGCTGCGCGAGGACTACGGCCGCCTGTCGGCGCGGGTCACCCGCAGCCGCGACGGCGTGGGGCTGCTGCTCGCCGGGGACCGGGTGGTGCGGCTGGCGCGGGGCGTGCTGTTCCAGGACTTCGTGGTCGCGCCCGGCGAGCGGCTGACGCTGGCCGAGGTGCTCGGCACCCTCAGGGCCGTGGCCGACCCGGCCGACGCCGAAGGGGTGGCCGTCTTCGCCGAGGAGTGCGCCCAGGCCCTGACCGCCTGGGACCTGCACGACGAGCACGCCGCCGCGGTGCTGGCCCGCGGACCGTCGTACGAGACGCTGGCCGCGTTCGCCGACCACCCGGTGTACCCGACGTCCCGGGCCCGGCTCGGCCTGTCGGCCGATGACCTGCTCGCGTACGCGCCGGAGTTCGCCCCCGCGTTCGAGCTGCGCTGGGCCGCGGTGCCGCGCGCCCTGCTCGCGCCCGGCTCCGCGGAGCTGCCGCCCGACCTGACGCCCCCGCTGCCCGCGCCCGGCCCGGACGAGGTGCTGTTCCCCGTGCACCCCCTGGCCGTGGACGAGGTGCGGCGGATCGAAGGGGTACGGCTGCTGGACGAGCCGTGGACGACCGTACGGCCGACCCTGTCGATGCGCACGGTGGAGGTCGCCCCGCGCACCCACCTCAAGCTGCCCGTCCCCACGAGCACGCTCGGCGCGCGCAACCGGCGCTCCATCAGGCCGGGCACGCTGCGCGACGGGGCCGCGGCCGAGCTGCTGCTGCGGCGGCTGGCCGGTCCGGGCGTGCTGGTCGCCGACGAGCAGACGTACGCGCACGCCGGCCACGAGTACCTCGCGTGGATGGTGCGCCGGCTGCCCGAGGGCGTGATCGTGCCGGTCGCGGCGCTTAACGCCCCCGGCGTCCTGGCCGAGCTGGACGAAAGGACGGGCGGCGACGTGCTGCCCGCCTACCTGCGGCTGCTGCTCGGCTGGAACGTGCGGCTGTTCGTCCGCTACGGCGTCGCCCTGGAGGCCCACCAGCAGAACCTGGCGCTCGTCCTCCGCGACGGCCGCGTGGACCTGCTCGTCAAGGACAACGACGGGCTGCTCGCCTCACCCGCCCGCCTGGCCGCGGCCGGCATCGGGACGCCCGCCTTCGCCGACGAGCGGATGCTGACCGACGACCCGCACGCGCTGGCGGACGTGTTCGTCACCATCACCCTGCACCTGGCCGCCGCGGCCGTCATCTTCGGCGCCCTGCCGCACCGGCGGGCCGCCGCCCTGCTGCGCGACACGCTGGCCGAGGCGCTCGACGAGCACGGCGACGACCCCATGGCCCGGCTGCTGCGCGCCCGGACCCTGGAGGCGGCGCGGCTCACCGGCAAGTCGATGATCACCGCCGGGACGCTGGTGGCCAAGGAGCGGTCGGGCGCCCGCGACGTCAACAAGTTCTACGGCACCAGCGGGCCCAACTACCTGAGGAGAGCTTGACATGCACGGTCTGGTCCTCGGCGCGCCCAGCTCACCGGCCGAGGAGGCGACGCTGGCCGCGCTGCTGCGCTGCTGCGTGCGGGAGGTGGCCGGGCCGCACGGCCTGGTGTGGCCCGCGCCGCCGTACGTGCTGCTGCGGGTGGGGGGCACGCTGCTGCGGGCGCGCACGCGCGGGGGCGCGGCGCTGCGCTTCGACGGGCCGCCGGAGCGGCTGGAGCGCGGCGCGTGGCAGCCGCTGACCTCGGACGAGCTGGTACGGCTGGCGGAGGCCGAGCTGGGCGGGACGGAGCTCCAGGGCGGGCCGAACGAGGAGTTCGCCGGGCAGGTGGCGGCCAGCCGGGAGGCGGTGGCGGCGATCCTGCGGGAGCGGGCCGGGGCCGAGCCGCCGGCCGACCCGTGGCTGGCCTCCGAGCAGGCGCTGGTCTTCGGGCATCCGTTCCACCCGAGCCCGAAGGCGCGCGGCGGTGACCTCTGGGAGCGGTACGCGCCCGAGACGCACGCCCGCTTCCCCCTGCGGCTGCTCGCGGTGCGGGAGGACGTGCTGGCCGAGGAGGGCGACGCGTCGGCCCTCGACCTGCTGGGCGAGGCGCCGCCCGGGCACCGGCTGCTGCCCGCGCACCCGTGGCAGCTCGACCTGCTGCTCGACCGGCTGGGCCCGGCGCTCGGCGACGCGCTGACCGACCTCGGGCCGGGGCCGGTGGTGTCGCCGACGTCGTCGGTCAGGACGGTGTACGCGCCGGACGCGGGGCTGTGCCTGAAGTTCAGCCTGGACGTGCGGATCACCAACTGCGTGCGGAAGAACGCCTGGTACGAGCTGGCCGGGGCGGTGGAGCTGACCGCGCGGCTCGGGCCGGTGTTCGAGCGGGTGCGTGAGGTGTTCCCGGGCGCGCTGTGGCTGCGGGAGCCGGGCTACCGGTCGGCCGCCCTGGGCACGCGGCTGCTGGAAGGGCTCGGGGTGATCGTCCGGGAGAGCCCGTGGCGGGTGTGCTCCCCCGGCGTGGCGCCGGTGCTGGCCGCGGCGCTCGCCCTGGACCCGGCCGCGGGCGGGCCGGCCCCGTACGGGGCGGACGCGATGGAGCGGGATCCGCTCGGGTGGTGGACGGCGTACGTGTCGGTGGTGGCGCCGCCCGTCCTCGACCTGTTCTTCACGCACGGCGTGGTCCTGGAGCCGCACCTGCAGAACGTTCTGGTCGGCCTCGACGCGACCGGCCTGCCGCGCGAGGCGGTCTTCCGCGACCTGGAGGGCGCCAAGCTGGTCGCCGGCCGCCATGACCTGGGCGGCCTGCCGTCCCGCGTGGCGGAGGCGCTGACGTACGACGCCGAGCGCGGCTGGGCCCGGGTCGTGTACTGCCTGCTGGTCAACCACCTCACCGAGGTGGCCGCGACCGTCGCGGCGCGGGGCGGCGACGAGCTGCTGCGCGAGCTGTGGCGGGCGGCCCGCGCCGTGTTCGCCGCCGAGGCCGACCGGCTCGGCCGGCCGCTGCCCCTGCCGGAGCTGCTGGCCGGCGCCCCGCTGCCGGCCAAGGCGAACCTCGCGGTCCGCTGGGCCCGCGCCGCCGACCGGGCCGCCGGGTACGTGCCGATCGCGAACCCCCTCGCATGATCCCCGCCGGTGTCCGCGACGCCGCCGCCCGCCTCGGCGACATCCCCGCCTACCTGTACGACCTGCCCGGCCTGGAGGCCCATGCCCGGTCCGTACGGCAGGCACTGCCGGGCGTCGAGCTGTACTACGCGGTCAAGGCCAACCCCGACCCCGAACTGCTGCGCGTGCTGGAGCCGCACGTGGACGGGTTCGAGGTGTCCTCCGGCGGCGAGCACGCCCACGTGTCGGCCCTGTTCCCGGGCAAGCCGCTGGCGCTCGGCGGGCCGGGCAAGACCGAGGCCGAGCTCCGCCTGCCGCACCACCGCCTCCACGTCGAGTCGCCCGGCGAGCTGCGCCGCCTGCTGGCCACCGGGCTGGAGGCCGACGTGCTGCTGCGGCTCAACCCCGGGCTCGCGGTCGAGGGGGCCGCGCTGACGATGAGCGGGCCGTTCGGGATGGACGAGGCGGGGGTGGCGCAGTGCCTGCCGCTGTTCACCGACCGCGTACGGCTGCGCGGCGTGCACGCCCACCTGGCCAGTGGCCTGGACGCGCCCGAGCTGCTGCGCCTGGCCCGCCACCTGCTCGACACCGATCACGACGAGGTCAACCTGGGCGGCGGCATGGCCGTGGACTACACCGCTCCGCGGGCGCGGTTCGGCTGGGCCGAGTACGGCGAGGGGCTGACGGGGCTGCGGCGTCCGGGGCAACGGGTGCGGATCGAGCCGGGCCGGGCGCTGACCGCGTACTGCGGCTTCTACGCGACCCGCGTCGTGGACGTCAGGCGCGTGCACGGCCGGGCGTACGCGGTCCTGCTGGGCGGCACCCACCACCTGCGCACGCCCGTCGCCAAGGGGCACGACCAGCCGTTCGAGGTGCTGCCGGAGGGACGGGGCCAGGGCGTGACGGACGAGCCGGTCACGCTCGTCGGGCAGCTCTGCACGCCCAAGGACGTCTTCGCCCGCGACGTCGTCACCTCGGTGAGCGTCGGCGACGTGGTGGTGTTCGCGATGGCCGGCGCCTACGCCTGGAACATCTCCCACCACGCCTTCCTCATGCACCCTCACCCGGAGTTCCGCCACCTGACGGCCTGACCGGCACCCCGTCGACGGGCGCCGCCGGGCCGTCGGCGGGCGCGTGGAACCATGCCGCTCCACGTCGGGTGTCCATGTACTCGCGGATCCGTCTGATCAGGCCGGACTCCAGTTCGAAGATGAAGCAGTAGTCGTTGTCGTAGTGGCCGCCGTGGGCGAGGGTGGCCCGCAGGCGCATCTCGACGACCACGGTGTCGCCGTCGGCGTGGAAACCGCCGAAGTCCATGGACACGTCGTCGACGAAGACCGTGGAGAACTCCTGGGTCAAGAACCGGACGATGCGTTCCCGTCCGACGAGGTGATGCGTTCCGTCGAGGGCCAGAGAGGTCGCGTTGCCGGGCGGGGCGAGCCACTCCGCGTCGTGCGTGAAGACGTCGCGGACCCGGCTCGCGTCTCGCGTGGCGAAGACGCGCCACGCGTCGATGACGAGCTGCTTGTTCGATGCCGCACTCATGGGCCGACTCCTTGTGCAGGTGGATTGCCCAGGATTCTCGCGGGGTGCGGATCAGTGATCTGGTCAGATTCGGCCAGATTCGGCAGTGGGTCCTGATCTGTCCGATCTGGACCGGCCCGCCGATGCCATGCTGGAGCCGTGAACGCAGTCGGCGCTGTCCTTACCACCGGCATCTACTGCCGCGACGACTGCCCGGGCCGCCCCCTCCTGGCGAACACCACCCGCTACCCCTCCGCGGCCGCGGCGGAAGCGGCCGGGTATCGCGCCTGTCATCGCTGCCGCCCGTACCGGCATGAATCCCTGGCTTCCGCGGACATGCCCGCATTGGTGTGCCGCGCGGTTCAGCTCATCGCCGCCGGAGCGTTGGACGACGCGACGGACAGCGGTCTCGCCGGCCACCTCGGCGTGTCGCCGCGTCATCTGCGGCGGGTGTTCCTGCAGCATGCCGGGGTCACACCCGACCAGCTCGCTCGTTCCCGGCGCGCGCACTTCGCCCGTCGGCTGCTCGACGACACCGACCTGCGCATAGCCGACATCGCTTTCGCCTCGGGCTTCGGCAGCGTCCGGCAGCTCAACCGCGTCCTCGCCGACGTCTTCCACGGCACCCCGCGCGAGTTACGGGCCCGGCGACGGGTCACCGACCGCCTCCAGGCCGACGGCGGGCTGGCCCTCCGGCTGACCCACGACAAGCCGATCGACTTCGCGGCCGCCCTGCGCCACCTGGCGGCACGGGCGACACCGGCTGTCGAGGCGGTCTCGGGCGGCTCCTATCGGCGTACCATCCTGGTCGATCACGATCCCGGCATGATCGAGATCACCCAGCGGTCCTCGACGGAGCTGCTCCTCGTCGCTCATCTCCCCCGGCTGGGCGGCCTCGTCCACCACGTCCGCCGCGCCCGGCGCCTTCTCGCTCTTGACGATCCCGCCCGGACGTGCGGCCACTGGGATCCGTTCGAGGCCGGCGTGCACGACATCGTGCGGGCCGGGACAGCGGACGCCTCGCAGGTACGGGCCGTTCTGGGCTGCCTCGTCGACCGATTCGGCGGGGCCGTGCCCGGCCTCGCCCCGGCCGGGCTCACCAGGACGTTCCCACGACCCGACGTCCTCGCCGCGGCCGATCTCGGCGCCCTGCCCATCCCCGGCGCCGTCGTTCACGCCGTGCGGTCATTCGCGCTCGCGACCGCCGACCGACCGGCGCCGAGCCTTCCTCATGCACCCTCACCCGGAGTTCCGCCACCTGACGGCCTGACCGGCACCGCCTCGACGAGCGCCACCAGGCCGTCGGCGTCCAGCAGATCCACGGGGCGCACCGTCCGGTTGGCGCGCACGTAGTGGAAGGCGGCGCTGACCCGGTCGAGCGGCACACCGGCCAGATGCGACCAGGCCAGCCGGTAGGCGGCGAGCTGCACCGACGCGGCCCGCGCCTTCTTGCCCGTGGGCGGCTCGCCGGTCTTCCAGTCGACCACCTCGTAGCGGCCGTCCGGCAGCTCGAACACCGCGTCCATCCGGCCGCGCACCAGCCGGTCGGCGATCATGGTCTCGAACGGCACCTCCAGGTCGAGCGGCCGGCGCTCGGCCCACTCGCTCTGCTCGAACCGCTCCTGGAGGTCCGCCAGCCGCACGTCGGCCTCCTCCACCTCCTCGACCAGGTCGAGGTCGAAGTCGTCGAGCAGCCGCTGCTGGTCCCAGCGGGTCTCCAGCCACTTGTGGAAGGAGGTGCCGCGCCGGGCGAGCGGAGCCGGCTTGACCGGGACGGGCCGGCGGATCCTGCGGGCCAGCTCGCCGGCGTCGGCGGCGAGCGTCACCAGCGACGACACGGTCAGCTTCGACGGCAGCTCGACGGTCGTGGCGCCACGCCTGCGGTGCAGCTCCCGCTCGCGCAGCAGCAGGTCCGTGTCGCGCTCCCAGGCGCGCACGCGCTCCTCCTCGAACGGGCGCAGCGGCTCGTCCTCGGCCGGGGCGAGCGACCCGGCCAGCGCGTCCTCGACCAGCCGGGCGCCGTCCAGGACCGACTCGTAGCGCAGGCCCTCGGGCGTGACCGGCCAGACGGCGGCGGCCGGCTCGGCCAGCAGCGGGTTCGAGGCCCCCTCTTCGAGGTCGGGCGCCCAGAAGGCCACCTTGTCGGCGGTGTCGCGGATCTCCAGCAGGAAGTCCGACGGCTCCAGCGGCCTGGTGGCGCTGCCCCACCGGTAGCCGGAGGCGATCAGGTGGTAGTGGGCGCGCGTGACGGCCACGTACGCCAGCCGCCGCTCCTCCATCAGGTCGCGCTCCCGGCAGCTCTCGTCGAACGCGGCCAGGTCCTCCTTGGCCAGGCCCGGCAGACGGGGCAGGTCGGCGGTGTCGCCGCGCAGCGGGTAGGGCAGCTTACGGGCGTTCTCCGTCCAGCGGCTGTTGGTGACGGGCGTGGCCGGGAACATGCTGCCGGTGGCGATCGTGCCCTTGGAGCTGACGAGCTGCGACAGGCCGGGCACGACCACGATCGGCCACTCCAGGCCCTTGGAGGCGTGGACGGTCATCAGCTTCACGCTGTTGCTGTCGCCGACCCGGCCGGCCTCCAGCCCGAACTCCTCGCTCTCGGCCGCCTGGAGGTAGGCGAGGAACGCGCCGAGCGTCGGGTCCTCGGAGTCGCCCGCGAACCGCGACGCCGCGTCCAGGAACGCGTCGAGGTCGGCCCGGGCCGCGAACGCGCTGACCGTGCCGCCGCGCGCGGCGACCTCGATGTCCAGCCCGAGCCGCCGCTCCACCTCGGTGATCAGGTCGGGCAGCGGCTGGCCGGTGTGCGCGCGCAGCTGGCGCAGCTCCTGCGCGAGCGCGACGAGCCGGGCGCCGGCCAGCGGCGAGAACGACTCCAGCCACTCCTCCCGGTCGGGCAGCTCGTCGAGCGCGTCGACCAGGCTGCCGCGCTCCTCGGCCAGGTCGGCCACCACCTGGTCGAGCGGGTCGTGACCGCGCCCGCCCGCGCGGCTCTCGCGGTTCAGCTCGCGGGCGTACTGGCCGAGCACCCGCAGGTCGGCGGGGCCGATGCGCCAGCGCGGACCGGCCAGCAGCCGGGCCAGCGCGTCGCCCGCCGTCGGGTCGTACAGGACGCGGAGGGTCGCGACGATGTCGCTGACCTCGGGGACGGTGAGCAGGCCGCCCAGGCCGACCACCTCGACCGGGATGTCGCGCTCCTCCAGCGCCTTGCGCAGCGCCGGGAACTGCGAGCGCTTGCGCGCCAGGATCGCCACGTCCTGCGGCTGGATCGCGAGCGTCTTCTTGCGCTCGCCCTCGCCCCAGGGCAGGCCGTCCGGGGCGACCTCCCGGCCGAGGATGCCGGCCAGGCCGTCGGCGACCCACCGGGCCTCGTCCTCGGCGGTCTCGTGGAAGGCGCAGGTGACGCGGCCCCGGTCCACCCGGTTCGGGCCGGGGACGAGGACGGGCACCTCGCGGGCCTCCATGCGCAGCGGGAGCTGGACGCGGGCGGCCACGTCGAGGACCCGGTCGCCGTTGCGGAAGCTGACGCTGAGCTGCCGAACCGGGGCCGGGTCACCGGTGCCGGTGCGGAAGTCGCGGGGGAAGCGGCGCAGGTTGCCGGCCGAGGCGCCGCGCCAGCCGTAGATCGACTGGCAGGGGTCGCCGACCGCCGTCACCGGGTGGCCGCCGCCGAACAGGCTACGGAGCAGGACGAGCTGGGCGTGACTGGTGTCCTGGTACTCGTCGAGCAGCACCACCGCGAAGCGGGACCGCTCGATCTCGCCGACCTCCTTGTGGTTCGCGGCGATGCGGGCGGCCAGCGCCATCTGGTCGCCGTAGTCGATGACCTCGCGCGCCCGCTTGAGCCGCTCGTACGCCTCCACCAGCGGCAGCAACTGCTCCCTGGCCGCCTGGACGTTGACCGGCCGGTGCTGGGCCTGCGTGACGCGGCCGGGCAGCCTCTCGTGCTGGTCGCGCAGCCAGTCGCCCACCCGGCGCACGTCCCCGGCGCCGCGCAGGTGCTCCGACAGCTCCCCCGCGAGCTCCAGGACGGCGGCCGTGACGGACGGCGGGCCCAGCTCGACGCGGTCCATCGGCCCGTCGTAGGCGGCGACCACCCGTGAGGCGAGCTGCCAGGAGACGGCCGGCGTGACCAGCCGCATGGTCGGCTCCAGCGCCTCGCGCAGCGCGTGGTCGGTGACCAGGCGCGCCGCGTAGGCGTGGTAGGTGGACACGGTCGGCTCCTCGTCGAGCGCGTCCGGCGTCACCAGGCCCGCCTCGGCCAGGCCGTTCAGCCGCTCCCTGACGCGGGTGGCCAGCTCGGCGGCGGCCTTGCGGGTGAACGTCAGGCCGAGCACGTTGCCCGGCTTGACCAGGCCGTTGGCGACGAGCCAGACGACGCGGCCGGCCATGGTCTCGCTCTTGCCGGAGCCGGCGCCGGCCATGACGACCATGGGTTCGAGGGGCGCCTCGATGACGCCGGCCTGCTCGGGGGTCGGCGGCAGGACGCCGAGCTTCCCGGCCAGCTCGACGGGGTTCAGCACACCTGGCCTCCGCTGTCGTTGACGGGACAGCTGGCCTTGGCGGCGCAGGTGCGGCAGCCGTCGTTCGCCCTGGCCTGGAAGTACGGTCCGGACATGCCGGTCGCCACGGTGTCGACCAGGCCGGCGGCCCAGCCGGGGTTCGGGTCGTCGGCGAGGGCGCCCTGGCGCTGCTCCAGCGCCTCGTTGCGGCCGCCCGCCTTGCCGAGCTGGACCAGCGCGGCGCCGCCCGGCTCGGTCATGCCGTGGCGGGCGAACGCGCCGAGCAGCGCGGCGAGCTGGTACACGCCGAGCTGCGGGTGCCGGTCCAGCTCGCCCGGCCGGGGCTTGGAGCCGCCGGTCTTCAGGTCGATGATCACCGCCCGGCCCTCGGAGTCGCGCTCGACCCGGTCGACGCGGCCCTTGATCTGCACGCCGTCGCCGACCGTGGCGACGAACGCCTCCTCCAGGGCGACCAGCTCGCGGGGGTTCTCCTTGTGCCAGCGCAGGAACTTGCCGATCATCTGCTCGGCGACCTGGCGCTGCTTGCGGTTGAACCAGACGCCGCCGAAGTCGAGCTCGTGCCAGATCTCGTCCAGGCGGCTGCCGAGCAGGTCCTCGTTCGGCAGGTCGGTGGAGGCGAGCACGGCCAGCGCGTGGATGATCGTGCCGAGCCCCTGGGCGCTGCTGGTGCCGGCGGCGCCGACGGCCGTCTCCAGCAACCAGCGCAGCCCGCACTTGGTGAAGCTCTCGACCGCCGACGGCGAGATGCTGACGGTGTCGTCGGGCCAGCTCAGCGGCCGGTCGTCGGTCATGGTCGTCAGGGCGTACCACTCGTTGGGGTGGGCGCCCCGCACGCCGGCGGCGGCCAGGCGGGCGAGCTGCTGGGCGGCCTTGCGGCGCACCTTGGCGGGCCGGGTCGGGTCGGTGACGGCGCTGCGCAGGTCGGCGACGAGCGCCGCCATGTTGAGCCAGCGCGCCCGGTCGTCCACCGTGGCCGTCTCCACCGCGCCCGGCATGAGCTCGCTCAGGAACCTCGACGGCCGCTCGTCGGTGTCCTCGCCGCCCACGGCCGTCACCACGAGCCTGCGCCGGGCCCGCGTGGCCGCGACGTAGAACAGCCGCCGCTCCTCGGCCAGCAGCTTCGAGGCCAGGGACGCGGCGTTCGGCCTGGCGCCCTCGGCCAGCTCCACCAGGTCGTCGGCGCCCAGCATCGACCCGCGCAGCCGCAGGTCCGGCCACACGCCCTCCTGGACCCCGGCGACGACCACCACGTCCCATTCGAGGCCCTTGGAGCGGTGGGCGGTCAGCACGCGCACCGCGTCGCCGTCGGGCGCCCGGTCGGCCAGCGTGTCGCCCGGGATCTCCTGCGCGGCGAGGTCGTCCAGGAACACCTCGGCCCCGGCCTTCGGCATCCGGTCCACGAACCGGGCCGCGTGGTCGAACAGCGCCACCACCGCGTCCAGGTCACGGTCCGCCTGCGCGCCGCGGGCGCCTCCGCCCAGGCTCAGCTCGGTCCACCGCTCGGCCAGGCCGCTCGCCTGCCAGATCGCCCACAGGACGTCCTCGGCCGTGCCCTCCTGGAGGACGGCCTCGCGGGCGGTGACCAGCAGCTTGGCGACGCGCTCGGCGGGCGGGGCGATGTGCGGCTCGACGCGGGTGAGCTCGCGGGCGTCCTTCAGCGCCGCGACGAGCAGCTCGCCGGACGTGCGGGGCCTGTCACGGGCCTCGGGCGGCTCCGGCTGCTCTTCTTCCCGCTCGTCCTGGCCGGGTACGGCGGCCTCCGGCTCGGTGAGCGCGTATGCCTCGTTCTCGGCGATCTTCAGGGCTCGGCGGAGGCGCCGGACGCCGATCATGTCGGTGCCGCCCAGCGGGCCGGTCAGCAGCTCCTCGGCCACCGCCTCGTCCAGCACCAGGGGGTCGAGGGCCACGCGCAGCATCGTCAGCAGCGGCCGTACGCCCGGCTCCTGGGCGATCGGCACCTCGTCGCCGGCCACCATCGTCGGCACGCCCGCGCTGACCAGGGCCCGCCGCAGCAGCGGCACCTGGCGGACGGCCGAGCGCACGAGCACGGCCATCCGGTGCCAGGGCACGCCCTCGATGAGGTGGGCCCTGCGCAGCGTGTCGGCCACGACGGCGGCCTCCTGGCTGGTGCTGTCGGCCAGCAGCACCCGCACGTCGCCCGGGTCGGCGTCGGGCAGGCACAGCAGCTCCCGGTGACCGTGCGTCCGTGCCCGCGCGGGCGCCGGGGTCCCGGCCGGGGCCTGCGCCTGGCCCGGTGCCGCCTGGCCCCGCGCCTGGTCCGGTACGGGCGTCCGGGACGGTGTCGGGTCCGGCAGTGGGGCGGCCGGGAGGCGGGCGGCGAGGCGGCGGGTGGCCTCCAGCACGTCCGCGCCGCTGCGGCGGCAGACCCGCAGCGCGAGCACCGGGGCGTCCCGGCCGTCGAGCGTGCGGAACCGCTGCGGGAACCCCAGGATGCCGCGCACGTCGGCCCCCCGGAACCCGTAGATCGACTGGTCGGGGTCGCCCACGGCCACCAGGTCGCGCCCGTCGCCCGCGAGCTGCCGCAGCAGCATCTCCTGCGCCGGGTCGGTGTCCTGGTACTCGTCAACGAACACCACGTCGTGCGCGGCCCGCTCCCTGCGCCGAACCTCCGGGTCGGCCAGCAGCGCGGCCGCCGCCCGGATCAGCTCGGTGTAGTCGAGCGCCGGCTCCGGGTCGAGGTCGAAGCGCCTGTCGTAGCGCCGGGCGAAGCCGCCGGCCGCCACCCAGTCGTCACGGCCGTGGCGCCTGCCGAGCTCCTCGATGCGGTCGCCGTCCAGGCCGCGCTCGGCCGCGCGCGACAGGAGGTCGCGCAGCTCCTCGGCGAACCCCCGGGTCTTCAGCGCCTCCCGCAGCGTGCGCGGCCACTCCGTCGCGCCGTCCTCCAGCTCGCCGTGGAGCAGCCGCCGGATCTCCAGAAGCTGCTCGGGCCCGGTCAGCAGCCGGGGCGGCGGCTCGCCCGCCAGCACGGCCTCGCGGCGAAGGAGCGCGTACGCGTAGCTGTGGAACGTCAGGGCCAGCGGCGTGCGGGTGGTGCGCCGCAGCCGGGCGGTCACGCGTTCGCGCAGCTCGCCGGCCGCCTTGCGGCTGAAGGTGAGGATCAGCACCCGCTCGGGGTCGGCCCCCCGGCGCTCGATGCGGTCGACCACCGACTCCACGATCGTCGTCGTCTTGCCCGTGCCCGGACCGGCGAGGACGAGCAGCGGCCCGCTCCCGTGGGCGACCACGGCGCGCTGGTACTCATCGAGCACAGGGGGCTCCGCCGGCCTCGCGCTCCCGCGCCGCACCAACCGCCAGGTCTGACCACTCACAGCACTAGATTCCATCAGACCACAGGGGTAGATCGTGCCGAGTTGACCGGTCCCGCGGAGACGATCCGCTCACGTTAGCGACACGAGGAGGGGTTCGCGCGGCGACACGCCGCGGTGAGGTCAGGCGAGACGGACTCCGGGGGTCCGCAGGAACGTCGTGATGAGGGCGTGGATGAGGCGCGCCAGCAGGGCCTCGGCCACCATGAGCGCCGCCTTGGCCAGGATCGAGGCCAGGAGATCGGGCATGAGATACCTCACATGAGGGAAACGGTACGTAACGCCATATTTCACCATAAATCTGGCACTTGGCGGCATCTTACGTGTCCGAAAGGCGAACGCCAGATGGCCGGCGCGCGTCCACCCGTTCGAGTGCCCTTTCGAGCAGCACCGCCGCGGCGGCGCAGCCGAGCGCGATCCCCCACCCCAGCGGCCCGATCGGACGGCAGCCGAACAGCCGGCTCAGTCCCGGCACCGAGACGATCACCGCGAGCACGGCCAGCGACGCGAGCGAGGCCAGCAGCACCAGCCGGTCCCGCCCGCCCACGACGAGTGTCTGCAGGAGCTGCGCCCCCACCAGCCCGACGAGCCCGATCGTGTCGGCCCGGTCACGTGTGCCGGTCATGCGGCCGAGCAGCCACGCCGCCGCGGCCGCCGCGGCGGTGGTGACGGCCCGCAGGTAGATGTCGCGGGTCAGGGCGGTGCCCAGCGACGCCTCCGGCCCTTCGGCGAGGAGCCGGTCCGGGTCCGCGGCGCCCGGCGGCCGCACCGCCACGGCCATGGCGGGGAGCATGTCGGTGAGGAGGTTCACGAGGAGGAGCTGGCGGGTGTTGAGCGCGCTGCGCCCGGTCAGCAGGCTGGAGCCGACGGTGAACACGATCTCGCCGAGGTTGCCTCCGAGCAGCATGCTCAGCGAGTCGCGCACCGACCCCCACATCCCCCGGCCCTCCACGATCGCGTCGATGATCGTCTCGATGCGCTCGTCCACCACCACGATGTCGGCGGCGGCGCGGGCGGCCGGGGTGGCGCGGGAGCCCAGGGCCACGCCCACGTCGGCGAGCCGGATGGCGGGCACGTCGTTCGCGCCGTCGCCGGTGACGGCGACCACCCGGCCCATGCGGCGCAGCCCGGCGACGATCCGGGCCTTGTGCTCCGGCGTGACCCGGGCGAACACCGCGACGTCCGGCAGCGCCCCGGCCAGCGCGTCGTCGTCCAGCTCCTCCAGCTCGGGGCCGGTCATGACCCGGCCGCCGTTCAGGGCGTTGATCTCGGCGGCGATGGCCTCCGCCGTGCTCGGGTGGTCACCGGTGATCATGACGACACGGACGCCGGCGCGCATCAGGCCCTCCACGCTGCGCCTGGCGGTGGGCCGCACCGGGTCGGCCAGGCCGAGGAAGCCGAGGAAGCTCAGCCGTTCGATCCTGGACTCGTCGAGGTCGGCGCGGCTGGAGGCGGGCCGCTCGGCGACCGCCAGCACCCGGTGGCCCTGGCGCGCGAGCCGGTCCATCTCCTCCTCCAGCTCGCGCCTCGCCGCCTCGTCCAGCGGCACCGTCCCCGCGCCGCGCCGCAGCTCCGTGCAGCGGCTGAGCAGCACCTCGGGCGCGCCCTTCACGCTCAGCACCTGCCGCGCCCCGCCGCCCTGCTCCCCCGTCGCGTCCCCGTGCGTCCCGAGGACGGCGTGGTAGCCGCGCGCCGGCTCGAACGGCAGCTCGTCCACCCGCCGCCACCCCCGGAGCCCGTCCGCCGGTGACACGCCCAGCCGCTCCGCGCCCTCCACCACGGCGCGGTCCGTGGGATGCGGGATGGCGCGCCCGTCCTCGTGCCGGGGGCACGCCCGCAGCGCGGCGCCCACGACGGCCCGCAGCTCGGGCGTCAGCTCGTCCACGGGCCGCTCGGTCCGCCCGTCCGACACCCGGCCCAGGCTGATGCGCCCCTCGGTCAGGGTGCCGGTCTTGTCGAAGCACAGGACGTCCACGCGGCCCAGCGCCTCGATCGTGGACGGGTTCCGTACGAGCGTGTCGCGGGCCGACAGGCGCTTGGCCGACGCCAGCTCCGCCACCGTCGCCACGAACGGCAGGCCCTCCGGCACCGCCGCGACCGCCAGGCTCACGGCGGGCGCGACCGCGGCGGCCGGCGGTGTGCCCCTCAGCAGCTCGATCACCATCAGCGCCACACCCGACCCGACGGCGACGGGCAGGATGCGGCGACTCAGCGCGCGCAGCCGCAGCTCCACCCCGGTCGGCGGCGGCGCGGTCGCGGACAGCCTGGCGGTCCTGCCCGCCACGGTCGCCTCGCCGGTGGCCACGACCACGGCCAGGCCGTGGCCCGCCGCGACCGTCGTCCCCTGGTACACCATCGACGTCCGGTCCGCGACGGCCGGCGCCGCCGTCGGCGCCTCGCCCTTGGCCACGAGCTGCGACTCGCCGGTCAGCGTCGACTCGTCCACCTCCAGGCCGGACGCCTGGACCAGCCGCGCGTCCGCGGGCACCGCGTCACCCGCGCGCAGCTCGATCACGTCGCCCACCACCAGGTCGTCCGCGACGCCGGCCACCGCGCCGGCCGGGCGGCGCAGCCGTACAGCCGTCTCCGTGATCCGGGTGAGGCGGTGCAGGATCCGGTCGGCGTGCCAGCGCTGCGTGCCGCCGAGCAGCGCGCCGACGCCCATCACGCCGCTGATCAGCGCGGCGTCCAGCACCGAGCCGACGGCGAGCGACACGCCCGCGCCCGCGGCGAGCACCGGCGTGAGCGGGTTGGCGATCTCCTCCAGGCAGGCTCGGGCCAGCGAGCGCGGCCCTGCCCGCGGCGTCACCGGCGCCGCCCTGCGCCGCGCCGCCTCCTCCTCCGCGAGCCCGTCAGGAGACGTGTCGAGCCTGGCCAGCACGTCGCGGGCCGCCATGGCGTGCCAGGGCGTGTGGTCGACGGGCGGAGGCGGCACCTCGCGGCCCGCTCTGCGGCCCGTCCACTCGCCCACGACGAGCGCGGCCACGGACGTGCCGTTACCCACCAGGTGCACCCGGGCGAGCGCCGTCCGCGCCGGGCCCAGGAACGCCAGCCCCGCACCCACCGCGGCGCCGGCCGCGGCCACCCGCACACCGCGCCGGCCGGCCTTCCTCGCGTACGGCAGGCCGCGCAGGAGGAGGTGCGCCCCCTCGAACCCGCCGATCACGTCGGCGTCCCACGGGACCGGGCGGGGCCTGCCGAGCACGCCGACGCCCACGTCCGCCAGGGCCAGCGCCCGCCCTCCCCGCTGCGACACCACCGCCACCCCGTGCCCGCCGGCCTGCATGGCCCGCACCTCGGAGGCCAGCCGCGATCCCCCCCGCACCACCCGATCCACGCCCAGCCGGGCGGCCAACCCCGGATCGCCGCCCGCCAGCACCACCTCGCACCCGCGCCCGGGGGCGGCGACGAGAGCCTCGGCCAGCGGGTGCAGCTCGGGCTCCAGGCCGACGACGGCGGCCACGACGCCGTGCCTGGCGACCGCGACCAGCCTGATCCCCTCGTCCCGCCATCGCCCCACCTCGGCGGGCTCCCCGCCGCCGATCGCCCCGGCCGGCTCGTACGGGGCGACGCTCCAGCCGTCGCGCTCCCGGCGGGTCACCGGGGCGGAGCGGTCCGTGAGATCGATGAGCGTGTACAGACGGGCGTGCAACTCCTCCACACCCGCCTGCTCCGTGCGCGCGCCCGTCCCCTTCGGCTCCTCGGCGGAGGCGAGGGGCACGATGCCGTGGATCGCCCACGCGCCCGTGGTGAGCAGACCGGCGTCCACGACGACCGTGTCCACGCGGTCCATCCGGTGCAGCGCCTCACGGTCCAGCACGATCGTGTCCCGCCCCGCCAGCGCGCGCACCACCGCGCTGGTGAACGCGTTCCGGCTCAGGGTCGCCGCCTTCGGCACCCCGGCGACCAGCAGGGTCAGCCCCCGCTGGTGGTCTCGGCTGAGGAACGTGGTCACGCCCTGCCCGGCCACGGCCAGCGTGCCCGCCGCGTCCGCGTACCTCTCGACGGGCCCGCGCGGCAACGGCGCCCCGCGTGGCGGCACGGCCGCACGGATGTGGCGGTAGGCCCCGTCCTCGGCGGCGAAGTCCTCCTCGCGCCGCTCCCACGCCGCGCGCACCGCACGCGCCTCCACGAACCGGCCGGCCGCCGCCACCGAGTCGATGAGCAGGGAGACGGGCCGCAGCGCGAGCGTGTGCGTGGCGATCCGCCCGGACGCCAGCAGCGCGTCGCCGATCGGTTTGCCGACCCGCTCCTCCAGCTCGCGGCGGACCCGCGGGGTGTGCTCCACCAGGGAGACCAGGGCCGGGACCAGCGGGGGCAGCCCGGGCACCCGGACGACCTGCCCGGCCAGCGCCGCGCCGGCGCCGAGAAGATGCAGGCCGAGGCTCACGGCGGCGCGCGCCTGCTGCTCCACACCGTCGAGCGCCCAGGCGCCGCCTCCCGTTCCCGCTTCGTCAGCGTCCATGTCCTCCTGGAGGCCGGAGCCTTGGAGGCCGGAGCCTTGGAGGCCGGAGCCTTGGAGGCCGGAGCCACCCGGGAAGTCCGGCGTCCCCTCGTCCAGTTCGTCGACGATCGCCACGAACTTGTCCAGGTCCGTCGCCTCAGGGTCGCAGGCGACGTACACGGAGCCGAGCACGCCGTTCACCTCGGCCCGTTCGGCGCCGGCGGCGCGCAGGCGCTCCTCCAGGAGGCGCGCCGCCCGATCGGTGCCCGGTCCGCCCAGGGCACACAGCTCGACCCGTACCCCGCCCGGGCACGCGCGGACCACCCGGGGGTGCGGGAGCAGTCCTCGGACCGGTTCGGGAAGCATGGTCAGCAGCGCGCCGGCGACGGCGTGCACGCCGGGCAACCGCATGTGTTCTCCCTCTCCCGTCGAACAGGTGTGTCATGGCGGGGGAAGGCCGGACAGGTGGACGTGTCAGGTACTCGCTCGCTCATCGCCCGGCCGGGGGCTCCGGCTCACCGGACCGCGCGATGACTCGCACAGGCCGCCACGTGCGCATGGACGGCCGCTGGTGTCGTGGGCGGGCGCTAGGTGCCGGAGTCCTTCTGGCCGGAGGGGACACTCCGGCTCCTCGGAGAGGCGGCGCCCCTCCTCGTCGTGGAGGCGGCCGCGGCCGCCGATGACGGCGTGCTGTTCGCGGATCCGCTCCTCGCCCTCGTGGACGTTCCGCTCCGGCCGCGCGTCGCCGGGGACGTACGCGCCGTCGAGGCCGCGCGTGCGACCGTCTCGGCCGCCGCCCGGGTCGCCTGGGACTCCCGCGCGGTGGCGCCGCCGGCGATGCCCCCCATGAAGCTGCTCTCCCCCGTACGGGCCCGCTGCGCGATGATCGCGCCCGCGCCGATGGCCGCCGCGACGGGCCACTCGATCACGCCCATGACCGCCATCGCCCCCAGGGCCCCGTAGTAGGCCACGCGCTCGGGCGGCGGCAGCATCGACCGCGCGACGTCGGCGGCGTGGCCCATCTCCTGACGGTTGATCCTGGGAACGGGCAGACGCGGCATCGACACGTGCGGCAGGTGCACCCGTCGAGGGCGAACCTCGATGCTCATCATCGGCAGGTCCAGCGTGAACCGTCTGGCGGAGCCGTCCACCGGCCCGGCGGTATCGGACGAACGGGTCTGGGCCTCGGTCATGACGTCGCCTCCGGACTGAATCCCTCTCCGCTTCCCTATCCCACCACCGGGCGGTTCATGCCCAACACAGCCTTTTTGACCTTTTCCCTACCATGCCCCGCACGGCCTTCCCCCTTCCTCCACTTCGGGGCAGGGCCGGCCCTTACGCTGAGGTGCCGAGCGGACACCGAATCTGGAGGCGCGAATGGCCGCATTGCCTGACGACAGCTGGCTCCTCACCCTTCGCCCCCAGCCATCACGCGTTACGGCAGAGGAATACGAACTCCTTCCCGAGGAGATCGCGAAAGCCATCGAGATCGTCGACGGCTTCGTCGTCTATCGCGAAGCCCCCACGCCCGACCATCAGATCGCCGGACGGCGACTCGCGAACCTGCTGGAACGTTACGCTCGTGCGGCGGCGAAGGAAGGCCACGGCTGTCTGACGGTGAACAACGACGTGGACCTGCGTCTGCGCGACGTCCCCCTGCTGAACCGGCGCCCCGACGTGGTCCTCTACCGTTGTCTTGACCAAGACCGCGGTGAGCGGCTGCGGGCCCAGCACGTCCTTCTCGCCGTGGAGATCGTCTCGCCCGGCTCGGAGACCCAGGACACGACGGACAAGCTCGGCGAGTACGCGAAGGCGGGCATCCCGCACTACTGGGTCGTCCGGCTCGACCGCACGGGCGTCTCCATGGTCGAGCGCTACCGGCTCGACCCCGCCACGAGGCTCTACAAGCACACGGGGACGTTCATGAAGGACGAGCTCGGCGAGACACCGCTGGTGAGCAACCCCATCCCACTGGTGATCGACTGGGCGGAGCTGGAGTTCGACGCCGCTGGTTAGCCCCTGCGGGGCAGGGTCAGGGCTTGCGGGCGATGCCGCCGTACATGAGGCGCTGGCCGACCGTCAGCTCCGCCGGCACCGGGCCGTCCGGGCGCCACAGGGGCAGCGGGACGACCCCGGGCTCCAGCAGCTCGAACCCGTCGAAGAAGCCGGTGATCTCCTTCTCCGTGCGGAAGCGGCCCGTGCCGAGGAGGGCGAGGTACTTCTTCTCCGCCTCGCGGGATTCCTCGCTGGAGGCGCAGAAGTGGGTGATGAACAGGTAGCTGCCGGACGGCACCGCCGCCATGTACTTCTCGACGATGCCCTGGGGGTCCTCGTCGTCGTGCAGGTGGTGCAGGATGCCGACCAGCATCACGCCGACCGGCTGGTTCATGTCGATGAGCCGCCGGACGTCCTTGTCGGCGAGGATGGCCGAGGGGTCGCGCAGGTCGGAGGTGACGACGGCGGTGCGCTCGTTCTCGGCGAGCAGCGCCCTGCCGTGGGCCAGCACCATCGGGTCGTTGTCGACGTAGACGACGCGGGACTCGGGGTTCGCGCGCTGGGCGACGTGGTGGGTGTTCTCCAGGGTCGGCAGCCCGGACCCGAGGTCGATGAACTGGCTGACGCCCTGCTCGACGAGGAACCGCACGCCCCGGCCGAGGATCTGCCGGTTGTACGTGGCCACGTCGTAGATCTCGGGGACCACCTTCACGATCTCCGCGACGAACGCGCGGTCGACCTCGAAGTTGTCCTTGCCGTTGAGCACGACGTCATAGGCGCGGGCGATGCTGGGGCGCGTCGTGTCGATGGCGCTCTTCCACTGATCCGGCGTCTCGGCCACGTCGGTCCCCTCTCGATGCTGCGACGACCATGATCCTAGTGCCGTGAACATGAAGGCCGTACGCGTTTAAGGCATTCTGAGGGACATGTCCGGCACCTCCGCCCGCCTGCTGACTCTGCTGTCGCTGCTGCAGACCCCGCGTGAATGGCCCGGCAGCGAGCTCGCGGAGCGGCTGGGGGTCAGCCCGCGCACGATCCGCCGGGACATCGAACGGCTGCGCGACCTCGGCTATCCCGTGGAGGCCAGCATGGGCGGCGCGGGCGGCTACCGGCTGGTGGCGGGCACGGCCATGCCGCCGCTGCTGCTCGACGACGAGGAAGCCGTGGCCGTCGCCGTCGGCCTGCGCACCGTGACCCGGCACGCCGTGGACGGCATCGACCAGGCATCGGTACGGGCCCTGGCCAAGCTGCGGCAGGTGCTGCCGTCCCGGCTGCGGGCGCGGGTCGGCGCCCTGAGCACCGCCACGTCGGCGCCGCCGCCCGTCGCCGGGCCGAGTATCGACCCGGAGATCCTCACGTCGCTCGCCACGACGGCCGCCGCCGGAGAGCGGGTGCGTTTCGCGTACCGGTCCGGCGACGGCGCCGAGAGCAGGCGCCACGTGGAGCCGTACGCACTGGTCACCTGGGGCCGGCGCTGGTACCTCCTCGCGTACGACTGCGAGCGGGACGACTGGCGGGTCTTCCGGGTGGACCGCGTCGAGCGGCCCTGGCCCACGGGCGCGCGGTTCGCGCCGAGGCCCTTGCCGGCCCAGGACGCCGCCGCCTTCGTCGTCTCCAAGCTCCACACCCTGGCCCCCACCTACCGCGCGGTCGTGACCCTGCGCGCTCCGGCCGAGTACGTGAGGACCCGCCTGGGTGACGGCACGGAGGACGTGACGGCCGTCGACGAGCGCACCTGCCGGCTGGACGGCCGCAGCGACACCCTGGAGTGGCTGGCGTTCCGACTGCTCACCCTGGGCTGCGAGTTCGAGGTGCACGAGCCCCCTGAGCTGCTGGAACACCTCCGCGAGCTGAGCGGCCGGGCCCTCCGCGCCACCGCGGGCGCCTACTGAGGACCGTGTAGGACGGAACCTGACCTACTCCCTGTCCAGTGTGGGAGCAGACATTCCGCAACACGGCACAGGAGGCGGCGACATGCCCGTCAAGCCCATCCCCGACGGCTACACCACCGTCACCCCATGGATCATCTCCCGCGACACCGCCGCGGTCATCGACTACCTGAAGGAGGCGTTCGGGGGCGAGGAGCTCGGCCGGGTCGTCGACGCCCGTGGCGTGATCGGCCACGCCGAGGTGCGCATCGGGAACGCGATCGTGATGCTGTTCGACGCCGACCCGAGCTGGCCCGCGACGCCCGCGTTCGTCCGGTTGTACGTCGAGGACGCCCACGCCGTCCACCGGCGGGCCGTCGCCGCCGGGGGCACGTCGATCTCGGAGGTCACGCACCTGGCCTTCGGCGACGTGGTGGGCCGGGTACGGGACCCGTTCGGCAACGTGTGGTGGATCCAGACGCGCATCGAGGACGTGTCGCCGGAGGAGCTGGCGCGGCGCTGGAGCGACCCGGTGTTCACGGCGGCCATGGAGTACATGCAGCGTCCGGAGACCGAGATCTTCCCGCCCACCGCCCCTTCTGGCGGCTGACCGCAGTCACGTCGTCCGGCCTCACATGGTCCGGCCCCGCAATCCATTGCCCCTGCGCCGACGTGAAAGGCCCCGGCAGCGCCGGGGCCTCTCACGTCAGGAGTACGGGTCAGGAGAAGAGGCGGTCCACCACGCGGGCCGTGGCCTTGCCGTCGTCTCTCGGGGCGTAGGTGGCCCGGAAAGCGTCGTAGCGGTCCCTGTGGGCCGCGGCCACCTGGTCGATCGAGCGCAGGGCCTCGACGACCTCGGCCGAGGTGGACAGGACCGGGCCGGGGGCGATCTCCGGCAGGTCCACGTACAGGCCGCGCCGGGAGGAGTACTTGGCCAGGTCGTACGCGTAGAAGACCATGGGGCGGCCCGTGGCGGCGAAGTCGAACATGACGGACGAGTAGTCCGTGACCAGCACGTCCGCCACCAGCAACAAATCCGCCATATCCGGATAAGTCGTGACGTCATGGGCGATGTCGGGGACGGCGGGCATGGCCTGCATGGGGTGGGCCCGGACCAGGAGCTCGTGGTCGGCTCCCAGCTCCTCCCGCGCCTTGGCCAGGTCGAGCTTGACCATGGCGTTCTTGCGGTCGTAGTCGCGGTACGTCGGCGCGTACAGCACCACCCGCTTGCCCTCGGCCAGCCCCAGCCGCTCGCGCACCCGCGCGGCCAGCCGCTCGCGGTCGGGCGAGGTGAGCACGTCGTTGCGCGGCAGCCCGCTCTCCAGGACCTCGCCCTGGTAGCCGAACGCCTTGCGCAGCACCGGCGTCGCCCACGGCGACTGCGACAGCAGCACGTCCCAGCCGCGTACCTCCGTCGCCTGCCGGTGCCAGATCGGCGGCCGGGGGTCGCGGGCCATGTGCGGCTGGTCGTTGCCGACGTGCTTGGCCGGGGTGCCGTTCCAGGTCTGGAGGACGACCTGGTCCTCGCGGGCCCGGAACCAGACGGGCAGGAAGGAGTTGGTCACGATGTGGCGGGACCTGGCCAGCGCGGCGTGGTGCTCGCGGCTGCCGGCGCGCACCACGGTGGCGCCGCCCGGCGGGGTGAACGCGCCGTCCTTGACGATCCAGATGTGCTCGCGGTCGTCGCCGCGCCGCAGCCGCTCCTCGTAGACGGCCCGGACGCTGTCGGCGTAGAGCCGGCCGTCGTTGACCACGTAGACGGTCGCGTCGGTGAGCGGCTCGGTGCGCTGGGCCGGGTAGAAGACCTTCCGCAGCACGTGGGTGCCGGCCACGCCCTTCTCGTCGGCGGGCCGCGACTCCTCGACCGCGATCACCGGCACGTCGAAGCGGGTGGACACCATCCGGAACGCGTGCCCGCCCAGCTCGCGCGGCTCCTCGTCCAGCCCCGGCAGGGCGGCGTGGTCCATGCGCAGCGGGACGATCTCGCCGGAGGGATGGCGGGTCGACAGGTTCCAGGTGCCGGAGGACAGCGGGAGGCTCTCGCCGAAGCGGTCCATGGCCGAGGGCGTGATCCGGACGGAGAAGCTCTCGCCGTCGCGCTCCATCGGGATGCCGTAACAGAGCCCGGAGCGGTGACGCAGGGTGAGGACGCGGTGCCCGGGGGCGTCGGGGTAGCTGCCCCGCAGGACCAGGGCGGACCCGTCCCAGACGGCCGAGGAGATCACCGGGCGGATGCGGTGGGCCGAGACGATGACGCGGTCACGCCGGTCGCCGAGCACGGTGATCTCGCGGTCGCCGATGGTGGCCCGGGTGTCGACCAGGTCGGCCAGCATGACCGAGGCCGCCGGGTCGCCCTTGGGCTCGACCCAGAGCCGCCGGCCGTCCTTCTCGTGGAGCAGCGCGGAGACGGCCTGGACGACCACGACCTCCGTGCCGCCGTCCTTGGGCGTGAAGTCGGCCGCCATGCGGTGGCCGCCCAGCCGGGCGTGCCCCTTGGTGACGGTACGGCCGGGCAGGAAGATCTTCAGCTCCAGGCGGTCGCCCTCGACGGAGACGCCGGTCAGCTCGGCCCGGTTGGGCTGGAGCACCACCTGGAGGGCGCGGTCGGACGTCCACGTGGGCCTGACCCACCAGCCGGGCCGCAGCTTGAGCCCGGCGGGACGCTCGGCGCGGCCCACCGCGAAGCCGCGCAGCAGGCCGGTGGCGCGGGCGCCGCGGCTCCAGAACACGATCTCGGCCCGCCACGTCGTGGCGTCGGCCACGGCCGGCCGGTGGCGCATCCGGCGGCGGGCGGCGTGGACGACGCCGCGCACGGCGCCGCGCCAGCGCAGCGACCACGGGCTCAGCTCGGCCGAGAACCCCGACCAGTCGTAGTTGCAGCCCGGCTCGCGGGCGCCGTGGGTGGCCTCCGGCTCGAACGTCCGGCGGGTCCGCAGGCGCACGGGCGGCAGCCAACGGGGCCCGCGCAGCACGACGGTCGCCCGGTTGAAGCGGCGGCTGCGCACCGACAGCCCGGCGAGGTAGGCGAACCCGGTGATGCGCAGCCTGCCGTCGACCCACTGGATGTCGTCGATGTGGGTGACCGGCACCATGTCGGAGCGCCGCAGCTCGTACAGCGTGGACGGCAGCTCGTCCTGGAACGGCAGGTCGGCGTACCAGCGCAGGCCCTTGCGGATGCGCTTGGACGGCTCGGCCGCGGCGGCGACGGCCGTCGCCAGCGTCTCGCCGTCGATGAGCTCCTCGTCGGGGCGGTGCTCGACGAGGTGGCAGATCAGGCGGCGGGCGACGGGCAGGTCGCGCTTGACGCTCTCGTCCACCCCCGCGAGGTACGGGCGCAGCAGGGTGACGAGCTCGCGCCGGCGGGCGGGCCCGCGTTTGACGGCGACGTCCATCCGCGCGCCCAGCGGGCCGCTGAGCACCTCGGCGTCGAACGCCGCGTCCTGACCGCCAGGACCGACCGCGCGCATGATCGCGTCGAGGGGTTCGCCACGATCGCAGAGATCCTGGACGACCTTCAGACGATCGGCGGCCGGAACTCCGCCCTGGCTCTGGGCTGTTACGCCGGTGGCCATGGGGGGCACCGCCTTTCGGACCGCCATCACCTGTTTTGCCCATGCTAAGGGGAGTCTCGTACCGCAGATGCACCGTCGGGGCGAATCCGCAGCTCAAACGTTTTACTGAGAATCCACTGAACGCCCGTCCCAGCGCGCGGCCCGCATGTCGGCCTTCTCGCCCCGTCTGGGCGTGCCCTCGGCCCGCCAGTGCGCGAGGCACTCCTGGAGATGACCGGCCGAGGCGGCCCCGCCGTCGGCGTGGACGACGCGCCACCACGGCACGCCGCCGCCCCACGTGGACATCACGGCGCCGACCTGGCGCGGGCCGCCCTCGCCGAGATACTCGGCGATGTCGCCGTACGACATGACGCGGCCCGGCGGGATGGACTCCACCAATTGGAGGACGCGCTCCGCGTACGGGTTCACCGGCGGCCCCGCGGCGTCATGGTCCCCACGCGGCGGGACCCGCGTCGATGATCTCGTCGAACTTGCCCAGATCGGTCGTCGTGCCGCCGGCCGTCACCTGGACCACGCCGTCGCGCAGCGTGTAGCTCTCACCGTCCTCGCCGACCAGCCGGGCGCCGAGCAGCGCGGCCAGCCGGACGAGCTGTGCCACCTGCCAGTCGGATCCGGGCTCGCCGACCACCTGGTCGGTCCAGCGTGCCACGGTGTGCGCGCCGCCGCCGTGCCTGGCGACGATCTCCCGCGATCCGCGCAGCTCGAACCCGGCCGGCGCGATCGCCCTCGCGAGGTCGGCGTAGGCGATCGGCGCCTCCCGGACCACGCGCAGCTCGTATCCCATGACGCGGGACCATAGCGGATCTTTCACCCTCTACGCTGATTGAGCGCCATGATCGCCCCGCTGAACGTGACCAGCGCCACGAGCGCGGCCCCGCCGAACAGCCAGAGCCGCCACGGCTCGGGCCCGGGCCGCGACGGCGCCGGGCTGTCCTCCCCCTCGCCGAAGTGCAGGTCGTCGGACACGTCCGGCGCGGGCTTGGCCTGCGCGAGACGCTCGGCGGCGTTGAGGGCGGCGCCCGCGTCGACCACGCCGAAGCCGACCTTGTCGTCGTACCCGGCCGCCGGACGGCCGCGCGCGCTGGACGACAGGGCCTGCGCCACCCGCTCGGGCGGCAGGGCGGGGTAGCGGGCCTTGATCAGTGCGGCCACCCCGGCGACGAGCGCGCCGGCCGAGCTGGTGCCCTCGGACGGCTCGTAGCCGCCCCCCATCCTGGCCACGGGCACGCCCACGCCGGGCGCCGCGACGAGGACGGACAGGTTGTCGCTGCTGAACGGGGCCCGCCTGCCCTGCTTGTCCACGGCCGCCACGCCGATGACACCCGGGTAGCCGGCGGGGAAGCTCCAGTAGGAGGTGCCCTTCTGCTGGGCGTAACCGGTCTGCCCGTCGTTGCCCACGGCGGCGACCAGCACCACGCCCTTGCCCAGCGCGTACGAGACGGCCTCGCGCTCGGACTTGAGCGGGCCGTAGCCGCCGATCGACATGCTGACGACCTGGGCGCCGTGGTTGGCGGCGTAGCGCAGGCCCCTGGCCAGCGGGCTCTCCAGGCCGGAGTCCTCGTCGGGACGGGGGGCGGGCGCCGGCTCGATGGTGCCGGTGCCGGGCTCCTCGTCCAGGGCCAGCGGCACGGACAGGATGCGGGCGTCGGGCGCGACGCCGACCAGCCCGTTCTTGGCGCCCGAGCCGGCGACGAGCGCGGCCATGGAGGTGCCGTGCTCGCCGGGCCTGGCCTCGCGCTGCACGGACGAGGTGCTCATGTCGGGACCCGTCGTCACCTTGCCGCGCAGCTCCTTGAGCTTCGGGTCCACGCCGCTGTCGATGACGGCGACGGTGACGCCGCGGCCCTTGGTGACGGCCCACGCCTGCTCGACGTTGAGCGCGTCGAGCACCCACTGCTGCTGCTCCCGTACGGGGACGCTCGCGGGGGACTGCAGGGTCAGGGCCGCGGCGGCGAGCACGCGGACGGCGGCGGTCAGCACACGTTCCCCTGGGTGCAGGGCGGGACCTTGGGCGGGTCGGCGAGGAAGTAGGCGATCTGGTTGCCGATGGACTTGGCGGCCGGCCACAGCTCGCTGTGCAGGATCTCCTCCGGCGGGACGGCCGCGCGCGTGCGCCCGTCGGCGTAGCCCGCGGTGGAGAACACGATGTACGGCCCGGCGCCCACCCAGCCGGCGCGCTGGCGCTGCTCGGTGCCGAACCGCTCGGTCACCGTGCCGGGGAACGCCACGGGCAGCACGCCCACCCGGTCGTCCTGGCTGAGCTGCTCGGTCGCCGACAGCCGGGCCTCCTCGTCCTTGAGCACGGCCACGCCGACCGTGAACACGAACGTGGCCGTCTGGTCCACGTACGTGGCGCGGAGCATGGTCACGCAGCCGTGGTCGTCGAGGACGGCGGCCACCGAGGCGTCCACGCCGTCGCGGCACTCGGTCTCGGGGGCGATGCCGACGCGCCGGGCGTACTGCTGGGCACTGTCGAGTCCCTGGTACTTGACCTCTTCCGGGAACACGCCCGTCGCCGGCCACGCCTGCCAGCGGCGGGCGATCTCCTCCTGCTTGTAGCGGTTCTGCTCGGCGGGGGTCAGGGGGCGGGAGCGGTTCTCGGCGAGCAGCCCGACGGTCCCGAGCAGCACGACGACGGCCGACATGGCCATGACGGCGCCGACGAGCACGACGAACCAGCGGCGGTAGCGCACGCCACGCCGCAACTCCTCCCGCTCGGCACGCTCCCGGGCGGCTGTGCCGGCGCGGGTGGTGGCCGCCGGCCAGGCACGCACCCGCGAGCGGCGACCGGACTGGGAGCCCAGGGGATTTCGCCGTCCCGGTGTCCCTCCGGCGCGCGGGAGCCCCGAATTCGTCCTACGTGCCTTCACCACCGCCTCGTTCCCGGGGTCGCTCGGTGTGTATTTCGTCCCCCTTGGCACGCGGATCATGCGTCTTGGGGGCTGTGTGCGCGGCGCACGCGCCTGACCAGGAGGTACATGGCGGCCACGGAGGCCAGCGCCCCGCCCGCAGCCACGGCGGCCACGGCGACGTAGGCGTGGACCCTGTCCCGGTCGCGCGCGACCACCTGGACGGGGGCCGACGCCCCGCCTCCCACAGGGTAGGCCGGATCCTGGGCCTGGCCGCCGGTGGCGGTCTCGGTGTGGCGGGCCAGCCGGGCGGCCTCGGCCAGGGCGCGGCGGGCGTTCACGACGCCGAACCCGGTGCCCGTGTCGTAGCCGCCCGGGGGCCGGTCGATGGCGCTCGCGGTGAGGGCTCGGGCGACCAATGGCGGCGACATTTCCGGATATTTCGCTTTTATGAGGGCGGCTACTCCGGAGACCAGCGCGGTCGCCTGCGAGGTGCCCCGGCCGATCCAGTACTGGTCGCCCGGTCCCGCACCCATGATGTCGACGCCCGGCGCGGCCACCACCACCGAGGAGTTGCCGTTGGAGAACGTCGCCCGCCGCAGCCGCCGGTCCGTCGCGCCCACCGCCACCACGCCGGGGAACGCCGCCGGATAGGAGTACGGCGCCTCATGGCCGGCGCCGCCCCCGCGCGCCCCGTCGTTGCCGGCCGCGGCCACGAGCACGACGCCCCTGGAGATCGCGTACCCGATCGCGGCCCGCTCCTCCCTGGTCGGCAGCTCCTTCGACAGCGACAGGTTGATCACGTCCGCGCCCTTGTCGACGGCGTAGCGAATGCCCCGCGCCACCACGTTCTCGAAGCGCGGATGCGTGTTGAACACCCGGAACCCCCGCTCCTCGTCCTCCAGGATCACCCGCACCGAGAGGATCTCGGCCTCGGGGGCGACGCCGATGACGCCGCGCGAGCCGTCCGGGCCGTGCCCGTGGCCCGCGATGAGCGAGGCCATGTACGTGCCGTGCAGGCGGAGGGGGCGCACGCCCGGCGGGTTGGCGCCCTTGGTGAAGTCCTTGCCGACGGTCACGGAGCCGGCCAGGTCGCGGTGCAGGGAGTCCACGCCCGAGTCGAGCACGGCCACGGTGACCCCGCCGCCCCTGGTGGCCCGCCACGCCCTGGGCAGCTCCAGGGTGTCGATGACCGGCTGCTGCTCGCCGCGCACGTCGTCGGCCAGCGCGGGCGCCCCGGCGACCAGCACCGCCCCGGCCGCCACCACACCGGCGCCCATCACCCGGAATCTCATCACCCGGAATCTCAGGGCCCGGGGATTCAGCGCTCGGGGATTCAGCCCTCGGGGATTCAGTGCTCGGGGGTTCAGCATCGCCACTCCGGCGCGGCGCAGTCGGGCAGGCTGGGAGTGGTCAGGCTGTGCAGGACGTGCGCGGCCAGCTCGCTCCCGTACGAGAAGACGGCCGGCCGCTGCTCCCCCGCCGTCCGCGCCGGCCGCCCGTCGGCCTGTCCCGCCGTGGTCAGCACCACGTACGGCCCGCCCTGGCGTACGGAGCCGGCCTGCCGTACGGACGGGGTGAAGCGGTCGGCGACCGTGCCGCGGAACGCGAGCGGGCGCAGACCGGGAACCGGCTCTCCCGCCTGCGGGAAGGCAGCCGTGGCGCGGGCGGCGGCGCGCTCGTCGGGGAACGCGGCGACGCCCACGGTGACCAGCACGCCGCGCAGCGCGTCGATGTAGGTGGCGCGGAGCACCGCCCGGCAGCCGGCCCGGCGCAGCGCCGCGTCGGCGGCCGGGTCCACGGCCCCGGCGCAGCCCGTGCGCGGCGAGATGCCGATCCGGCTGGCCTGCTCGATGCCGCCCTGCTCGGCGGAGTACGCCAGGCGGGCCGGGAAGACGCGCCCCGCCGGCCAGACACGCCACCGCTCGGCCGTCTCCCGCTTGACGGCGGCGCGCAGCTCGGCGGTGTTCGGGCCGCGGGTCAGCTCCGTGCCCGCCGCACCGGCCGCCACCCCGGCGGTCACCGCGCAGACGAGCGTCAGCGCGGAGGCCACCACGAGGGCAGGCCAGCAGGGGCGGGCAATGTCCACGGCTTCGACCTTAATGCGGGCGACCCGGTGCCATCCCCGGAAACCGGACCAGCAGCGGAAACCGGTCTATCTCCGGACCACCGGCAGGCCGGAGCAGACGAAAGAACCGGCCGCCCCGAGGGACGGCCGGTCCGGGTGAAGCACTCCGCGGTCAGTAGGACGGCAGGCTGGGGTCCACGGTCTTGACCCAGCTCAGCACGCCGCCGCCGACGTGGACGGCGTCGGAGAAGCCGGCGTTCTTGACGATGGCCAGCGCCTCCGCCGAGCGTGCCCCCGACTTGCAGTGCAGCACGATGCGCTTGTCCTGCGGCAGCCGCTCCAGCGCCGAGCCGTTGAGGAACTCGCCCTTCGGGATCAGCGTGGCGCCGGGGATGGAGACGATCTCGTACTCGTTCGGCTCGCGAACGTCCACGAGGAAGATGTTGTCGCCGTTGTCCTGCATGGCCTTGAGCTCCTGCGCGGTGATCGTGGAGCCCGAGGCCGCCTCGGCGGCCTCGTCGGAGAGCGCGCCGCAGAACGCCTCGTAGTCGTCGAGCAGCGCGGTGACGGTGGGGTTCTTGCCGCACAGCACGCACTCGGGGTCCTTGCGGACCTTGACGTCGCGGTACTTCATCTCCAGGGCGTCGTAGATCATCAGCCGGCCCACGAGCGGGTCGCCGATGCCGGTGAGCAGCTTGATGGCCTCGTTGACCTGGATGGAGCCGATCGACGCGCACAGCACGCCGAGCACGCCGCCCTCGGCGCACGAGGGGACCATGCCGGGAGGCGGGGGCTCCGGGTAGAGGCAGCGGTAGCAGGGGCCGTGCTCGGCCCAGAACACGCTCGCCTGCCCGTCGAAGCGGTAGATGGAGCCCCACACGTACGGCTTGCCGAGCAGGACCGCCGCGTCGTTGACCATGTAACGGGTGGCGAAGTTGTCCGTGCCGTCGACGATGAGGTCGTAGCCGGAGAAGATCTCCATCACGTTGTCGTTGGTCAGCGCGGTGTTGTGGACGATCACGTCGACCAGTGGGTTGATCTCACGGACGGTCGCCGCGGCGCTCTCGGCCTTCGGCCGGCCGACGTCGGACTGGCCGTGGATGATCTGGCGCTGCAGGTTGGACTCGTCGACGACGTCGAAGTCGATGATGCCGAGCGTGCCGACGCCCGCCGCCGCGAGGTACATCAGCGCGGGGGAGCCCAGGCCGCCCGCGCCCACGCAGAGCACCTTGGCGTTCTTCAGCCGCTTCTGCCCGGCCATCCCCACGTCGGGAATGATCAGGTGGCGTGAGTAGCGGCGCACTTCGTCAACGGTCAGCTCGGCGGCCGGCTCGACCAGCGGTGGCAACGACACTTTCTACGCTCCCGTTCCAGGGGGACCCATCTCACGTTCCTCAGGTTGGAACCTAGCCGGTGAGCGGGGCATTCCCCAATCGCGTCTCACCGATCAGACGGCGGGCCTCGGCGGCCACCACGGAGGGCATCTCCATCATCGCCACGTGCCCCGCCCTGGGCAACAGAACGAGCCTGACCTGCTGGAACGTGCGGGCCGCCTTGGCGGCCATGGCGGGACGGACCAGCCGGTCGTGCCGGCCGTGGATGATCAGCGTGGGCGCCTGGACGCGGGCGGCGCACCGCCACAGGCTGTCCGCGCCGCGCCGGAAGTACTCCGCGAAGTACTCCGCGACGATGCCGCGGGCCGAGCCGATCATGGCGGCTCCGGCGTACGGCAGGTCGTCGCGCCTGCGCAGCTCCTCGACGGCGTCGCGCAGCCGTACGGGATGGACGGCGCCGACGTTGGCCCACACCATCGCGAACGAGGCGTTGATGCGCTGCTCGGCCGGGACGAGCCGGAGCTTGTCGGCCACCCACTCGCCGAGCCTGGGCGTCGCCGCGGCGGCCACGCGGACCGGCCCGTACCTGGGCAGCAGGTCGGGCAGCGCGGGCGAGATGAGCGTGAGTGAGCGCACCAGGCGGGGGCGTTCCGCGGCGACGCGGACGGCCACCGCTCCCCCGAGCGAGTTGCCGAACAGGTGGGCCGGCCCCGTGCGCTCCATCAGGCCGATGACGGCCCTGGCGTGCGCGGCGACGCTGTAGTCCCCGTCCTCGGGGGCCGGTGAGTGGCCGGCGCCCGGCAGGTCGATCGCGTGGCCGGTGACGACGTCCTTGAGCTCGTCCATCAGGTCCGTCCAGTTGGTGGCGGCCCCGGCCAGCCCATGGACGAACACGGCCTGTTCGGGAGCGCCGTCCGGGGTGGATCTGACGTGCACCGAGCCGACCATGCGTCCTGGCCAGTGCGGGATCAGCTCCGCTGCCATGTGCCCTCCTCGTTCGCGCCCAGTCCACGATAGCGACCCGCCTCGCGACACATCACACCATCCCATGACATAAGGGACTTAATAGCATTTTTCGGGATGTGGCTGCTTTTATTCGTGCGGCATATCCGCAGAACTGACAGAGCAAAACGGACATATCATGGCAATTCATTTCATAAACACTTAATAAGAGCAATGGGACCGTTAGGGTATAGCAAAACGGCCCGATTCTCGTTTGCAGCCCCCGGCCGCCGGAAATGAAAAGCGTCGGATGGGGCTTTTGGTCACCATCCACGGCATATTCCGTTCAGGACGGAAATGCCAAAAGAACCAGGGCAACCGATCCTTTAGGGGGGAACTCAATGCCCACGTTCAAGAGCGCAATCGCAGGTCTCGCGCTGGCCACCGCCGCGACCGGCGGCGTGGTCACCGTCGGCGCGCTGACCACCGCGTCGTCCGCCGGTGCCACCACGGTCACCAGCACGTCGGGTGACTTCAGCATGGGCTGCTGGCGCCGTTGGGGCTGCGGCTTCCGCGGTGGCTGGGGCGGCCGTCGCGGCCACCAGCGCGTGAAGATCCACATCCACATCCACAACAACAACGTGAACAACAACGACAACGACGCCGACGCCGACGCCGTTTCCGTGTCGCGCAACGGCGAGCACGACGAGGACTGACCCGTCGTCCGCTCTGAGGCGCTCCATCGGAGCGCCAGGCCGGCCGGGGCGCACGTGAGCCGTGCGCCGCTTTTCCGGCCGGGGTGAGCCCCGCGCTCACAACTGAGGAGCGCCCGTGTTCATCGGGGTCGTCGTTCGCCAGGACGAGCGGCGACCCCCCTCGGCGGACACGGGCACCGCAGAAATCGCAGAGAACCATAGCAAGACGTGGAACCCGTAGCTGGACCGGGGAAACTCCAGCCCATTTCCCGGCGCGTTCGGCAGTACCTCCGGAGCGCTTTCACCGGCCATTCCCGCGGCGCCGCAGCAAGCGCCCGGGCGGCACTTTCACTCACCATTCTTCGGGGAGAATTCATGTTCAAGCACGCGATGGCGGGCCTCGCGGCCGCCACGGCCCTTTCCGGCGGATTCGTCGCTCTGGGCGCGGCCACCACCACGGCCACCGCAGGTGCCACCTCCGTGGACTTCAGCACGAGCTGCGGCCACAGCTGGGGCTGCGGCTGCCGCTGGCGTTGCGGCGGCTGGGGCGGCGGCTGGGGCCGCGGCAACAACGGCGGCAACTCCAGGATCAGGCTGCGCTTCCACATCAACAACAACAACGTCAACACCAACGACAACGACGCCGACGCCGACGCCATCTCCGTGTCGCGCAACGAGCACCACGAGCACGGCAACGGCAACGGCAACGGCGAGTAGCCGACCGGTCAAGTTTTCCGGAATGAGCCTCGGCTCATCCATCGAGTGCCTGCGTTCACCGTCGTCAGGTCCCGCCGAGCGGCGGCCCTGCGAACGCAGGCACTCGTTCGTTGTGTAGCGCCATCAACCATCACGTTTCGAGGAGCATCCGCATGTCCATGTACAAGCACGCGGTCGCGGGCGTCGTGACCGCCGTCGCGCTGACCGGCGGCGTCGTCGCCATCGCCTCCGTCACCATGTCGTCCGCCTCGGCCACGACGCCGACCGCCTCCGTCGGCCTGCAGGCCGGCGGCTGGGGCGACGGTCACCGCAACCGCATCAGGATCCGCCTGCGCAACAACAACGTCAGCACCAACCACAACCACGCCGACGCCGACGCCTTCTCGATCTCGACGTCCCGGCCGGAGCCGCGGCCCACGGTCACGATCACCAAGAAGCCCACCCAGTAACCGGGCAGCGGGCAAACCGTACGTAACGCGCCGTGTGACCTGCGGGTCGCACGGCGCTCCGCGTTCGCGGTGGACCGGCCGCGAGGCTCAGGCGGACTTGCGGGTCTTGCGCTTGGGGGCGGCCTTCTCCTCGTCCTTGCGCGTCCCCTTCTCCTCGACGGCCTTCGGCTCCTTGGCCGCCGTCTTCCTGCCCCTGGCGGGCTGGCCGGAGCGCTCCCGCTTGGCGGCCTCCACGCTGGCCCGCAGCGCGGCCATGAGGTCCACGGCGGGGCCGCCCTCCTCCTCGCCCTCCTGGGGCGCGACGACCTCCTTGCCCTCCACCTTGGCCTCGATCACCTGTTGCAGAGCCTCGCGGTAGGCGTCGTGGTACTCGGTCGGGTCGAAGTCGGACTCCATCGTGGTGATCAGGGACTCGGCCATCTTGAGCTCCTGCGGCCGTACCTCGATGTCCTCCTCCAAGAACTCGAAGTCCGGCTTGCGAATCTCGTCCGGCCACAGCATCGTCTCCAGCACGAACACGCCGTCGCGCACCCGCAGCGTCGCCAGCGACTCGCGCTGGCGCAGCGCCACCTTCACGACCGCCACCTGTCCCGAGCTCTCCAGCGCGTTCCGGAGCAGCACGTATGGCTTGGCGCCCTGCCCGTCCGGCTCCAGGTAGTACGACTTGGCGAAGTAAATGGGGTCGATCTGCTCGGCCGGGGCGAACTGGAGCACGTCGATGCGGCGCGACGAGCTGAGCGGCAGGTCCTCGAAGTCCTCGTCGGTCAGCACCACGATCTCGCCGGTGGCCAGCTCGTACCCCTTGGCGATGTCGGAGTACGAGACCTCCTCGCCGTCCACCGTGCAGACCCGCTTGTAGCGGATGCGTCCGCCGTCCTCGCGGTGGACCTGGTGGAAGGTGACGTCCTTCTGCTCCGTGGCGGAGAAGAGCTTGACGGGGATCGTGACCAGCCCGAAGGAGATCGCACCCTTCCAGATGCTGCGCATGGTCACTCCTCAAGCGGTAACAGGTGGCCGGCCAATGGGCACATACCCGTCATGGGGCAAGGAATGCCATACCTACTGCCACATTCGATCGAACCAATGCTGGCCGTCCCCGGTGAACTCCCCAAGGACCGGGCAGGCTACGGCCTGGAGGTCAAGTGGGACGGCATCCGGGCGCTCCTCCACCTCGACGGCGGCCTGCGGCTGACCGGGCGGCACGGCGCCGACTACACCCGCCGCTATCCGGAGATATCCGTACGCGAGGCGAAGACCGCCGCCGGGCTCGGCGTGAAGAGTGTCGTCATCGACGGCGAGCTGGTGGCCTTCGACCCCCGCGGCCGGCCGAGCTTCACGCGGCTGCAACGGCGGATGAACCTCACCGACCCCGGGCCTGCCGTGCTGCGCCTCCGCCCCATCACCTTCCTCCCGTTCGACCTGCTGTACCTCGACGGCACCCCGCTCCTCGACCTGCCGTACCGTGACCGGCGCGGCCTGCTCGACGAGCTGGACGCCGGCGCCCCGCCGTACTTCCCCGGCGAGTCGGACCTGCTCGCTGCCACGCGGGAGCAGGGCCTGGAGGGGGTCGTCGCCAAGCGGCTGGACTCCCCGTACCGGCCGGGCGAGCGCTCCCCGTGGTGGGTCAAGGTCAAGCACCTGCGCACCACCGAGGTGGTCGTCGGCGGCTGGAAACCCGGCAAGGGCCGCCGGGCGGGCGGCATCGGGTCGTTGCTCATGGGCGTGTTCACCGGCGAGGGGCTCCGGTACGTCGGTCACGTCGGGACCGGATTCACCGACGCCGCGCTCGGCGAGCTGTACGCCCTGCTGGCGCCCCTGGAGATCCGGCACAGCCCGTTCGGCGATCCCGTGCCGTGGCGCAACCGGTGGGTTAGACCGGACCTCGTCGGGGAGGTGGCCTACACGATGTGGACCGACGACCTGAGACTCCGGCACCCCGTGTGGCGTGGGCTGCGCCCCGACAAGATCCCCGCGGAGGTCACCCTGTGAGCGCCGCGGAGGTCACGCCGTGAAGAAGGTCCCCGTCCGCGTCGACGGGCGCGAGCTGGTGCTCAGCAACCTCGACAAGATCCTCTACCCCGAGGACGGCTTCACCAAGGCCGAGGTCATCGACTACTACAGCCGCGTCGCGCCCCTCCTGCTCCCCCACCTGCGGGGCCGGCCGCTGACCGTCAAGCGCTACCCCAACGGCGTCGAAGGCGCGTTCTTCTTCGAGAAGAACGCGCCCGAGCACACCCCCGGCTGGGTCCGCACGGCCCGGCTCCCGGCGCCCGGCAGCACCAAGAACCGCGAGACCATCGACTTCGCCGTCGTCGACGACCTGCCCACGCTCGTGTACTACGCCAACCTGGCCGCCCTGGAGCTGCACGTCCCGCAGTGGCGGGTGTCGGAGGACGGGCAGGCGCTGGCGCCCGACACGCTGGTCTTCGACCTCGACCCGGGCGCCCCGGCCACCATCGTGGAGTGCTGCGAGGTGGCGCTCACGCTGCGCGAGGTGCTGCGCGTCGAGGGACTGACCGCCCTGCCGAAGACGAGCGGCAACAAGGGCATGCAGCTGTACGCCTCCTGGGACTGCCGCGAGGAGCCGTCGGCGTACGCCAGGAGACTCGCCCAGCTCCTGGAGAAGGAGCACCCGGACCAGGTGGTGAGCGTGATGGCCAAGAAGGCTCGCCCCGGGAAGGTGTTCATCGACTGGAGCCAGAACAACCCGGCGAAGACCACCGTGGCGCCCTACTCGCTGCGGGCCAGGCAACGCCCGACGGTCTCCACGCCCCTGCTGTGGGAGGAGGTCGAGAGCTGCGAACACCCCGACGACCTGGTCTTCACCGCGGCCGACGTGCTGGCGCGCGCGGAGGAGCACGGCGATCTTTTCGCCCGGGCGTAGTCTGGTGAACATCCACATCTGGAAGGGGACCTCACATGTCGGAGATGGACACGCGTGACGACGACCGCACCTTCGAGGAGGAGGAGCTGTCGATCGAGGCGCCGGAGGCCGACGCCGCCGAGCAGCAGCGCTCCCACCGCGAGGAGACGGGACGACCGCGTGCCTCGCTCCCGCTGGAGGCCGATCCCGCCGACGCGGCCGACCAGGACCGCGTCGTGGACCTCGATGACGACGACTACCGGTGAGGCCGCCTACCCGCACGTAGGATGTGCCGACAGGGCACACTGAACAGACCCATGGGAGACCCGCGTGACAGCAACCCCGGACGCCAAGCCCCGGGGCACCCGGCTGCCCCGACTCGCCCGCCGCCGGCAGCTGCTCAGCGCCGCCCAGGAAGTGTTCGTCGAGAACGGCTACCACGCGGCCGCCATGGACGAGATCGCCGACCGGGCCGGGGTCAGCAAGCCGGTGCTCTACCAGCACTTCCCCGGCAAGCTTGAGCTGTACCTGGCGCTGCTCGACATGCACGTGGACGACATGGTCAACCGCTGCCGCGAGGCCCTGGCCTCCACCCACGAGAACAAGCTGCGGGTGCAGGCGACCTTCGCGGCGTTCTTCGACTTCGTCTCCACCCAGGGCGAGGCGTTCCGCCTGGTGTTCGAGTCCGACCTGCGCAACGTCGCGCCGGTGCGCCAGCGCGTGGAGCGCTCGCTGCGCGAGTGCGCGGAGATGGTCAGCGCGGTGATCCAGGAGGACACCGGCTGCACCAGCGACGAGGCCCACCTCCTGGGCGTCGGCCTGGTCGGCATGGCCGAGGTGAGCGCCCGGTACTGGGTCACCACCCACGGCTCCATCCCCAAGGAGGCGGCCGAGCAGCTCGTCGCCCGGCTCGCCTGGCGCGGCATCAGCGGTTTTCCGCGTACGGCTTAACCCGTTCGCTGGGCGCGATCACTCCGCCCGCTCCCGCCCCGGAGGGGCGACCATGGAGGGGCCAGCCCCCGTCGAGCGTCAGCTCGGAGCGGCCGCGTCCACAGGCACGAAAGGGAGCACGATGGAAGTCAAGATCGGTGTGCGGTCCGTACACCGCGAGCTCGTCGTCGAGACCGAGCTGTCGGCCGAGCAGGTCGAAGAGGAGATCAGAAACGCCCTGGCGGTCGAGCGCGGCGTGGTCTCGCTCACCGACACGAAGGGCAGGCGTGTGCTCGTGCCCACCTCGTCGCTGGGATTCGTCGAGATCGGCGAGGACGAGTCCCGTCCGGTCGGCTTCGGCGGCACCCTCTGACCTGACGCGGAGGGGGAGCGCCCCCAGCCACCCCCGCCGATCGCCCCGCGCCCGCCCCCGCTCGACGCCGGGGCGGGCGCGGAAGGCGAAACCGCTGTACCGTGCATCTATGAGGGCCTGGCGCCGCCACGGCGGTTCCTTGACGAGATGCGGACCCAGTCGCTGGACCTCGCGCCCCGTGCTCCGCAGGGAGAGCGCGCGCTGTCCAGCCATCGAGCCGTCCAAGGCCGGTCTCCCGGCCGACCGGCCACCATGGGGCTGCCGGCTCACCCGCCCAGGAGCGCGCGCCTGCCCCTGAGGAGGTTCAGGACCCCGCGCCTGTCCTGAGAGGCCCGCGGACACCCGCCCGGACGTCCGCC
This sequence comes from Nonomuraea sp. NPDC050383, assembly GCF_044459125.1. Taxonomy (NCBI): domain Bacteria; kingdom Bacillati; phylum Actinomycetota; class Actinomycetes; order Streptosporangiales; family Streptosporangiaceae; genus Nonomuraea; species Nonomuraea sp. NPDC050383. The sequence continues at coordinate 65,393 of NZ_JBITIP010000005.1, forward strand.
GCCCCCGCATGCCCTCCCGGGCGCCGCCGCCGGACGCCCTCCCGGGCGCCGCCGCCGGACGCCCTCCCGGGCGCCGCCCCCGCATGCCCTCCTGGGCGCCGCCCCCGCATGCCCTCCTGGGCGCCGCCGCCGTAGGCCCTCCTGGGGCGCCGCGGCCCCGGACGCGCCCCCTGGCGCTGGGCGCCCGCTGTGCCCGGGCGTCACAGCCCCAGGGCGGTCATGCGCTTGCCGTGCTCCTCCGTCAGCCGGGCGAACATCCGCGAGATCTCCGCCTGGTCGTCCGCGTCCGCGGAGACCAGCATGCGCGCCAGCTCCGGCCGGGACGCCGCCACGCGCTGCCCCTGGCTGAGCGCCTCGCCGACGAGCCGCCGCGCCCAGAGCGCCAGCCTGCCCGCGGCGACCGGGTCGGCCTCCAGGGCCGCCCTGACCCGCTCCACCGCGAACTGCGACCGGCCCTCGTCCGCGAGCACCTGGTCCACCAGCTTGGCCAGCGGAGGGTCCAGCCGCTTGGCCGCCTCCCGGTAGAAGTCGAACGCGATGCCCTCCCCCACGTACGCCTTGACCAGCGCCTCCAGCCAGTCGCCCGGCGCGGTCTGGGTGTGCCAGCCGTCCAGTGCCTCCACGAAGGGCGACATGGCCTCCTCCGGATCGGCGCCCAGCTCGGCCAGCTGGTCACGCAGCAGCCGGAAGTGCGCGTACTCGGCCAGGGCCAGCTCGCTCAGCGCCGCCCGGTCCGCCAGGGAGGGGGCCAGGGACGCGGCGTCCTCGGTCATCCGCGCGAACGCGCTGAGCTCGGCATATGCCAGCACACCGAGCAGATCGACCACTCCAGGAGACTCCTTCATGGAACGCAGCGTACTTCGCGAAATCTTCGGGAACATCCAGAAGCTCGGCCAACGTTGTGGTATCGAGTACACTGCTCTGTGAAAGTGCGACCGCACTGTGTAAATTCGGGGGATCCCCCCGAAAACCCCCGCTCCCCGGGCCGCGGTCGCTAATGACGCGAGAGGGCTGGCTCTACCGCGAGGACCCAGGCAACGGGGAACGTTTTCCGCCCGTCGGTCCCGGCAGGCCCGCCTTCATTTGAGACTGAGGCAGGCCACGCTGACGACTTTCCGAGACCTCGGAGTCACTCCAGAAATCGCCGATGCCCTCGAGACCGAGGGCATCACCACACCGTTCCCGATCCAGGAAATGGCACTCCCGCTCGCACTGAGCGGCCAGGACCTGATCGGACAGGCCCGCACGGGCACCGGCAAGACCCTGGCGTTCGGCATCGCGATGCTCCAGAGCATCGGCAAGCCGCGCAAGAACCGCAAGAAGCCGCGCGGGCTCGTCGTCGTGCCCACCCGCGAGCTGGCCACCCAGGTCAGCGAGGACCTGGTCACGGCCGCGGGCAAGCTCGGCTCGCGCGTGCTGACCGTGTACGGCGGTCGCGCGTACGAACCGCAGGTCGAGGCGCTCAAGGCCGGGGTCGACGTCATCGTCGGCACCCCCGGCCGGCTGCTCGACCTGGTCAAGCAGAAGCATCTCGATCTCAGCCAGGTCACCTCGTTCGTGCTGGACGAGGCCGACCGCATGCTCGACCTGGGCTTCCTGCCCGACATCGAGCGGATCTTCAAGCTGATCCCCGAGCAGCGGCAGACCATGCTGTTCTCGGCGACCATGCCGGGCGAGATCGTCGGGCTGTCGCGCAAGTACCTCAACCGGCCCACCCACGTCCGCGCCGAGCACGACAGCGGCGAGGGCGAGGCCACCCCGCAGGTCCGCCAGCTCGTCTGGCGGGTCCACCGGATGGACAAGATCGAGATCGTGTCCCGGCTGCTCCAGGCCGAGGGCCGCGGGCTCACCATGGTCTTCTGCGAGACCAAGCGGGCCTGCGACATGGTGTCCGAGCAGCTCGACACCCGCGGGTTCGCGGTCGCGGCCGTCCACGGCGACCTCGGCCAGGGCCAGCGGGAGCAGGCGCTGCGCGCGTTCCGCAACGGCAAGATCGACGTGCTGGTCGCCACCGACGTGGCGGCGCGCGGCATCGACATCGACGACGTCACCCACGTGGTCAACTACGACGCGCCCACCGACGACAAGACCTACGTGCACCGCATCGGCCGCACCGGCCGGGCCGGGCGCACGGGCATCGCGGTCACCTTCGTCGAGTGGGAGGAGCTGACCCGCTGGAAGATGATCAACCAGATGCTCGGGCTCGACTTCGCCGAGCCGGCGGAGACCTACTCGACGTCGCCGCACTTCTACTCCGAGCTCAGCATCCCGGAGGGCACCAAGGGCGTCCTGCCGCACGCCAACCGCTCGCGGGTGGGGTTGTCGGCCGAGCGCATCGAGGACCTCGGTGAGACCGGCCGCCCGCGCGTACGGGGTCGCCGGCGCGACGAGCGTGAGGAGCGCGAGGAGCGTCCGCCGCGCACGCCGCGTCAGCGCCGCCGCACCCGTGGCGGCAAGCTGGCCGAAGACAGCCCCGTCGAGACCGCGGAGGTAGAGGTCGTGGACAACCGCTCGCGCAGGACCGACGAGACACCCGCGATCATCTCCGCGGACGAGGTGGAGGCGGTGGCCGCCGAGCCGCGCCGCCGTACCCGCCGCTCCGCCGCCCAGCCGGCCGCCGAGGCCGGCCCGCGGGAGGCGAAGGAGCGGGACGTCCAGGATCGCGACGTCAACGATGGGGGCGTCAAGGATCGGGGCGTCAAGGAGAAGGAGCCCGTCATCTCCCGGAGCCGTGCCCAGGAGCCGTCCACGGAGCGCGGACGTACTCAGGAGGACGTCGCCGAGCGCGGACGTGCTCGGGAGGACGTCGCCGAGCGCGGACGCGGTGAGGACCGCGGGCGCGTTCAGGAGCCGGTCGCCGAGCGCGTTCCGGAGCCGAGCTTCCTGTCCACCCCGCCGCCCCCGGCCCGCAAGGAGCCGGAGCGGATCATTCCGCCGAGCCCGTTCGCGGTGATCTTCCAGTCGCCCGATCTGGCGACGGACGACGACGACATCGCGCCGTCGGCCGCGACGGAGCGCAAGCAGCAGCGCCGCCAGGCTCGTGGCGGCAGCGGTGGCGGCGGTAATCGCCGCCGCACGGGCTGACGCCTCCGGAAGAACCTCCGGACACGTCCGGACGACAGGGCGCGCACCTTCGCGGTGCGCGCCCTGTCGCGTTCACCGCCCTGTCGCGTTCACCGCCCTGTCGCGTTCACCGGCCCTGTCGCGTTCACCGCACGGTTGCGTTCACCGCACGGCACGCCGGAACGGGACGTCAGGAGCGACCGCGCGTCAGGCGGCGCGGCAGCTCAGCCGCCGGCCGGACTCCACTTCGCGCATGCGGACAACTCCTCTGAACTCGCACCAGCGTCCTAGCTTCGCCGGTGTCGGACCGCTGACCTCGGGGTATTGTTGCCCCACGTGAGTACGCCGCGATTCCTCAACCTGCCACCTGGCGTTGTGCCGCAGAAGCTGGAGACGCCCGAGGGCACCTTCGCGGCCCTTGAGGCGCTGCCCGTCAGCGGTGTGGCGGAGCGCTGGCCGGCGCTGATGGTCCCGGGCCTGACCGGCAGCAAGGAGGACTTCATCGCGGTCCTGCAGACGCTGGCCCAGTCCGGCCGCAGGGTGCTCGCGGTCGATCTGCGCGGGCAGTACGAGACGCCCGGCCCCGACGACCCCGAGGCCTACACGTGCGCCGCGCTCGGCGCCGACATCGACCTGCTGGCCCAGGTCGTCGCCGACGGCGAGCCGCTCCATCTGGTGGGTCACTCCTTCGGCGGTCTCGTGACGCGGGAGGCGGTCATCGACGGGCGCACCAAGTTCGCCTCGTTCACGCTGATGAGCTCGGGCCCGGCCGCGATCGTCGGACGGCGGGCGCACGCCAGCCGCCGGATCATGGACGAGGTGCCGCGGCTCGGCCTTGAGCAGGTCTGGGACGACGCCTTCGAGCCGGAGGCGCTGTCCGCGGGGGTGTCCGACGAGATCCTGGCGTTCCTGCGCAGGCGGCTGCTGTCCAACTCCCCGACCGGTCTGTCCCGCATGGCCGAGCAGGTGGTGAGCATGCACGACCGCACCGACGAGCTGCGCCAGGTCGAGGTGCCGACGCTCGTCCTGTACGGCGAGCACGACGACGGCTGGCCCGCCGAGACGCAGGCGGAGATGGCCACGGCCCTGGGCGCGGAGATCGTGGTCGTGCCCGGCGCCGCGCACTCGCCGGCCGTGGAGGCACCCGAGACGACGGCGGCCGCGCTCGTCAGGTTCTGGAACCGGGCGGAGAGCCGCCATTTGGACACCAGGTCCGTCTCCGTGTAATCCTGCTGCCCATCATGGCCGGCATCGACGAGATCGTCGTCCAACCTCCTGACAGCGCCACCTGGCGGGTCCACCTCGACCGCTCCATGTGGGTCGGCGGTGTCCGCGGGCTGATGCTCCAGGCGCTTCACCCGCTCGCCATGCGCGGCGTCTGGCAGAACTCCACGTTCCAGGACGACCCGTTCGGCCGGCTGCGCCGCACGGCGGACTTCGTGGGGCGGGTGACGTTCGGCAGCCCCGAGGAGGCGGCCGAGATCGGCAGGCGGGTGCGCGGCATCCACCGCGCGCTGCGCGTCACCGACCCGGACACGGGCGCGAGGCACCGCGTGGACGACCCCGAGCTGCTGCTGTGGGTCCACTGCGCCGAGGTGTCGTCGTACCTGGAGGTGGCCCGGCGCGGGGGGCTCGGCCTGACGGAGCGCGACGCCGACCGCTACCTGCGCGAGCAGCGCGGAAGCGCCGCCTACGTCGGGCTGCACCCCGAGGACGTGCCGGGGTCGTGCGCCGAGATGGACGCCTACTTCAAGCAGGCGCGGCCGTCGCTGCGCGTCACCGAGGAGGCGGCCGCGACGGTGCGGTTCCTGCTGTGGCCGAGGCTGCCGCGGGAGCTGCGGCATCTGTCGGCGGGCAAGCCGCTCTACTTCCCATTCGGCGCGCTGTGCTACTACTCGCTGCCGGAGTGGGCGAGGCGGATGTACGGCGTGCTGCCGGAGGTGCCGCCGGGACTGGTGACGGCGGGGCTGCGGGGGTTCCGGCTGGCGCTCAACAGCCTGCCGGAGCCGGTGCACGACCGCGCGTTCATGCCGGCGACCCGGACCATGCTGCGGGGCTGCCGCGAGCGGCTCGGCGCGGCTGGCTACGACGTGAGCAAGGGGCTCAGGGGCCTGACCGACCCGCGCCGCCGGCCGAAGAACTGACCGGCCCGTAGTGCGGGCGGGGTGTCGGCGCCTCCACGCCCGAACCGATATCGGTCCCGATCCAGTCCCGTGTCCGGGCGGGCCCGGCGGCCGGTAGAGTCCGGGTCGATGAACCACGACCGGACCAACGCGCTCATCCGCGCGGTGTCCACCTGGATCGACCAGTCGCCGGAAAACCTCGACCGTGACCCTGAGGCGCTGCTGTGGGGCAGGGTCGCCAAGGTCGCCGAGGAGGCGGGTGAAGCGATCAACGCACTCGTCGGCGTCACCGGCCAGAATCCCCGCAAGGGCCGGTCCGCCACGCGCCAGGATGTCGAGTACGAGCTCCTGGACGTGGCCATGACCGCCCTGACGGCCCTGGCCCACCTGCACGCCGACGACCCGGAGCCGGCCGACCTGCTCGAACTGCTCTCCGAGCACGTCGATGTCGTCGCCCGGCGAGCCGGCCTCGCCTGAACGGGTCACTGCCGGTGGCCGGCCTCGCCTGAACGGGGCGTCGTCCAGCCCGGGAGACGGCCGCCGGCGCCGTGAGCGGCCGGCAGTCCCGGCATCGCCGAGCACGCCGATCTTGAAGGCTGAGGGGCTGTCTCCTGATCAGGTACGAGACCGTCGGCGGATCTGAGGAGTCCTAGTCGGCGAGGCCGTCCCAGGGGTTGCGGTCGGGGCCCGCGGCCAGGCCCTCGGGGCAGTGGCGGCGGAAGTCGCACCAGGAGCAGATCGGCCCCGGGCTGGGCGTGAACAGCTCCTCGACCTCGGGCGGGACCCGCACCGCCGGCCCCTGCGGAGCGCCCCGCGGCGCCCTCGACCGGGACGACGGAGGCGCGGCCACGGCCTCGCGGTAGCGCTCGTCGGCGGCGGACGCCTCGGCCGCCATCTCCTCCGCCCGCCCCAGATGCCGCTCCAGCGACTCGTCCGTGTGCCGCCACTCCACGATCTCGCCGGTCGGCAGGTGGTGCAGCTCGACGGTGCGGCAGGGCGTGCGCATCATCCGGGAGGCCGCGATCGCGTAGACGGCCAGCGCCAGCGACGAGCGGGCGTCGTCCTGGGTGAGCGGCCGCCGCCCGGTCTTGTAGTCCACGACCACCAGCTCGTCGCCCCGCCGGTCGAGCCGGTCGATCCGCCCGGACAGCGCGAGGACCTTGGTACGGGTGGCGACGGTGCGCTCCACGCCGACCGGGTCGTCGGAGGGGTCGAGGGTGCTGACGTAGCCGGAGACCAGGTCACGGGCACGGCCGAGCCACCGTGCCGACTGCTCCTCGTCGCGGAAGCCCTCCTTGATCCACCCGTTGGTGAGCAGGATGGCCGCGGTCAGCGGGGTGCGCCGCTCGTACGGCTCGCGCCACCACCCGGCCAGCGCGTTGTGCACACTGGCGCCGACGCTGTTGTGGGCCCAGGCCGGGCCCTTGGGCGGCTGAGGCCGGTCGAGGTAGGTGAACCGGTAACGGCGCCGGCAGTCGAGCCAGGTGTTGAGCCGCGACGGCGTGCACGAGTAGAGCCGCCGCGGCATCCCCTCCAGGGGGAGCTGGTCGGCGTTCATGGCCTCCACCCCGTGCGGGCGGCCCGGTCGCCGCGGAGCCGCCGCCTTCCCTCGTCACTCCGGTCGCTGCGGAGCCCTCGCACCCTAGTCGTCGCCCGGGTCGAGCCTGATCCCCGCGACGCGGGTGCCGTCGGCGAGCGGGCCCTCCTCCTCGGTGGCGGTGCGGGTCAGCGAGCCGGACACCCAGTCGTCGAAGTGCGGCTCCAGGTCGCCGATGGTGACCTCGTCGCCGTGGGCGGCCAGCACGCGGGTGTCACCGGGCAGCGTGAACAGGCGCCCGCCGATGGCGGTGAGCTGGTCGGGCAGGGCGGGGTACTCGCCGCCGAGCTTGCCCGGGCCGTCGGCCTGCAGCGTCTTGCCGGTGAACACGGCGCCGAGCGCCTCGGAGTAGAGCGACACGCCGCCGGGGCTGATGCCGGGCGTCTCCATGACGTCGAGCTGGACGTCGGCGACGCCGAAGACGCCGTCGTCCTCCATCTCGATGTCCGGCCACGTCTCGGTCCAGGTGTCCCGCCACAGCTGCTTGTCCTTGGGGTGGAGGGCGATGACGGACTCGTCCCTGCTCGCCACCTCGATGGCCGCGCCGACGTGGTCGGGCAGGCCGTGGGTGCAGATAACGGCGAGCACCTCACGCTCACCGACCTGCTCAAGGATCTTTTCGGCGTCACGCGCCGGGTCGATGACGATCACCTCGTCGTCGTCGCCCACGATCCAGGTGTTGTTCTCGACCTTGTGCTCGGTGCCGTCGATGTCGACGACGCCCTCGGTCACCACTCGCTCGATACGCGCTGTCACGCTTCCGAACTCTAGTCCGTCCGGCTGGCGGAGCGTACTGGTCAGCCGCCGAGGCGCGGCGAGAACGCGCCGAAGGGCAGGTCGAAGTCGTGGTCACGCAGGTCGAGGAGGCTCAGGTCGGTCAGGGCGATCACGCAGCCCGCGTCGGCCGGCCAGGCGATCGCCCACAGCCAGTTGCCCAGCGCCTCGCCCGCGTAGACGGCCCGGTCGGAGCCCGCGCCGACGCACCACAGCGGGGTCGGATGGCCCAGCACCTCGACCTTGGCGTTCGGCGGCCCGGAGTCGAACCCCTCCCCCGGGTCGGGCCCGCTCAGCCCGGCGAACGCCGCCCCCAGCCCCACGCCCGGCTCTTCCGCGATCAGGAGCATGTCGGCCGGTCCGTGGGCGAGCGAGGGTCCGCTGAGCGCGACCACGCCGGCCCGGCCGCCGCTGCGCTCGTCGCCCGCCTCGGCGAACCCGGTGACGAGCCACCCGGCAGGCAGCGGCCACGGGATCCACAGGGGCACGACCGAGCTCTTGCGCAGCGCGCCGACGGCCACGTCCGAGGGCGGGAGGGGGGCTTGGAAGGGCATGACGTCGCCGTGCGCGTCGCACCGCCATGCGCTGGACCACACGTTGGGCCCGTGAAGCGGGCCAAAGCACCGTGGGCAGGTTGGAGCCGCTGTCACAGCTATCAACGGTGCGTCGTGAAGCACGGTGTCGTCAAGGGCGGCGCCGCCGAGTCGCCGTAATCTTGGTCAGGTGCGCGTAAATTGTGTGGGCGCGGTGATCAAGGACGGGCGGGGCCGGCTGCTGCTCGTGCGGCGCGGACACCCGCCGGGCGAGGGGTTGTGGTCGATCCCGGGCGGCCGGGTCGAGGCGGGCGAGACGGACGCCGCCGCGCTGGAGCGCGAGGTGCTGGAGGAGACGGGCCTGCGCGTGGCCGTGGGCCGCCTCGCGGGCGTCGTGGACCGCCCCGGGCCGGGCGGGGTGACGTACGAGATCCGCGACTACCTCGCCACCGTGACGGGCGGCACGCTGGCCGCCGCCGACGACGCGGCCGACGCGCGCTGGTGCTCGCCGCGGGACCTCGTGCGGCTGCCGCTCACCGAGGGACTGACCGAGGCCCTGCGCGAGTGGGAGGTGTGGCCCTGACCCGGCGCTCCGTCGAGCCGGGTCAGGACCTCAGCGGCCGGACGTGAGGGTGGACGTCCACAGGATGAGGTGGTCGGCGTCATAGGTGGTGCTGCGGCCGAGCCCCACCACCTCCGATCCGGTCACCGTGACCGCCGCCAGCCACTGCATGCCGGGTCCGCCCAGCCGGTCCTTCGTCAGGTCCGAGCGGGTCCACGACGCGCCGTCCTGGGAGATCCACGCGGCGCTGTCGGCGTCGCCCGGCGTGCCGTGCCAGCCGACAGCAACCAGCCCCTGGTCCGTCGCCGCCAGGTCGTACACGTCCGCCGCCCGCTCGGCGGGCAGCCACGACGTGCTCCAGGTGGCGCCGTCGTCCTCCGAGACGGCCGCGAACGCCCGGCGGGCCCCCTGCGCCCGGGCCGTCCCGATGGCGACGATCCGGCCCTGGTACGCGGCGACGTGGCGGAGCCCGGCCGCGGCCGCCCCGTCGGGCACGAGCCGCTTGCGGGCCTTCCAGTTGACGCCGTCCTCCGACACCCAGACGACGCCGCGCTCCCCGTCGCCGCCGCCGGCCGCGCCGACGGCCACGTAGCCGTTCGCGGTGGCCGCCAGGTCCAGCACGCGGACGCCGGAGCCGCCCTGCGGCAGCTTGCGGGAACGGGTGAACTTGCGCAGGTCGCGGGTGAACCACAGCGCGGGGCCGGTCGTGCCGGAGGCGCCGGTGTCCTCGCCGGCCAGCACGTACCCCTCCGGGCCGGCCGCCACCGCGGTCACGGCCAGGCGGGCGTGGTCCTGCGGGCGGGCCAGGTCGCCGCCCGCCGGCACCCGCTTCCAGGAGCGGCCGTCCTCGGAGGTGACGAGCAGCGGCTCGGTGACGCCGATGCCGGTCTGCGTGGAGCCGGCCGCCAGCCAGCCGCGGCGGCCGTGCACGACGTCGTCGAGCTCCTGCTCGCGGGGGCCGCCGAGGCTCATCGAGGTCCAGCTCTTCCAGTTGAGGCTGGTCCAGATCCCGGCGTCGCCGGAGGCGCTGCCGACCGCGACGTACCGGCCTTCGTGGGCGGCCAGGCCGTTGGTGCGGCGGGCGATCCGCGACAGGCCCTCCACCTCGGCCAGCCGCACGCGCGCCGCCTCGCCGCGCGGCGGCGCGGCCAGCAGGACGAGCTGGTTGTCGACGTCCGCCGCCGCCTGGTCGCCGCCCGCGAGCAGCGTGCCCGACTGCGTGATCGTGACCCCGCGCAGCGTGGCGCCCCGCAGCCCCGCCAGGTCCGCGCGTTTCGTCCAGGTACGCGCGTCGCGGCTGGTCAGCACCTCGTACGAGTCGAGCTTCGCCTGCGCGACCACGGCGACGCCGCCCGGATGGGTGATCACCGACTCGACGCCGGGGCTCTCGCCGCCGAGCCCGCCGATCGAGCCGCACTGCGCCCACTGCTCGCCGCTCGGCGAGCAGTACACCCGCACGTCGCCCTCGATCGTGCGCTGACGGGTGGGCACGAGCACGAACCGCTCCGGGAGCACGGCCAGCGACCCGGCCCGCGGCATCGCCTCCGGGAGCTGGAACCCCGTCGCCCGCCAGGTGCGCCCGCCGTCGGCCGAGCGCACCACCCGTGAGCCGTCGCCCTGCGCCGGCCGGGCCACGGCGATGACCGTGTCCCCCCTGGCCACGACCGCTCGCAGGTCGAACGTGTCCAGAGCGCGCAGGTCGGTCCGCTGCCAGGCGCGGCCGTCGGACGACCGCCAGGCCGCCGGGCCGAGGCCACCGTCCTCCCGGGCCGTGCCTCCCACCGCCACGAACCCCGACCGGGTCCGCGCGACGTCGGCCACCACGTCACCGTCCCTGAACGCCGCCAGGCCGCTCTCCTCCACGGCCACCCAGCCGAGGCCGTCGGCGCTGGTCCACAGGCCCCGTCCACCACCGGGTCCACCGCCGGCCCCGCTCACGCCCCCGCTGACGTCGCCGCCGATGGCCAGCCAGCGGCCGTCGCCGCCGACGACCCGCCGCACCGTCGAGGTCGTCGCGCCGCCGCTGACCTTGCCGAGCCGCCACGTCCTGCCGCTGTCCGGCGAGAACAGGAACAGCGGGCGCGGCGTCGGGCTCGTCGTGTCGCTGCCCACGGCGACCACGGCCTTGCCGGCGGCGGCGATGTCGTTGAGCACCTGGTTGGAGCCGTCGCCGGCGGACGGGACCGTGAACAGGTCGTCGCCGGAGCGCCCGGTGCCGGCCGCCAGGCGCAGCGCGGGCTCGCCCGGGGCGTTCCACCGCCACACGATCACGGTGCCGGCGATGACCAGCGCGAGCGCCAGGACGACGGCCACGGGGGCGGCCATGCTGCGCCGCCCGCGCACGGGGCCGGCTCGCCGCACGGCCGAGGGCGCCGGCCCCCGGTGGTGCCGCCCGCCGTGGGCGCCGGAGCGGGGCGGGCCGGAGGCGACGAGCAGATCGGGCCTCGTGGGGCGCCCGGCCGGCGGCCTGCCCACCCGCCGCACCTCGACCTCGTCACCCGGCCTCTCCTCGGGCCGGTCGTCGGGCCGATCCACAGGCCGGCCCTCGGGCCGATCCACAGGCCGGTCCTCGGGGCGGTCCTCGGGCCGGTCGCCGGGCTCATCCCCGGGCTCGCCGCCGTCCTCCTCGCGATCGGCGTGCCGGGTCTCGGCGGTGGCTCCGGCGGGGGGCGGGGCGTCGATCACGGGCAGCGGAGCGGCCACGTACGGACGCGCCCGGGACGGGAGATCGTCGTCCTCGTCACCGTCCGGACCGTGCCCGCCGTCGGCGGCGGGCACATCGCCCGGGGCCGCGTCGCGCCTCTCGAACCAGGAGCCCGGCACCACCCCGGTCGGCAGCACTCCCGGGTCCACCACCTCGGGCGGGATCACGCCCGCCGGCACCACGCCGGGCGGCAGGTCGTCCCGCCCTTCCGCGCCGGGGTCCGTGCCCCGCGGGGAAGGACGATGGGGCTGGGGGCGGGGCGGGCCGCCGGCGACCAGCTTGTCGGGCCGGTTCACCAGCCGCCGGGGCCTGCGACGCGGCTCCGCCTCCGGCTCTGCTGTGGGCGAGCTGTACGGCCGGCGCCCCCGGGGCGGCTCCTCCGGCTCCTCGTCCTCCGGAGTGGGCGACGAGAACGGCGGCATCCCCCAGGGCGACGCCAGCGGTAACCCACGGGCCCGGTCGTCCGTGGGGCCCGGCGGAGAGTGCCTGATGCGCGGCTCCCCCGATGCCGATGCCGACGGGGGCGGGGACGACGGGGGCGTAGGTGTGGCGGATGGGGCCGTGGTGGACGGGTCCGGGGCGGATTCCGGGTGAGGGTCGTCGTCACCCGGCGGTCGCCGTGGCGGATCGCTGGGAGCGGAGGCCACGCGGCGCACCTCCTAGTCGAGCTCGTCGAACGGGTCGAACCTGATCAACAGGGCACAAAACCGCATTTCCGGGATTCGGCCGGACGATTCGGACCGCTCCAGGGCTGGGGATCACTTGTAGGCGCCTGTCCCCGGGAATGCCGGCACGCGTCGACACGTACCCCGCCGGACAGAGATGATCACCTCCGCCATCCTCGCCTCCCCACAGCATCCAGACCAGCACGCCGAAGCCAGAATGGCGAGACCTCTCTAGCGAGATTCCTCAGCCCCTTCGCCGTATTTATCCAGAGATAACGCTGATTGACCGCTTTTTCGCGAGATAGAGAACCCCGCCGGCGAACACCCCGAGCTGCACCACGGTCCCCGCGAGCGCCTGCCACGGCACCGCACCCTGTCGCAGCGCGTCGTCGAGCTGTCCCGCCGCCGCGCTCAGCCCGAAGGCCATCATGTTGTTGACCACGTGCAGCGCGATCGGCGCCTCCAGCCCTCCGGTCCGTACGGCCAGCCACCCCATGACCGCTCCGAACGCGAACACGTCGAACAGCCCCGCCCCCGTGTAGCCGTGCAGCGACGCGAACAGGGCGGCACCCAGCACGATCGCCCACGCCGGGTTGCGCACGTGCGCGCCCAGCGCCTGGAGCACCCACCCGCGGAAGATGTACTCCTCGGCCGCCGCCTGGAAGGGCACCAGCAGCACGATCACGATCAGGGCGGGCACGAACTCGCGCCAGCCCGCCCACCCGAACATGTCGGAGGTGTCCTCCCCCGACAGCATGAGCGCCACCGCCTGGGCGGCCTGTCCCAGCACCAGGGCGAGCACGGCCACCCCGGCGCACGTCAGCAGCCACGGCCAGCGCAGCCGCCCGGCCACCGACGACAGCGTCCCGGGCCTGCGCTGCTGCACCAGCGCGGCGGTCCCGAACACCAGCGGCAGCACGGCCGCGATCGACAGCAGCAGCACCGCCATCCCGAACACCGGGTCGCCGAACGACTCGTCCGCGGTGATCGGCATCGGCAGCCCGGCGATCGTGGCGAACACCGAGCCCGCCAGGACCACCACGACGCCCACGACCAGGAACCCCAGGGCCACCACCAGCGTCCCGACGATCTGCCGCCAAGGGCGGGCGAGGGGCGTCCTGGCCAGGTGGTCGTAGTGGGCGCCGGAGGGCGTGGGGGCGAACCAGGACACCGGCTGCGGCAGGGGAGCGCCGTAGGCCGGGTGGCCCGGATGGGCGGGGTAGGGCGGCGCGCCGTAGGGGGGAGCCGCCGGCGCGGGGTAGGGCGGTGCGCCGTAGGGGGGAGCCGCCGGGGCGGGCGGCTGCGGGGCGGACTCAGGGGAGCCCGCCCGCCAGGGCTGGTGGACGGGTCCGGGCGGCTCCGTGCCGTACGGAAGCTGGGGTCCTGAGTTCTCCTGCATCTTTACATTCTGTCCATCCGATGCGCATTACTTCACAGACGGCTCGTCCTTTTGGGCGGATGCTCGTGGTGTCAGCATGTCGAGCCTGGGAGCGGATCCAATGTCAAGGCTGGGACCTGTCCTCACCCTGGCGGCCGGCGCCGTGCTCGCCGCGGGGCTCGGTGTCGCCAGCGTCACCGCGGCACCCGCGGCGGACCGTACCGCCACCGCGAGCACCACCGGGAACACCAAGAGCCCGGAAAGCACCAAGAGCCCGGAGAACGCCGCGAACGACCAGAGCGCGCGGCCCGCCGAGGGCACGCCGCGGGCCACGCCGTCGCCGACCCGTACGGCCAAGGGCCCCATCAAGGCCGACTACGGCGGACACGTGGACCGCAACGGCGGCCTCATCGCCATCTCGGTCCGCGGCGACAAGGCCATCGGGTACTTCTGCGACGGCCGTTCCGAGGCGTGGTTCAAGGGCGACGCGGCCGGCGGGAAGGTCGGCCTCGTAGGCTTCGGCGGCGCGGCGGCCGGGGCCACCCTGGGCGGCGGCAAGGCCAAGGGGTGGCTGAAGGTCGGCGGCAAGCGGTGGACGTTCGACGCGCCGGTGGTCAGGAAGCCGTCGGGCCTGTACCGGGCGACCGCGCAGGTGCGCGGCGCGAAGATCCGGGCCGGCTGGATCGTGCTGAAGCGGCCGCAGGGCGGCTTCACCCAGGTCGGCGCGGCGTTCGCCGGCGAGGAGCAGATCCAGGTGCCCGAGCTGGACGGCGAGCGGCCGACCGAGCCCGTCACCGCCGGCGAGGCCACCCTCTACCCGAAGGACGTCGACGGCTTCATCGAGGAGATGCGATGACCACCACCGTGCGCCGCAGGCGGCCGGGCGGCCTGACCGTCCTCCTCACTCCCCTGCTCGCGGGCGCGCTCGCCACTGTGGCGCTGGGCGTCTACGGGCGGGTCCACGCGCCCACGGGCTTCGCGGTGGGACCGGCGGGCTTCTCGGGGGCGCTGCCGATGAAGGCGTGGCTGACGACGGGCGCGTTCCTGCTGGCGATCGTGCAGATCGTGTCGGCTTTGTCGATGTGGGGCAGGCTGCGGGTCCCCGTCCCGCCGGCCGTGCACCGCTGGTCGGGCCGGCTGGCGTTCGTCCTGACGATCCCGGTCGCCTTCCACTGCCTGTACGCGCTGGGACTCCAGTACGACGTGCCGCGGGTGCTCGCCCACTCGCTGCTCGGCTGCTTCTTCTACGGCCTCTTCACCGCCAAGATGCTGGCGCTGCCCAAGCGGGGAACGCCGGGCTGGACGCTGCCGGTGCTGGGCGGGCTGGTGTTCACGGCGCTGGTGGGCCTCTGGCTGACCTCGGCGTTCTGGTTCTTCACCAGCGTCGGGGTCACCTTCTGACAGGAGTCACTCGCCGGGCTGGAACGTCTTCGTACGGCTCAGCCCGGCGGCGCGGCCCTTGGCGGCGACGACGAGCGCCATCTTGCGCGACGCCTCGTCGATCATCTCGTCGCCCAGCATGACGGCCCCGCGCCGCTCGACCGTCGTGGAGTGCTCGTACGCCTCCAGGATGAGCTCGGCGTGGTCGTAGTCCTCCTGGGTGGGCGAGAACACCGCGTTGGCCGCGTCCACCTGCGACGGGTGCAGCACCCACTTGCCGTCGAAGCCGAGCGCGGCGGACCGCCGGGCCACCCGCGTGAACCCCTCGACGTCCTTGATCTGGAGGTACGGCCCGTCGATCACCTGGAGGTCGTGCGTCCGGGCGGCCATGAGCAGCCGCATGAGGATGTAGTGGTAGGCGTCGCCCTCGGTGTAGCCGGGGGGCTGCTCGCCCACGACGAGGGTCCGCATGTTGAGCGAGGCCATGAAGTCCGCGGGCCCGAACACCAGCGTCTCCAGCCGCCGGGAGCTGCCCGCGATGGTGTCGACGTTGACCAGCCCGCGGGCGTTCTCGATCTGCGCCTCGATGCCGATGCGGCCCACCTCGAAGCCCATGGCCTTCTCGATCTGGGTGAGCAGCGTGTCCAGCCAGACGACCTCGGTGGAGTCCTGGACCTTGGGCAGCATGAGGCAGTCGAGGTGCTCGCCCGCGCCCTCGACGACCCCGATCACGTCGCGGTACGTCCACTGCGTCGACAGGTCGTTGACCCGGACGACGCGGGTCTTGCCGGTCCAGTCGCCCTCGCGCAGCGCGGTGACGACGTTGGCGCGGGCCTGGTCCTTGGCCAGCGGCGCGACGGAGTCCTCCAGGTCGAGGAACACCTCGTCCACCGGCAGGCCCTGGGCCTTCTCCAGGAACCGGGGGTTGCTGCCGGGCACCGCGAGAACCGAACGACGTGAGCGCATGCGGCACACGCTAGTGGGTCCGCCTGAGAGGGGCACGGCGACCGGCTTCTATCGCACCCGTACAAACCGGTCGGGTCGTTCTTGGCACACCCGGTGCAGGACACGAAGCGGGCGACGGCCAACAATAGGGGCAAGACCAAGCGAAGGAGTGTAGCCCTGATGGCATCCGCCCCCGTGTCGATCCGCCCCGCCGTCCTGTCCGACCTGCTGCCGGGCAGCCGTGTCCGCGACGTCGCCCTCGTGGTCGGAGGAGCGGGCCTGACCGGTCTGGCCGCCCAGCTCACGGTCCCTCTCTGGCCCGTGCCCGTGACGGCCCAGACCTTCGCCGTCCTGCTGGTGGGCGCGGCCCTCGGCATGAACCGGGCCGCCGCCAGCATGGCCCTCTACCTCGTCGCCGGCATCGCGGGCGTGCCGTGGTTCGCGGGTCACAGCTCGGGCTGGGGCGGGGCGTCGTTCGGCTACGTGCTGGGCTTCATCGCCGCGGCGGCCGTCGTCGGCAAGCTCGCCGAGCGCGGCGCCGACCGCACGGTCCTCGGCACGGTCGGCACGATGGCGCTGGGCAACGTCATCATCTACGCGTTCGGCCTGCCGGTGCTCGTGGCGGTGACCGGCCTGGACCTGGGGACGGCGCTGGTGGAGGGCGCCGGCAAGTTCCTCCTGGGCGACGCCGTCAAGATCGCTGTGGCGGCCGGCCTGCTGCCGCTGGCCTGGAAGCTCGCCCGCCGCTAGACGGGCCGCGACCGGCGAAGGCCGGGCTCTTCGGAGCCCGGCCTTTCTCGTGCCTTGCTTTCAGATGGTCGCATCATCTAGATTGCCGGGCCATATGATCTCATCATCTGGAGGCTTCGTGGCGGACATCCCAGAGATCGACCTCACCGATCCCGAGGTGGTCGGTGACCCGTTCACCGCGTACGGCCGGGCCAGGGAGCGCTCGCCGATCGCCCGGGTCCTGACGCCGGGCCTCCCACCGCTGTGGACGCTGACCCGGCACGAGGGCGCCCGCGCGATGCTGGCGGACGCCCGGTTCGCGATCACCTCGGGCAGCTTCCTGCGGCCGGACGTTCCCGAGGACTGCCTGCCCTACATGCGGACCATGTCGGAGATGGACGGACCCGAACACCTGCGGCTGCGCCGGCTGGTCGCGCCCGCGTTCACCGCGCGGCGGGCCGAGACGCTCAGGCCCGCGATCGAGCGCGTGGTGGAGCGCCTGCTGGACGAGCTGCCCGGCCACGCCGGCGACGGCGTCGTGGACCTGCTGCGGCACTTCGCGACCCCGCTCCCGATGGAGGTCATCTGCGAGCTGGTGGGCGTGCCGGAGGAGGACCGGCCGCGCTGGCGCGAGTTCGGCACGCTCGTCGCCGCGGGGGCGGGCCCGGGGTTCGCCGCGGCCATCCCCGGGATCATGGCGGGCGCCAGGGAGGCGGTCGCCCGCCGGCGCGCCGCCCCGCCGACCGGCGACGCGCCGTCCGACCTCCTGGCGGATCTCATCCGCGCGCAGGCGGAGGACGGCGACCGGCTCAGCGACACCGAGCTGGTCACGCTGGTCTGGCACCTGGTCCTCGCCGGGCAGACCCCGGCGAACCTCATCGCGAACGCCGTCCACGTCCTGCTGTCCGAGCCCGCCCAGCTCCGGGCACTGCGCGCGGACCCCGGCCTCATGCCCCGCGCCGTCGAGGAGCTGACCCGCTGGTGCGGCCCGATCCTGCTGACGGTCCCCCGCTACGCGAGCGAGGACGTCGAGCTGTACGGGGCGGCCATCCGCGCGGGGGACGCCGTGACGGCCTCGGTCGCCGCCGCCAACCGGGACCCGCGCGTGTTCGAGGACCCGGACCGGCTGGACGTCACCCGGGCCCGGGAGGCGACCCACCTGGGGTTCGCCCACGGGGCCCACTTCTGCCTGGGCGCCTCCCTGGCCCGCGTGGAGACCGGTGTGGCCCTGTCGGCCCTGCTGCGCCGCCTCCCGGAGCTGGCGGCCGGCCCGGAGGGCGCGCGACGCGCTCCCGACCCTGGCACGTGGCGTTTGACGTCGCTCCCCGTGACCCTGTGAGGTCGCTGGGCAGGGGGACCGCCACGCGATCTGCCAACGGATCACCGCGCTGGATTACAGTCGGGACGTGAGCGACACACGCGCGGCCATCGAGGAGGGCGCGAAGAAGTCCGGCGTCCTCTGGCTCGGCCTCGACCGCCCCCGCCTGGCCTGGCACGCCTGGCACGACGGCGCCATCCACCTCGTGACCGGCGGCGGCGAGCAGGACCTTCCGGGACTCGCCGGTCTCGACCGGGTCCGGGTCACCCTGCGCAGCAAGGACAACGGGGCGCGGCTGGTGGAGTTCGACGCGGCGGTCCAGGTCGTCGACCAGCGGGCGGAGCCGGAGGCGGTCGCGGCGCTGGCCAAGGAGCGGCTCAACGCGCGCGACGGCGCCCACCTGGCGGACCGCTGGGCCCGGGAATCCACGGTCCTCCGCCTCACACCCCTGGAGTCCTGACCCGCCCTCCGGGCTGTCGTCCCTCGGCGGTTCGCCAAGACGTGGCGCCCGCGCAGGGCGACGTCCAGCATGTCGCGGCCGGTCAGCTCCAGCCGCGGCCCAGGTACCGACCCCCTGGCGGGCGGGGCGCGGTCAGGTCTGTGCGCGGTCCAGGGCCAGGCCGGCCTCGGCGGACGACTGCGGGGCCGCGGACCCGGTCGCCGGCGCCCCGCCGCGGGAGGCCGCCGTCTGGGCGAGCAGCGCCCCGGACAGCACCAGCAGCCCGCCGATGATCTGGAACGCCCCGAGCGCCTCGCCCACCAGCGCCCAGGCCACCACCGCGCCGCCGATGACCTCCAACGACGCCACCGTCGCGCCGACGGCCGCCGACAGGCGCCGCACCGCGTTGACGCCCAGGATGTACGCCGCGACGGTCGCCACCAGCACCATCCACAGGTACGCGCCGAACGCCGGCAGGGTGAGGCCGCCTCCCTCGGGAGCGACCGAGCGGGTGAACGCCTCCCAGGGGATGCTCCACGGCCGGGCGAATGGCACGAGCACCACGGCGGCGCCCAGCATGCCCCAGGCGATGAGCCCCAGCGGATCCACGTCGTCCCCGAAGCTATCGCTCATCAGGAAATATCCGGCGCAGCACGCCCCGGCGACCAGGGCCAGCAGCAGCCCCAGCGCGTCCAGCCGCAGGCCGTCCCAGACCTCCACCACGATGCCGAGCCCCACCACGGCGGTCACCGCGCCCAGGTACGCGGAGCGCGGCAGCCGGATCCGGCGCACGAAGCGCACCCAGACCACGACCATGACCGGCGCCATGTACTCCAGCAGCAGCGCGATCCCCACGGGCAGCCGGGTGAGCGCGGCGAAGTACAGCGACTGCACCCCGGCGACGGCCACGACGGCGTACAGCCCGAAGAACGGCAGCCGCGAGCGCGGGATCCGCAGGGCGGACGGCTTGAGCACGGCCAGCACGGCGACCATCAGCAGCCCCGCGCCCGCCATCCGCACCCAGACCGCCTCCATGGGCGCCAGCCCGGCCGCGTTCAGGTACTTGGCCATGGGTCCGGAGAACGCGAAGCACCACGCCGAGACGAGCGCCATCGCGAGTCCCGTGTATCTCATTCCCACACCGTTCGCCGTAATTACCGTTCTTATCTTTTGATACTGACATGCCGGGCGTCCGGGGCGCAATGTCGCCCGGCTGTTAGCCTGCTCGGTATGAAGATCTTCGTGGCCCGCCTGGCCGGGACCTCGGTCTTCGACCCGGCCGGCGACCAGATCGGCCGGATCAGGGACGTCGTGGTGGGCCTGCGCGGGACCCTGCCGCCCGCCGTCCACGGCATGGTGGTCGAGGTGCAGCCGCGCCGCCGCGTCTTCCTGCCCGTCACCCGCGTACGGGGCATCGAGGCAGGCGCGGTCGTCTTCACGGGCCGGCTCAACCTGCGCCGCTTCGAGAAGCGCGCGACCGAGACCCTCGTCATCGGCGAGATGCTCGACCGCACGGTGAGCGCCGGGGGCGAGCAGATGACGGTCTTCGACGTCGCCATGGAGGAGACCAGGCCGTCGGCCTGGGAGATCACCAAGGTCGCCGTGTACCGGGGCAGGCGGCGGCGCGACCCCCGGATCATGGACTGGGGCGAGGTGTCCGGGTTCGACCAGCTCCAGAAGGACCAGGGCGCCGCCGGGCTGATCGCCGCGTTCGAGTCGATGCGGGCCGCCGACATGGCCAGTGCCCTGCACGAGCTGCCCGGCAAGCGGCGGATCGAGATCGCCCGCGCGCTCGACGACGACCGGCTCGCCGACGTGCTGGAGGAGCTGCCTCCCCGCGACCAGATCGGCATCCTCAGCACCCTCGAACCCGCGCGGGCCGCGGACGTCCTGGAGGAGATGGACCCCGACGACGCCGCCGACCTGCTCAACGACCTGCCCGCCGACCAGGCCGCCCACCTGCTGGCGCTGATGGAGCCGGGCGAGGCGGCGCCGGTGCGGCGGCTGCTCACCTACCCGCAGGACACGGCCGGCGGCCTGATGACCAGCGAGCCGGTGATCCTGCCGCCGACCGCCACGGTCGCCGAGGCGCTCGCGCACATCCGGCAGAAGGACCTCGCGCCGTCCGTCGCGGCCCAGGTGTACGTGACCCGGCCGCCGAACGAGACGCCCACGGGGGCGTACCTGGGCGTCAGCCACTTCCAGCGGCTGCTGCGCGACCCGCCCTCCACGCTGCTGGGCTCGGTGCTCGACCCGTCGATCGACCCCATCCGGCCGGGTTTCACACTGCCCGAGGTGGCCTGCTACCTGGCCAGCTACAACCTGGTGGCGGCGCCCGTGGTGGACGAGCTGGGGCGGCTGGTGGGCGCGGTCACCGTGGACGACGTGCTCGACCACATGCTCCCGGCCGACTGGCGCGAAGGCGCGCACCCATGAGCGCCCGCCGGCCCGCCCGGCTCTCCGGCGCCGGGGGGCCGTCGTGACGGCCGAGCGGCTGGACCAGCCGCGCGACCTGCGCCGCACGCTGCGCCCGCACTACGACCCGGAGGCGTTCGGCCGCCTGTCGGAGCGGATCGCCCGCTTCCTCGGCACCGCGCGGTTCATCGTCTACATGACGGTGTTCGTGGCGGTCTGGGTCATCTGGAACGCCGTCGCCCCGGCCGACCTGGCCTTCGACCCGTACCCGTTCATCTTCCTCACGCTCATGCTGTCGCTCCAGGCCTCGTACGCGGCGCCCCTCATCCTGCTCGCCCAGAACCGGCAGGCCGACCGCGACCGGGTCCAGTACGAGCAGGACCGCGAGGCCGCCGAGCGCAACCAGGCGGAGATCGAGTACCTGACCCGGGAGATCGCCGCGCTGCGGATGGCGCTGAGCGAGGTCGCCACCCGCGACTACCTGCGCTCGGAGCTCCAGCACCTGCTGGAGGAGCTCAGGGAGCGCCCGTGACCTCGGCCAGCCGCGCCGCGAGCTCCCGCACCCGGGTGACCTCGCCGGGGCCCAGGACGTCGAGGAACTGCGCGCGGACACCGCGCAGGTAGGTGGGCGTGGCCTCGGCCAGCCGAGCGGCTCCCGCGTCCGTCAGCACCGCGAACAGCCCCCTGGCGTCGCTCTCGCACGCCTCCCGGCTCACCAGCCCGTCGCGCTGCAACCGGTCGATGAGCCGGGTCAGGCCGCTGCGGGACAGCAGCACCCTGCCCGCCAGGTCGTTCATCCGCAGCCGCCGCCCGGGCGCCTCGGCGAGCTGCGACAGCACGTCGTACGACGCGAGCGGCAGGTCGTGGGCGTCCAGCAGTTCGGCCTCCAGATGGCGCGTGATCCGCACCTGCGCCCGCTGCAGCATCCGCCAGACGGCCAGCTCCTCGGCGGTGAGGCTCTCGTCGCGCAGAAGAGTCACGGGAGTAACCTTAGTTTGTTGCACGCACACCTATACAGCCATCGACGCGGCACGGATTAACCGTGCCGTGCCCCTGGTTCATACCATGGAGGGGCATCCTCACCGGCGTGCAGCGCCTGACATACAGAGACCACTAAGGAGGGACGGCACTCCCTTCGTGCCGAGACTTCGATGGCACCAACCCAGGAACAGGTGACGGCCGCCCTCGCCACCGTCATCGACCCCGAGATCCGTCGTCCGATCACTGATCTCGGAATGGTCAAGAGCATCGACTTCGCGCCCGGCGGCGTGGTTCGCGTCGGCGTCTTTCTCACGGTCGCGGGCTGTCCGCTGAAGGACACCATCCGCCGTGACGTCACCACTGCGGTCTCCCGGCTCGACGGTGTCACGGGCGTCGAGATCGAACTGGACGTCATGAGCACGGAGCAGCGCAAGCAGCTCCAGACCAAGCTGCGCGGCGACCGCGGCCCCGAGAAGGAGATCCCCTTCAACCAGCCGGGGTCGCTGACCCGGGTCTTCGCGGTGGCCAGCGGCAAGGGCGGCGTCGGCAAGTCGTCGGTCACGGTCAACCTGGCCGCCTCCATGGCGGCGAGCGGCCTCAAGGTCGGCATCGTGGACGCCGACATCTACGGCCACAGCATTCCCCGCATGCTGGGCGCCTCCGAGCGGCCGACCAAGGTCGAAGACATGATCATGCCGCCGATGGCGCATGACATCAAGGTCATCTCGGTGGGCATGTTCAAGCCGGCAGGCAACGACCCGGTGGTGTGGCGCGGCCCGATGCTCGACCGGGCGCTGCACCAGTTCCTCGCCGACGTCTACTGGGGCGACCTCGACGTCCTGCTCCTCGACCTGCCTCCGGGCACCGGGGACATCGCCATCTCGGTCGCCCAGCGCCTGCCGTCCGCCGAGATCCTCGTGGTGACGACGCCGCAGATGGCCGCCGCCGAGGTGGCCGAGCGGGCCGGGTCGATCGCGGCCCAGACCCACCAGCAGATCGCCGGCGTCATCGAGAACATGGCGTGGCTGCCCTGCCCGCACTGCGACGAGCGCATCGCGGTCTTCGGCGAGGGAGGCGGCCAGACGGTCGCCGACGCGCTGACCCGCACGCTCGGCGCCCGCGTGCCGCTGCTCGGCCAGGTGCCGATCGACCTGCGGCTGCGCGAGGGCGGCGACGAGGGCAAGCCGCTGGTCCTGACCGACCCCGACTCGGCGGCGGCGGCCGAGCTCCGCTCGATCGCGGGCACGCTGAGCAAGCGGTCCTCCAGCCTCAAGGGCCTCCAGCTCGGCCTGTCCCCCAACCGCGGCTAGCACCCGCTCCCGCTCCGGGCCCGCTCACACCGAGCGGGCCCGCCGCGTCTCCGCAGGCTGTCGCGGGTTGTTGTCGCGGTTGTTGTCGCGGGTTCGGGCGGGCTCCGACGACCGGCGTCTGTTGTCCCGGGTTTCGGCGGGCTCCGACGAGCGGCGTCAGGTCGCCTCGGAGTCGTACGGCGGGATCTGGCCGTAGCCCAGCTCGTCCACCGGCTCCGGCACGGGCGCGGCCGTGGCCGTCTCCAGCTCGCCCGGCTTGGCGTTCCAGGCGTCCTCGACGTCGTCCAGCAGGTGCTTGCGAACGAAGGTGCGCGGGTTGAGGTCGGCCGGGTCGAAGTCGGAGAACTCCGGCGGCAGGCCGGCTCTCAGGTCGTCGCGCGCGTTGTTGGCCATCCGGCGCAGGTTGCGCAGCGTCTTGCCCGCCTGCGCCGCCGCCTGGGGCAGCTTGTCGGGCCCGAAGACGAGAAGCGCGATGACGATCAGCGCCCCGACCTCAAGCCACCCGAGTCCGAACACCGTGAGCTCCTAGCGCAGTCCAACTACTCCGAGGACAACCCCGGCGTATCCCAGCCTAAAGGCTCCCGCGCTCGGATCGACCCCCAGCCCCGGTGACCGTACCCGAGGCCGTGCCCCAGGTACGGTCACCGGCCCCGGTACGGCTCAGGACGGCGTCGGGGCGGGCTCGGCGTCGGCCGTGACCGTGAGGGTGGCCGTGCGCTCCTGCCCGGCGCGCTGGTACTTGACCGTGATGTGCGAGCCCGGCGACTTGCTGCGGACGAGCGCGATGAGCTCGTTGCCGTCCTGCAGGCGCAGCCCGTCGAGCTCCAGGATGACGTCGCCCGCCTTCAGCCCGGCCTTGGCGGCGGGACCGCCGGGGTCGACCGGCTGGCGGCCCTCGGCGGGCTCGGAGGCGATGCGGACGCCCTGGCCCTTGTAGTCGGGGTCGAGCACGATGCCGATCTTGGGGCGCTTGGCCTTGCCGCTCGTCACCAGCTCCTCGGCCACGCGCCGCGCCTGGTTGACCGGGATGGCGAAGCCGAGGCCGATGCTGCCGCTCTGGTTGGTGAGCGAGCGGCTCAGCGTGGCGATCGCGGAGTTGACGCCCACGACCTCGCCCTTGCCGTTGACCAGGGGGCCGCCGGAGTTGCCGGGGTTGATGGCGGCGTCGGTCTGGATGGCGCTGATGTAGGCGGGCTCCTCGGAGCCGCCGCTCTCGTCGCCGGCGATGACCGGCCGGTTCAGGGAGCTGACGATGCCCGTGGTGACCGTGCCGGACAGGCCCAGTGGCGAGCCGACCGCGATCACCGGGTCGCCGACCACGACCTGGTCGGAGTTGCCCAGGTTGATCTCGGGCGTGCCGAAGGTGTCCTCGGGCTTGACCACGGCCAGGTCGGAGCCCGGGTCCCGGCCGACGATGCGGCCGGTCGTGGTCTTGCGGTTGTAGAACATGATCTTGATTTCGCCGCCCTTGGCGGCCATGGCGACCACGTGGTTGTTGGTCACCACGTAGCCGTTCTTGATCAGGAACCCGGAGCCCGTGGCGCCCTCGGTGTTGCTGCCGTTGCCGACCTCCAGCGACACGACGCTGGGCAGCACCCGCGCCGCCACGCCGGCCACCGAGTCGGGCGCCCGGTTGGTGGCGCCGGTCGGGGCGGGGCCGAGGCTGTAGGTCGGGTCGGTGCCGTTGGAACGGGTCAGCAGGTAGGTGCCGATGCTGCCGAGCGCGGAGGCGACCAGGGCGATGACCACGGCCAGCGCCACGAGCACGCCGATGCCGGGGCCACGCCGGGGGGCCGCCGCGACGCCGCCTCCGGGAGGCGGTGGAGCCCAGCCGGGACCCATCCCGAGCGCGTGACGCGGGGGCGGCGGGGGCGTGTCGCCGCCGTAGGGCGCAGGGCCGGCCGAGGGGCCGAAGAACGGGCTGTCGTAGGCGCGGGTGGACGACCCGCCCTCGGCGCCGAACGACGCCTCGCCCGCGTCGCCCCGCCCGTGGGGCGGGTCACCGCCATCGGGACGGCCGAACGGCGAGTCGTCGGCGCGTCCGAACGACGGATCGCCGCTGTCAGGGCGGCCGAACGGCGTGTCGGGACCGTCGGGCCGGCCGAAGGGCCGGTCGCCCGCGTCGGGGCGTCCGAAGGGAGGCTCGCCGGGGGCGCCGCCTTCCTGACCGCTCTCCTGCCCGCGTTCCTGCCCTTCCGGCCCGGGCTCCTGCCGGGCCTCACGGCTCGGCTCGTACGGCGAGCGGCCACGCTGGGCGTCGCCACCCGGACCGGCGTCGGAGGCGTCACGGGCGTCCCCCGAGGCAGCCTGGAACGGCACCCCGTCCCCTGCCTCGCCACCACGGTCACCGCGGTCACCCGAAGCGCCGAACGAGGGCGAAGGGCCCCCGTAGGGGCCCTGAGGGGCGCCGAAGACGGGCACGTCACCGGGGTGCCCGGAGGCTGCCCGCCAGGCCCCCTGCGAGCCGTACGGCTCCTGCGGGCCTTCCGGCCGGCCATAGGCGCCCTGCGAGTCGGGGAAGGCGGGTGAACCCCAGGCGGCGCCCGGTGATTCGGAGGAGCTCGGTGGTTCCCAGGAGCCCGGTGAGCCGGACGAGGGCGCTCCCGGCCCGCCGCCAGGCCGGTCGGCCTGGCCGTCCGCGGGCAGGAATTCCGGGCGCCCCTGAGTCACAGGGAAGTCCGACGGCATGCGTCCTTCGCCCGGGCGCTTCTCGTCGGTCATCTACGTCTCACCACTCCTTGCTCGACACCGCAATCCTGGTGCGATCGGCATACGAGAGTCGTAAAGCAATGGTCAGGAACCACGCTTCTACCGGCGGTTCCTCTCCAAAACCCCGAACTCCGATCGTATGCCCCCGACGCCGTGGACTACGCCACCGAGTATCCCAGCCCGCCGTGTCCTGGTCAGGGCGTGGCGGTGGGCGGAGTGGCCTGGGTTGAGGCGGGGGTGTTCTGCCGGAACAGCTCGACCGGCGGCGGCGTGCTGGTCTGCCCGGCGCCGGACACGGCGAAGAAGGTGCCGAGTGCGACGGCCGCGGAGACCACGCCGACCGCCACGTACGTGCCGCGCCGCCTACCCCGGCGGCCGGGGCCGGAAACGCCGCCGTTCGCGTCCCTGCGGGGGCGGTTGTCCAGGGGCGCGATGGAATGAGGGCCCGGCAGCGGGACACCTCCGAAGGTCCGCGCCGGGAAGGGCCGCTCGCGGGGCGGCAGCGGGCCGCCCGGCTCGGCCATCCGCAGCAGCGACATCGTCAGGTCGGCCGGCATGGCGAGCTCGTCGAGCGAGCGCAGGCGCGACTTCAGCGCCCGCATCGACTCGACCTCCCGCCTGCAGTCGGCGCAGAACGTCAGATGAGCCAGCGCGCGATCGCGCTCGGCATGGTTGAGCTCGCCGTCCACGAGTGCGGACACGCGTTCTCCAAGATGCGACATATCAGACTTCCTCCCCACGGGGCCCCGACGGGAATGCTGGCGGGGGGACTACAGGCGGGGGAAGTTGTGAGTGTCGCGGGGCTCGGTGTTCGAGCGCCTCGCGCAACTGCGCCCGGCCACGGTGGATACGGCTCCGGACCGTGCCCAGCTTGACCCCGAGCGTGGCCGCGATCTCCTCGTACGACAGGCCCTCGATGTCACACAGCACGATCGCCGCGCGGAACTCGGGGGCGAGCGCGTCGAGCGCGGCCTGGATGTCGGGTTCGAGATGGGCGTCGTCGAACGCCTGCGCCGGTGACGGCTCCCGGCCGCGCAGCCTCTCGGCGGCGTCGTCGGCCAGTCCCTCGAACCGGATGCGCTGCTTGCGCCGCGCCATGTCGAGGAACAGGTTGGTCGTGATCCGGTGCAGCCAGCCCTCGAACGTCCCGGGCGTGTAGCTCGACAGCGACCTGAAGACCCGTACGAAGACCTCCTGGGTGAGGTCCTCGGCGTCATGGACGTTGCCGGTCAGGCGGTACGCCAGCCGATAAACGCGCGCGGAGTGCGTCCGCACCACTTCCTCCCAGGTGGGAGGCGTCCAATCAGACACGGAGGCATCGGCCTGGTGGTCGCGTTCGTCCACCAGATCTCCTCTCTTTGGGACCACAGCTACCGCCATAGTGCCTGCTTTCGTCCCCTCATGCGCACTGCCTGCCTTCCGGACCGGCAAAGCCCGTTTAAACCTGCAACGCCTCAGGGTGCTCCTGAGTTCCCGTCCTGGCGCTACTCCCCTAGGCTGCGATCGGTGACCAATCGCACGAAAGTGGGGGGAGGAGGCCGATGACCAGTCAGGTGGAGGCCACTCTGGCCTATGCGGAGCAGTTCCATCACGAGGATGAGATCCTGCGCGCGGCGCGGCAGCGCGGCCTGGAGATGGGCGCCGTGCCCATCCTTCCCGGGGGCGGGGCGGCGCTCTGCTTCCTCGCCACGGCGCTCAACGCCAAGTCGGTCGTCGAGATCGGCACCGGCTGCGGCGTCTCGGGGCTCTGGCTGCTGCGCGGCATGCGCCCCGACGGCACGCTGACCAGCGTGGACGTGGAGCCCGAGCACCAGCGGCTGGCGCGGCAGGCGTTCGCCGAGGCGGGCTTCGCCGGCGGGCGGGTGCGGCTGATCACCGGCCGGGCGCTCGACGTGCTGCCCCGGCTGTCGGACGGCGGCTACGACATGGTCTTCGCCGACGGGGCCAAGCAGGAGTACGCCGACTACCTGGCCGAGGCGGTCCGGCTGCTGCGCGTGGGCGGCATCGTGGCCTTCGACAACGTGCTGTGGCACAACCGCGTGGCCGACCCCACCCAGCGCGACCCCGACACGGTCGCCCTGCGGGAGCTGGGGAAGCTGGTGCAGGGCGACGATCGTCTCCGGTCGCTGCTGATGCCGCTGGGCGACGGGCTGCTCGCCGCCGTCAAGATCGCCGACTAGCGCCGTCCCGCGCCCGCCGCCCCTTCGGCCCACGCGGGCGCGGCCCCCGCGCGGCTACGCGCGGGTCAGCCACTCCAGCAGGACCCGCACCCCGAAGCCCGTGGCCCCCTTGGTCAGGATCCCGTCGTCGACCGTGCTGCGGCCCACTCCGGCGATGTCGAGGTGCGCCCACGGCCTCTTGCCCGCGAACTCCCTGAGGAACAGCGCGGCCGTGATGGACCCGGCGCCGTAGGTGCTGCCGCTCTCCACGTTGGCCAGGTCGGCGATCGGCGACTCCAGGGCCGGCGCGTACTCGTCGATGAGCGGCATCCGCCACAGCCGGTCGTCGCTGTCACGGCCGGCGGCCACGAGCGCGCGGGCGAGGTCGTCGTCGGTGGAGTAGACGGACCCGACGTTGCGGCCGAGCGCGACGGTGATGGCGCCCGTCAGCGTGGCGATGTCGACGACCGCGTCGGGGTCGAGCTCGGCGTCGGCGTAGGCCAGCGCGTCGGCCAGCACCAGCCGTCCCTCGGCGTCGGTGTTGAGCACCTCGACCGTGCGGCCGCCGTAGTGGGTGATGACGTCGCTGGGCCGCTGGGCGGTGCCGGACGGCATGTTCTCGGCGGAGGCGACCAGGCCGGTGACCCGGACCGGGACGCCCAGCCGCGCCAGCGCGCCGATGACGGCGATCACCACGGCGCCGCCCGCCATGTCGGTCTTCTGGGTCTTCATGTTCTCGGTCGGCTTGAGCGACAGGCCGCCCGAGTCGAACGTGATGCCCTTGCCCACCAGCACGACGTGCCGCTCGGGAGTGCCCTCGGGAACGTAGGAGAGCTGGATGAGCCGAGGGGGGTTGGCCGAGCCGCGGCCGACGGCGAGGATGCCGCCGAACCCGCCGGCCTGGAGCTGCTCCTCGTCCCACACCCGCACGGGCACGCCCTGCTCGGCGGCGCGCTCGGCCAGCCAGGCGGGCGTCTTGACCGACGCGGGCGTGTTGGCCAGGTCACGGGCCAGCGCCACGGCCTGCGCGACGGTCTCGCCCCGCCGTACGGCCTGCTCGTCGGCGAACGCGAACCGCAGCGAGCGCACGGGCGGCTTGCCCGGCCGGCCGATGCGGAAGGAGTACGCGGCCAGCAGCGCGGCCTCGGCGAACGCGGCGACGTCACCCTCCGGCGCCACCACGGTCAGCTCCTCGCGGCCCTTGACCCTGCGGGTCAGCCCCGCCGCCGCCTTGCGCAGCGCCTTCGGCGAGCCGTCGCCGACGCCGTACAGCAGGACGCGCCCGACGCCGCCCTCCCGTGCCACGGGGACCTCGACGATCTCGCCGGCCTCGCCCTTGGCCTCGTAGTGAGCCAGCAGGCCGGGCAGGGGCACCGGCAGGTCGAGCTCGACGGCGGGAATCAGCTCGGGCGTGTAGGGGACGGCCAGCAGCTCGGCGTCGTCCGGGACGCCGGCGACCACCGATGCAGTGGTCTCAATGGGCACGGAACATTCTCCTCAAACGTCAGCGACCCTGGCGCGCGGATACGCCAGGGCCGTCGGACCAGGTCTTACTCGGGAGCTCTCAGCCGACGACGTTCTTCAGCGCCTCGCCGAGCGCCTTGGCCTCGTCTGCGGAAATCTCCACGACGAGCCGGCCACCACCCTCCAGAGGGACCCGCATGACAATGCCGCGCCCTTCCTTGGTGACCTCGAGCGGACCATCGCCGGTCCGCGGCTTCATCGCCGCCATGCGTGCATCCCTTCCTGCCTTGGGCTCCCGCGGCCCGCGGTTTTCAGTCCGCCCGCTAGGGAGGGCGGCGCATTCACGTCTTCTGTGATGTCCTATTCTCCCGCATCGAGAGCGCTCATGGGTAACGATCTCCTCCCAGAATGCGTTGTCGGGGGTGGAGAAGACGTCCAAACTGGACAGCGTGCACGCACGCGCCGCCCTGTTCGACCTCTATGGAGACCACCTGCGCCCGCGCGGCGGACAGGCCTCCGTGGCGGCTCTCGTACGCCTCATGAAACCCCTGGAGATCGCCGCTCCCGCCGTGCGGACCGCCGTTTCCCGCATGGTCAGGCAGGGCTGGCTGGAGCCCGTCAGATTGCCCCAGGGGGCCGGCTACGGGCTCACGCCGAAGTGCGTCAGAAGACTGGACGACGCAGCGTCGAGAATTTACCGAGCGGGAACACCGGCCTGGCACGGACGGTGGCACCTGATCGTTCTGGAACCGATGAGGGATCGGCCGCGCAGGGACCGGGTCAAGGCCGTTCTCGCGTTTCTCGGGTACGCGCCCTTGTCGGAGACCACCTGGGCCGGGCCGCGCTCCTCCCGGGAGGTGGACCACCTGCTCGCCAGTGAGGGGCTGCGTGCCGACAGGTTCGACGCGGCGCTGGAGGGCGACCCCCGCGAGCTGGTGGCCCGGATCTGGGATCTGGACGCCGTCGGCGAGGCGTACGAGCGATGGCTGACGGAGGCTGCCACGCTGGTCGGGGCGCTGCCGGGCGGGGCGCCGGACGACCAGGTGTTCGCGACGAGGAGCAGGCTCGTGCACGGGTGGCGCAACTTCCTCTTCCGCGACCCCGGCCTGCCGCCCGAGCTGCTGCCGGCCGGCTGGCCCGGTGAGCAGGCCAGAGCGTACTTCGAGCAGGAGGCGTCCCGCCTGCTGCCCTCAGCCGCCGCGTTCGTCGACAGGGAGCTGCCGTGATCCGCTATGACCTGACCGACTCCGTCGCCACCGTCACGCTCGACCGGCCCGAGGCGATGAACTCGCTGACGGCCGAGGTGAAGTCGGCCCTGCTGGAGGCGCTGCGCCGGGCGGCCGGCGACGACCAGGTGCGGGCGGTGCTGCTGACCGGCTCCGGCCGGGCCTTCTGCGCCGGCCAGGACCTGCGCGAGCACGCCGACAACCTGGAGGCCGGGCGCGGGCTGGCCGGCACCGTGCGCGAGCACTACAACCCGCTGGTGGAGCTCATCACCACCATGGCCAAGCCGGTGGTGGCCGCCGTCAACGGCGTCGCCGCGGGGGCGGGCGCCTCACTCGCCTTCGCCTGCGACCTGCGGATCGCCTCGGAGCGGGCCAAGTTCGCGCTCGCGTTCTCCGGCATCGGGCTCGCGCCCGACTCGGGGGCGTCCTGGACGCTGCAACGCCTCGTCGGCGCGGGGCGCGCCGCCGAGCTGATGCTGCTCGGCGAGCCGGTCGACGCCGCGCGGGCGCTGGAGCTGGGGCTCGTCACCCGGGTGGTGCCGCCGGACGACGTGCTCAAGGCCGCCGGGGAGCTGGCGGTACGGCTCGCGCAGGGGCCCACGCGCGCATACGCGGCCACCAAGCGGGCGCTGGCCTACGCCGCCACGCACACGCTGCCGGAGGCGCTGGAGCTGGAGGCGGTCCTGCAGGACGAGTGCGCCGCCACCCGCGACCACCGCGACGCCACCCGGGCCTTCCTGGCCAAGGAGCGCCCGTCGTTCACCGGCCGCTGAGCACGCCCGTCGCCGGGGTGCGCGCCAGGCAGCCCTCGATGTGGTCGTTGACCAGGCCGATCGCCTGCATGAGCGCGTAGGCGGTGGTCGGGCCGACGAATCTGAACCCGTGCCGCTTCAGCTCCTTGGCCAGCGCCTTGGAGCCCGGCGTGACGGCGGGCACGTCGGCCATCGTCCTCGGCGTCGGGGCGCCCGGGTCGGCGTGCCGCCACACCAGCTCGGACAGCCCGCCGGGCAGGTCGAGCGCGACGCGGGCGTTGTTGATCACGGCCTCGACCTTGGCGCGGTTGCGGACGATCCCGGCGTCGCCGAGCAGCCTCTCGACGTCCTTCTCGGTGTACGCGGCGACCTTGGGGATGGCGAAGCCGTCGAAGGCGGCGCGGAAGTTCTCCCGCTTGCGCAGGATCGTCAGCCACGACAGCCCGGACTGGAACGCCTCCAGCGCCACCCGCTCGAACACCTTGTCGTCACCGTGGACGGGGCGGCCCCACTCCTCGTCGTGGTAGGCCGTGTAGAGGGGATCGGCCAGGCCCGGCCAGGTACAGCGGATCAGCTCGGTCACGCGCGCTCGTCCCCCTCCTTGCCCGCCACCGCCCGCACCGGCTCCACCCGCGTGCGGGCGGCCTCCTCGTGCGTGTCAGCCGTCTCGTCGCGCGTGTCCGCCGTCTCGTCGCGCGTGTCCGCGGCCTCGTCGCGCGGGCCCGAAGTCTCCTCGCGCGTGTCCGCGGTCTCCTCGTGGGGGTCCGCGGGCTCCTCGCTCGTGTCCGTGGTCTCTTCGCCGGTGTGCGCGGCCTTCTCGCCGGGCTCGGGCTCGGGCTCTGGCCGGGGCTCGGGGGGAACGCCGTTCGCATCCGTCGGAACGCCGTCCGCGGCGGGCGTGCCCGGCTCTTCCGCGGGCGCCACCTCGGCGGCCGGGACCGCGATCGGCTCCGGCTGAGCGGCGATCGGGTCGTCGGCCTGGGCGGCGATCGGGTCGCCGTCCTCGGGCAGGCTGGGCAGCTCGGCGGGGCCGTCGGGCTCATGGTCGGTCCGTGGCGCGCCGCCGGGCGAGGCGTACAGCTCCTGGCGCGCGTACAGGCGGCTCGACATCAGCTCCGAGACTCGCTGCTCCAGCACGGCGATGCGCGTGTCGCGGGCGCTGATCGCGCTGGCGGCTCTGCGCAACGTCTCGTCGACGCTCTGTGTGTGATAGCCGACGATGTTGACCGGAAGCTGAAGCGCCATGAAGTCGACAGCCGTGAGCCGCGTGGCCTCGGGCAGGTCGAGGGGCGGCACGTCCGGCGGGAACTCGGTCAGCTCACCGCCCCTGCCAAGGGAGACCAGCACCACGCAGGCCAGGATGGCGAGCGCCGCGATGGCGAGGATGACCAGCACATGGGCATCGTACTCATACCATCGAGGCATGAGTCCCGCAGTTGTCGCACCCGGTGCGTCTCCGGACCCCGCCTGGACCCCCGCGGGCTCGCCCGCCGAGGCCGCGGCGCTGGCGCGGGCGGGCGCGACCGTGCTGGTCACCCTGCCACCGGAGCTCGATGCCGCGCTCGCCGCGGCGGCCGTCTACTGCTGGCACGGCGCGCGGGTGTTCGTCACCGAGCACACCGACCAGGTACGCCTGGCGCTGGAGATGACGGAGTCGCTGGCCGGCCGCCGCCCCCCGGCCCTGGCCCGCCGCGCCCTGGCCTGAAAACGCCGGCCTGAAGGCACCGGACTGAAAGCGCCGGACTGAAAGCACCGGCCCCGAACACCTGGGCCCCGAACATCCGGGCCCTGAACACCCGGGCCCTGAACGCCGGGGCCCGACGCTCCGTGATCTGCGGGTCCTGGTTTCAGCCCGTGGCCTCGCCCAGCTCCTCCGCCGTGGGGCGCACCGGCTGGGCGCGGCTCTCGATGTGGTCGAGCGCCTCCTCCACCGACGTCGTCCACGAGATCGCGTCGAAGACGTTCGCCCGGGTGAACCCCTCGTCGTACATGTGCTCCACGAGCGCGCGCAGCGGCGCGTACAGACCCCACGGGTCGAGGATGACCAGGGGCCTGTCGTGGATGCCCAGGACGCGGGCCGTCCAGATCTCGAACAGCTCCTCCAGGGTGCCGATGCCGCCCGGCAGCACGAGGAAGGCGTCGGACCGCTCGTCCATGACGCCCTTGCGCTCGCGCATGCCGGGGGTGACGATCAGCTCGTCGGAGTCGCGGTCGGCGATCTCGATGTCCACCAGCGCCTGAGGGATGACGCCGATCGTGCGCCCGCCCGCCGCCCGGGCGGCTGCGGTGACGGCGCCCATGCAGGAGACGGTGGCACCGCCGCTGACCAGTGTGTGGCCACGTCTGGCCAGCTCGGTGCCGGCATGCGTCGCCAGCTCCACGTACTTGGGGTCGATCTTCTGACTGGACGCACAGAACACGCAGACATTCACGGCATGTCAGCTTATTGCGGTTCGGCGGTGTGGCCCGCGGCCGCCTCGATCTCCTCCTGGCGCAGCCGGGAGCGCGCCTGGTCGGACTCCACGACGATGCGCACGGCCTCGTCCACGTCGTCGGTGACGGTGATCAGGTCGAGGTCCTGCTCGGCGATCTTGCCGGTGCCCAGCAGCGTGCTCTTGATCCAGTCGATCAGTCCGCCCCAGAACTCCGAGCCCATGAGCACGACCGGGAACGAGGTGACCTTGTGCGTCTGCACCAGCGTGAGAGCCTCGAACAGCTCGTCCAGCGTGCCGAAGCCGCCGGGGAGGGCGATGAAGCCGCACGAGTACTTCACGAACATGGTCTTGCGGACGAAGAAGTAACGGAACTCGATGCCCAGGTCCACGTACTCGTTCATGCGCTGCTCGAACGGCAGCTCGATGCCGAGTCCCACCGAGACGGCGCCGTCGACCTCGGAGGCGCCGCGGTTGGCCGACTCCATCACGCCCGGTCCGCCGCCGGTGATGACGGCGTAGCCGGCCTCGGCGATGGCCCGGCCGAGCGCGCGGCCCATGGCGTACTCGGCGGAGTTGGCGGGGGTGCGGGCGGAGCCGAAGACCGTGACGGCCCGCGGCAGCTCGGCGAGCTGGCCGAAGCCCTCGACGAACTCCGCCTGGATCCGCAGCACCCGCCACGGGTCCATGTGGACCCAGTCGGCGGGGCCCTGCCGGTCGAGCAGGCGCTGGTCGTGCGTGGATTCGGGGACGAGGCTGCCACGGACCACGGCCTGGCCCTGACGGCGCTCGCGACGTGTCGTATCCATGCGGATCACGCTAGCCCTCCTTCTGTGCCCCTGAACCAGGGGCCGTTCCCTCCGGCGCCGGCGCACCTCCCCGCGGACCGGGCCGTGGACGGCCCACCGACTGGGCCGTCCGAGCAAAATAGCAGGTCAACGCCCGTGTGGGGGGTGGCAAAAAATCATGAAAAAAGAGGGGAACCGGATTTCGACTCGCCTGCGTCTAACTGCCGAGGGTGCTGCTCGGGACTGAAAGTGGCTTTCCCCGCCAAATGGCCGGCGAGGAAAGCCACTTTCATGTTCCGGGGTCTCGTGTCAGGCCGAGAGCCAGTCGAGCATCGCCCGCTCGCTCTCCACGATCTTCTGCCGGGAGACGTACTCCCCCTGCTGGTGCGCCAGGTTCGGGTCGCCGGGGCCGTAGTTGACGGCCGGGATGCCCAGCGCCGAGAACCGCGCCACGTCCGTCCAGCCGAGCTTGGCCCGCGGCTCGCCGCCCACGGCCGCGGCGAAGGCCGCCGCCACCGGGTGCGTCAGACCCGGCCGGGCGGCCGGGGCCCCGTCGGTGAAGCTCACCTCGAACCCGTCGAACACCTCGCGCACGTGCGCCCGCGCCTGGTCCTCGGTGAGGTCGGGCGCGAAGCGGTAGTTGACCGTGACCACGCACGTGTCCGGGATGACGTTGCCCGCGACCCCGCCGCGCACCCCGACGGCGTTCAGCCCCTCGTGGTACTCCAGCCCGTCGACGACCGGCCGGCGCGCCTGGTAGGCGTTCAGCCGGG
Source organism: Nonomuraea sp. NPDC050383 (assembly GCF_044459125.1). Classification (NCBI taxonomy): domain Bacteria; kingdom Bacillati; phylum Actinomycetota; class Actinomycetes; order Streptosporangiales; family Streptosporangiaceae; genus Nonomuraea; species Nonomuraea sp. NPDC050383. Next base: position 100,612 of record NZ_JBITIP010000005.1, read on the forward strand.
CCAGGACCGGCTCGATGCCGTGGATGGCGTTGACCCCGAACCATGACCGGGCGCTGTGCGAACGCTTGCCCGTGACCAGCACCTCGGCCCGTAGCGTGCCCTGGCAGCCGCCCTCGATCACCCCGTCCGTCGGCTCCATCAGCACGGCGAAGTCGGCGGCGAGCCAGTCGGCGTGGTCGCGGGCGACCCGGTTGAGCCCGTTGCGCTCGGCCTCGACCTCCTCGCAGTCGTAGAAGACGTACGTGACGTCGCGGTTGGGCGCGGGGAGCGCCGCGGCGAGCTTCAGCGCGACGGCGACGCCCGCCTTCATGTCGGAGGTGCCGCAGCCGTGGAGGAGGTCGCCCTCGACGCGGCTCGGCAGGTTGGCGTGGATGGGGACGGTGTCGAGATGCCCGGCGATCAGCACGCGCTCGCCCCGCCCGAGCGTGGTGCGGGCGACGACCGTCTCGCCGGACCGGTCGACCTTCAGGTGCGGCAGCGCGCCGAGCGCCCCCTCCACCGCGTCGGCCAGCTCCCGCTCGTCGCCGCTCACCGACTCGATGTCGACGATCGCCGCGGTCAGGTCGCGGACGTCCTGGGTCAGGTCCAGCATCACGTGTTCACCCCGTGCTCGCGCAGCGCCTCGTTGAGCGCCGCCTTGTCGTGCCGCTGCCCCGGCTCCAGCCGCTTGATCACCAGCACGCACGGCAGGCCGAACGTGCCGCCGGGGAACTCCTTCTGACGGGTGCCGCCGACGGCCACGCACCAGTCGGGCACCCGGCCACGGGCCAGCTCCTCGCCCGTCTCCACGTCTATCACGGGTATCGACGCCGACAGGATCGTGCCCGCCCCGACGACCGCGCCACGTCCCACCCGGGCGCCCTCGACGAGCATGGCGCGGCTGCCGACCAGCGCGTCGTCCTCCACGACCACCGGAAGCGCCCCGGGCGGCTCCAGCACCCCGCCGATGCCCACGCCGCCCGACAGGTGCACGTTGGCGCCGATCTGGGCGCACGATCCGACCGTGGCCCACGTGTCGACCATCGTGCCGGACCCGACGTGGGCGCCGATGTTGACGAACGACGGCATCAGCACCACACCGGGCGCGGCGTACGAGCCCCAGCGGGCGATCGCGCCGGGCACCACGCGCACCCCGTCGAACGTGGTCTTGAGCGGCACCCGGTCGATGTGCTGGAAGTCGCCCACCTGCGACCGGGCCATGCCGAGCACCTTGAAGGCGAGCAGGATCGCCCGCCTGGCCCGCTCGTCCACCACCACCTCGCCGTCCGACACCTCGGCCACCCGCGCCTTGCCGGTGTCGAGCAGGTCGATCGCGCCCACCACCACGGCGCGCGCCTCGCTGTCCTGGGGCGACAGCTCCGCGCGCAGCTCCCACAGGGCGTCGACCGCCGGTGGGATCGGTGACGACGTGCTCTGGTCACTCATGGCCACGGAGCTTATCCGGCCGGGTAGGTTTTCCAGAGTGCGCGTGCGCTTCTCCCGCGGTGTCATCACGATCGCGGCCATCGTCGTCGTGCTCGCGGTGGCGATCTCCGTGGGCCTGTTCAAGCTGCTCAGCAAGGCGCAGCCGCTCGCCCCTCCGGAGGCCTACTGCAGCGTGCGCACCCCGGAGGGCGTCCTCGACCTCGACATCGAGCAGGCGCAGATCGCGGCCACCATCGCCGCCGTCGCGGCGCGCCGCAGGCTGCCCGAGCGGGCCGTGGTGATCGCTTACGCCACGGCGCTCCAGGAGTCCAAGCTCTACAACCTGCCCGGCGGCGACCGCGACTCGGTCGGGGTGTTCCAGCAGCGCGAGTCGCAGGGCTGGGGCAAGAAGAAGCAGCTCATGGACCCGGTCTACGCGACCAACAAGTTCTTCGCGGCACTGGTGAAGGTCAAGAACTACCGGAAGATCCCGCTGGCCGAGGCCGCCCAGGAGGTGCAGCGCTCGGCGGGCGGCTACGCCTACGCCCCGCACGAGGAGGACGCCAAGATCCTCGCCGCGACGTTCACCGGCCGGGTGCCGCGCGCCCTCCACTGCTGGTACCCGCCGGCCAAGGGGGAGACGGCGCCGCCGAAGCCCAAGGCCACCGAGGCGCGCCGCCAGCTCGCGCGGGCCATCGGCGACCCGGCCGTCACGAGCACGCGCCGCGGATGGCTGATCGCGGCCTGGTCGGTGGCGTACGCGCAGAAGTACGGACTGAGCCGGGTGGGGTTCAGCGGCGCGGTGTGGAAGAACGACGCGAACGTGGAGGGCTGGAAGGCCGGCGGCAAGGCCGGCGACGCCCAGGTGGAGCTGTCGTAGCCGGACGCGCCCGGGTCAGGTGGCGCGGCTGACGATGGCGATGGAGCCGGGGGCCAGCGGGCTGGCGTAGCTGGCGGTCCACGAGCCGCCCTGGATCCGCTCGAAGGACAGCAGCCTGCCGTCGGAGGCCCGGTAGTCGGCGAAGTCGAGCAGGCCGCGCTCCGGCAGGCCGGTGTCGCCCTCGCACCGGAAGGCCGCCGTGCCGCGCTCGATGGGGAAGAACTCGACGCCCTCCATGATGAGCATGCTCTTGGCGGGGACCATGCCCTGCGTGGGCACCTCGGTCCACATGAACACCTCCAGGTGCGGCGGGTCGCCCTGGCGCACCTCGACCGACAGCCACTGCCGGCGGCGGGCGACGTCGCGCAGGAGGAACTCCGTCCACTCGTGCCCCTGCCAGGAGACGAACACGGCGCCTAGCACGCGCGCGGGCGAGCCGTGGACCTCGATCCCGTCGCCGACCTTGATCGTGCGGGGGTCGGCGTAGTCGGACCCGGCATACAGCACCACGCCCACCGGCGCCGGCAACGGGGTCTCGAGGGGAGCGACCTCGACCGGCGGCTCGGCAGTCCGGCCCTTCCTGCCCTGGCGCATGACGACCAGGAAGGCCACCAGCAGCAGCAGGAGGACGGTGGCGATGCTCAGTCCGAGTACGACCATGGCGGTCATGCCCATAGCTCAGCTCGCTCCACTCGCGGTCTGTCTCGGCGAGCGCCTTTGTCAACGCCCTGAGTAACGCCCTTATTGACATGTACGCGCCCGCCGGCGGGGCGGGCTGTGCCGGGATCCTACTGGAGGCGGCGTACCGCCGCATCGACGCGCTCGTCGGTGGCGGTCACCGCGATGCGCACGTGCTGCCCGCCCGCCGCTCCGTAGAATTCCCCTGGCGCGACCAAAATACCGATATCAGCGAGCTTGCCGACCTGATCCCACGATTTTTCTCCGTTGGACGCCCAGAAGTAGAGACCGGCTGTCGAATGGTCGATGCGCCAGCCGGCCGCCTCCAGCGCCGGGCGCAGCCGCGCGCGGCGGGCCGCGTAGAGCTCCCGCTGCTCGTCGGCGTGCCCGTCGTCGGCCAGCGCGGCGGCCATCGCCGCCTGCACCGGGGCCGGCATGATCATGCCCGCGTGCTTGCGGACCTCCAGCAGGCGCTTCACCAGCGCCGGGTCGCCCGTGACGAAACCCGCTCGGTAGCCGGCCAGGTTGGACCGCTTGGAGAGCGAGTGGACGGCGAGCAGCCCCTCGTGGGAGCCGCCGCAGACGTCGGGGTGCAGGATGGAGACCGGTCGCTCCTCCCAGCCCAGCTCGATGTAGCACTCGTCGGAGGCCACGACCGTGCCGCGCTCGCGGGCCCAGGCCACCACCTTGCGCAGGTGCTCGGCCGGGAGCACGCGGCCCGTGGGGTTGCCCGGCGAGTTGATCCACACCAGGTCGGGGCGCTCGGGGCCGAGCGCCAGCAGGCCGTCCGAGGCCAGCGTCGAGGCGCCCGCCAGCCGCGCGCCCACGTCGTACGTGGGATAGGCCAGCTCGGGCAGCACCACCCGCTTGGCGCCGAGATAGGTCGGCAGCCAGGCGACGAACTCCTTGGACCCGATCAGCGGCAGCACGTCGTGCTGGTCCACCGTGACCTCGTGCCTGCGCCGCAGCCAGCCCGCCGCCGCCTCGCGCAGCCGCCGGGTGCCGTGCGTCATCGGATAGCCGGGGCTGTCGGAGGCCGCGGTCAGCGCCTCCTGTACCGCCGGGGGCACCGGGTCGACCGGGGTACCGATCGACAGGTCGACGACCCCGTCGGGATGGGCACGGGCGCGCTCCTTGTAGGGCTCCAGCTTGTCCCACGGAAAGTCGGGCAGGGTGTTCACGGAACTCCAGGTCTCGGTGGTGCCGGCGGTACCGCGACGGCGCACGTCACGGCACCGGCGCACACCGTGGCGCCGGGCCGGCCGGGCGACCGCCCACGGCGTACGGGCGGCTAGTCGCCCTCACCCTGAGGCGGCAGCGCCGCGACGACCGGGTGGTCCTTCTCGATCTTGCCGACCTTCGAGGCGCCGCCGGGCGAGCCCAGGTCCTCGAAGAAGTCGACATTGGCCTTGTAGAAGTCCTTCCACTGCTCAGGAAGGTCGTCCTCATAGAAGATGGCCTCGACGGGGCACACCGGCTCGCACGCCCCGCAGTCCACGCACTCGTCCGGGTGGATGTACAACATGCGCTCGCCCTCGTAGATGCAGTCGACGGGGCACTCCTCGATGCACGCCTTGTCCAGGACGTCCACGCAAGGCTGCGCGATGACGTAGGTCACCTCGAGCTCCTTCTTCTCCGCCACCATGGCTGAATCTGACCGCGGTTTGCTAGGCCCTAGTATTGCCGTGCTTGTCGGCTGGCCGAAACGGAGGGTGGCAAACTCATGGCCGCTCGTCTGGTGATCAGCGTCACAAGTGCCGACGTGGGCGCCCGGATCACCACGCGCAGACGGGTTCCCGGCGGGTTCAGCGACGCGGTCGGCGTCCTGGAATCGTGGGAGCACGGCGTGTTGCGGGTGCGTAAAAGGGACGGCACGCTCGTGGAGATCTCCGAGGAGAGTCTGGTGGCGGCCAGGATCGTACCGGCCGCGCCTCCTCGACCTGGGCGTCCGTAGCGGCGAGTATTCGCCGTGTGACCGTACGTATGTGTGCCGCCGCGGCAGCCATCCTCGTCAGCGCCGGGTGCGGCGCGTCCACCACCAGCACGCCGTCCAAGCCGCTCCCGCCGGTGAACGCGCGGGCCCTCTCCCTCAAGGAGGGCTTCGGCGACATGGACCGGCTCGTGGCGGCGGCCCGCCAGGAGGGGTCGCTCACCGTGATCGGGCTCCCCCACGACTGGGTGAACTACGGGGGCATCCTCGCCGCCTTCACCGACAAGTACGGCGTCAAGGTGAACGAGCTGGAGCCGAACGCCAGCAGCGCCCGCCAGCTCCAGGCGGCGGTGCAGCCCAAGCCCGACGTGTACGACCTCACGCTGGACGTGGCGGTGGCCCACGCCGGCCACTTCTCGCCGTACAAGGTGGCGGGCTGGCAGGACCTGCCGGACGACGTCAAGGACCCGACCGGCGCCTGGTACGCCGCCTACGGCTCGTACATGTCGATCGGCTACGACCCGCGCGTCCCCGCGCCCACCTCGTTCGCCGACCTCACCAAGCCCGGCTACACGGTCGCGCTCGACGGCGACCCGCTGCGCGCGGAGGCGGCCTTCGACGGCGTCATGGCGGCCTCGCTGGAGCGCGGCACGCCCCACCCGCGGCGCGGGGTGGAGCTGTTCGGCAGGCTCGGGCACGCCGGGCGGCTCACCGAGCCCGCCAAGGCGAACGTGATCGTGAGCTGGGACCACGTCAACGCCCGCCGCGCCGCGCAGAACCCCGACGGATGGAGGGTCACGATCCCGAAGGACGCCCCGCTCGGCTCGTACCACGTGCAGGCCATCTCCAAGACCGCGCCGCACCCGGCCGCGGCCCGGCTGTGGGAGGAGTTCCTCTTCTCCGACGAGGGCCAGAATCTGCTGCAGCGCGGGTACGCCCGGCCGGCGCGCGCGGAGGCCATGCTCATGCGCGGCAAGCTCGACACCGAGCAGGCCGCCAAGCTGCCCGTCCCGCCCGGACCGCCGGTCCTGCTCACGATCCCGCAAACCGACGCGGGAAAGTCCTACCTGAAGAGAGAATGGACAAAGAGCGTCCGGTGAGACCGATGTGACTCGGTATGTCATAGCGACGCTCAGCCTCTAAAGTGAACGGACAGCACGGCCACGGGGGCCCGATGTCTGACGAATGTGAGCTGATCGTCTTGCGATATGACGCACCGAGCTTGGAGCGGTGGAGCAGTCGCGCCTACGACGGCAGTTTCGGCTACGTCTCCACCCAGGGCGCTCCCCTGGTCGACCTGCTGGATCCGCGGCCCGGGGAGCGCGTGCTCGACCTCGGCTGCGGCACCGGCGTGCTGACGGCCCAGATCGCCGCGCGCGGCGCCGAGGTGCTCGGCATCGACGGCTCCCCCGCCATGATCGAGAAGGCGCTCGCGCAGCACCCCGGCATCGACTTCATCATCGGCGACGGCCACGACTTCACCGTCGTCCAGGCCTACGACGCCGTCTTCTCCAACGCCGCGCTCCACTGGATGAGCCGCGACCCGGCCACCGTCATCGCCAACGTCCGCGAGGCCCTGGTCCCGGGGGGCCGGTTCGTCGCCGAGATGGGCGGGGCGGGCAACTGCGCCGAGCTGACCGCCGCCATGCTGACGGCCTGGCGCGAGTACGGGCTGCGCGAGCCCGACCTGCCCTGGTACTTCCCCACGCCCGCCGAGTACGCCCGCCGCCTGGAGCAGGAGGGCTTCGTGGTGCGGCTGCTGGAGTACTTCGACCGTCCCACGCCCCTTGAGGAGTGCCCCGGCGGAGCCGCCGACTGGGTGCGGATGTTCGCCTCCTCGGTCATCGAGGGGCTGCCTCCGGAGGTCGTCGCGCCGCTGCTGGGGCGGGTCAACGAGCTGGCCGCGCCCGCGCTGCGCAGGGAGACGGGCTGGATGGCGGATTACGTGCGCCTGCGCTTCGCCGCTGTCCGGCGCTGATGCGTAGTCCATGATGCGTAGGGCTGTTTTGCCGGACTATGGTCTGTTCCGTGGGCGGCGAGACTGTGCCCGCACCGCGATACGCACGTTTTGATCAGCTTGACGAGCCTTGCGACGACACGGCGGCGTGAGGGGCCGGTGAACGGAACGGGATGAACTTCTGCCTGAGCGACCTCGTACCACCGTTGAGGTGGAGCGACGCGTCCACGATCACGCTGCTCACCGGGCAGCCGGACCTTCCGGACGCCTGGTGGCGCAGCCTGCCGCTGCCCCGCGTCCTCGCGGTCATCGGGCCGGAGGCGCTGGGAGAGCTGCTCACGGAGATCGCGCTGGAGCAGTGGCCCGCCGCCGCCGTGGGTGACATCCTGCCCGCGCTGCACGTGCTGGATCCCGAGGAGGCGGACGAGCCGCACGTCGCCATCGCACTCGACCGCGCCGGCTCGTGGGCGGGACTGCTCGCCCTGACCGGCCGGGAGCTGGTGGACCAGCCGTTCATCCAGGCGCGGGCGGTGCTGGGGACGCTGTTCTCCGCGGTGTTCGCCCGGGTGTCCCCTCTGCCCTCCACCGCTGCCGCGTCCGTCGTGCCGGCCGCATCCGTCGTGCCGCCCGTGCCCGCCGCCGCCTCGCCCGCCGTCGCCTCGCCCGTCGTGGCAGAGCCCGTCGTGGGCGGGCCCGCGCCCGAGCCGGTGGAGGCGCCGGTCGAGGCCGTGGACGCCGCCGAGTCCGAGGAGCCCGAGCCGGAGGCCGTCGAGGCTGAGCTGGAGGCCGTCGAGGCCGAGGCTGAGGCGGCTGAGGCTGAGGCCGGGCCCGATGTGCCGGAGATCGTGGACGAGGTCGCGGACTCCGAGGCCGAAGAGATCGCGGAGCCCGAACCCGTGGATCACGAGGCCGCGGATCACGAGGCCGCGGAGGCGCACGCGGAAGAGCCTGAGGCCGTGGAGCCGCAGGAAGAGGAGCCGCAGGACGTCGAGCTCGACGACCGCCGGCAGGAGGGCGACGGCCCCGCGACGGAGGACGACGAGACCGAGGACGACGAGCCGGAGGCCGAGGGCGGGCAGGCGGCGCGGGACCTGTCCCAGCTGATCGAGGCGGCCTTCGCCGGGCTCGACGACAAGAGCTGGGCCGTCGCGCAGAACCGGGTCTTCACCGACGAGCCGTCCGCCGTGGACCAGCTCGCCAAGCTGTTCGCCGTGCCACCGACCGAGATCTCCGAGACCGAGGAGCGGCTGCGGGCCCGCCTCGACCAGTGGCTGGCCAGCGACGAGGCGGCCCCGTACCGGGAGCACCTGGACGAGCTGCGCAGGACGATCGGCCCCGCCGCGCCCCGCGACCGGGTCATCGGAGCCGCGCCCTGGCACGCCAAGGAGATCAAGGCGCTGGAGGTGCCGGCCTGGCAGTTCGTGCTGGCCACCCTGCCGCCCCGGCCCCCGCAGGCAGCCGTGCCCGCCGCCAACGGCGTGCCGGCCGCCCCACCGGCGTCCCCCGCGCCCGAGCTCCCCGTCCGGAAGCCCAGACCGCCCGCGCAGCCCGGACCGCCCGGACCGCCCGGACCGTCCATGTTCCAGGCGTTCATGCCGGCCACGCCGGCGCCCGGGGAGAGCAACGGCGGGTCCGGCGAGCACCACGTGGACGAGCCTCCCGCCGCCGGCCCGCAAGAAGCCGGGCCGCACGAGGCCGGTCCGCACGAGGCCGGCCAGCACGGGAGCGAGCAGCACGGGGGCGAGCAGGGGGGCGGCAAGCCGTACCAGCCGCTGAAGGACGTCTCACAGACACGGCGCTGCTTCCGGCAGCCGGACGGCAGGTGGTGGCTGCGCGTGGACGTGACGGCGGAGCAGCTCGGCGGGGGCGAGTGCGCGCTGCCGACCGGGTTCGCCGCGTACCTGGGGCTGTCGCCCGGCGAGACGCGGACGGTGCGCAGCGCGGCAGGAGAGCTGACGATGACCTGGCACGGCAGACCGGTGCTGGAGTCGGTGGAGCGGCTGCTGGTGGACGTCGGCGCGAAGGAGGGCGGCCACCTGTTCCTCACACTGTCGGACGAGGGCGTGCTGCGGGCCAGGCACCTGCCGGTGGCCGCGCAGGGCGCCGAGAAGATCACCAAGGCGCTCCGCCTGGTCGGCTACACCGCTCCGGGCGGCACCCGCGACCAGGCCGCCCGGGTGATCGCCACCCGGATCGGCCTGACGGGGCCCGTGGCCCTGCCGGATCTGCTGAACCGGCTGCGCGAGCGCGGCGACCGCGACCTGCTCGCCCTGTTGGACTGAGCCGGCGTGCCGCGGCTCGCGATCGGCCCCGGGTTCCCCGGGCGGCTCAGCGCACTGGCTCCGCCGGTGCGCAGGGACGCCGTGGTCGCGTTACGCCGGTTCCTGCTGAACGTGGCGGGCGGCCCGCACCCCGAGCGGGTGCGGGGCGCGCGTGACGCGCGGGTGGCGACGCTGCGCCTGGGCGAGGGCCATCGCGGCGTCGTGGTGCGGCAGCGGGACGTGTACTGGCTGCGCACGGTGCTGCCCGACGCCGAGGCGTGGTCGCACGCCCGGCGGCACCGCTTCGGCATCAACCCCGTCCTGGGCGTCGTGGAGGAGTGGGACGCCGACGCGCTGGAACGGGTGGAGCCGGCGCTGCGCAGGTCGGCGGGCCCGGCGCGGCTGTTCGACCCGATCTGCGACGGCGACCTGCTCGCGCTGGGCATCGACGTGCGGGCGCTGCCCCTGATCCGGCTGATCACCACCGAGGCCGACGTGGACGCGCTCGAACCCCTCCTGCCGCCCACCCAGCACGCCCCCCTGTCCGTGCTGGCCCGTGGCGGAACCCTGTCGGAGGCGTGGCGGGAGCTCGACGGCTGGCGCGCCGTGGACGAGGAGCCGCGCCAGATCGACACGGAGGACCTGCACGCCGCCCTGCGCCGCAGCCCGGACCGGGCGGCGTTCGTCGCCGACAAGGTGGAGCTGGACCGGGTGCTGAGCGCGCCGGAGTGGTGCACGTTCCTGCACCCGCCGCAGCACCGGCTGGCCCACGCCCCCCGCTATGAGCAGCCGCTGCTGGTCATCGGTGGTCCGGGCACCGGCAAGACGCTCGTGGCGCTGCACCGGGCCGCCCATCTGGCCGCGCGGGGCAAGGGGCCGGTGCTGCTGGTGACGTTCTCCCAGAGCCTGGGCGAGGACCTGTCGGCCCGGCTGGACACGCTCATCGCCGACGAGTCCGTGCGCAAGCGGGTCGAGGTGGACAACCCCGAGCGGCTGGCCATGCGCATCGTGAGCGACGCCGAGGGCCGCCGTCCCGCGCTGATCGGGCCGGGGGCCCGGACGCTGGCCGAGCTGACCGACGAGGCGCTCCGGCTGCTGTCGAGGACGACGGGTGACCTGCTTGACGACGTCGATCCGGGACGCAAGCCGTACCGTCACATCGTCGTGGACGACGCGCAGGACTACAGCCCCGCGCAGTGGCGGCTGCTGCGGGCGGCCGCGCCGCACACGCACGACGACCTGTTCATCGTCGGCGACCCGCACCAGCGGGTGACCGACACGAGCGTGGCCCTCGGCGCGCTCGGCATCCCGGCCGAGCAGCGCACGCTGCGGGTCTCCCACCGGCTGCCGCAGGAGCTGCTGACGTTCGCGGTCCGGTTGCGGGGCGGCGGGCCGGTGGACGGGCTGGTCAAGGGTATGTCTCCGTTGTACGGCCTGCGCGCGACGCGCGACGGCGGACGACCGGTGGTGCTGGCCTACGAGTCGCCCGAGGCGGAGCTCGCCGGCCTGGCCGGAACGGTCGGCGCCTGGCTCGCCGAGGGGGTGCCGCCCGGTGAGATCGCCGTGGCCGCGCGCACGCCCGCGCTGGTGCGGGAGGCCCGGCGGGCGCTCGGCGACCGGGAGGTGCGGGTGTCGACGTTCCAGAACCTGAAGGGCCTGGAGTTCGAGAGGGTGGCGGTCATCGGTGTGGCCGAGGGCGTGGTGCCCGAGACGCCGCCCGACGACCCGGCGGCCCGGGCCCGCGCGCTCCAGCGCGAACGCGGCATGCTGTACGTGGCGTGCACGCGCGCGCGATCGATCCTTTACGTCTCCCACTCAGGAAGGGGCAGCCCATTTCTGTCGTTCTGAGCACATAGTCTGAACTGCGGATTTCTTCCCATTGCCGGTTGGACCCGAATGAACCTCAGCCTGAGCGACCTCGCGCCACCTGTGCGCTGGACCTCTCCTGGTCAGGTCGCGCCCATCGTGGAAGATCCCCAGCTGCCAGAGGCCTGGTGGCAGGCGATCCCGCTCGACCGCGCCTGCGCCGTCATCGGCACCCAGGGCGTCGCCGGCCACCTCGCCGACCTCGCCGTGGCCTGCTGGGGCCACCTGCTGCTCGGCGACATCCTGCCGCTGCTGCGCTTCTCCGACCCGGCCGAGGCCGAGCGCACGCCGGAGATGCTGGGCAAGGACGTGGTCCAGAAGCTGTTCGGCGGGGTGTTCGAGCGCCTGCTGGAGCCCGCCGACGCGCCGGCCGTCCCCGTCCGGCGCGACAAGCCGCTGCCCGACCTCGTCGACGGCCTGTTCAGGGCCATGGACGACCGGCAGCGGGCCATCGCCCGCGACCGGCTCTACGCGGTCCAGCGGGTCACCCTGGACGAGCTGGCGCAGCGCTTCTCGGTCACCCGGGAGCGCATCAGGCAGATCGAGCGGGACCTGCGCGACCACGTGGAGGCCTGGCTCGGCGGTCCCGACGCGGTGCCGCTCGTCGCGCACGTCACCTGGCTCCGCGGACGGCTCGGATCCGCCGTGCCGTCCGACGACCTCGCCGCGGCCGTGCCGTGGCACCGCGCGGAGCTGCGGACGCTCGGCATCCCGGCCTGGAGGTTCGTGCGGACGCTGCTGACCGGCTACGAGCAGTCCGAGGGCTGGCTCGTCGCCGGCGGCGCCGAGGAGCTGCGGGAGAAGACGCGCCAGCTCTTCACCGACGGCCCGCGACCGCTCGCCGAGGCCGTCACCATGGTCGCCCAGCTCGGGGTCCGCGAGGATGTCGCCGAGCGCTGGATCAAGTCCGTGCCGCAGCTGCGCGTGCTGGAGCAGCACGTGGTGCCGTGGCCGCGCAGCATCAACGAGAAGGCCGAGGCCGTCCTGGCCGTGGCCGGCAAGCCGCTGCCGCCGGAGGAGATCCAGGAGCGCATCGGCGAGGACTACAGCCTCGTCGGCATCCGCAACCAGCTCACCGCCGACGACCGGTTCCTGCGGGTCGACCGCAACAAGTACGGGCTGACCCGGTGGGGCGGCGACGAGTACCTCGGCATCCGGGAGATGATCGCCCGCGAGATCGAGCGGGCCGGCGGCGAGGCGTCGGTCAGCACCATCGTCACCAACCTCACCTCCCGCTACGACGTCAGCGAGAGCTCGGTCCGCGCCTACTCGGGCGGACCGGGGTTCGAGCGGACCCAGCGGGGCTGGATCCGGGTGGCCGGCACCGCGCCCGCCGGCGGCGCGGCGGAGCCGTACCAGCCGCGCAAGGACGTCTCGCTGACGCGCCGCAGCTTCCGCAGCCGCGACGGGCGGTGGTGGCACCGGGTCGACGTCAACGCCGAGCACCTGCGCGGGTCGGGCTCGCCGCTGCCGACCGGGTTCGCGGCGTACCTGGGCATGGCTCCCGGCGGGCAGCTCACCGCGTCCACGCCGTCCGGGGACGTGGTGGTGAGCTGGCACAACCAGCCCACCATGGGGTCGATCCGCAACGTGCTGGCCGACTTCAAGGCCGGCGAGGGCGACCACGTCTTCCTGACCGTGTCCGACGGCGGCGAGCTGCTGACGCGCTACCTGCCGGCCGCGCCGGTGACGATGCCGCCGCTGAACCGGGCGCTCTACCTCATCGGCTACACCGCGCCGGTGACCTCCGAGGCGGAGGGGCTGCGGCTGATCGGCGCCCGGGTGGGGCTGCCGGACACGGCGACGCGCGACGAGGTGCTGGCCCGGCTGCGGGAGCGCGGCGACCGCGACATCCTCGGCTTCCTGGGCGGCTGAGCGCTCGTGTGCCGGCCTCCCCGGGCCCGGTGCGGGGCGGCGCGGTGATCTCCGGGTCCGGGCGGGCCGGTTAGGCTCGGAGCCATGCTACGGATCCACGACAGCGGGACCGGGACGGTCGAGGAGATCGCCGCCGGGCGGGCACTGCGGACGTACGCGTGCGGGACCGCCGTGACCAGCCGGCCGGACGGGCGGCCGGGGCCGGACGGGGGCGCCGGCGGCTTTCCCGGCGGGCGGCCGGACGGGCGGCCCGGACTCGGTGAGCTGCGGTCGCTCCTGCTGGCGGACCTGATCCGGCGGATCCTCGAACGCGGCAGGGTGCGGGTGGTGGCCTGCTCGCCGCGCGGTCCCGGGGAGGCCGGCACGCAGGCGCTCCGGGACGCCGCCGCGCTGAACTGCCGGCCGGCCGAGCACGCGCCGTCCGTGGCCGAGACGATCCCGTACGTGGTCGAGCTCGTCGGTGCGCTGGTGGAGAGGGGGCACGCCTACGTGGCGCCGGAGGGGCCGGTGTTCTTCGACGCCGGCTCGTTCCCCGGTCTGCCGCCGCTGCCCGCCGGTGAGCGTTCCGAGGGCGGGCGCTCCTCCGCCGACTGGGTGCTGTGGCTTCCTTCGGGCGGCGAGCCGTCCTGGGACTCGCCCTGGGGGCGGGGCGTGCCGGGTCCGCACGTGGTGTGCTCGGCCGTGGCGCTGGGCCTGCTCGGGGGGCGCGTCGACGTCCACGTGGGCGGGGCCGGGCCGCGTCGGCCGTACGAGGATCGTGAGCGCGCCCAGTCCGACGCGGCGGCCGGGCGCGAGGTGGCGCGGCACCGGGTCCACGCGGCGGACGTGCGCTTCGACGACCGCGAGCCGGGCGAGCACGCGCGGGAGGGCGAAGCGCCGCCGCCGGACACGGGGGACGCCGGGGGCGGCGGGGTGTCGCTGGCCGAGGTCGTGGGTGCCGGGCTGGATCCGCTGGCCGTGCGGATGGCGTTCCTGGAGCACCACTACCGGCGGCCGATCGTCCTCACCTGGGACTCCCTGCGTGCCGCCGACCGCGCCGTACGCCACTGGCGGACCCTGGTGGCGGAGTGGTCGGAGTCGCCCAGCGCGCCCATGGCCGCCGAGTACGTCAAGCGCGTCGAGGCCGCGCTCGACGACGACCTGGACACTCCGGGCGCACTGCGGGCGCTGCGGGAGCTGGCGGACGACGCGTCGGTGCCGCCGGGGACGAAGTTCGAGTCGTTCCTGCACGTGGACCAGGTGCTCGGGCTCGACCTGTCCAGCGACATCGGCAGGAGCCGCTGAGACCCTCGCCCCGAGCGCTCCCGCACGGAACGTGATCATGAATGAATGCGCCGTGACAGGCGGATTCGGGAGCTTCCGGAGCCGGTGCGAGCCGGGCGAGAGGAGTGATCAGGGGCTGTCAGACTAAGGGTCCGGCGCGGGAGGACGCGGAGGATCGGAGGTATTCGTGAGGTTGAGGCCCTACGCCTGGCTGCCCTGGCCGTTGCGCTGGCTGGCGCGGGCGCTGACCGTTCTCCTCGCCCTCGCGCTGGTGCTGACGGGCGTCGTCGTCCACACCGTACGGAAGTCCTACCCTCAGGTGGACGGGTCGCTCCGGCTGCCCGGCTTAACCGGGAATGTAGAGATTTATCGCGATAAATCAGGAATTCCGCAGATCTACGCGGACACCTCCGAGGACCTGTTCATGGCGCAGGGGTTCGTGCACGCGCAGGACCGGTTCTGGGAGATGGACTTCCGGCGGCACGTCACCGCCGGGCGGCTGTCGGAGCTGTTCGGCGAGGCGACGCTCGACAGCGACAAGGCGATCCGCACCATGGGCTGGCGCAGGGTGGCCGAGCAGGAGCTGTCCGAGCTGTCCGAGCGCACCCGGCGCTACCTCGACGCGTACGCCAAGGGCGTGAACGCCTGGCTCAAGGCCAACCCCAACGCCTCCGACCGCAGCCTCGAGTACTCCGTGCTCAAGGCGACCGGCGTCGACGCCGAGCCGGAGCCGTGGACGGCCCTCGACTCCGTCGCCTGGCTCAAGGCCATGGCCTGGGACCTGCGCTCCAACATGGAGGACGAGATCGACCGCGCGCTCGCCCTCACCAGGCTGCCGCGTGACCGGGTCGAGCAGCTCTACCCGGGATACCCGTTCGACGAGCACGCGCCGATCGTCACGCGGGGCGCGATCCGGCAGGACCGGTTCGACCAGACGGCCGCGCCGCGCCTGCGCGCGGGCACGCGTCCTCACGGACCGGCCGCCGCCGCGCTCGCCCAGGCCGCGCGGACGCTGGACGCCGTGCCCGGCACGATGAGCACCGCCGAGCGCGACGGCATCGGCTCGAACTCGTGGGTGGTCTCCGGCGAGCACACCAGGAGCGGCAAGCCCCTGCTCGCCAACGACCCGCACCTGTCCGCCGCGATGCCGTCGGTCTGGTACCAGACCGGGCTGCACTGCCGCGAGCTGTCGGAGCGGTGCTCGTACGACGTGACGGGCTTCACCTTCTCGGGCGTCCCCGGCGTCGTCATCGGCCACACCGACAAGATCGCCTGGGGGTTCACCAACCTGGGGCCGGACGTGGCCGACCTGTTCCTGGAGCAGGTGACGGGTGACACGTACCTGTACCAGGGCGAGCAGGTCAAGCTGGAGAAGCGGCAGGAGAAGATCAAGGTGGCGGGCGGCGACACCGTCACCATCGAGGTGCGCAGCACCAGGCACGGGCCGCTGATCAACGAGGTCATGGGCGACGTCAAGCCGTCGGCCGGCGCGAACGCGGTGGCGCTCCAGTGGACCGCGCTGATGCCCGGCCGCACCGCCGACGCGATCTTCGCGCTCAACGAGGCGAGCGACTGGCACGAGTTCCGGGCGGCGGCCGCGCTGTTCGAGGTGCCCGCGCAGAACCTCGTGTACGCCGACACGTCCGGCAACATCGGCTACCAGGCGCCCGGCCGGATCCCGGTGCGCGAGAAGGGCGACGGCACCTGGCCCGTGCCCGGCTGGACGGGCGAGTACGACTGGAAGACCGCGCCCATCCCGTACGACCGCCTCCCGTCGGTGGAGAACCCGCCCGAGGGCTACATCGTCACGGCCAACAACGCCGTCATCGACCCGCGCCGCTACCAGCCGCTGCTGACCAAGGACTGGTCGTACGGCTACCGCTCGCAGCGCATCACCGACCGGCTGCGGGAGGCCATCGCCAAGGGCGACGTGGACGCCTCGACCATGTCCTCGATCCAGCAGGACACCCGCAACGGCCTGGCGGAGACCCTGGTGCCGGCCCTCATGGACGTGGAGCTCGCCGGGGCCGCCGTGCAGGCCAGGGAGCTGCTGAAGGACTGGGACGGCTCGCAGGGCGTCGACTCCGCGCCCGCCGCGTACTTCAACGCCGTCTGGCGCCACCTGCTGAGCGCCACCTTCGACGACGACCTCCCCGAGGGCGCCCGCGCGAGCGGCGGCGACCGGTGGTACGTGGTGGTGCGGCGGCTGCTCGACACGCCCGACGACCCGTTCTGGGACGACACCACCACCAAGGGCCGCACGGAGACCCGCGACGACATCCTGCGGCAGGCCATGGCCGACGCCTACCAGGAGGTGTCGGAGCTGCTCGGCCCCGACGTCCGCGCCTGGCGCTGGGGCGACCTGCACCGGCTCACGCTCACCAACGCCTCGCTCGGCACCTCGGGCATCGCGCCGGTGGAGGCGCTGTTCAACCGGGGCCCGCTCAGGGTGGCGGGCGGCAAGGACGCGGTGGACGCCACCGGCTGGAACGTCGCCAAGGGGTACGCGGTCACGTCGGTGCCGTCGATGCGGATGGTGGTGGACCTGGCGGACCTGGACAAGTCCCGCTGGATCAACCTGACGGGCGCCTCGGGTCACGCCTTCCACGCCAACTACTGGGACCAGGCGGAGACCTGGGCCAGGGGCGAGCTGCTGCCGATGCGCTCCAAGCCGGACTCGGTCAAACAGGCCGCCGTCCACACCCTTCGCCTGCGCCCCTGACCCGGTCGTCGTTGACGGCCCGGCCGGGTCTGGCGACGGCCGGTCAGCGGGCCAGGGCGGGCGGCTCGCCGGGGAGGATGCCGGGATCGGGGGTCCGCAGGCCGTCCAGGACGACCTGGAGGTTGCGGTCCCACTGGCGGGCGCCCGCCTGGAGGCCCAGGGTGTGGGGTCCGGTGGAGGACGCGGCCACCATGAGGAACGCCACGTCCTCCCAGGTCACGTCCGCACGCATCACTCCGGCCCGCTGGGCGCGCTCCACCAGGAGCCGGATGCGGTCGCGCAGCTCGGCCCGGGAATGGTCAAGGACGTCGCCGAGGCGCTTGTTGACGTCGCACAGCTCGTTGCGAAGGCGAATGTAGGACAGGGCGAACGTCGTGAAGCCCGCCCAGGGGTCCGGATCGGCCATGCCCTCGTCGCCCTTGGCGACGATCTCCCCCAGCACCTCGCTGAGGACCGCCTCCAGCAGGGCCTCGGGTGAGCCGACCCGGCGGTAGAACGTGCCGATGCCCACACCGGCGCGGCGCGCGATCTCGTGGGCGGTGATCTCGCCGCCCTCGGCGGCGGCCTGACGGGCGGCGACCACGAGGCGCTCCACGTTGCGCCGGGCGTCGGCGCGCGGGCGTCGGCCGGAGCCGTCGTCCAGGAGCCGGTCCACCGCGAGTGCTGTTGCCGTCATGCCGCCAGCCTAGCGACAAGTGGACCGATCTGGTCCGATTTAAGTGGACAGGTTGCGTCCGATTGTACTAGCGTCCGGATCTGGACAGAAAGTGTCCATTTAGCTTCGGGAACGCGAGGTCGATCATGCCCAGGATTCCGTCAGGCCCGATGAAGATCACCGCGCTGGCCGCCGGGTTCGTCATGGCCAGCCTGGACACCACCGTCATGCAGGTCGCCGGGCCCACGATCCAGGAACGCCTGCACGCCTCCCTCTCCCAGCTCACCTGGGCCGTGGACGGCTACGTCCTCACCTTCGCCGCCCTGCTGATGCTGGCCGGCGGCCTGGCGAACCGGGTCGGCGCGAGACGGGTCTACCTGTGGGGCATGGGGATCTTCGGGGTCGCGTCGCTGGCCTCCGCGGCGGCACCGGGCATCGAGGTGCTGATCGCGGCGCGGCTCCTGCAGGGGGCCGGGGCGGCGCTGTTCATGCCGAGCTCCCTCGCGCTCCTGGTGCGCGCCTTCCCGGACGCGCGCGAACGCACCAAGGTGCTGGGCGTCTGGTCGGCGATCGTCTCCTCGTCCATGGCGCTTGGCCCGACGGTCGGCGGCATCATGGTCGGCGCGTTCGGCTGGCCGAGCATCTTCCTGATCAACCTGCCGATCGGCATCGCGGGCATGCTCCTGACCCGCCGGTACATCGCCCGGACAGAGGGCGAGGCCCGGCCGCTGGCGGCTCCCGGGCACGCCGCCGTCATCGTGGGGCTGGCGGGCATCAGCTTCGCGCTGATCGAGGGGCCGCAGCTCGGCTGGGACGCGGCCCCGGTGATCGGCGCCGTCGCCGCCGCCGCGATCGCCGCCGTCGTGCTCATCGGCCGCGAGCGCCGCACCGACAACCAGGTGATGCCGTGGGCGCTGTTCCGCGGCGCCCGCTTCGCCGGCGCCAACGCCGTGGGCTTCCTGTTCAACGCCGCCTTCTACGGGTCACTGTTCATGCTCGGCCTGTACGTCCAGCACGCCCGCGGCGCGACCCCGCTCCAGGCCGGGCTGGAGATCCTGCCTCTGACGATCTTCATCCCGGTCAGCAACATCGTCTTCGCCCGCGTCTCCGGGCGCATCGCGGCCGGTCCGCTGCTGGCCGGCTCCTTCCTGGTCGCGGGAGCGGCCTCGCTGGCCCTGGTCGCGCTGTCGCCCTCCACCCCGTACTGGGCACTGGCCGTCGCCCTCGGCCTGACCGGCGTCGCGGGCGGCTTCATCGCCCCCGCCTTGACGGCGGCCACGGTGAACGCGGCGGGCACCCGCCACGCCAACACCGCCGGTTCGGTCCTCAACGCCAACAGGCAGATCGGCTCCCTGCTCGGCATCGCCTCCATCGGCGCCGTGCTGGCCGTCACCCCCGGCTGGACCGCCGGAGCGGCTCTGTCGTTCCTCCTGGTCGGCGCCGCCTACACCGCCGGAGCCCTGATCGCCTGGCGCCTCATCCACCTGCCCGAACGCCGGGAAGCCACCGCCGCGGCCACTCCCGCCGCGGCCACTCCCGCCCCCGAGCCCCAGCCCCGCCCCGCCCGGGAGGCGTCCCGGCCGGCCCGGTCACACCCGTAGCTCGACGCGCTCCCCGCCGACCTCCGACGGCCGGTCTCCGCCGACCTCCGGCACCGGCACGGGCTCCTTGCCGCCGGCCGGGATGAAGGTGCGGGATTCGCCTACCGCGAGGTCCCACAGGTCGTCGCGGGCCAGGCCGTGAGCCTCCCACTCCTGACGCGCCCGCTCGATCGGCGCCAGCAGCGGCTCACTCGACAGGACGAACGTCCCCCAGTGCATGGTGGCCATCCGCCGGGCCCCCACGTCCAGGCAGCCGCGCACGGCCTCCGCCGGGTCGACGTGGGCGGCCTTGGCGAACCAGTGCGGGTCGTACCCGCCCACCGGCATGAGGGCCAGGTCGAGTCCCGGGTAGCGCTCGCCGATCTGTGCCAGCCGCTCGCCGTACCCGGTGTCGCCGGCGAAGTAGACGGAGCCGCCGATCACCCACCCGCCCCACAGCGTCCGGCAGGTGTCGAAGACGCCGCGCCGGCTCCAGTGGTGGGCCGGGACGAAGTCGAGCGTGACGCCGCCGACGGTGGCGGACTCCCACCAGTCGAGCTCGGTCACGTCGGTGAAGCCGCGCCGGTCGAACCAGGGCTTCAGCCGGGCGGGGACGAACATCGGCGTGTTCCTCGGCAGCTTGCGCACCGTGGGGGCGTCCAGATGGTCGTAGTGGTTGTGACTGATCACGACGGCGTCGATCTTCGGCAGGTCGCTCCAGGCCACCCCCGGAGGCGTGAGGCGTCCCCGCACGCCGGGGATCTTGCGCGACCACACCGGGTCCGTCAGGATCGTCAAGCCCTCGACCTGCACCACGAACGTCGAGTGGCCCACCCACGTCACCATGGTCTCGCCGTCGGCCGGGCGGGGCAGGCCGCCCTCGCGGCGCACCGGGATGAGGTCGGCGTCGCCGACATCGGGGCGCAGACCTCCGTTCCAGGTGACGCTCAGCAGCTCCCGGTATTCGGGGAGGGGGGCGGTGAGTCGGTCCTTGAAGCTGTCCGGCCACTTTCGCGGAGGAACGGGGGAACTCGTCATGATCCGCTCCTGCCCTGGGTGACGGATCAGTCACGTATGCCGCTTCTCACCTGCGCGCCCGCGGGTCCGGTGGTGCTCGCGTTCAGAGCACGGGCGGGCGTCTGCGCCAGCGTGGGGGCGCGTGCGGGTAGCCGCCGTCGTCGAGCCCCGCCAGGCGCTCGAACACGTTGTACGACGCCTGATGCCCGCACACGACCACCGAGACCAGCATGGAGACCACGTACAGCGGCAGCATGGGCAGTCCCGCGCACCAGGCCCACTGGGTGGCGTGCCGCCCCTCGTGCAGGACGAGCCGCTCGTCGAGCTCGGGCCTTCGGGTGAGGACGACGTTGCCCACGGTGAACGCGCCCGCGATGGGGAAGCGGTAGCGGTAGCCGTGAGCGAGGATGAGCCCGTTGGGTCCGGGCTGCCTGGAGGCTCCGCCGATGACGGAGATGAGCAGACCGAGCGGAGTGGAGAGATTGACATAGTTCGCCACCCGCCGGAACCGATAGCGCCCGTTCATACGTCTCAGTCTTGACCAATCTTGACAAGTCGGAATAATGATCTGAGTCCTGAAATCTCCCCTGAGAGCAGGATCATGAGATTGACGACCCTGGGCGCGCTGCTCGGTGCGCTGGCCTTGGCCGGCGCCGGCGGCATCGCCATCACGCAGACTTCAGCGACCGATCCCCTGGGCTTATCCGACCCCCCTCTCCGCGTGGTGGTGGCGTCCACCGCCACGCCCACTCCCTCGTCGTCCTCGACGCCCACAGTCGGGACGTACACCGCGAAGACGAAGGTCGTCAAGAAGGACGGCGTTTCCCATCTGAACGTCTCCATCACGTACGACGGCGCGGCCCGCTTCACCGTCAGGCAGAAGGTGTGCAGAGGCAGGTCCTGCAGGACGGCCACCACCGAGCTGCCCGTGACCACCGGCGCCGGGCAGGTCACCAAGAAGCTCGGCAAGGGCACGTACAAGGTACGGGGCAAGCCGAAGGTGAAGGCCAAAGCCCTGCCGTGGCCCACGCGGACCGTGACGGCCACTCCCACGGCTGCCCCCGCGGAGACGGTGACGGTCACCGCCACCCCGGAGCCCGCCGGCACCGTCACGATCACGGCGACGGAGACCGCCACGGAGCAGGTCACGACGACCGTCACGGCCCCGGCCGAGACGGTCACCCAGACCGCGCCCGCCGAGACGGTGACGGCCACGGTGACGTTCACATGCCGGCCGTCCACGGAGACGCCCGTGCCGGAGGTGCCGTCGGAGGGCGTATCCACGTCCACGACGCCGTCGCTCACGCCGCCCTCGGCCACGCCGGCCCCGGAGGCCCCGGAGGCCCCGACGCCGACGGACACGGCCGCCACGCCGCCGGCCGACACGGTCTCGCCCACGGACACGGGCGGACCGACGGACACGCTCACGCCCACCGACACAATCACGCCCACCGACACGGGCTCTGTCCCGGCGGAGCCCGTGCCCGCCTGCCCACCGGCCACGGAGCCCCCCGCGGAGCCTCCGTCCGTGTCGCCCACGCCGGAAACCACACCGCAGGCGGCCACGACGACCGCCCCGCCCACCCAGGCGCCACCGCAGTGAACCCTTCCCCATGACCACCACCCCGGAGGACCCGGCCCTTGATACCGGCACCGGCTACTCCGGGGTGGGTTCGGGGTGTCCCGAGAGACATCCCCGGCCAAGGACCGCCACGGTGGCGGCTCACGTCGCGCGCGTAGCGGCGCCCGGCCCCGCACGCCGGAGGAGCGTACCCCTGGACGGACGCCCGCCACGTGCGGCGACCGGGCCCTCCCGTGCTCTGCCGTAAAAGTTGGGCTGTAAGAGCTGTGCCGTAGTCAGGAGAGGGAGCTGTACCGGCCGTCGTGGTACAGAAGGGGAGCGCCGTCGGAAGGGCTGCCGAGATGGGTCACCGTGCCGACGATGATCGAGTGGTCGCCGCCCGGATGGACCGCCGACGTCGTCGCCTCCAGTGTCGCGATCGCCCCGTCGAACAGTGCCACCCCCGCCGGCGACCGGTGGTGCGGCCAGCGGGCGAGCTGGCCGTCGAGCGCACGGCCGCGGTGGGCGAAGAAGCGTGAGGTGTCCTCCATGGACGCCGGGAGCACCGACACCCCCCACACCCCCGCCTCCAGCACCGCCGCGTGGAAGCGGGCCACCTTCTCGGCGCAGAAGAGCACCAGCAGGGGATCCAGCGACACGGACGTGAACGAGTTGACGGTCATCGCGTGATCCACCTCGCCGACGCGGGTCGTGACGACCGCGACTCCGGTGGCGAACCTCCCGACGACCTTCCGGTACGTCTGCCGGTCCACGTGCCGCTTGAGGGAATCATGGTGCACGGATGTACTTTACGTCGGGTTTCGCGGCACCTGCCCGCGCAGCAGCCACGAGCCGCGCGACGACGCCGGCGACAGCAGGAAGGCGGCCACCACCGCGACCATGCCCCCGTACAGGTAGACATAGCCGGCGGCGCCCCCCGAGATGACCAGATCGCCCTGCGAGAGCGGGAACGAGAACGGCATCGACACCAGCAGCCAGCCCGCGGCCGTCACCGCCGCACCGGCCCGGGACCGCAGCATCCTGCCCGCCCCCAGGCACACGGCGAACAGCACCAGCAGCCAGCCGATCGCCGCGACCGGGACGGGGCCGGCGTGCCAGGCGGCCTGCGTGAACCCGCCGACGACGCCCATGACCACCCCCAGCACGAACAGCATGCCGTAGGCCGCGCCTCCCAGCGCCGACTCACCCTGGCCGCGTCGCTCCGTGTCGAAGCCGCCTTCCTCCATGGGTGATGAGGTTAGTGGATCCCGGCGAACAGGTCGTTCTCGCGGTTGTGGGGCTCCCCGAGGCCGCCCGCCTCGGCCGGGGCGCCCGGCAGCGCGGGCCCCGGCACCCCGATGGCCAGCACGAAGTGCTCGACCCCGAGCGCCTCCTGCCCGATCCCGTTCGACAGCGCGAACCACGGCTCCCGCACCGTGACCTGCGTCTCGTGGGCCCGCAGGGCCGCCAGCTTGGCCCCCACCCACGGCCGCGCGTCGATCTCCGTGGTGATCGCCTCGTCGGGGCTGCCGAACGGCACGTCGTCCACGTCCTCGGCGATGAAGCCCGAGCGCGTCTCGCGCAGCGCCTCGGCCGTGCGCCGCATCACGGACCTGGCCGCGGCCGTGTGGTACAGCTTGGCGATCTGCCACGGCTCGCCCTCCCCGAACCCCGCGTCCGCGGCCAGCGCGAACGCCCGCCACGACACCCGGTGCGCCTGGATGTGGTCGGGGTGCCCGTAGAAGCCGTTGGCGTCGTACGTCACGAGCACCTGGGGCCGCACCTCGCGGATGACCTTGACCAGCTCCCCGGCGGCCTCGTCCAGGTCGGCCTGCCAGAACGCGGTGGGACGGTCGTTCGAGGCGACGCCCATCATCCCCGAGTCGCGCCAGCGTCCCGGACCGCCGAGGAAGCGGTGGTCGTGCACCCCCAGCGCCGCGCACGCCGCGGCCAGCTCGCCGATCCGGTGTGGCCCGAGCGCGTCGTCGCGGTCGGCGGCCAGGTGCGCGAGGTGGCCGGGGATGACCTCGCCCTCCTCGCCGAGCGTGCACGTCACGAGCGTGACGTGGACGCCCTCGGCCACGTAGCGGGCCATGGTGGCGCCGGTGCCGATCGACTCGTCGTCGGGGTGAGCGTGAACGAGCAGCAGCCGTCGATCGGTCATGAGTCAGAGCGTAACCAACAGCCGCCTCCTGGCAGGATTGGGCCCATGAGTGAGAGCTTCCCGCGTCTGTCGGCCAGGACCCGCCGGTTCACCCTCGGGGTGCCCAGGGGCTTCACGATCTCCCCCGACGGCTCCAGGGTGGTGTTCCTGCGGACGAAGGCCGGCACCGACCCGGTCACCTGCCTGTGGGAGCTCGACACCGAGACCCACGTCGAGCGGCTGGTCGTCGACCCGCGTGCCCTCGACGCCGACGAGGGCGACCTGCCGCCCGAGGAGCGCGCCCGGCGCGAGCGCAGCCGTGAGCAGGCGGGCGGCGTGGTCGCCTACAGCACCGACGCCGCGGTGACGGCCGCCGTGTTCGCCCTGGCGGGCGGCCTGTACGTGACGGAGCTGGCGAGCGGCCGGTCGCGCCGCCTTGACGCGCCGGGCGCGGTGATCGACCCGCGCCTGTCCCCGGACGGCCGGCACGTCGCGTACGTGTCCGAGGGCGCGCTGCGCGTCCAGGACCTCGCCTCGGGCGAGGACCGCGCGCTGGCGACGCCGGAGTCCCCCACCGTGACCTACGGGCTGGCGGAGTTCATCGCGGCCGAGGAGATGGACCGGATGCGCGGCCACTGGTGGTCGCCCGGCGGCGACGCGCTCCTGGTGGAGCGGGCCGACGAGGCTCCGGTCCACACCTGGTACATCGCCGACCCGGCCAACCCCGACCGGACTCCGACGGCCCAGCGCTACCCGGCCGCCGGCACGCCCAACGCGGTGACCGAGCTGTTCGTGCTCGGGCTCGACGGCTCGCGGGTGGCGGTGCCGTTCGAGGACGAGTACCTGACCACGGCCGCCTGGGACTCCCACGCGCTGTCGATCGTGACGATGCCGCGCCACCAGAAGGCGCTGCGGCTGTTCGAGGTGGATCCGGCGACGGGCGCCTCGACGCTGGTGCGCGAGGACACGGACCCCGCCTGGGTGGACATCGTCAACGGCGTGCCGGCCCACCTGGACGACGGCTCGCTGGTGTGGGTGGCCTCCGCCGACGGCGGCCACCGCCTGTTCGTCGGCGACCGCGCGGTCACGCCGCCCACGCTGCAGGTGCGGGCCGTGCTCGACGTCGACCACGACAGCGTGCTGTTCAGCGCCAGCGGCGACCCGACCGAGATCCAGCTCTGGACGTGGGACGGCCACTCGCTGCTGCCGGTCTCGACCCGTTCCGGGGTGTTCTCGGGGCGGATGGCCGGCGGCGTCGGCGTGCTCACCGAGCAGAGCCTCGACGCGGAGGGCGTGTCCACGACGGTCGTGCGCCGCGACGGCATGGCCATCCCGATCCCGTCCGTGGCCGAGCGCCCCGGCCTGGACCTGCGGGTCTCGCTCGGCCGTTCCGGCCGCCGCGAGCTGGCCACCGCCGTGGTGCTGCCCTCCTGGCACGAGCCGGGCTCGGGGCGGCTGCCCGTCCTCATGGACCCGTACGGCGGGCCGCACGCCCAGCGCGTGCTCAACCGGCGGGGCGGCTACCTGGAGAGCCAGTGGTTCGCCGAGCAGGGGTTCGCGGTCATCGTGGCCGACGGCCGCGGCACGCCCGGCAGGGGGCCGGCGTTCGAGCGCGAGGTGCTCGACGACCTGGCGACCCCGGCCCTGGAGGACCAGATCGACGCGCTGCACGGCGTGGCCCAGCAGTACCCCGACGACCTCGACCTCGGGCGGGTGGCGATCCGCGGCTGGTCGTTCGGCGGCTACCTGGCGGCGCTGGCGGTGCTGCGCCGGCCGGACGTGTTCCACGCGGCCGTCGCGGGGGCGCCGGTGACCGACTGGCGGCTGTACGACACCTGCTACACCGAGCGCTACCTGGGCCACCCGGACGAGCAGCCGGACGTGTACGACAACTCCTCGCTGTTCGGCGACGCGGCCAAGCTGGAGCGGCCCCTGCTGCTCGTGCACGGCCTGGCCGACGACAACGTGGTGGCCGCCCACACGCTGCGCCTGTCGTCCGCGCTGCTCGCGGCGGGCCGCCAGCACACCGTGCTGCCGCTGTCGGGCGTCACCCACATGACGCCGCAGGAGGTCGTCGCGGAGAACCTGCTGCTGCTCCAGGTCGACTTCCTGAAGCGCGCGCTGGGCGGCTGACACCGGCCCCGGCACCGGAGGACAGAAGGTGGCCGCGATCCTTCCTAGGGTCGCGGCCATGTCTTCACCGACCTCTTCTCACGCGAGCGTGCCCGCGCCCGTCCCCTTTCACATCGACGTCCCCGAGGCCGAGCTCGACGAGCTCCGGCGCCGGCTGGACGCCACCCGCTGGCCCGCCGGCCTGCCCGGCACCGGCTGGACCCGCGGCACTCCCGTGGACCACGCGAAGGAACTGGCCGCCTACTGGCGGTCGGAGTTCGACTGGCGCGCCCAGGAGCGGCGGCTCAACGCGCTGCCGCAGTTCACGACCGTCCTCGATGGCCAGAGCGTGCACTTCGCCCACGTCCGCTCGGACGATCCCGGCGCGCTGCCGCTCGTGCTGCTCCACGGCTGGCCGATGTCCTTCGTGGAGTTCCTGGAGGTGGTCGAGCCGTTGCGCAAGGACTTCCACCTGGTGATCCCCTCGATCCCCGGGTTCGCGTTCTCGTCGCCGCTCGCCGAGCCGGGCTGGACCGCCGGCCGCGTCGCCGGGGCGTTCACGCGGCTGATGGAGATCCTCGGCTACGACCGGTACGGAGTGCACGGCGGGGACACCGGCGCGTTCGTCGCCCCGGAGATGGGCCGCCTGGCTCCCGGACGGGTCACCGGCGTCCACCTCACCGGCATCCTGTCGTTCCCGGCGGGCGACGAGGAGGAGGACGCCCGGCTGACGGACGTGGAGCGCGAGCGGGCCGCCGCGCTGGACGAGGCGACCGCCGGGTACGTCGCGATCCAGGCGCGCTCGCCGCAGACCCTCGCGTACGGCCTGACCGACTCCCCGGCCGCGCAGCTCGCCTGGATCGCGGAGATGTTCCATCGCTGGGCGGGCGGCCCGGTGGACCGCGACCTGTTCCTCACCAACGTCACCCTCTACTGGCTGACGGGCACGGCCGGCTCGGCGGCGCAGATCTACTACGAGCAGGTCAACGACCCGGCGGGCTGGGAGCCCCGGCCGCGCGGCACCGTCCCCACGGGCGTGCTGCTGGCGAGGACGAACGAGTACGGCATCCGGCCGTACGCCGAGCGCGACCACGCGATCGTGCGCTGGTCGCAGCAGGACACCGGCGGCCACTTCCTCGCCATGGAGGAGCCGGGGGTGTTCGCCGAGGACGTCCGGGCGTTCTTCCGCGCCCTGACCTGAGCCGGACGCCGATCGGGCCCGCGACCGACGCCGGCCGCCCCGAGACCCGGCGTTGATCGCGGTCAGGTACCGGCCGCGATCAATGGCAGAGTCGTCGTGTGCTGGAGACCTCAGCCCGGCTGCTCCGCCTGCTGGGCCTGCTGCAGGGACGCGCCTACTGGCCGGGGGCGGAGCTGGCCGGGCGGCTCGGGGTCAGTCCACGGACGCTGCGGCGTGACGTCGGCAAGCTGCGCCGGCTCGGCTACCCCATCGACGCGGTGGGCGGGGTGGGCGGCGGCTACCAGATGGGCAGCGGCGGCGCCCTGCCACCGCTGTTGCTCGACGACGAGGAGGCGGTGGCCGTGGCGGTGGCGCTGGGCACGGCCGCGGGCGGCGCGGTCACCGGCATCGCCGAGACGTCCGTGCGCGCCCTGGCCAAGCTGGACCAGGTCCTCCCCTCGCGGCTGCGCCACCAGGTGGGGACGCTCGGCGCCGCGATGGTGACCATGCCGGCCGCCGGTCCCACGGTGGACCCCGCGACGCTGACCGCCATCGCCGCGGCGGTGCGCGACCGGGAGCGGCTGCGGTTCGGGTACGTCGCGCGCGAGGGCGAGGAGAGCGTGCGCGACGCCGAGCCGTACCGGCTGGTCAGCGGCGGCCGGCGGTGGTACCTGCTCGGCTGGGACACGACTCGGTATGACTGGCGCACGTACCGGGTGGACCGCATGTCCCTTCGGGTGCCGAACGGCCCTCGCTTCGTGCCGCGCCCGCTGCCCGACGAGGACGTGGCGCGCTACCTCACCCTGTCCACGGCCACCCGGCTGCACCGCTACCAGGCGGTCGTGACCATGTGCGCACCGGCGGTGGAGGTGGCCGGCGAGGTGCCGGTCACGCTCGGCGTGGTGGAGCCGCTCGACGAGCGCACGTGTGTGCTGCGGATCGGCTCCGACAGCCTCGACCACCTGGCGGTGTGGGTGGCCACGTTCGGGTTCGAGTTCGACGTGCGGGAGCCTCCGGAGCTGCTGGAGCGCCTGCGCACCCTCACGGGGCGCCTCCAGCGCGCTGCCTGGCCGTCGCACCGGCCCCGCCAAGACGGATGACGCGCCAAGACGGATGAGGAGATCGATGGACGTCCTTTCCCGGCGAGCCCTCAACAGGGCCACGCTGGAGCGCCAGCTCCTGCTGGCGCGTACCGGCGCGCCGGCGCTGGAGGTGGTCGAGCGGCTGGCCGGCCTCCAGGCCCAGGACCCCGACCCGCCGTACGTCGGCCTGTGGAGTC
This sequence comes from Nonomuraea sp. NPDC050383, assembly GCF_044459125.1. Lineage (NCBI taxonomy): Bacteria > Bacillati > Actinomycetota > Actinomycetes > Streptosporangiales > Streptosporangiaceae > Nonomuraea > Nonomuraea sp. NPDC050383. The sequence continues at coordinate 128,975 of NZ_JBITIP010000005.1, forward strand.
GTGTCACGGGCTTCCGGCACGACGACCTGACGACGCTGCTGTACGAGCGCCGGGTCGTGCGGGCGACCCTGTACCGGGGCACCCAGCACCTCGTGAGCGCGGCCGACTACCGGTGGCTGCGTCCGCTGCTGGAACCGATGCTGGAGCGGTGGCGCAGGGGCGCGTTCGGCCGGGCGACGCCGGGCGTGGACCCCGCCGAGCTGGCCGCGACCGCGCGGGGGCTGCTCTCCGGCGGCGTTCTGACCCGGCCGGAGCTGGGCAGGGCGCTGGCCGAGCGGTGGCCGGGGGCGGATCCCGTCGCGCTGGCCCGCTCGGTGCAGGGGCTGCTGCCGGTCGTGCACCCGCCGCCCGACGGGACCTGGGGGCGGCGCGGGCCGACGCCGTTCACGCTGGCGGACGACTGGCTCGGCGCCCCGCCGGCCACGACCGCGCACGCGACCCCCAACGGGGCCGCGGACGGGGCCGCTGGCGAAGCTGTGGACAGGGCGCGCGAGCTGCTGCTGCGCTACCTCGCGGCCTTCGGCCCGGCCACGGTCAAGGACGCGCAGGCGTGGAGCGGGCTGACCCGGCTGCGGGCGGTCGCCGACGAGCTGCGGCCCCGGCTGGCGGTGTTCCGGAACGAGGAGGGCGCCGAGCTGCTCGACCTGCCGGAGGCGCCCCGGCCCGACCCGGACACCCCCGCCCCGGTCCGGTTCCTGGCCGCGCTCGACAACGTGGCGCTGGGCCACGCCGACCGGCGGCGGCTGATGACCGATGAGGGCCGCCGGCACATCGGGGTGTACCCGGCGCTGCTGGTGGACGGGTTCGTGCGCGGGCTGTGGGAGATCCGGCGGGCGAAGGGGACGGCGACGCTGGAGGTCCGCCTCTTCACGCCTGTGACGGGTGCGGAGGAGGCCGCCGTCGCCGAGGAGGGCGAGCGCCTGCTCCGCTTCGCCGCCGCCGCGCCGACGCACGACCTCCGCCTCCGGCCCATGGACTGAGGCGGGCCTCAGCCGCGCGTACGGGCCGGGGCGCGGGCCCGGCCCTCAGCCGCTCGTGCGGGCCGGGGCGCCGTGCCAGCTGCTCCACAGCGCCGCGTACGAGCCGCCCGCCGCCACCAGCTCCTCGTGCGGGCCCAGCTCGGTGATCCGCCCGTCCTCCACCACCGCGACCCGGTCCGCGTCGTGCGCCGTGTAGAGGCGGTGCGCGATCGCGATGACCGTGCGCCCGTCCAGCACCGCCGCGAGCGAGCGCTCCAGGTGCCGGGCGGCGCGCGGGTCGATCAGCGAGGTGGCCTCGTCGAGGACCAGCGTGTGCGGGTCGGCCAGCACGAGCCGGGCCAGCGCGAGCTGCTGCGCGTGCGCCGGCGAGACGGCCGCCCCGCCGGAGCCCACGACCGTGTCCAGGCCGTCCGGCAGGGCGAGGAGCCAGTCCAGCGCCTCCACGGCCGCGAGCGCGTCGCGCACGGCCTCGTCGTCGGCCTCCGGCCGGGCGATGAGCAGGTTGTCGCGGATCGTGCCCTTGAACACGTGGTGCTCCTGGGTGACCAGCGCGACGTGCCCGCGCAGGTCGTCCAGCGGCAGCTCCACCAGCGGGACGCCGCCCACCGACACGGTGCCCTCGCGCGGGCCGTGGATGCCGGCCAGCAGCCTGCCCAGCGTTGACTTGCCCGCGCCCGACGGCCCCACCATGGCCAGCCGCTCGCCGGGCCGTACGGTGAGGGACACGCCGTGCAGCACGTCGCGCCCCTGCCGGTAGGCGTAGCGGACGTCGTCGGCCTCGATCAGCTCGCCGGAGGGCCGCGCGCCGGAGGGGGCGCGGTCGTCGCGCACCTCCGCGACGCCGAGCAGCCGGGCCATGGCCGCCCCGCCGACCTGGAGCTCGTCGATCCACATGAGGAACCGGTCGAGCGGGTCGATGAGCTGCTGGGCGTACAGGGTGGCGGCGGTGACCTGGGCCAGCGTGACCCAGCCGTCGATGTAGAACAGGCCGCCGACGAGCAGCGTGGACACGACGGGAACGACGTAGCCCAGCTCCACGGTCGGGAACCAGACCGTGCGCAGGCCCAGCGTGTAGCGCTCGGCCGCGAAGGAGCGGGCGATGTCGCGGTCGGTCCGCTCGCGCCGGCGCCCCTGGAGGCCGAGCGCCTCCACGGCCCTGGCGCCCTGCACGGTCTCGGCCAGGCCCTCGGTCATGTCGGCGTAGGCGGCGTTCTCGCGCAGGTAGCCGTCGCGGGCCCGCCCGAGGTACCAGCGGGTGGCGAACCACAGCAGCGGCGCGGCCACCAGCATCGGCAGCATGAGCAGCGGTCCGACCAGGATGAGCGCGCCCATGGTGATCGCGAACGTGACGACCGCGATCAGCGTCTCGGGCACGGCGTGCCGCACGGTCCTGGACAGCGAGTCGACGTCGCGGGACGTGCGCGTGATCAGGTCGCCGGAGCCGGCCCGCTCCACCGTGGACAGGGGCAGGGCGAGCACCCGCTCGACGAACTCCTCACGCAGCTCGGCCAGGACCTTCTCGCCGAGCCGGGCCGAGGCCAGCACCGCGAAGCGGACCAGCACGCCCTGGAGCAGCAGGAAGGCGCCGATGCCGCCCGCGACGAGCACGACGTTGACGCCGGCTCCCTTCTCGACGTCCTGGACCAGCTGGCCGAGCTGCCACGGCACGGCCAGCCCGGCGACGGCGGCCAGCCCGTGCAGGGCGAGGGCGGTGGCCAGCCGGCGCGGGTACCTCAGTGTCAGCCGCCGGGCGTAGGCGCGCACCCGCGCCTGGTCGGCGACCGGCAGGATCTCGCGGGCCATCGTCAGTCCTCCCCTCGGGTCACGGTGGCGGCGTAGCTGGGCGAGGACTCCAGGAGCTCCCGGTGGGTGCCCTCGGCGAGCACCCTGCCGTCCTCGACGTAGATCACGTGGTCGGTGCGGTCGAGCACCAGCGGGCTGGTGGTGCACACCAGCGTCGTACGGCCGGCCCGCGCCCGGGTCAGCCGGTCGGCGATGCGGGCCTCGCTGTGGGCGTCCACGGCGCTGGTCGGCTCGACCAGGATGAGCACCTCCGGGTCGGCGACCAGGGCGCGGGCCAGCCGCAGCCGCTGCTGCTGGCCGCCGGAGAACTCCCGGCCGCCCTCGGTCACGGACGCCTCCAGCCCGTCGGGCAGCGCCTCCACGATGTCCTCGGCGCAGGCCGCCCGCAGCGCCCGTCGTACGTCGTCGTCGGAGGCGTGGCCGCGGACGTCCAGCTCGTCGCGGAGCCGGCCCGTGAACAGGCGGGCGCCGTTGTCGGCGACCAGGATGCGGGAGCGGACCTCGTCGATCGGCAGGGCGGCCAGCTCGGCCTCGCCGAAGGTGACGTCGCCGCCGGTGTAGCGGCCGAGCCGGTCGGCGATGGCGATCGCGTCCTCCGGCGCGGCGGCGGCCACGGCGGTGAACGTGCCCGGCTGGAGGGTGACGCCGCTGAACGTGTCGCGCAGCACGCCGCCCGCGCTGGTCCCGGTGCCGCCGGACACCTCCGGCTCCATCGACAGGATCCGCACCACCCGGCGGGCGGCCACGTGGCCCTTGGTGAGCTTGTCCGCGGCCTCGGTGAGCGTGCGCATGGGGCCGATCAGGAACACCGCGTAACCGTAGAAGGCGACGAGCTGGCCGGCGGAGATCTCCCCGTCGAGCGCGAAGGAGGCGCCGACGCCGGTGACGGCCGCGATGAGCAGGCCGGGCAGCAGGATCTGCGCGCCTTCCAGCAGCGACTCCACCCGGGAGACGGCGACCCCGGCGTGGCGGACGCGCTGCGACTCCTCGCGGTAGCGCTCGGCGAACACCCGCTCACCGCCGATGCCACGCAGCACCCGCAGGCCGGCCACGATGTCGGCGGCCCTGGTGGACAGGTCGCCGGACAGGTCGCGCTGGGCCTTCTGCCGGCTGTGCAGCGGCCGTAACAGCGGCCCGACGGCCACGGCCATGATCGGCACGCCGACGAGCACCATGAGCCCCAGCGGCAGCGAGGTCGAGATGAGGATCACGGTCACGGTGACGATCGCCACGATCGAGCCGGTGCCCCGCAGCAGGATGTCCATCGAGTTGCCGATGTGCGCGATGTCGGAGTTGCCGACGCTGACGACCTCGCCCGTCGAGACCCGCTTGGGCAGCGTGGCGCCGAGCCGGGCGGCCTGTCGGGCGGTCACCTGGACCGTCCGGTACGCGGCGGCCAGCCAGTTGTAGACGGCCAGCCGGTGCCGCATGATCCCGGTGTACGCCTGGACCAGGCCGAGCCCCAGCAGGGCGAGCGACCAGAGCACCAGCGACCGGGCGTCCTTGGCGGTGACGGCGTCGACGCCCTTCCCGAGGACGGCCGGCACGAGGGCCTGCACGAGCCACCAGACGGTAGCGAAGCCGATGCCGCCCAGCAGGGACGGGAACTGGCGGCGCGCGTTCCACCACAGGTAGCGGAGCGGGCCGCGGACGTCGGGCGTGCCGGGATCGGCTTCAGGAAGGGAGCGCATGGCCAGTCAAGGTTGACAAACGGTTCGACGCGCGGCAAACCATTTTCACTCTGTGGAACGTTTCTCCCAGGGCCGTCATAGTCAACCCGAGCCGGCCGGTGCGCCCGGCGTGGCGGTAGGCCAGAATCGGTCTCTGTGAGGCACGGGTACACCAACAGCACGGTGGGCGACGGCGCGCTCGTCGTGAAGTGTTACGAGGGCCCCGAGGCGGAGGTCCGGCTGCGCACGGAGAGCAGGTTCCTGCGCCGGTTGAGGGGCCGTCTGCCGGTGCCGCGCGTCCACAAGATCACGCCGACGAGCGTGACGACCCGTTTCGTGCCCGGGGAGCACGGCCAGGATCTGCTGGACGACGGCCGGGCCGCCGAGGTGCTGGCCGCCTGCGGGAGGGCGCTGGCCGGCATCCACCGGCTGGGGATCGTCCACGGCGACTACGGCCCGCAGAACATGCTGTTCGACCCGGTGACGTTCGAGCCGGTGGCGATCCTCGACTGGGAGTGGGCGCATCCGGGCCCGCCGGTCGAGGACCTGTCGTGGTGCGAGTGGATCGTCCGCACGCACCATCCGGAGCACGTGCCGCTGCTGCCGCGCTTCTTCGAGGCGTACCGCCGGCAGGGCGGCCCGGAGGTGCCGTCGTGGGGCGACCGGCACGCGGCGATGCTGACCCGCTGCCGCGACCTGCTGGACTTCACGGCCCGCTGGGAGCCGGGAGGCGGCGGCGAGAAGCTCTGGCGCGACCGCCTCGACACGACCTCCGCCTGGACCGCCTAGCCGCCCGCCGGTCCGCCCTGGCCGAACAGGGTCGGCAGATCGACCAGCAGAACGTCGTCCCTGCGTCCGGCGGCGGCGAGCAGATCCGCATGAAAGCCTTCCATCGAGAAGATCGCGAGGGTCGAGCGTGAGGTGTCGTGGCCCTGCCTGGTCAGCAGTTCCTTCATGTTCTCCAGCCGGTCCAGGTCCGCGGTGCCGCGCTTGACCACTGTCGCCTTGGCCTCACCGATGAGGCCGATGACGGCCCGGCCGGACCTCTTGTCGAACGCGACGACGTCGATCTCGTGCTTGGCCTGCCCCGTCCGGTCGTTGACCACAGTCGCCGTCACCTGGCTCGCGTCGCCCGAGAGCCGGGGATGGGCACGGAGCCAGGCCCGCGCGCACTCCTCGAAGTGCGGTCCCAGGACTCGGGAGACGAACGTCGGCCGCGACCGGCGCCATGCCTCAGCGGACCGTCCCGTCTCCACGAGGTCACGCTGCGGAACCGTGATCAGGTTGTGGAAGCGGACGATGGGATCGACGACCGAAATCACAGGCCGCCTCTCCCACAGGGGATCGGACTCGTAGCGCAGATAGCCGGCGCTCACCAGGGCCTCGATCGGGCGGCCCATCGCCGATCGCGACTGCTCCAGCAGGGCGCCGATCTTCGCCGGACTCGTCGCGCCGTTCGCGACGGCGTTGATGATCGCATAGTGCAGCGCGCTGCCGGTGAATCTGGGATCCTCCCGCAGGAGGTACTCTGCCTCACTGCCGGAGTACAGCGCCTGGCGCGCGTCGAGCACGGTTGCCGCCGCCCAGCCCTCCAGCTCCGCGACGCTCTGGGGAGGGCTCACGTTGGCGAGGTTACGGTAGCCGGGCGATCCGCCCAGAATCGCGTGCACCCGAAATGCGGCAGCGGGATCGACGATCCCCCAGTGCTCCGCCGTGGTGGGCAGGTCGAACGGTCGCAGGCGAAGGTCGATGGCCGCGCGGCCCCGGAGGGCCTTGGTGCCTGACAGCAGCTCGTTCATGACCGACATGGCCGAGCCGCATATGAGCACCCGGCCACCCGGCCCCTGCCCGGCCTGTGACCGGTCGTAGAGCAGCTGGAGCAGCCCGGGGATCTGCGGCGAGTGGGCCATCCAGTACGGCAACTCGTCGATGACCAGCAGCCCACGGCCTTGACGGGCGGTGAGGTCGAGCGCGGTGGTCAGCAGGGACTCCCAGTCCGCGTCCGCGAAGAGCTCCGGCCCGATTCCGGCGTACCGCGCGATGTCCGCGGCGAATCTGCGCCGGGCGGCGATGACGCCTTCCTCCGCAACGGCGGAGACGTAGAGACCGCCGCTGACTTCGGCGAGGGCGCGGAGCAGAAAACTCTTGCCCACGCGGCGGCGCCCGGACACGACTCCAAGGCGGAGACAGCGATCCGGGTGGGAGAGGAACGCGGCGAGTGCGGACCACTCCTGGTCTCTCGACAACACACGCTCAGGCTTACGCATCTACACATACTAATTTGTACGCTTGCCAACGTACAAATACTCGCGCCACGCCGACGACGTCCGACGTGGCGCGCGGGTGACTACTTCGAGTTGGCCTGGAGGTAGTCGCTGTTCATCTGGGCGATCGTGTCCAGCGGGATGCCCTTGGGGCACACCGCGGTGCACTCGCCGGTGTTGGTGCAGCCGCCGAAGCCCTCCGCGTCCATCTGGTCCACCATGGCCTTGGCGCGGGTCAGGCGCTCCGGCTGGCCCTGGGGCAGCAGGCTCAGGTGGGTGATCTTGGCGGCGGTGAAGAGGGAGGCGGAGCCGTTCGGGCAGGCCGCGACACAGGCGCCGCAGCCGATGCAGGTGGCCGCGTCGAAGGCGTCGTCGGCGTCCTCCTTGCGGACCGGCACGCTGTGGGCGTCCGGGGCCGAGCCGGCCGGCACCGAGACGAAGCCGCCCGCCTGGATGATCCGGTCGAACGCCGACCGGTCCACGACGAGGTCCTTCACGACCGGGAACGGCGCGGCCCGCCACGGCTCGATGGTGACGGTGGCGCCGTCCTCGAAGTGCCGCATGTGGAGCTGGCAGGTCGTGGTGGCCCGCTGCTCGCCGTGCGCGACGCCGTTGATGACCATGCCGCACATGCCGCAGATGCCCTCGCGGCAGTCGTGGTCGAAGGCGACCGGGTCGTCGCCCTCCAGGATCAGCCGCTCGTTGAGGACGTCCAGCATCTCCAGGAACGACATGTCAGGCGAGACGTCCTCGACCTTGTACGTCACCATGCGCCCGGCGTCGGAGGGGCCGCTCTGCCGCCAGACCTTCAGTGTCAGGTTCACTTGTAGCTCCGCTGGGTCATCTTGACGTACTCGTACTCGAGCGGTTCCTTGTGCAGCACCGGCGCGCCGTCCGGGGAGTGCTCCCACGCCGACACGTGCGCGAAGTGCTCGTCGTCGCGCAGCGCCTCGCCGTCGGCGTCCTGCGACTCGGCCCGGAAGTGGCCGCCGCACGACTCGGTCCGCACCAGGGCGTCCAGGCACATGAGCTCGGCCAGGTCGAAGAAGTCGGCGACGCGGCCGGCCTTCTCCAGCACCTGGTTGAGCTCCCCGGGGGTGCCGCTGACCTTGACGTTCTCCCAGAACTCCCGGCGCAGCTCGGGGATGCGCTCCAGGGCCTTGCGCAGCGACTCCTCGGTGCGCTCCATGCCGCAGTAGTCCCACATGAGCTTGCCCAGCTCGCGGTGGAAGGAGTCGGGGGTGCGGTTGCCGTTGACCGACATCAGGCGCTCGATCTTGGACCGGACCTTGACCTCGGCCTCGGCCACGGCCTCCTCGTCGACCTCGCCGAACGGGCCGGCCGCCAGGTAGTCGCCGATGGTCGTGGGCAGCACGAAGTAGCCGTCCGCCAGGCCCTGCATCAGCGCGGAGGCGCCGAGCCGGTTGGCGCCGTGGTCGGAGAAGTTCGCCTCGCCGATCACGAACAGGCCGGGGATCGTGGACTGCAGGTCGTAGTCCACCCACAGGCCGCCCATCGTGTAGTGGACCGCCGGGTAGATGCGCATCGGCGTGTCGTACGGGTTCTCGCCGGTGATGCGCTCGTACATCTCGAACAGGTTGCCGTACTTCTTCTCCACGGCGTCCCGGCCGAGCCGGTTGATGGCGTCACGGAAGTCGAGGTACACGCCGAGGCCGCCGGGGCCGACGCCGCGGCCCTCGTCGCAGACGTTCTTGGCGGCGCGGGAGGCGATGTCGCGGGGCACGAGGTTGCCGAAGGCCGGGTAGATGCGCTCCAGGTAGTAGTCGCGCTCGTCCTCGGGGATGTCGCCGGGCACGCGGTCGTCGCCCTTGCGCAGCGGCACCCACACGCGGCCGTCGTTGCGCAGCGACTCCGACATCAGCGTCAGCTTCGACTGGTACTCGCCGGACACCGGGATGCAGGTCGGGTGGATCTGCGTGTAGCAGGGGTTGGCGAAGTACGCGCCGCGCTCGTGGGCCCGCCAGATGGCCGTGGTGTTGCAGCCCTTGGCGTTGGTGGACAGGAAGAACACGTTGCCGTAGCCGCCGGTGGCCAGCACGACCGCGTCGGCGACGTGCCGCTCGATCTCGCCGGTCACCATGTCGCGCACGATGACGCCGCGGGCCCGCCCGTCGGCGACGATCAGGTCGAGCATCTCGTGGCGGGTGAACATCTCCACGGTCCCGGCCGCCACCTGCCGCTCCAGCGCCTGGTAGGCGCCGAGCAGGAGCTGCTGGCCCGTCTGGCCGCGGGCGTAGAAGGTACGCGAGACCTGGGCGCCGCCGAACGACCGGGTGTCGAGCAGGCCGCCGTACTCGCGGGCGAACGGGACGCCCTGGGCCACGGCCTGGTCGATGATGTTCACCGAGACCTGGGCCAGGCGGTAGACGTTCGACTCGCGGGCGCGGAAGTCGCCGCCCTTCACGGTGTCGTAGAACAGCCGGTAGATGGAGTCGCCGTCGCCGCGGTAGTTCTTGGCGGCGTTGATGCCGCCCTGGGCGGCGATGGAGTGGGCGCGCCGGGGCGAGTCCTGGTAGCAGAACGACTTGACGTTGTAGCCCAGCTCGCCGAGCGTCGCGGCGGCCGAGCCGCCGGCCAGGCCGGTGCCGACCACGATGATGTTGAGCTTGCGCTTGTTGGCCGGGTTGACGAGCTTGGCCGAGAACTTGCGCTTCTCCCACCGCTCCTCGATGGGGCCCTCGGGCGCCTTGGTGTCCCGGATCTCCGGACCCTCTACGTAGTTCACTTGACGACTCCGAAGGTGATGGCGAGCGGCGGGGCGAGGAAGCCGACGACGAGGACGGCGGACACGACGGAGGCGGTGGCGCGCAGCGCGCGGTAGCGGGCGCGGTTGGCCCAGCCGAGCGTCTGGAAGGCGCTCCAGATGCCGTGCCGCAGGTGCAGGCCCACCATGACGACGGCCACGAGGTAGATCAGCGTCACCCACCAGCGCGACGCGGCGAACCCGGCGATCATCCGGTCGGCCGGGGCGGAGTCGAAGCCCTTGGGGTTGACCACGCCGAAGGTCAGGTCCAGCAGGTGCCAGACGAGGAAGAGCAGGATCGTGAGGCCGCCGAACCGCATGATGTGCGTGGCGTAGCCACCGGCCTGCGACTTCTTGGCGACGTACTTCACCGGCCGCGCGCGGTGCGCCCGTCTGGCGAGAGAGATCGCGGCCCACATGTGCAGGACCACGGACACGACGAGGCCGATCTCGAGGATCGTCAGCACCGTCCGGTACGGGGCGATGGGCTCCAGCAGCGTGCGCAGCGCGTCGGCGTAGTCGTTGAACGACTCGCGCCCCAAGAAGATCTTGAGGTTGCCCAGCATGTGGAGGATGAGGAAGGAGACCATCACGGCGCCGGTCACAGCCATGACGGCCTTCTTGCCGTTGGAGGAGGCCAGGAACTTCTGCGGCCTCCGGGCGGCGGGCTTCTTCGCCGGTGGAGCGGACTTGGGGGAGCTAACAGGCGCGGTGGCGGCGCCGCGCTCTATCGTGGCAGTCACGTTCTCTGACGCTAGGTATCCAGCGATGATCCGTCCAAGTCATGACGGGCCTGGTTTCCATAGCCTGCGGCTATGATGTCTGGTTTGCACGGCCGGCGTGCGGAAACAGCCCAGGTCAGTGCGAGGAATATCACATGCAGTTGCAGCAGCTCTCCTACTTCGTCGCGGTGGCCGAGACCAGGCACTTCACCCAGGCGGCCGAGCGGATGCGGGTCGCCCAGCCTTCGCTCAGCAAGCAGATCAAGGCGCTGGAGACCGATCTCGGCGCGCCGCTGTTCTCCCGGGCGCGCGGCAACGTGACCCTGACGGCCGCCGGCGAGGCGCTGCTGCCTCTGGCCCGCCGGATGCTGGCCGACGCCGAGACCGCCCGCCAGGAGGTCGCCGAGCTGGCCGGTCTGCGCAAGGGCCGCGTACGGCTCGGCGCGACGCCGTCGCTGTGCACGGGGCTGCTGGCCGACGCGCTGGCCCGCTTCCACCGTGACTACCCGGGCATCGAGCTGCTGGTCGAGGAGGGCGGCTCGCGGGACCTGGTCAGGGCGCTGGCCCGCGGCCAGATCGATCTGTCCCTGATCATCATGCCGTTGCAGGGCGACGACCCGGCGCTGGTCACCGAGGAGCTTCTGCGGGAGAACCTGGTCGTGGTGACCTCCTCCCACGAGCCGCTGCGCAAGCCGCACCTGCGCATCGAGGATCTGCGCGGCCGCCCGATGGTGATGTTCCGGCGGGGCTACGACCTGCGGGAGGCCACGCTGGCCGCCTGCCGGCAGGCGGGGTTCGAGCCGCGGCTGGCCGTCCAGGGCGGCGAGATGGACGCGGTGCTGCGCTTCGTGGAGGCGGGGCTGGGGGTGGCGGTCGTGCCCTCGATGGTGCTCGACGGGCGGCCGGGGCTGACCGGCACGCCGCTCACGCCGCCGGGGCTCAGCCGTACGGTGGCGCTGGCGCACCGCCGGGACGTGGAGCCGACCAGGGCCGCGCAGGCGTTCCGGGCCACGCTCCTGGCGTTCGTGGTCGAAGCGGGACACGAGGGGACGCTTCCGCAAGGGGTCGAGCTCATCGCACAATGAGCTGCAACAGTTCCACCCTGCGAAGAGGCCCACGTGTGACGGCGACGCTATCCGAGACATTGACGCTGCTCCTCGTCGAGGACGACGACGGTGACGCCTTCCTGGTGGAGGAGCTGCTCAAGGAGGCGGAGGCGCCGCCGAGGATCACCTGGGTGCGCAACCTCCGCGAGACCAGGCCGAAGCTGACCACCGCGATCCAGTGCGTGCTGGTCGACCTGACGCTGCCGGACGCCTCGGGCCTGGAGGCGCTGGAGGAGGTGCTGCGCCTCGCGCCGCACGCGGCCGTGCTCGTGCTGACCGGCCTGCGCGACGCGCACGTGGGCGTCGCCGCGGTGCAGGCCGGCGCCCAGGACTACCTCGTCAAGCAGGACATCGACGCCCGGCTGCTGGCCCGGGCGATCCGCTACGCGATGGAGCGCAAGCGGGCCGACCTGGCCCAGATCCGCCTGGTCGAGGCCGAGCTCATCGCCAAGGAGAACGCCCGGCTGGAGCGCGGCCTGCTGCCCGTCGCGCTGCTGCGCACCGACGCGGTCGAGCACTCCACCCGCTACCTGCCCGGCAACCAGGGCACGCTGCTGGCGGGCGACTTCCTCGACACGGTGCAGACCTCCGACGGCGCGATCCACGTCGTGGTCGGCGACGTGTGCGGCCACGGCCCCGACGAGGCGGCGCTCGGCGTCGCCCTGCGCATCGCCTGGCGCACGCTCGTGCTGGCCGGGCAGACCGGCGAGCGGCTGCTGCACACGCTCGACGCGCTGCTGCGGGCCGAGCGCAAGGCTCCGGAGATCTTCACCACGCTGTGCATGGCCACGATCACCCCCGACCTGCGTCATGCCCGGATGCGGGTGGTGGGCCACCCGCCGCCCGTGCTGGTGCGCGACGGCGCGGTGGCCGTGGTGGACGGAACGCCGTCCGGGCCGCCGCTCGGCATCTTCTCCGACGCCGAGTGGAAGGTCATCGATGTTCCTCTCGGAGAGGATTGGGCGATCATGATGTACACCGACGGCCTCATCGAGGCCGCGGCCGGCGAGGACGACCTGCCGCTCGGCGTCGAGGGCCTGGTCGAGCTCGTACGCGAGCACGGCTCCATCGACCTCGACCGGCTCATCCGCCACGTGGGCGTCCCGGACGACGACCTCGCCATGGTGCTCCTCAGGAAGGGGGCGGCATGAGCGACGTGTCGGGCATCCGGCCGCTGCCGCCGCCCCGCGTGACCACCGGGCTGGGCAGCCTGCCGATGGGCCGCTGGTTCGCGGTCGTCGGCTCGGTCGTCACGCTCGCGTTCGCTGCCGCCATCGTGTACACGATCCTGCTCATCGACCAGGTCCGCGCGGCCCGGCCCCGCCCCGAGGTGGAGGAGCACCTCGGCAGGCTGTATGTGGCGCTGATCGTGCTGCTGCTGATCCTGCTGGTGACCGGCGTGGTGCTGGGCTGCGTCGTCAGGTACGTCGTCCTGAAGCCCATCGCCAAGCTCACCGAGCAGGTGCGCCAGGTCGCGGCCGGCGACTACGACCACCGCCCGGCCGTCGAGCACCCGGCGGAGCTGGCGGAGCTGTCCGGCCACGTCGACGCCATGCGCGAGCGCATCGTCACCGCCTGGCGCCGCGCCGAGGAGCAGGCGGTCGAGCTGCGCCGCTCGAACGGCGAGCTGGAGCAGTTCGCCTACGTGGCCAGCCACGACCTCCAGGAGCCGCTCCGCAAGATCGCCAGCTTCACGCAGATGCTCGACCAGCGTTACGGCGACCGGCTCGACGAGCGCGCCAGGCAGTACATCCACTACGCGGTGGACGGCGCCAAGCGCATGCAGCTCCTCATCAACGACCTGCTCGACTTCTCGCGGGTGGGCCGGGTGAGCGGGGAGCGGACGCCCGTCGACTCGGGCCCGGCGCTGTCCGCGGCCCTGGACAACCTGTCGGCGGCCCTGGAGGAGACGGACGCGACCGTCACGGCGGGCCCGCTCCCCCGCGTGCTCGGCAACCGGCACCAGCTCACACAGCTCTTCCAGAACCTCGTCGAGAACGCCGTCAAGTTCCGCTCCGCGGAGCCGCCCCGCGTCCGGATCGAGGCCGTGCGGAAGGACGACGTGTGGGAGTTCAGCTGCTCGGACAACGGGATCGGGATCGAGGGCAAGTACGCCGACCGGATCTTCCTGATCTTCCAGCGCCTGCACCCGCGCGACGTCTACCCGGGAACGGGCATCGGGCTGGCGCTCTGCCGCAAGATCGTCGACTATCACGGCGGCCGGCTCTGGCTCGACGGCGACGCCGAGGGGCCCGGCGCCACCTTCCGCTGGACGCTGCCCGCGGCGGGTGACGACGCATGAGCGCCGGCCGCCCGATCGAGGTGCTGCTGGTGGAGGACGACCAGGGCGACATCCTGCTGACGCGGGAGGCGTTCGAGTACAACAAGGTGAGCAACCGCCTGCACGTGGTGAACGACGGCGAGCAGGCGATGGCCTTCCTGCGCCGCGAGGAGGGCTACCAGGACGTGCCGCGGCCCGACCTGGTGCTGCTCGACCTCAACCTGCCGCGCATGGACGGGATGGAGGTGCTGCGCGAGGTGAAGGCCGACCCCGACCTGCGCACCATCCCGGTGGTCATCCTGACGACGTCCGAGGCCGAGGAGGACATCCTCCAGGGCTACCGGCTGCACGCCAACGCCTACGTCTCCAAACCAGTGGATTTCGAGCAATTCATCCGAGTTGTCCGACAAATAGATGATTTTTTCGTCACGGTGGTTAAGTTGCCGCACCTGGGGAAGCGCCTCTGACGCGTGGACGTGACAGGAATCACAGCGGGTCATCGAAAAAGTGAGTGACCCTTGTCACAAATGCTCCTGCGGGCGTCGTAACGTATCCCCCACCAATGCGCGCCCGAGCGGAGACGACGCCCCGCGCCGCGCGCAACAGCGAACGACCCGGACCCCAGGCGAGTGAAGGGTCCGCGGGAGGTGGAGAGGTCCCCGATGAGCCAGACGACGCCCGACGCGCCCGTCAGAAGGCAACGTGCGCAGATCAAGGTGCGCACACTGCGCACAGACCGATGGTGGCTGGCCCCGCTGCTGACCTTCCTGGGGCTCAGCGCCTTCCTCGTCTACGGCGTGTGGGCCATCTTCGACACCCCGTACTACGTGCCGGGGCCGGAGTACATCGCGCCGTTCTCCTCGCCCTGCCTGGCGACCTCCTGCCCCGAGGGGGCGAGGCTCTTCGGCCTGGCGCCCTTCGGCGACTGGTACACGCTGCCGCCCGGCCTGCTGATCCTCGGCCTGCCCGGCGGGTTCCGGCTGACGTGCTACTACTACCGCAAGTCCTACTACCGCTCGTTCTGGCTGTCGCCGCCCGCGTGCGCCGTCCAGGAGCCGCACGGCAAGTACACCGGCGAGACCCGCTTCCCGCTGATCATCCAGAACATCCACCGGTACTTCTTCTACGGTGCCATCGTCATCGGCGCCATCCTCGCCTACGACGCGATCCTCGCGCTCGTCCACCGGCCGAACGGCCTCGGCTCCTGGATCCTGCTGCTCAACGCCGTCCTGATCGCCGCGTACACGCTGTCGTGCCACTCGTGCCGGCACATCACCGCGGGCCGGCTGAACCACTTCTCCCGTCACCCGCTCCGCTACCGCGCCTGGACCTTCGTCTCCAAGCTCAACGCCAAGCACCAGCCCCTCGCGTGGGCCTCGATGTTCTCCGTCATGGGCGCCGACTTCTACGTCCGCCTGGTCGCCAAGGGCATCATCGCCTTCCCGTACGCGTAAGGAATCTCAGTGGAAATCGAGCGTCACGAATACGACGTCGTCGTCATCGGCGCGGGCGGCGCCGGGCTTCGGGCCGCCATCGAGGCCCGCCAGCAGGGCAAGCGCACCGCCATCGTGTGCAAGTCGCTGTTCGGCAAGGCCCACACGGTCATGGCCGAGGGCGGGGCCGCCGCCGCGATGGGCAACGTCAACTCCGACGACAACTGGATGGTGCACTTCCGTGACACCATGCGCGGCGGCAAGTTCCTGAACAACTGGCGGATGGCCGAGCTGCACGCCAAGGAGGCCCCCGACCGGGTCTGGGAGCTGGAGGCGTGGGGCGCGCTGTTCGACCGCACCAAGGACGGCAAGATCAGCCAGCGCAACTTCGGCGGCCACGAGTACCCGCGCCTGGCGCACGTCGGCGACCGCACCGGCCTGGAGCTGATCCGCACCCTCCAGCAGCGCGTCGTCGCCCTCCAGCAGGAGGACTACGAGCAGCACGGCGACTACGAGGCCTACATCAAGGTCTTCGCCGAGTGCACGATCACCCGCCTGCTCAAGGACGGCGAGCGCATCTCGGGGGCCTTCGGCTACTGGCGCGAGAGCGGCAACCTCGTCGTCCTCGACGCCCCGGCCGTGGTGCTCGCCACCGGCGGCATCGGCAAGTCGTACGTGGTGACCTCCAACTCCTGGGAGTACACCGGCGACGGCCACGCCCTGGCGCTGCTGGCGGGGGCCAACCTCATCAACATGGAGTTCATCCAGTTCCACCCCACGGGGATGGTCTGGCCGCCGTCCGTGCGCGGCATCCTCGTCACCGAGTCGGTCCGCGGCGACGGCGGCGTGCTGCGCAACTCCGACGGCGAGCGCTTCATGTTCAACTACATCCCCGAGGTGTTCAAGGACAAGTACGCCACCACCGAGGAGGAGGGCGACCGCTGGTACACCGACCAGGCCAACAACCGGCGGCCCCCGGAGCTGCTGCCCCGTGACGAGGTGGCCCGCGCCATCAACTCCGAGGTGAAGGCGGGGCGCGGCTCACCCCAGGGCGGCGTCTTCCTCGACGTCTCCACCCGCCTGCCGGCCGAGGAGATCAGGCGGCGGCTGCCGTCGATGTACCACCAGTTCAAAGAGCTGGCCGACGTCGACATCACCGCCGAGCCCATGCAGGTGGGCCCGACCTGCCACTACATCATGGGCGGCGTCGAGGTCGACGCCGACACGGGCGCCGCCGCCGTGCCCGGCCTGTTCGCCGCGGGCGAGGTCTCCGGCGGCATGCACGGCTCCAACCGCCTCGGCGGCAACTCCCTGTCCGACCTGCTGGTCTTCGGCCGGCGCGCGGGCGCGGGCGCCGCCGCGTACGTGGACGCGCTGCCCGCCCGGCCCAAGGTCGTCCAGGAGCTGGTGGACGAGGCCCGGGAGGAGGCGCTGGCCCCGCTGCAGCGCGCCGGCGAGAACCCGTACGAGGTGCACCACGAGCTCCAGCGCACGATGAACGAGCTGGTCGGCATCATCCGCAAGGCCGAGGAGGTCTCCGAGGCCCTGGAGGTCGTCGAGAAGCTCAAGGAGCGGGTCCGCCTCGTCGGCGCCGCCGGGTCCCGGATCTACAACCCCGGCTGGCACCTGGCGCTCGACCTGCGCAACATGGTCCTGGTCTCCGAGTGTGTGGCCCGCGCCGCGCTGCTGCGCGAGGAGAGCCGCGGCGGTCACACCCGCGACGACTTCCCCGGCATGAACCCCGCGTGGCGCCGCAAGCTGCTCGTCTGCTCCACGGCCGACGGCTCCTCGGTCACGGTCGAGGAGAAGACCCAGCCGGCGATGCGCGACGACCTGATCACGCTGTTCGAGCGCGACGAGCTGAAGAAGTACCTCACCGACGAAGAGATGACAGAGTTCGACGGGATTTCGAGATGAGCTACAAGGCGAAGTTCAAAGTCTGGCGCGGTGAGGGCGGAGAGGGCAAGCTCGAGGACTTCACCGTCGAGGTGAACGAGGGCGAGGTCGTCCTCGACATCATCCATCGCCTCCAGGCCACCCAGGCGCCCGACCTGGCGGTCCGCTGGAACTGCAAGGCCGGCAAGTGCGGCTCCTGCTCCATGGAGATCAACGGCAAGCCGCGGCTGGGCTGCATGACCCGGATGTCCACCTTCGAGGAGGACGAGACGATCACGGTCACCCCGATGCGGACCTTCCCCGTCATCAAGGACCTGGTCACGGACGTCTCGTTCAACTACCAGAAGGCGCGGGAGATCCCCTCGTTCACGCCCCCGTCGGGGGTACGGCCGGGCGAGTACCGCATGAAGCAGATCGACGTCGAGCGGTCCCAGGAGTTCCGCAAGTGCATCGAGTGCTTCATGTGCAACAACGTCTGCCACGTCATCCGTGACCACGAGGAGAACAAGACGTCCTTCGCGGGGCCGCGCTTCCTCATGCGCATCGCGGAGCTCGACATGCACCCGTACGACGTGGCCGAGCGCCAGGAGTCGGCGCAGGAGGAGCACGGGCTCGGCTACTGCAACATCACCAAGTGCTGCACCGAGGTCTGCCCCGAGCACATCAAGATCACCGACAACGCGCTGATCCCGATGAAGGAGCGCGTGGTGGACCGCAAGTACGACCCGCTGGTGTGGCTCGGCAACAAGATCTTCCGTCGCCCGAAGTGACCCGCGTCTGAAAGCGCCGAGGCGGCCGGTGGGATTCCACCGGCCGCCTCGGCGTTTGGGTCAGGGTCTCGCGCGGAGCGCTCAGTGCTTGCGGCGGTGCTTGCCGCCGTCCTCGTCCGGCAGGAACTCGATCAGCGTCGCGTTGGGGTCGGGGCCGGCCGCGGGCGCCTGCCAGGGCTCCGCGTCGCCCGTCTCGGCGGCCGAGGCCGAGCTCACGGGGTGCTCCGGCGGCGCCTCGAACGGCGCGGCGCCGCCCGCCGGGATGTCGGCCGGCGGCTGCTCCGGCGGGACCAGCGGCTCGAACGGCGCCCGGTACGCCCCGTGGCGCTCCTCCTCGACCGGCTCGTTGCTGTAGAGCACCACCGGCTCGGCGGCCGGCTCGGGCGGAGGACTGGGCAGGCCGGGCAGCACGGGAACACCCGCGTCGGGCCCGCCGTACGTGTTCGGGTCCTGGTAGACGGCCCCGTACTGGAGCGGGCCGCCGGGATACGTCTGGACCGGCACGAAGCTGAGGATCGGCGCGTACGCCGTCGTACCCGGGTAGCCGTGCGGACCCGCGGCGGCGTAACCGGGACCCGCGGGGTAACCGGCGGGCGGCGGGTAGCCGGGACCCATGGGGTAACCACTCGGGTAGGGCCCGCCGGGCGGATAGCCGCCGGGGTACCCCGGGCCGCCCAGGTCGGGCCGGGGCACCTGCGGGCCGGCCCTGCGGACGGCCGCCGCGTGCGCCATCCGGCGCAGCCGCCCCTCGAAGATCAGCACCGCGAACAGCACCAGCAGCACCATGACCAGCGCCGGGATGCTGAGCTTGCGCGTCATCTCGGCCTGGTCGAACTCCGGAGTCGCGGCGCGCACCTCGAGCTGGACCGACTCGCTCGTCGAGGTCTCCTGCGGGGTGGTCGTCGGCGTCGCCGTGGGGGTGTCGGTGCCGGCGACGCTCGGCAACAGCAGGCTCTGCTCCTCCGTGGGCTCCTCGCTCGGCGACGCGAGCGGATCCTCCACCGAGGCCGACGTCTGCGGCGGCGGGACCACCGGCGGGAGGGTCTGGTCCGGGGTGCTGGGCGGCGGGGTGGGAGCCGTGCTGGTCCTGGTCTTCTTCGGCGTCGGCTGGGCCGTCTTGGTGGCGGGCGGCGACTTGGTGATGGTCTTGGTGATCGTGGTCTCCGGCTGCTCCTCAGGCGTGGGCAGCGTGGTGGTGACCGTGATCGTGACCTCTGGGGAGCTCTCGCAGAACTGGTCGGTGTCGCACGGATCGACGGCGGGATCGTAGGCCGACACCGAGGCGCTGGCGCTCTGGATGACGAACGGCGCGGCGCCGATGCCGGTCAGGCCCAGCGAAAGGACCATCGCGGAGACAGCCGTCGCTCGCGTGCGTGCCACCTGTGCCCTCCGCACGATCCGAAACCATGGTCATGAGGATCTTAATCGTCAAAGGAATCTTAGCCCGGTAAAAGGCACAGTAAAGACGGAAGTACCGCCAGATTCCCTGACAAATCCCGGCTAACCTGCGCGCAGAACCTCCTCGACCGCCCGCATGACCGGCAGGTCCGCCCCCAGCCAGGCCACGTCGAAGTACTCGCCGGGCGCCAGCCACCGCAGCGCCAGGTGCTCCTTGGCCTCCGGCGTGCCGGCGGCCAAGGAGCAGAGCCACACCCGCATGACGTAGCCCTCGGCCAGCGCCCAGTCGCCGCCGACCCGCTCCCCCACGGCGACCTCCACGCCGAGCTCCTCCCGGCACTCGCGCACGAGCGCCTCGGCCTCGCTCTCGCCCGGGTCCACCTTGCCGCCCGGGAACTCCCAGCCGCCGGCCAGCGCGGGCGGCTCGGCACGCTGCGCGGCGAGCACCCGCCTCCGCGCATCGACGATCACCGCCGCCACCACGACCACCGTCATAGCGTCCGCAGTTTCTTGAGCTGCTCGAGGGTGTCCGGGTTCTGCAGCGGCCGGGTGAAGCCCACGATGTTCGTACGCGACTCGTACGCCGTCACCTTGATCGGCCCGCACAGCCGGCACCGCGCCTCGATCATCTTCCCCTTCGACACGACCATCCCCACATGTCCCGGGTTATCGGGCGATGTGCCCGGCCCCGCGTTGAAGAACACCAGGTCGCCCGGCTGCTCGTCGCCCTGCGACACCTTCACGCCGTACGGCCACTGCTGGAACGTGGTGCGCGGGATGTGCAACCCCGCGGCCTGGTAGGCCGCGTAGATGATCCCCGAGCAGTCGAACGCGTCAGGACCCGTGCCGCCCCACAGGTACGGCTTGCCCCGCTGCTTCAGCGCGAACGCCAGGATCTTACCCACCACCTCGCTCGGCGCCGCCTCCACCAGCGGGTCGTCGCAGGCGCCGTCGGCCTCCGGCGGCTCCTGGACCTCGCCCGACTTGGCGTAGCGGCGGGCGATCTCCTCGACCTGGTCCACGTACCACCAGGCCCGGTTGTAGACGAACAGCGCCCGCCGCACGTTCTCCGGCGCGCCGTTGCGCTTGAGCATCTTGGCCGCGCCGAGGATCGCGTCGGCCGGGTTGTAGATGTCGCCGATCCCGTCACCGTCGCCGTCGGAGGCGTAGCCGTTGACCTGCGACGACATCGGGACCCTGGCCTTGCCGCCCCACGTGCTGATGAGGAACTGCATCGGCCCGGCCGCGCCCGCGTAGTTGGTGCCGCTCTTGACGCCGGGCAGGTCGGACCGGCCGTGGTCGGTCTCGCGCTTGCCCACGGCCGCCAGGATCGTCCACTGCACGCCCAGCTTCTCGCCGTTCTTCTTGTACAGCTCCAGGTAGTCGGGCGGGATGTCCGAGGCGGCCGAGTCGGACGCCTCCTGCGCCTTCGCCTCGCTCCCGCAGTCGGGCTGCTCCCCGCCGTTGCCGATGAACGACGGGATCGAGGTCATGAGCATCGGCGACACGATGACCAGCGCGAGCAGGACCGCCCCGGCCGCGCCGAGTGCCAGGGCCACGCGGGTACGTGAGAGGTTCACCCCGTGGTGTCCCCGTCCTGGCCCTCTCCGGCGGGTTGCAGGTCGAACACCCGCCAGTCGGTGCCCATCTCGCTCACCGTCACCGCGTAGTCGTCGGTGAGCTGCTTGTTCCCGCTCTTGGCGGTGATCTGCTGCGTGCCGGTGACGACGAGGACCACAGACGTCTTCTCCACCGACCTGATCTCCTTCACCTTGGCCGTGGCCGTGGACACCACCTCGTCGGCGCGGTTGCGCTCGACCGTGCCGGGCGAGGTGAGGGTGCGTGCCAGGACGGCGCCGAGGTCCGCCGTGGCGAACGCCTTGACCCGGTCGGCGTACGCCGCCGGGTCCTCGTCGTAGCGGAAGGTGCCGTACGCGGCGGTGAACCGCTCGGCCAGGTCGGCCGACGCCGCGAGCTGCTCCTTCGACATCGGCAGGTACGCGTAGATGTCGAACGGGGCGTCGCTGGCCGTCGCCAGGGGCGTGCTGCGCGGCACGGTCACCACGCCGCTCGGCGTACGGCCGGCGACCGGCTTCTCCTCGGCGGATTCGCCGGAGCCGGGCCACATCGTCACGTAGAGGCCGACGGCGGCGATCACCACCACGATGGCGGCGAACGCCAGCCCCCGCTTGTCACCGGGCAGGGCCATCGTCAGTCCCTGTCCTGACCGCCGGGCTTGAGCCAGAACGGCACGTCCGGCTCGTGACCGCCGGAGCCGTTGCCGCGGCGGCTGGGCAGCCACAGCGGCGGCGGCTCCTCCGCGCGGCTTCGCGGCGCGTCGGCCGGCCGCGACGACCCGCCGAAGATCCCGCCGCCCGAGGAGCCGCTGCTCGACGACCGCCGGCCGCCCGAGTCGCCCCACCGGGAGCCGCCCGAACGCGACCCGCCGGAACCGCCGGACCCTCGCGACCTCGACCCGCCGCCGAACAGCCCGCCGCCCGAGCCTCCGGACCGTGACCCGCCGGACCGTGACCCGCCGGACCCCGAGCCTCCGAAGATCCCGCCGCCGGAGCCGCCCGAGCCGCCCGAGCCGCCGCCGCGCGACGCCCAGCCACCACCGGACCGGCCGCCGAACCAGCCACCACCGCCTGACGAGCCACCTGATGAGCCTGCGCCACCGCCGTCACCGCCGGTGTTGCCGCCGCCACCGCGGTTGCCGCCGCCACCCGCTCCCGCCAGCCGGGACACCGCGCCCGCGCCGCCCGACACCCGCGGACCGGTCCCACCGGACACGCGCGGGCCCGACCCGCCCGACGCACCGCCCGAGGCGCCACCCGTCGCACCACCGGCCGCGCCGCCCGCCGCCCGAGCTCCGCCCGGGGTCGCGGCGCCCCGCGTGCGGGCCGGCGTCCCGCCGAGGTTGAGCGGCGGCGCCGAGCCCGGACGCGGCGCCGGCACCTGCCGGGACGCCGCCTTGCCGCCCTGCTGGTCGGTGGCCAGCGGAGCCGCCGTGGCGGGCACCCGCGTGCCCTGCTGCCCGCCACCGGCCGCCGCCTCCTCGCCGCGGGCCCGGCCCTGCGCCACGGCCGAGGCCGCCGCCGACCCCGCCGCCGCGCCGGTCGCGGCGGCCTGGATGAGCGGCTCCGCCTTGCGCACGCCCCAGCGCCCGATGCGGGCCGAGGCCACCGGCGGCAGCGCCACGGCCGACCGCTCCAGCGTGCGGGAGCTGGCCGCCTCGCCGAGCATGCGGGTGGCCAGCGTGTGGCCGTTCATCGAGGCGAACAGGTGCTGGAACGGCCTGCGGTAGAAGAACACCGCGATCGTCAGCAGGGCCATGAACAGGATCTGCAGCCCCCACGGCATCGCCGTGGAGATGATCAGCGCATAGCCGTACACGAGCACGCCGAGCACCAGCGCGAGCACGGCCTGCCGCAGCAGCGTGCCGACGAGCATCTCCACCCAGCGCATCGCGATGATGCGCCCGCTGCCCGGATGCACGCCGATCAGCAGGAACACCGGTCCCATGATCAGCAACAGCAGGAAGCCGACCTTCAGCACCAGCAGCGACACCGCCACCAGGAAGATGAGCACGCCCGCGACCAGGGCGGCGATCAGCGCGCCGATGGCCACGCCGAGCCGCGACGTCCAGTCCTTGCCCTGGAAGATCGCGAAGCGTGGGTCGCTCTGGAGCTTCTCCGCGATCTCGGCGTACTTCGCCTGGTGCGCCGCCGGGTCGGCGGCCTGCTGGCCCGCCGTCGGCGCCGGGATAGCCTGCGTCTCCAGCATGAGCCGGCCGTAGTCGCGCACCACGGGCGCGTTCGGGTCGGCCGTGCCGAACAGGCCCACCAGCCACGGCTTGCAGACGAGCGTCGACCACAGGGCGTCGGCGTTCTGGTCGACCCCCGGGGTGCCCGTCTGGCCGTAGCCGCCGGCCTTCACCTGCGGGTTGGTCTGGCCGGGACCGGGCAGGCAGGAGGCGCCGCCCGCGCCGGGCAGACCGGAGAAGGCAGAGTTGACCACCTCGCCGGTCTTGTCCGTGACGATCTTGCCGAGGCCCGTGAAGTCGCCCGGCCGGCTGAAGAACCAGGTCGCGACCGTGACGGCCAGCACCATCCAGATGACGCCCTCGGCCGTCGTCGTGGCGCGCTTGCGGATCAGCCCGTACCAGGCCAGCCAGATCGCGCCGAGGATCACGATCGGGCGCAGGAACGGCCAGTACATCGCCTCCGACAGGTTCGTGACGATGTCGTCCACCACGTTCTTGATGGACTGGAGCGGCCCCTCCGTGGCGGCGGCCTGGTAGGTGGTGATCGTCACCCGGTCGATCGCCTTGGCCCACAGGAAGACCGTGTTGGCCCAGCCGTTGCCCAGGACGGCGACGATGTCGGAGCAGCCCAGCCCGTACGTGTGCCAGAACTGGCCGCTCATGCCGAACTGCGCGTAGTTCGTGGTCGCCGCCGGGACCGTGCCCTCGGGAGGCGGCGGTGAGATCATGCCGTCGACGCCGCTGCCGATCACCTCGGGGGTGAGCGCCGGCGACAGGTCGCACGGGGCCGCGGCGGCCGGCGACATGCCACCCACCACGAGCGGGACCACGAGGATGCCCGCGATCAGGGCCAGCGCGAGCGCGAGCCGCCTGGGTAGCCGGACCTTCATGACCGTACCTCCTGCGCTCGGCCCACTCCCCCTTGAAGATCATGCCCGCTGTCGCCGGGTTTGTCGTGCGTCGGATTCGTGTCGAGCCAGCGCAGCAGCTCCTCCGAGATCAGGTCCACTGCGATGCGGCCGGCCCGGCCGTCCAGATCACGGAACACGCACTCGCCGTTGCCGAGCGAGCGCAGCACCGCCTTGTGCTCCTCCGACGGCTCCACCCCGAGCAGGGACATGACGTGGTCCACCTCGACCCGCTCGGTGGACCGGAACGCGAACACCGACGACAGGCAGTTGGTCACCTGCTCGTTCAGCAGGTCGCCGGCGTTCTGCGAGACCAGGACGAGCGCGGTGTTACGAGACCGGCCCATCCGGCTGACCTCGGGCACCAGCTTGGCGCCCTCGGGCGTCGACGTGATCGCCCACGCCTCGTCCAGGAAGATCGCCTTCGGGGCGCGGCGGTCGAGCCCGTTCATCAGCCGCCGCGCGAACTGCGACACCAGGTAGAGCAGCGCCACCGACAGCCGCTGCTCGTAGGAGTAGTCGTCGCGGGTGGTGGCCGCGTCCGGCAGCGTCAGCCCGCCCAGCGTGAACACGGTCGTCCAGCCCTCGCTGTCGATCTGGTCGCCGCCCGACGGGTCGAAGCACAACCGCGCCAGGTGCATCTCCGACATCGAGCGGAGCACGGCCCCGAGGTTCTTGGAGGCCGCGTCCTCCGACTGCTCCAGGAACTCCACGACCTTGCCCAGCGACGGGTCCGGCGCGTTGGACACGGCGGCGACGGCCTGGATCATGGCCGACTCCCGCTCCTCCGACATGCGCGGCAGCAGCAGGCGCAGCGTCTCCGTGGCCATGGTCTTCTTGGCCGCGATGTCGTCGCCGAACGAGAACGGGTCCAGCAGGCCCGGCGCGGCCGAGCCGAGCGGGATGATCCGCGCCCTGCGCCCCCGCTTCTGCAGGAGCTGCACCAGCGACTCGGCGTCGCCCTTCGGATCGATCACCGCCACCGTGACGCCGCGCAGGGCCATCTGGTAGATCATCAACAGCGCGAGCGTCGTCTTGCCGCCGCCCGGCTCGCCGGTGATCGCGATGGCCGTCGGCCGGTTGCGGGTCGCCGCGACCAGCGGGTCGAAGTGGACGATGCTGCGCGCCCGGCCCACGGTCTCGCCGATGTACGGGCCGTGCCAGCCCTCGCTGCCCTCGCCGAGCCGGTCGCCGAGGTCGACCGTCGCCGTGGACATGCCGCCCGCGATCGTACGCAGCGGCTGGCGCTGGGCGTAGGCGTTGACCCGCACCTTCTCGCCCGGCAGCGCCTCGCAGAACAGCGAGAACTGGTCGCCCGTCGAGTTGACCACGTCGATGCCCATGTCGCGGTAGTGCTCGACGACCGCCTCCACCCGCTGCACGCAGATGTCCTCGGTCGGGGCCGACACGATGAGGCGGTGCCAGCCGTACACGAAGGGCAGCCGCTCCTTGGTGATGCCGTGCTCCAGCATGCGGGCCGCGTCGATCTGCTCCGCCAGCGCGATCGGCGCCTCCGCGCCCGCCTCGCGGATGTGGATGTCCATGTCGCGGGCGTGCGCCAGCTTGCGCGCGACGTCCTTGGACGCCTTCACCGGCGGGATCAGCCGCATCCGTGACGAGATCTCCACCGGGAACGGGAGCTGGTCGGCGAAGTGCATCCACGGCTCGCCGTCCGGGAACGGCATGAGGTCGGGGAAGCGGGCGAACGACAGGTGCGCCACGTACGAGTCGCCCTGCGGCTGCACGATCCGCAGCAACGACCGGCCGTTGTGGATCTCACCCTCCACCAGCGACTCGATCTCGCCCCTGCCCCAGCGCCGCTTCGAGCTGGCCGACGGCGGCGGATCACCGATGCCGCCCGCCGCCGCGTGCTGGAACAGCCACGCCACCTCGACGGAGGTGGCGTGACGGGCGTACAGGGCGCTGGAGGCCAGCGCCCTGCCGAGCCGCTCGGCCTGCTCCGTCCAGCGGGCGATCTCACTGTCCGGCACGTGGTCGTCGGCGATGCCCAGCACCTTCTCGGTGCGCTGGTAGAAGCCGAACAGCTGCGACAGCACGCCGCCGCCGATCTGCCGGCCGCGCGGGCCGAGCCGGACGCCGAGGTACACCTCTTTCGTCCAGAAGTCCTTCGCCCAGACGTGCCGGTACATCTCCTCCAGGTAGTCGCGCCAGCCCGGCCCCTCGTCGGACGTGCCGTTCAGCGTCATCGCCCACTCCGCCGCGGGGTACGTGCGGTGCGCCACCCGCAGGTGGACCTCGGCGTCCGGCATCCTGATCGCGGCCAGCGCGATCGTGATGTTGGTGGCCAGCGCCTCGCGTTCCTCGGGCGTGACGAACTCGTAGCTGACCGTCGGCAGGCGGAAGTACGCCCATGCGCTGGTGTCCGTGAGCAGGATGCGGTCGTCGAAGTAACGGACCGCGAGGCGCTGGTGCGCTCTGGACGCCCGGCTCATGCCACCCCCTCGGCGCATGAGCCGGGCGTCCACGCTCGCTCGTTCACTTAACGCTCACCGATTCTCGTGCCGGGGGGGTCACTCGCCAACTCCTCTTCGCTCACTCGGACGGACTGTGCCGCGAAGCCCGCGACCACCACGCCGGCGAGGGCCAGGTAGGCCCGGCGACCGGCCGCGCGCAACTGCCCCGGGTCGGCGATCCCCGCGCCCCCCGGCGCCAGGTCGTCCTCCCAGGGGACCCGGACGATGGCCCGGCACCTGCCGCGGGCCACCGCCTCCGCCTGCTCGACGTCGGACATCGAGCGCCTGCTCACCCCGTTGACCACCATGACGGCCCGCCTGCGCAGGTCCGCGCAGCCGTGCCCGTCCAGCCACTCGTACGTCATCGCCACCGCCTCCGCGGCCTCCTCGCTCGCGGGGACCACGAGCACGAGCTGGTCCGCGTACGGCAGGACGCGGGCGGCCAGCGCGGCGGCCGGGTCGACGACGGTCAGCTTGTAGTGACGGTCGAGCAGGTGGATGGCCTGGCCGAGGCGGTGGTCGGAGAACAGCGTGCGGTCCGACATCCGCCGCTCCGCGTCCGCGTCGGTGTCGGCCCCGATCACCTCCAGCCCGGAGGCGGTGCGGGTGGTGTAGCCCCGCATCGACAGGTAGCCGCCGACATGATCCAGCCCGGCCAGCAGCGAGGCCAGCGTCTCGGGCGTCTCGGGGGTCACCCTGCTCGTCATGGTCTCGCCGCCGGTGTTGGCGTCGACGGCGATCACCTTGTCGTCGCGGTGGCGGGCCAGGGTGTGGCCCAGCATCAGCGCGGTCGTGCTCTGCCCGGCGCCGCCGGTGCAGCCGAGCACCACGATGCGGCGGCTGCCGCTGAAGACGGCGCGGGCGCGGGCCTCGTCGATCTCGGACCCGTCGCTGCGCACACCGCCGCCGCCGACGACGACCTGCGCGATGCGCCGCCACCCGCCGGAGTCGCGCCCGACGACGGACTCGACCCTCCGCACCCGCCCTTCCCGGCTCCCGGCCGCCCCCACGACGCGCTGCCCAGCCCCTTGCCCAAGCCCGCCCTCACGGGAGGCGGCCTCCTGGGGGGCGGTCTCCTGGGGGGCGGTCTCCTGGGGGGCGGTCTCCTGGGGGGCGGTCTCCTGGGGGGCGGTCTCACGAGGTCCGGCCGCACGGGGACCGGCCTCACGAGGTGCGGCCGTACGGGGTCCGGTTTCACGAGGTCCGGTTTCACGAGGTCCGGTTTCACGAGGTCCGGTTTCACGCGTGGCGGACTCGCGCGACCCGCCCTCACGACCAGCACTCTCGCGCAGGCCGCTCTCAGACGCGCCCCGCTCAGACGCGACCGTCTCGGACACCGCCGTCTCAGACGCGACCGTCCCGGACATCGCCGTATCGGACGCAACGCTCTCGGACGCAACGCTCTCGGACATCGCCGTCTCCGACGCAACGGTCTCGGACACCGTCGTCTGGGAGACGGCCGTCCTGGACGCACCCGTCTCGACCGCCGTGGGCCCTTCGTCGGCCGCTTCCTCCTCGGGAGCCGTCACCGGAGTGGCAGCCCCTTCTGCGCGCGCCTGCGCGACGGCCGCCCCCTGCTCCTGCCCAGCCTCGGCGTGCTCAGCTTCCGCGTGAGCAGACTCGGCCCTGTCGCTCTCCGGCTGGGCGTGCCCGGTCTCGGGGTGAGCCCGCTCCTGCTCGGCCTCCGACTCGCGGTGCTCCTGCTCGGTCGTGGCCTGCTCGGTCGTGGCCTGCTCGGGCTCGGTGTCGGCCTGCCCCTGCTCGGGCTCGGCCTCGGAACGGCCGAGAACCGGTGGGATGAGACGGACCGGCTCGGAGTCGGGACCGAGCGGCGGCCACACCTGCCTGGGCGGTTGCCCCTTGCGGTGTTGCATGCGGGCCGCCTCGTCATCCCCCGGACGCTCACCCGTGAGACGACGATCGTCCCCTGCCTCCGCGCCGGGGCCAAGGTCCGCGGCGCCGCTCTCCACGGCAGACCCGTTGGAGCGCGGCGGTGCGGGGAGGTCGGTGCGGGGGTTGGGCGGTGTGCGCAGAGTGGGCGGCGCAGGAAGATCGGGCTGGGGGGCGGCCCCGGTCTGGGGGCCAGGGAGCGCGGGTGAGGCACCACGGGTGGGCGCGGAGGGCTGCGGGTCGGCGCTGGCCGCGAGCTTGCGCAGCCGGCGAAGGGCCTCCGTGTCGATGGGCTTGCCCACCACGGGCTCCTGCCGGGCCCCGGACCGCTTCTCACGCCGCGCGCCGGACTCCCGCTCCTCACCCTGGGCGGGTGGGCGTACCGGCTGCGGGTCGGTCCGGCGCTCACGGACCGGCTGCGACGTCTCGGCCGCGGTCCGGCGGGCGGGCCGGCCGGTTCGCGTCTCGCCCGGGTCGGCGGAACTGACGTCGCCCTCCCCGGGCCCGCCCTCAGGCGTGGACCCGGCGTCCTGCCGTGCCGCCTCGTCGCCGTACAGCTCGCCCCAGCGAACGGGCGCCGGCTCTCCGCGTACGGTGACCTCTCCCTCCACGTGGACGTCACCGCGTACCGTGACGTCGCCTCCGACCGTGACGTCGCCCCGCAGCGTGACCGTGGAGGACTCGCCCTGCACGGTCACCGGCTCCTCGCGAGCGGCGGCGACCGCGGCGGCGGTGCCGAGGGCGGGGGCCGTGCCGCGCCGGGAGGCGGCGCCGCGGGCGGCCCGGCCGGTACGGGTGGCGGCGACGGCGGTGGCGGACGTGGGCTCGGCGACCGGGGCCTGCGCGGCGGCGGCGGCCGCGGCCGCGACGGCGGGACGCACCGCGCGCGGCCCGGCGGGCGCCTCGACGACCCGGGACCCGCGCTGGGCGGCGCGCGCCTTGCGCGCCTTCTTCACGCGTACCGGGACGGGCGCGGTGTGCCAGACGCGGCCGGAGAAGGTGATCGCCTCGGGCTCGGACATGGGCGCCAGGCGGTACCAGGCGCGCGGCTGCCCGAGGTAGCGCAGCTGCGACTCCAGCAGCTCGGTCAGGCGCTTGCCCTCGATGACGGGACGGGTGGACAGCCAGGTGACGATGCCCGGCGGCACCAGGAACAGCACGTGCCACGGCATCGCCACGGGGACGCCGACGAGCACCAGCAGGAGCGACCACGGCACGAACACTCCGACGAACACGCCTATCCAGACAATGGGCAGCGGCATCGGCAGCCGTAGGTCGTACAGCTTGTAGAGCCGCTTCTCGATGCGCCAGATATTCGTGTACGTGGGCAGGTCCACGCGGTCCTCCTCTCCACCCGCTCGTTCATGACCGCCATGGAGCGGTCTCAATCCTCTACTTGATGCCTAGGGCACCCGCGATCGCCTTGGCCGTCACCTCGATGATGTTGGGCACGTAGAAGATCACGCCGATGGCCACGGCCAGGATCAGGAACTGTACGAACCGGGTGATCTCGCGGGTGAAGAGGAAGAACAGCGCGACCACCGACACGACGACGAGGAAAAGCGGGGCGAAGAAGGCGCGCAGGAAGTCGGCGAGCCCTTCGGTGTTGACGCCGGTCGGAGCGGGCGACGGCGTCATCTCGATCAGGTTGAGCACTATGGTTTTCAAGATCACTTCTTGTCCTCCCGGGGGGTGCCGATCAGCAGCGCGGTCGTGCGTCTATCCAACGGCCCGACCGGCGCCGCGGATGTCCTTGACGTACCACTTGTCGCCCTGCTTCTCGACGGTGAGGCGGTAGCCCTGCTCGATGCGGCCGGCCGCCGCGCTCGCGTCGGCCGTGGGTTCGGCCGTCGGTGTGGCGCCGGGCACGACCCACACCACCACTGCCTCGACCTCTCGGGTGGCACCCCCCACAGGCACCACGAGCTCCTGCAACCCGCCGAAGGTGAACGCCCCACCGAAGCTCGGCAGGGTCGTGCCGACGGCGAGATAACGCTGCAACCCCTCGGTGTCCCCTGAGGCGTAGCTCTTGAAGAAGCCCTCCAGCTGGGGCTTGAGCTCGGCCTCCGCGACGTCGTCGGTCTCGGCCGCGGCGACCTGCGGAAGGTCGGCGGGCGCGGGCGCGGGCAGGATCGCCGGCCTGCCCGAGACGACGAACCTGCCGCCGGCGTCGTCGCCGGAGTAGTAGATCGGCACGGACAGCAGCATCCTGCGCGTGCCCGACTGGAAGGCGACCGCGACGACGGCGTTGCTGGCGTCGCTGGCCTGGATGTCGTACGGCTGGATGGCGACGGCGGCGAACTTGCCGTTGCCGTCCCAGCCGAGCTGGGGCGCCATGCCCTCGGCCAGGAACGCGGCGAGTTTGCCCTGCCTGCTCGTGGCATCGGCGGGACTGAAATTCAGATAGACGCCCGCGAACTGGGCGGCGAACGCCATGCCACGCTGGGTCGGGAATCCGTTGCCGGTCTCGGTCACCGCATTCGGAGCAGGGGCGTTTTCCTGGGTGAATCGCTCAAATGGTGCACGGACCCCATTGACCACGATTACCACGATAAGCGCCCAGAGAATGGCGCGGCCCATCCAGACCAGCCAGCGTCCGCCACCACCCGACCAGCGCCCGCGACGGGGCCGCCGCGAGGGCGGCGGATCGTAGTCGGCGAGATCCGGGCGTGCCGAAAGCTCGGGGTCGCCAGCGATCCGAGGACCGTGCTGGACGGTTGACCTACGAGCCATCACGCCTCCGCTCGCGCCAATCCCCCCGGCTGGCGCGGTGTCGTCCGTTGCCGATCCCCATCATCCGTGGTGAAGCAGTCACCCTATCCGGTCTCCGCCATTGTTCCAGGAAAGCCACGCCCATGCTGCAGGCATCGCCGCCCGGGGGCAAACCGAGTACGCATGACACGCCGGAGTGTTGGTTCTTGCGGCAAACGTCCGGAATAGGCTTTTGACCAGGCCAGACACCTTCTGTCGCATTACCCGGTGGCCAGAGGTTCCTGTCCAAAGGGCGCAGGGACTGTCGCGACCTGCGCATTTGGTATAAGACGCCCAGCCGCACGCCCCGACGGGCGTGCGGCACCGTCACCGCCGCTGCCGAGCGACAGGTGGTCACCAGGATGGCGTTACGCGCTCCGCGTACACGCCAGGGTGCTCAGGCGGGCTCCCGGCGCTCCCCGCGCACACGCCGAGCGCCTCACACCGGGCCGCCTCAGACCGATTCACGGGGCCGCGTGGACGCGGGCCGCCTCAGGCCGACTCGCGGGACCCCGCGTGGACGCGGGCCGCCTCAGGCCCGCTCGTGGTCGCCCGGGGAGGAGATGCCGCGCAGGGCGCGCAGGTGGTCTCCCGCCGGGGCGGGCAGGTCACGGCGGGGCACCGTGCGCTCGAGGGTGCCCCGCAGCTCGGCGAGCATGGCGGTGGCGTCGCGATCGCGCATCCGCGCGGCCAGTTCCTCCCGCTCGTCCGCCTTCCTGCGCAGGTACGCCTCGCGGTTGACGCGCAGGCCGTACATGAGCTCCACCCTGAGCAGGGCGAGCTCCTCCTCAAGGGTGATGCCCGTGAGCGAGGGTGCGGGACGTCGTTTCCGGATGATGCGACGGATCATGAGGGCCCTCCCGAGTCAGCGTGAACGCCGTGACGATTCGACGCGCAGGTGCCCCATGCGGTTGACGTCTCATCTTTCCACGACCACGAGTCCTTCCAGGAGCCGCCGTCCTCCCGGGAACCGAGCCGTCAGCCGAGCGTGCCGCTCCCCGCCCGTTCCAGCTGGTGCGGCATCTGCCAGCCCTCGGCCAGGCGCGACGGCCGCAGGTTGGAACCGCCGCCGAAGAACTCGCAGAACTTCATGATCAGCGGGTCCCACCCGACCGGGTCCACGTAGTGCGTCCCGGGGATGATCAGCTCCTCCTCCACGTGCGCGCGCACCACCCTGACCTGGAAGGCGGTCGCGTTCCCGTCCGGGCCGCCGAACGCGTGGGCCTCCTCCACGACGCATTCGAGCTGCACCGGGCACTCCAGCACCCGCGGCGCCTTCACCAGGTCGGCCGCCTGCTCGGTCAGCCCCGCCACCGCGAACTTGCCGCGCTCGTGCCGGTAGCCCTGCTCCACCCGGCGGGGGGAGACCGCCGGGTTCGCGGTCAGCAGCGCGAGCCGGTCGACGGCGTCCACGAGGGTGGACGGCACGAGGTTGAGCACGCACTCCCGCTCACGGGCGAGGTTGGCCGCGGTCTGGGAGCTGTTGCCCACTCCCAGCATGGCGTGGTCGCCCAGCCACCAGGCCGACGACATCGGCATCAGGTTGGGCGAGCCGTCCTCGTTGCGTGAGCCGATCAGCACCACCGGAGTCCCGAAGTAGAGCACCTTCAGGTCGGAGATCGTGTGCATTCTTGCTGGTCCTCAGCTTTCCCGGATCGAGGTCGAGTCGGGACGACTCTCCCCGATCCGGGCGCGGGACGCCGGTGGAAATCGGACCTCGCATCACGTACGACCGCAGAGGCCCCAGGGGTCCATCACACGTTGAAGCGGAAGTTCTGCCTCGAATCGCTGACCTGCGTAAACGCCCGGACACCTAGCTTGACCTGCGCCTTCGTGCGTTGGCTAGCGTTGATCGTGTTCGGGCGTTTTCGATGATCCTGCGGACTGGGTGCGGACTGCGTCCGTCGCTTCCTTCACCTTGCCGTCCCGGATGCGGGCGATGTACTCGCGCGACCAGTCGACGCTCCGCCCGATTCGAGACAAGCCCTCGCCGAGGGCGAGGTGCTTGTAGATGCCGGCGAACAACGCCGTCCGCGCTCGGTCGTACTCCTCGCGCAGGGTACGGAGTTCCGGGATCTCATCTTTAGCCATGCCGCCATCGTCCCACAACTTTGGCCGCAAACAAGGGTTGCCTACATTGTTGACGCCGCCCCGTTTCTGGTCCTAGTGTCAACTCTGTTGGCTATGAAAGTAGCGGGCTCGTCGGGTGTGCGACCACCTGACGAGCCCTTGATCACCACCTGCTCGCACAGGAAGAGATCCAATGACCCAGCTTACGATCGCCCCGGCCGGCCCGATCGCCGTCCCCGCCTTTCGGCTCCTGGCGTGGGTGTGCGCGATCTGCCGCATGGCTGGTCTCCCGGCGGTCTTCGTCGACGTCAAGGACGGCCAGCCGGTCTACGCCTGCTCGGGCTGCGGCCGCCGGGACGTGCCGCCGGCCCACACCGCCCCGGCCGCCGCGACGGCGGGGTGCCCGCCGTGGTGCATGACCGACCACTCCAACGGCGTCGACGTCGAGCACGAGGGCGCGATGCGGGACCTGGCCGAGTCATCCATCGCCCAGGGCGACCGGTTCGGCGACGTCGTCGCCCAGCTCCGCCAGGAGCCCGGCGAGGCCGCCAGGGTCGCGCTCGCGGTCTGCACCGACCGCGGCGACCAGGAGGCCGAGATCAGCTTGGAGGAGGCTCTCCAGGTGGCCTACGGGCTCATCAACGCGGTGTCCGCCGCCCGCGCGGCGTCCCGATAGCAGAACGGCCCGGCCGGGAAGTGACGTTCCCGGCCGGGCCTCGACCCATCACCTGCCTACACAGGAGACGAATCGTGTCCCACAACGTACCGCCAACCGCCCGCCCGTGCCCCCTGCCGTGGTGCGAGCACGACCACGCCAGCGGGCCCGACCTGCACTTCCAGGTGATCGCCGACATCGAGGGCGACCGCCAGGGCGTCGAGATCCGCTACGTCGTCGCCGGCCCGGGCGCCCAGCCCCACCTGAAGGTGCTCTACGGCCCCGACTGGGCGCCCGCCAACACCCTCGACATCCCGCTGCCGGCCGCCACCGCGCTCGCCGACATCCTCCGCCTGCTCACCCTGCACACCGTCGCCGACTTCGTCTCCGCCCTCGCCCGCGGCTCCAAGGGCCCCCACGCGCCGCGGAGCACACAGTGGTGAAGCGCGACTGGATCCTCATCATCTCGGTGGTGCTCGTGGCCGCCTCCACGGTCATCGCGTCGTTCACCGCTCAGGCCGGGCTCGGCGACCTGGCCGGGTGGACGGCCAGCGCCGGAGCGTTCGGCGTCGAGCTGCGCCTGTCGTGGCTGCTGCCGCTCACGGTCGACGCCTACGGCGTCGCCGCGACCCGGATCGCCACGAACAAGCTGGCGTACTCGGCGGAGGTGCGCCGGCACGCGTTCGGCCACGCCCTCGCCGCGGTCGCGGTGTCGGTGGTCGCCAACGCCGTCTACCACCTCATCGAGGCGCACGTGATCGTGCTCGGCGGCGCGGCGTGGCTGCTCGTCGTCGCCGTGTCGATCGTCCCGCCGGTCGCGCTGGGCGGCCTGGCGCACCTGTTGAGCGTGGCCGCCCGGGACGAAGTCGAGACCGTACCTGAGGGCGTACCTGCCGTACCCGCAACCATGGGCGAGAGGCCCACGGTTGACGTCGAGCGAGTCGAGAACCCGCCCGAGATCACGCCGCCGCAGGGCGAGGAGGTGCCCTCGGTTCTGCGGTTCCCTTTCCCTGTACCTGCCGTGTACCCGCCCGTACCTGCCCAGCTCACGCGGGTTCCCGACGCCGGGAAGCCGGGCAAGAGCGGGGGCGGCGAGCCTCCTGCGACCGACGATGAGGTACGGGCGGGTACGGCCGTACCGGAGCCGCCGCCGATCGTGCGCCGGGCCGTCGAGGAGTTCTCCGAGGAGCTGCGCGGCGGGCAGACGCCGGCGGTGCGCGAGATCAAGTCGCGGCTCGGCGTAGGTACGGACCGGGCACGCGAGGTACGGGCGTACCTCGACCAGCTCGCGGCGGTGGGATCGTGACGGCCACCGACGTCTTCTCCCGCCCGCAGACGCCGGCCGGGTTCTGGGCCAAGCCGCCCGGCCGCGCCCGCCGCGCCGTCCGGGCCCTCCGGCACGGCAAGTACGGCCGCCGCTCGGTGAAGCTCGTCTACAGCGTCGGCAGCGCGCCCGTGGCCGGCACGTCGTCGCTGGCGCGGGTGGCGTGGAAGTGGATCCGGGCCGACGACTACGCGGGCACCGACGACTACGTGTTCCGGGAGAAGGTCCGCACCCGCCGCCGCCGTACCGCCTGGATGGCGGGGCTCGGCTACCTCGCCTCGACGGCAACCGCGACCGCGCTGTGGGATCCCCGCGCCCCGTATCTCGCGGTCGCCGCGGTGGCCGCCACGGGCTCGCTCGTCGAGGCGCGCAAGCGGCTCGCGGGCCGGCCGACGCCGTTCAAGCTGCCCGGCAGGAAGGGCGGCACCCCGCAGGAAAACACGGTGGTGCGCGCGGCGATCGCCGCCAAGCTCGGCAAGGCCGACGGGATGTGCCTGGCGTCCCCCGTGTTGACGCAGGACGGCGGCTGGTCCACCGTCCTGCAGCTGCCGCCCGGCCAGCGCGCCCGGCACTGCCTCGGCAAGGAAGCCGACTTCGCGAGCGCGCTCGGCGTCGGCGAGTCCCAGGTGGTGTTCGACCTGGTCGATGAGCACGCCGGCAGGCTGGTGGTGTACGTGGCCAAGTCCGATCCGTTCCTGAAGGTGTACCCCTCGCCGCTGCTCGGCCGTACCGAGCCCATGGACTTCTGGGCCGGGGTGCCGGCCGGGGTGAACGGCCGCGGCCAGCCTGAGCGGCTGCGCCTGGTCGACGCCTCGCTGCTGGTGGCCGGCGAGCCGCGGGCCGGCAAGTCCGCCGCCGTGAACGGCATCATCGGCGCCGCGGCGCTGGCGGTCACGCCGAAGATTCACCTCTTCGACGGCAAGGGCGCCGGCGACCACCGGCCGTGGAGGCGCATCGCGCACACGGCGGTCAAGCGGAACGCGCCCGCGCTGCTCGCCCACCTGAAGAAGATGCAAGACCAGATGGAGCGGGTGTTCGACCTGCTGGACGAGAACGGCGGCTCGACCAAGCTCACGCCTGAGTTGTGCCGCCGGTTCGGCGTCGACGTCGAGCTCACGGTGGTCGATGAGACCAGGTACTACGTCTCCTCGCCGCTCGGCGAGGAGATCGTGGAGGCCATGGTCGACATCGCGGCGCGCGGCCCGGCGGCCGGCGTGCTGCTGGTGCTCGCCTCGCAGCGGATGACGGTCGACGCCATCCCCGGACCGCTGAAGGGCGTCTGCTCGCTGCGGTGGGCGATGCGCTGCCCGGACAAGACGGCCTCCAACGCCGTGCTCGGCCAGGGCGCCGCCGGCGCTGGCTACGACGCCTCGGAGATCCCGCGCTCACACCGCGGCGTCGGCATCCTGGACGCGGACGGCTCCGACCCGGTCAAGCTCCGCAGCTACTTCCTCAACGACGAGGGCTCCGACCTGGTCGACGTCGCCACGGTCGCGTACGAGCTGCGGCGCGCGGCCGGCACGCTGCCCCCGCAGGAACAGGGTGTGGTCGAGGCGGACCCCGTCGAGGCGATCCTTGCCGCGTTCGACCAGGCCGACCGGATGCACACCGCGGACCTGGTCGAGGCGCTCGGCCCCGGCTGGACCGCGGCCCGGATCGCCGAGGTGCTCAAGCCGTACGGCGTCACCCCGCGAGACGTGAAGATCGACGGCGTCAACCGCAACGGCTACCGCCGCCAGGACATCGCAGCGCTGTTCGCCGCCGCCTGAGCCGGGTCTACCCAGGCTCTACCCGCCGATCAGGGTCTACCCGGCCTCTACCGTCGCTGACCTGCACGGTAGGGGCGGTAGACCCGATCCGGCCCCCCACGAAATCGGCTCCTGGAAGGGGCGCCCCCTATGGAACTCCTGCTCGTCATCGTCACCGTCACCGTGCTCGTCCTCTACGTGGCGTGGGACCGGGCCCGCCACCCGAAGAAGTCCTGCCGCGCCTGCAAGGGCTCCGGCCGCAAGACGTCGCGCCTCAACGGCCGGGCGTACGGCATCTGCCGGCGATGCGGCGGCAAGGGCTCGCTCGCGCGTTAAGCCTCGTCCGGCCAGTCGTCTGCTGGCCGGACGTACACGCCTTTCTGCGGCAGGACGCTCACCCAGCCCTCGTCGCGCAGCACGCCGATCGCCCGCCGCACCGAGCCGATCGACACGCCCAGCTCGTCGGCGAGACGCCGCTCGGCCGGGATCGGCATGCCCGGCTGGTACTGGCCTGCCTTGATCCGGCTTATCAGCTCGTCCGCAACCTGTCGCCACACGTAGGCGTCCGGGCGAAGTTCCATGCACTGCACGCTACTGACCTGCGGTGATGGCCATTCCAGCAGGTTGCAGCACACTGCACTATGTAGCAGGGGTAGCAGTGTGTAGCAGTGGGGTGCAGACTGAGCGCGGACATAGTTCGGGCCCGCCCCCGCGGAGTGAACGCGAGGAACGGGCCCTCGATCGGACGATGGAGGTCCGACCCATGAGCGAGCGTAACCCGCTCCAGATTCCCGAGTGCGACGTTGAGACCGACGCTGACGGGATCCACCACCTCAAGCACCGCAGCAGCCAAGAGACCGCCACCGCTTCCACCCCAGAGCAGGCCCACGTGCAGGGGGCGATCCTGCGCTCTCACGCGGCCCTCACCCGCGAGCTCCAGATCTGGACGGGAGACCTGCCGTGAGCCCGAGCTCGCGGTGGTGGGTGCCCAGGACCGGCACATACCGGCTCGTCCAAGACGGGGACGGCTGGTATTGGATCTACGAGGGCGGCGTGCGGCACTCGCGCCGCTCCGTGCAGGTCACCGGCCCGGACGGCATGAAGATCCTCGAAGCCGTGGTCGATCTGCTTAACGGCGAGCTGAAGGACATGCGCCTCATGCTGCCCGCATTCCAGGTGTATCTGCACTACCTCTGGTAGTGCCCAGGCTCCCGGCGTGGACTGCGCGCGCCGGGCCGGCGGCCCCGCCCGACCTTGGGGGGTATCGGGCGGGGCCGATCTGTGTCACGGACCCTTCGAGCCGAGCCGCGCATACAGGTAAGCGGCCGTCGCGTCCGCGTCTGCCCGGTTGGTGACGTTCAGGTTCTCTACGTTGATCAAAGACCCGGACCGGCCGGCCGCACCGCTTCCTGAACTCGCGGCCGAACCGCCGGTGTCCGCAGTGGCCATAGGCGCGATCATCGACGCGGACATCCTCTGCGGAGCCGACACGCGGGAGTGATTCGTCGCCCCTGGAGAAGGTGGGATCACGGAGCCGAGCGACCCGCGGCCCGGCGCCGGCGGGATCACAGAGCCGAGAGACCCGCCGTGCGGCGCCGGCGCCGGCGGGATCACACTGCCCAGCGAACCCCGGCCGGTGCTCGACGCCTTGCTGCCGGGCTTCGGCGGGATGACGCTCCCCTCAGAACCGCCGGTGCCCGGCTTCGGCGGGATGATCGACCCCTCGGAGCCGCCGGTGCCCGACTTCGACTTCGACTTGGACGACGTCGAGGAGGTGCGAGCCTGACCGATCGCCCCGGCCACGTCCATGGCCGCGTCCCGCAGCTTGGTCGCCGCCTCGACGATCAGGTTGGCAGCGGCCGTCACCTGGTCGCCCAGGACGCCCACGGAGTCGCCGACCGTCTGCGATCCCGACTGCCACGCCTCGACCATCTGCCCGCCCACCTCGCCGACGCTGGACACCGCGCCGGTGAGAGACCCGGCCGCGCCGAGCGTGTCACCCAGCATCGACGTGGCCGAGTCGAGCGACGTCGAGATCGTCACGTTGGCGCCGTCGACGCTCGTGGTCAGATTGGTGACCGTGGTCGCGGCCTGCTTGTTGTACACCTCCAGGCCGAAGTCGCCGGCCACCTCGCCGAGCAGGGAGATCGCCCGGCTCCGGTACTTGGGGTCGAACGGGATGAACGCCTCGGGAGCCGATCCCTCCCCGTAGAGGATGGTCGGCTTGGTGGCGATGTGCGGCGGCGGACTGTACTTCCCGCCGGCGGCGAACCGCTGCACCCCGCCCGAGGCGTAGCGTTCGATGCCGCCCATCGCGCGGTTCTTCTGCTCGATCGCCGCACGCCCCGACGGACTGTCGTAGATGGTCCGCACCCGGGTCGAGACGACCTTGCCGTCCAGCTCGTTCAGCTTGCGCTGATACTCCTGGATCAGGCCCAGCGCTTCCTTGCCGCCCGGCGTCTTCACATCCGTCTTGACGTTGCCCGGGATCAGGCCGAGCTGGTCGGCCAGGCCCTTGGCCTGCGTCTTGGAGAAGCCCATCTTCTCCGCGAGCTGGATGAACGCGGTCCGCTGCGTGCCGAGCTTGGCCGTCACCTCCGACAGCGGGGTGCCCTGGTCGATGAGCGCCTGCCGGTAGCTGTTGGCCGACTGCGCCAGATTGATCAGCGCCTCGCGGTTGGCTCGGCCCTTCTCAGTGCTGGTCGACGTCGCCTCGCCGTTGGTCTTGACCGCCGCGGTGGCGTCGTCGACCGCCCGCTTGTAGCTGATCTCCGCGGACATGGCGTTCGTCGTCAGCCCGACCAGCTGCCCCAGAGCGCTGTGCAACGTGGACACGCTCGCCGCCGCCGCGCCGGCCGACTGGCCCATCTGCCCCAACGAGCCGTTCGCCGCCGCCGTAGCCTGCTCGGCCGCCGCCACCGCGTTCGCGTACTCCGGGAACAACTCCTTCAACCGCGCCGTAGGCACGCCCGCCTCCGACGCTCGCAGCGCGAGCATCTCGAACGAACGAGCCGCCTCCTCCGGCCGGCCGCCCTCCACCAGGCGGGCCAGACCGGCGTCCACGTTGTCGATCGCCTGGCGGCCGTTGTCGATCGTGACCACGTCGAACGAGTCGACGAACCCGGCCACGCTGTTGGTGGCCTTGTTGAACGGGTCGTCCGCCGTGAGCCGTACCGCGCTGTCGATGAGCGTCTCGACCTGATTCGACACACCGGCGATCTTCGGCTTGAGCTGATCCAGCAACTCGGCCGAGGGCTTACCGCCGGCGCCGAAATCGGCCAGCCCACGCGACAGCTTGTCGAGGTTCGGATTGAGGCCCATCAGCGAGTCGCTCAACTGGTCCGCGCCGACCGCGATCGCCGCCACCGCGGCGGCGACCCCGCCCGCCTGCAACGTGCTGCCCAGACCGCCGAGCTTGCCCTTGGCTGTGTCCGCGGCGCCGCCGAGCCCGCCGAGCTTGCCGGTGAGGTCCGACCAGAAGCTGGCCACCTTCAGCCCGGCCTGGGCGCCCTTGACGGCCAGGATGGCGAGCGCGATCAGCCGGATGTGCTCGGGGTCCATCCCGGCGACG
Organism: Nonomuraea sp. NPDC050383; assembly: GCF_044459125.1. Lineage (NCBI taxonomy): Bacteria > Bacillati > Actinomycetota > Actinomycetes > Streptosporangiales > Streptosporangiaceae > Nonomuraea > Nonomuraea sp. NPDC050383. The sequence goes on from NZ_JBITIP010000005.1 coordinate 169,219, forward strand.
ATCGAGGCAAGCAGGTTCAGCCCAGACATCGAGCCGACGCCGAGCGGGATCACCGCCTCGCCCACGTTGCCGAGCGCGGAGGCGAGGTTCTTGACGAGCTCCCACGCCTCCGGCGCATTCTCCTTCACGAACTGGACGAACTCGCGGAACTCGGGGCTCGTGTCGAGCTGCTGGCCCCAGTCCGCGAACGCCCGGGTCGCAGCCTCGACCCCGCCCACCACGGTGGGGGTGAACGGCAGGAACGCGTCGATGATGCCGGCGACGCCGGTGCCGACGTTGAGGAGGCTGTTGCCGAAGCCGCTCACCGCGGTCGGCGCGGCCACGCCCAGATTGTGCAGGAACTGGGTCCAGAACGGCCCGTTCAACGCGGCCTGCGCGTTCTTCTCCAGTCCGACGAACGACGACGCCGTGCCCGCCACCAGCGGCGAAATCTTCGGCAGCGTCGTCGACATCAGGTCGAGCCCGCCCGCGATGGCCGGGACCACCTCAGGGTTGAGCGAGCGCTGCCAGCCGAGGTAGACGTCGGAGAACTCGGCCCACTTCTGCGCGAGCTTGTACTCCTCCGGGCTCAGCTTGGAGAAGTCGGCCGACTCCACCGCTTCCTTGACCCGGTCCATCGTGGCCGCGACGACCACCTTGAAGCCCGCCACACCGGCGCCGGCAGCGGCGAACGCGCCGCCCATGCTGACCGCGCCCGCCGCGACAGCGCCAAGCACGGGCGTGGCCGTGCCGAGGGCACCGAGCGCGAGGGTGACCTTCCCCAGGTCAGCGAGCGCTTCCTTGCTGTCGGCGTCCACGTGGAGCTTGACGTCGCGCCCGTCCAGGCGCCGCACCTCAGCCTCCACGGCCGCCAGGTCCTCAGTCGCCTGCTGGATCCCGGCCCGCACCTCGAACGAGGCGCCCTCCTCCAACAAGAGCAACTCGCCATGAAGCCGCTGCATCTCCATCAGCGCGTGATGCGGGTCGATGTCGACGCCGATGGTCTGCTTGCCGAGCTTCTCCAACTCGTGCCGAACCTGGGCCAACTTGACCTCAGCAGGCGACGAGTCCGCGTCGATCTCGATCTTCGGCAGCGCCGCAGTCGCGGCCTCCAACTTCTTGCGGAACCCGGCTGCGAACCCCGACGACGTCGTCAGTTCCCGGTTCAGTCCCCGCAGATCACCCTTGACAGCCGTCGTGCCAGAGGTGAAGCCCTGCGTGTTCAAACGCAAGCGGACGCTCACGGTCCTATCAGCCATCCGCGCCGCCCCCAGCCGCCAGCACCTCAGCGATAAGCGCCTCAACCTCCGCCACCGTGGCGCCATGCCGGTCCGCCATCACTGCCACGGTCGCCTCTCGAGCCCGATCGAGCACATCCACCAAGGCCACCACCGAGCCCGGCAAGGTCGCCCGCCAGTACTTCAGCATCTCGTGCAACGCCCCCAGGTCGTGAGCGTCGAGAGCGTCCACCGCGCCGGCCAGCCCCGCCCAAGCGACCGCGGCCTGCCCCAATTCCCTGTTCAACTCCATCGCACCTTCCGTAGATTCGTCCGAGAAACCCCAGATCAGCGCCACCGCCAGCACCACCGGCGCCTCGCGCAAAGCCGTTCAGCTGCGGCGCCAGCGCAAACGCTCCCCCGCGGTCTCTGGATTGGCCCCTCAGGGGTCCCTCCCCAGGTGGCTGTGCGGGCGGGCGGACGCTCACGCGAGGTAGTTCCGCCGGCGCTCGCGCTGCCTCGTCTCGGTCATCGCGCGCTCGGTCTTGGCTGCCTGCTCGCGGAGCCTGGCCAGGTCGCCCACCTCTCGCGGCTTCTCGGGGTGGCGGAACGCCTGGGTTTCCCAGAGGCGCTCGAAGGCGTGTCCCACGACCAGGTCGACCATGTTGCGCATCTCTGCGACGAGGTCGCCGGTGCCTGTGTGCTCCGCCCATGTGTCCATGAGGTCTTGGTCGCTGGTCTCGTGGGCGTAGGTGACGGCGGCGCGTACCAGGGTCTGGTCGTTGTAGGCCAGGCCCTGCTTCATCATGTCGATCCGCTGGCCACGGTTGGCGGCGCGCACCTGGTCGAGCGCGGCCCGGAACGCGGCGTTGAGGACAGCGGCGTCGGCGGGTGAGGTGGTGTTGTCGACGCCGGCGCCGACGGGGATCTGCGATTGCAGGTATTCGAGGCGGGCGACTCGGCGGCTGCGCAGGTCGGTGAACAGACGGTCCAGCTCAGCGACGTGCGCCTCGTAGGCGTTGTTGATGGCTTCGGCCTTGGCGAGGGGTGAGGTGTGCTGGTTGAGCCGGATGTCTTCGAGGGTGTGCGCGTAGGTTTCCTGGGCGGCGAACCCGGCCTGGATGGCGGAATCCTCGTTGGTGGGGGGAAGCGGCTTGGGTACGGCCACGGTCATCTCCTTCTGGCTGCCACGAGGGCGGCGGCGTCGGCGGCTCTCCACGCGCCTCGTCGTGTCTGCCGGTAGCCGGCCTCGGTCATGAGGCGGCGGGCGTGCCGGTCGGTGACGTCGAGCAGGCCGGCGAGGCGGTCTGTGGAGACGTGCTCGCAGTCTGCGCCGATGTCCGGAGGCGGGGCGGGGGGATGTCCGGAAGGGGGGATGGCCTGGGTGAGGGCGGCGGCGCGCAGCTGGTCGAGCCAGGCGGCGAGGCCGGGCGGGACTTGGGCGCCGGCGGCGCGGTGGCGGGCGAGCTCGGCGCGGAGGATGCGCCAGACGGGCATGGCGTACTCGGCGGGCACCGGAGGGGCGGCGACCCGGCCAGGCTGTGGGGGGTGGCCGGGGCGGGGCTGGTGGCCGCTCACCGAGGTGTCCATGTCGCTAGGCGCTGGCCTTGACGGGCTGCTGGTCGAGCTGCTTGCAGGTGGCGCAGAGGCTGTAGTCGATCTGGACGGGCGGGAGCGCGAGCGCGCGGTCAGGGAGGTTGAGGACGACGGCGGGGAGCTGGAGGCCGACGAAGTGCATGGTGATGGCGCGGCGCCGGCAGTGGTCGCATTTGTGGTCTTCTGCGGTGCCTCGGGTACGGCGGACGGTTCGGGTCATGCAGGAGGCGCAGCGGATGAGCCCGGAGGCCCAGGGCGTCCAGATGGCGGGCTGTGGGGCGGTGGCGGTGAGGTGGGGGCAGAAGCCGATGTGGGCGCTGTGGAGGCCGTTGTGGAGGCGGGTGACCATCTGCTTGCCGATGGCGCCGGGGGTGGCTGCGCCGGTGGTGCCGTTGAAGCGTCGGGCGGTGTGGTGGAGGGCGGCGAGGGAGTGGTGGGTGGCGGCGGTGGCCTGGTCGAGAAGGGCAATCGCTGAGGGGGTCACGACAGGTCCTATCCGGTGTTTTCGCTGGTCAGGCGGGGTGTGTAGGGTCTTCCTGGTCTTTTTGCAGGTCAGAGGGGGTGTGTAGGGTCGTGCAGGGTTTTCCGAAACTCTCCACGCGCGCGCCCATGGGCGATTAACGGAGAACCCTGCACGACCCTGCACTTCCGCAGGTCAGCGCGTTCCTAGCAGTCATCGGCCGTCAGCAGTAAGCCCCGATAGGCGAACCCGCCGGCGCCGCGCTTCTTCTCGTGTCCGCGCTGGCCCATCGACTCGGCGAACGCCTTCTCCGAGCCCGTGTCCTCGCCGTTCGCGTAGCACCATTGAGTCCAGGCTGTGAACAGCTCCCGCGCCTTCACGTGGCCATGCGGGGTCTTGATCGTGCGCTCGTCAAGGAACCGGCCCAGGGCGTCGCTGTCGGCCTGGTACGCCTCCGTGCGCTTCCGTACGGCGTCGGGTGGATTGAGGCCCTGCCGCTGGTAGTCCAGCCACCCCTGGTAGGCCCAGGCGAGGATGGCGGGGGTGTCCGCCTTGAGCCGGTCGGGCAAGCCGCCGTCCTGCTCGCTCGCGGGGATCACGACGTCGAAGGGGACGACGAGCAGGCGGCGCCACACGGCCGGGTCGTCGCCGGATACGGCGGGCAGGTGGTTCGTCAGCATGATCAGGGTGTGCGACGGCAGGAACGTGATGGGGTTCTTGTGCATCAGGTTCGCCTCGATGGGGTCGCCGCCGACGAGCCGCTTCATGGTGGCCTCGGCGAAGCGCCGGCCCTTCTCCGTCTCGGAGCAGAAGACCAGGCGGGCGCCCCGTAACCGCATCTTGAAGGCGCCGTGCCGCTCGTGCTTGGACTCCATGAGCATCGCGGGGTCGATCTCGATGCCGTAGTCGCCGAAGGCGGCCATGAGCGCGTCGCGGGTGGTGCCCTTGCCGTTGGCCCCGGTCCCGGTGAAGATCAGCATCACGTGTTCGGTGACCTTGCCGAGCATTGCGTAACCGAAGACGCGCTGCACGAACGCGCGGACCTCGGGGTCGGGCAGGATGCGGGCGAGGAACGCGGCCCACTCGCTGCTGTGGTCGAGCCGGGGAGCGGCGCCGGCGACCTTGGTGATCAGGTCGGCGCGATCGTTCGGCCGGATGGTGCCGGTCTTCAGGTCGAGGGTCCCGCCAGGGGTGTTAAACAGGTACGGGTCGGCGTCCAGGGCGCTGGAGGCGGTCGTGATGGGCGGGAGCGCGGCGGCGAACTTCAGCATGCCCTCGGCGCCGGACGCGTTCTCGGCCTTGCGGGCGTCCTTGAGCAGGTCGTCGCGGTCCTGGCCCTTAAGGGTGATGGCCTCGCTCAGGGCGTTCTTGGTGGTCGCGACGGCGGCCTGGATGTCGGCGCGCTGGTCGTCGGCGGCCCATCGGGTGCCGTCCCAGCGGTGCCAGCCGATGCCGTGGACGTAGCGCAGGGCGTCGGCGTGCTCGGCGACGAACCGCTCGGCCATGCGCAGGTGCCCGCGATGCTGGGCGCCGGGGCCGGCCGCGGGCGCGGGGTGCAGCTGGTGGACGGTGGCGAGGTTGCCGTCGACGCCGGGCGCGATCAGGTCGCGGAAGTCGTCGCGGTCGGCGCCGCGGCGGCCGTACCCCTGCCCGGCGAGGTCCTTGGCGGCAGCGCTGATGGCGGCGGCGCTGGTCGAGCCCTGGGTGAGCAGCACGTAGGCGCCGAACTTGTCGTACGGCCTCTCGGCGTCGAAATCAGTCGAGGTGCTGAAGACATACAGGTTGTCCATGCCGCCGCGGCCGGTCGTCGCCGAGATGCCGAACGTCTTGCCGGGTCGGCACCAGTAGGTGACGCCCTGCCGGTCGGTGTAGAGCCGCGTCCAGCCGCGCGCGCCGATGATGTCGTCCCACGTGGCGCGCTCGTTGAAGTCGTCGCCCGGCCGCACACTGCCGTCGTCGTCGACGCGGGCGGGCTGGGTGAACGGCAGGGCCTTGACGGTCTGCTCGGCGGCGGGCATCTGGTCGAGCGCGCCCGCCAGGTGGTGAAGCGCGTCCCGTTCAGCCGGGGTGATGGTGGCGATCGTGGCGAACCCGCCGCTGATGAGCGTCCACGCGGCGCCGCTCGGGTGGGTGCGGCCGGCAGACGGGGCGACGACGACGAACCCGCCTTCGCCGCGCGTCTCGATGAGAACCTTGATCTTCTCCTTGGGGTTCTCGGCGAGCTCCTCGGCGGTGGCAGGCCGGGAGGCGAGCTTGGTGTTCCCGGCCACGTCGCCGTCGACGCGGTACAGGACGTGGATCCCGGCGGACGGCGTCTGTTCGGCGTAGCCGCTGGTCACCTTGCGCCACAGGTCGCCGAGCCCGGAAGCGGCGGCGATCTCGGAGAACTCACGAGCGACACCCTCGGCCATGGCCCGGCCCTCGAACTCCAGCATCTCCAGGTTGCCGGAGACGGCCCCGGTCACCACGCCCATGCCGTCGTACCGGCCGCCGCCGAACCACGCGTCGAGCTGGTCGAGGGTGGAGGGGCGGGCCTGGTACGCCTTCCAAGAGGGGCCGTCCGGGTAGGGCTGCTTGGTGCCGGTCGTGGCGGCGGGGATGACGCACAGGCCGGCAGCGTGGGCCTGGCGGGCGGCGTCGTGCAGGTGGTTCACGCGTGCTCCTGTGCGAGCCCCTGCAGCGCTACCATCGCGGTAGACACGCTGAGGGGCGTGAGGTCTGGGACGGGCTCGCGGATGGTCGCCGCGGGCCCGTTCGGCTTCTCGCGGGGCATCAGGCCGCCCCGCTCTCCATGGCCTCGCGCTCGCTCTCCCAACGCTGAAGCTCGGACTCGCGGTAGAGCACCTTCCTGCCGATCTTCACGCCCCGCGGTCCGATGCCAGCGTGGCGCCAATACCGCACCGTGGAGGGTGACGTGCAGTACCGCGCCGCGACTTCCTCGCTCGTGCGGAAGGGGTCCTTGTCCATGCTGCGCTCACCTTTCAATGCAAGTTCCGCAGGTGTTTCATCGCAAGCTAAGCGCAATCATCATCAGGATGCAACTCCTGCGGGAGTTCAACGACATTGCCCGCGCGCAGTACACACTCAACGCTCAATGCCGTACGGTCAGAGTCATGAAGCACCGTTGGCTCATCAGCGATTGGCACCCTGACGACCCCGAAGAGGATCCGGAGACGGGCGACTACCACCTCCGGGACTTGGAGCAGAAGCTGAGGCAGGACTTCGGGGGTGACCTCTGGCGCATCTGGGGCTTGAACGTGACGGTGCCTGGCGCCGGGATCGCCGCCGGCTACACCAGGAACGAGGCTGGGCGGTACGTGCTCTCAGCCGTGATGCTGGTGGGTGATGCGATCACCGCCGAGGTGCTTCGCAAGGTGCCTGTCGCGGAGTTGGAGAACTCCATCAACATCAGCGCCACCGAGGTTCGGGAGGAGATAGACCAGCTCCCACCGCTGAAGCGCGCGCCGGGCATGGACCCTGAGGACTTCTCGCGCCTTGTCGCTGAGCATTACCGCACCTGGAGCAAGGCGGTGCCGCATCCCGCCGGCGCGATGGCGGCCGACGCAGGCGTGAGCGTGGGCACCGTCCACAACTGGCTGAGAGAGGCGCGCATCCGCAAGTTCCTCCCGCCAGCGAAGCGAGGGAAGGGTAGTTGATCTGTGGCTAGCATCAAGAAACGCCCTGACGGGAAGTGGCGAGCCAGGTATCGGGACGCTGAGGGCAAGGAGCACGCCCGGCACTTCGACAAGAAGGTCGACGGTCAGCGGTGGCTTGATGAGGTGACCGCGAGCATCGTCACCGGGCAGTACGTCGATCCGAAGGCCGGCCGCGAGACGTTCCAGACGTACGCCGAGCAGTGGCGTGCGGCCAAGCCGCACCGGCCGAGCACGGCCAAGGCGGTCGAGCAGCACCTACGCCGGTACGCCTACCCCGCGTTCGGAAAGAGGCGGCTGTCGTCCATCACCACGTCGAACGTGCAGAGCTGGGCGACAGGGCTCACGAAGACCCACAAGCTCGCGCCCTCGACGGTGCGCACGGTCTTCAACACGGTGGCCGCGGTGTTCCGTGCGGCGGCGAAGGATCGGAAGATCGCGCGTACGCCGTGCGAGGACATCGACCTTCCGGCCATCCCTCGCAAGAAGATTGCTCCGCTCTCTGTTGCTCAGGTGCTCGCGCTCGCCGAGCACATGCCGAACCGGTATCGCGCCCTTGTCGTCGTCGGGGCCGGCACCGGGTTACGACCTGGCGAGCTGTTCGGCGTGCAGGTGCGGCACATCAACTTCTTCAAACGGACCCTCGACGTCGAGCAGCAAGTCCAGCAGACGACAGGACAGGGCGTCCGCGTGTGCGAGCTCAAGACGGCCAGCTCCTACAGGACCGTCCCGCTCCCCCAGGTCGTCATAGACGCCCTAGCGCAGCATCTCCGGGACTTCCCCGCCGAGCACGACGGCTTCGTGTTCACGGCGCCCCAGGGCGGCCCGATCACCTACACGCACTTCATGGACAACGTGTGGCGGCGTGCAGTGACAGCGGCGGGCCTGCCAGCCGGTACGGGTCCGCACGCTCTACGTCACGCGTACGCCTCTGCGCTCATCGCCGCCGGCGAGTCGGTGAAGGTGGTTTCCGAGCGTCTGGGACACACGAACGCGGCCATGACCTTGAACGTCTACGCGCACTTGTTCCCGGACTCTGAGGACCGGACTCGCCGAGCGATCGACGCCGCATTTCAAGATCATGCGGACTCTGTGCGGACTGGGACGGACGGCGGAACCGCTCCGCCCCAGGTCAGCCACTAGAAAACAAGATCAATCACACGTTGAAGCGGAACTCCACCACGTCGCCGTCGCGCATGACGTAGTCCTTGCCCTCGATGCGCGCCTTGCCCAGCGAGCGGGCCTTGGCGATCGAGCCGGTCTCCACCAGGTCGTCGAACGAGACGACCTCGGCCTTGATGAAGCCGCGCTGGAAGTCGGTGTGGATGACCCCGGCCGCCTCGGGCGCGGTGGCACCCTTCTTGATCGTCCAGGCCCTGGTCTCCTTGGGCCCGGCCGTGAGGTAGGTCTGCAGGCCGAGCGTCTCGAAGCCGACCCGGGCGAGCTGGGACAGGCCCGACTCCTCCTGGCCCACCGACTGGAGCAGCTCCAGCGCCTCCTCGTCGTCGAGCTCCACCAGCTCGGACTCGATCTTGGCGTCGAGGAACACCGCCTCGGCCGGGGCGACCAGCTCCGAGAGCTGCGCCCGCAGGTCGGCGTCGGTCAGCTCGTCGGCGTCGAGGTTGAAGACGTACAGGAACGGCTTGGCCGTCAGCAGGTGGAGCTCGCGCAGCTCCTCGCCGCCGAGCCCGCTCTCGAAGATGGTCTTGCCGGTCTCCAGGACCTTCAGGGCGCCCTCGGCGGCCTCCAGGGAGGCCTTCTTGTCCTTGTTGTTGCGCGCCTCCTTCTGCAGGCGCGGGATGGCCTTCTCGACCGTCTGCAGGTCGGCCATGATCAGCTCGGTGTTGATCGTCTCGATGTCGCGCTTCGGCGAGATCTCGCCGTCGACGTGCGTCACGTCGGGGTCGTTGAAGACCCGGATCACCTGGCAGATGGCGTCGGTGTCGCGGATGTTGGCGAGGAACTGGTTGCCCCGGCCCTGCCCCTCGGAGGCCCCCTTGACCAGGCCCGCGATGTCGACGAACTCCACCTTGGCGGGCAGCACGCGGGCCGAGCCGAAGATCTCGGCCAGCTTGGGCAGCCGGTCGTCGGGCACGCCGACGATGCCCACGTTGGGCTCGATGGTGGCGAACGGGTAGTTGGCGGCCAGCGCGTTGCCGGTCTTGGTCAGCGCGTTGAACAGCGTGGACTTGCCCACGTTGGGCAGGCCGACGATGCCGATGGACAGGCTCATGCGTGCTCCTTAACCGGCCGCACGAGCCCCCGGCCGCTGCTGGTGGTGGTTGCCTCACTACGCTCGCTCACGTCCAGCGAGTTTACTCGCTGACGAGACGCAGGCAGGTCACCGGACGGTAGGCCCCCGGCGCCCGCAGGTAGCGCTGCGAGCCCTTCGGGCAGCTCCCCGGCCTGGTCTCGAACGAGGTCACCCGCGCCCACGCGTCGCCTGAGCGGCATCCCACCCGGGTGATCGCCGAGCGGTTCACCGTGTCGTCGCGCGGCCGGGCCACGCACATGCCGCGGTCGAGCACCTGGCCACCGGCGCCCAGGCAGGCCACGGGGCCGGTGCCGACCGTGTCCAGCGTGCCCGAGGGGCAGGTGGCGGCCGCCGGCTCGATCGCCAGCGCCCTGCCGTACCAGCCGCGTCCCGCGCAGGACCGCTCGCGGCCGTCGAGCGTGACGCAGTCGCCGGTCCTGAGCACGCCGCCGCCGGCGCCCGGCGCGCCCAGGTGCGGGTCGAGGAAGGAGCGGACGCAGGCCGTGCGCCCGTCGCCGATCCGCACGACGTCGTCGGTGTCGTCGGGACAGCCGCCGTGGCCGGGCGGATCCGCGGCGACCGCCAGCACCTCGTACTGCCCCCCGTTGCACGGCGTCAGGACGTAACCGTGACCCGAGCCGCTGACACAGGCGCCCGGCACCCACCGGAGAGGCGGCCTGGCCGCCTCGGGGCCGGGCGCGCCCGTGCGGACCGCCGTTCCCGCCAGGACGACCACGCCCGCCACCGCGACGGCAGCCACGGCGAGCGACACCGCCGTACGCATTCCTGTAGTCATGTGGGTACTCTGCGTGACAGTCAAGGCTCGCGCAAGCGTGTCTGGCGGATCAGCGCGGACGATCCTGCCATCATCCGTGGGTGGACGTCGTCTCGCTGCTCATCGGACTCGCCCTCGGGCTCGTCGTCGGCTTCCTGGTCGCCCGTACGAGAACGGCGGTGCGGATCGCCGAGGCGGAGGCGCGGGCCAGGACCGCCGGCGACAAGCTCGCCTACGTCGAGGACCAGCTCACCGAGCGCTTCCAGGCCCTGTCGTCGCGGGCCCTCGACGTCAACAACCTGCGGTTCCTGGAGCTGGCCGAGACGCGGCTCGCCGCCACGCGCGCCGAGGCGTCCGGCGACCTCGACCAGCGCAGGCAGGCGGTCGAGCACCTGGTCGAGCCGTTGAAGGACGCGCTCGCCCGCGTCGAGGCGCAGCTGCGCGACACCGAGGCCGGGCAGCGGGCCGCCCGCGCCGAGCTGGCCAAGCAGATGGAGTTCGTCCGGCAGAGCAGCCAGGAGCTGCGCTCGCAGACCACCGCACTCGTGCGCGCCCTGCAACGTCCGGAGGCGCGCGGCCGGTGGGGGGAGCTCCAACTGCGCCGGGTCGCCGAGATCGCCGGCATGCAGCGCCACTGCGACTTCGACGAGCAGGTCACCGAGGGCGCGATGCGGCCCGACATGGTGGTGCGGCTGGCCGGGGGCAAGAACATCGTCGTCGACTCCAAGGTGTCGCTGGCCGCCTACCTGGAGGCCGCCGAGGCGTCCGACGAGTCGCTGGCCTCCGTACGCCTCGACGCTCACGCCCGGCACATCCGCGAGCACGTCGACCGGCTGGCGGCCAAGTCCTACTGGCAGGCGTTCAACCCGTCGCCGGAGTTCGTCGTCCTGTTCATCCCCGGTGAGGCGTTCCTCGCCCCCGCGCTGGAGCGCGACCCCGCGCTGCTGGAGTACGCGATGACCCGCCGGGTGCACATCGCCACCCCGACCACGCTCATCACGATGCTGCGCACCGCGCACTACGCCTGGCAGCAGGCCGCGCTCAGCGACAACGCCCGTGCCGTGTTCGAGCTGGGCAAGGAGCTGTACGAGCGGCTGTCCTCGCTGGGAAGGAACGTCGATACCTTGGGCAAGTCCCTCACCCGGGCCGTCGAGGCGTACAACAAGACCGTGGGATCCCTTGAGAGCCGGGTGCTCGTCAGCGCGCGCAAACTACACGATCTGGGCGTCGTGGACGGCGACCTCGACTCCCCCGTGATGCTGGAGGGGCTGCCGAGGCCCCTCGCCTCACCCGAACTGCTGGAAACCCCGTCTCTGATTTCCCCGGTCAACGGTAAGTTGGCCAACGGATCGCAGTAAGGGGGCGGGGCCAGTGAGTGAGAAGGGCAGGCGTTCGGGCGTCAGACTGACCGCCCGCGGCGCCATCGTGCTCGCCCTGGCCGCCACCGTGGCCGCCTACGCGGTGGCCTGGCAGCTGGACCTGCCGGTCGTGGTCGGCGTGGTGTTCGTGGCCGCCAGCCTGCTCGGCGCGCTGCTGGTCAACCGGCGTGAGCTGCTGTCGCTGGTGGTGACGCCGCCGCTGGTGTTCTTCGCGGCGACGCTCGTTGTCGAGCTGGTCCACGCGCTCGGGTCCGCCTCGCTGGCGCAGTCGCTCGCCCTCGGGCTGTACACGTCGCTGTCGGCGGGCGCGCCCTGGCTGTTCGCGGGCTCGGCCGTGGTCCTCGGGGTCGCGCTGCGGCGCGGGCTGCGCGACAACGTGCGCGAGCTGCGCGAGGAGCTGCGGGCGGGCGCCGAGACGGCCCGCCCGTCCCGCCGGCAGGCGTACGCGCCCGAGCCGGAGGGCTACTTCGAGCCCCGGGTCTACGGCTCGCCGCGCACGCAGACCGAGGACTGACCCGCGGGATCGGCTTGCGGGGCCGCCCGCGGACCGACCTACCGGGGGCCGACCTACCGGGACCGACCTACCGGGGCCGACCTATGGGATCGGCCCCCGCGGGACCGGCTCGCGGAGAGGCTCGGAGCCGGGCTCAGGAGGCGCGCAGGTCCTTGCGAAGCTCGTGGGGCAGCGCGAAGCGCATGCTCTCCTGCACCGACTCGACCTGCTCCACGTCGCCGAAGCCGTGCCGGGCCAGGTGCGCGAGCACCTCGTCCACCAGCTCTTCGGGCACCGAGGCACCGCTCGTCACGCCGACGGTGGTGACGCCCTCCAGCCACTCGTCGCGGATGAGCGAGGCGTTGTCGACCAGGTAGGCGGCGTCGGCGCCGTGGTCCTTGGCCACCTCGACCAGGCGCTTGGAGTTGGAGGAGTTGTCGGAGCCGACGACGATCACCAGCTCGGAGGCGGCGGCGATCTCCTTCACCGCCACCTGGCGGTTCTGGGTGGCGTAGCAGATGTCGTCGCTCGGAGGGTCGATCAGCGTCGGGAAGCGCTCCTTGAGCCGGGAGACCGTCTCGGTGGTCTCGTCGACCGACAGCGTGGTCTGCGACAGCCAGACCAGCTTGGCCGGGTCCTTCACCTGGACCTTGTCCACCGAGTCGAGGCCGTCGACGAGCTGGATGTGGTCGGGCGCCTCGCCGGAGGTGCCCTCCACCTCCTCGTGGCCCTCGTGGCCGATCAGCAGGATGTCGTAGTCCTGGGCGGCGAACCGCTTGGCCTCGTTGTGCACCTTGGTGACCAGCGGGCAGGTGGCGTCGATGGTGCGCAGCCCGCGCTGCTTCGCCTCGCCGTGGACGGCCGGGGAGACGCCGTGGGCGGAGAACACCACGATCTCGCCCTCGGGCACCTGCTCGGTCTCCTCGACGAAGATGGCGCCCTTGGCCTCCAGCGTCTTGACGACGTGGGTGTTGTGGACGATCTGCTTACGGACGTAGACGGGCGCGCCGTACTGCTCCAGAGCCTTCTCGACCGCCACTACGGCCCGATCGACACCGGCGCAGTAGCCACGGGGCTTGGCTACGAGGACTCTGCGGGAAGTACTGGGCTCCATACTTGGTAATGCTACGTGGAGGACGGGCAGGACGGCGCGTGCACGCCCGCTCGCCGTTTGCCACACTGGCCCTCCGATACAGACCTCCCAGGGAGACGTCATGTCCCTCAGCGACGTGATACGCAACATCGCCAAGACCGTCACCGACAAGGAGAAGGCCAAGGAGCTTCCTCTCATCGTCGTCCAGTCCACGTTGAGCGCCGCCGGGCAGGCGTTGCTGCTGGTGGACCGGATGAAGAACTCCATCAAGGGGCTGGGCTCCAGGGAGAAGGAGGAGGACGCCGAGACGCGCGCCCCGGTCGCCGGTGAGGTCGCCGCGCCGGCCGAGGAGGAGCGGCCCGCTCGCAAGGAGCCCGTCATCTTCGCACCGCGCCCGTCGAGCGCCGCCGAGAAGAACGGCACCGAGAAGGGCACCGCGGAGAAGGCCGGCACCGAGAAGGGCACCGCGAAGGCCGACGGCGCCGCCAAGGCCAAGCCCGAGCCGGTCATCTTCGCCCCGGCCAAGCCGGCCGCCGAGACCACCACCTCCTCCACCGCGGCCGAGCCCGTTACGTCCGAGTCCGTGGCCGCGCCGGAGACCGTGACCAGGCCGGAGAGCGCGACCGCCGAGCCCGCCGTCGCCCCGGAGCCCGCCGCCGCGCCTGAGCCGGCCGCCGCGGCCGAGCCCACCGCGGGCACGGAGCCCGCCGAGGCCGTCAAGCCGGTCAGCGTCGAGCCCGAGCCGTCCCCCGAGGCCAAGACCGAGCCCGAGGCCGAGGTCAAGGCCGAGGCTGAGCCCAAGGCTGAGGTCAAGGCCGAGGCCGAGCCCAAGGCTGAGGCGAAGCCGAAGAGCACGACCAGGCGCACCGCCAAGCCGAAGGCCGAAGCCGAGCCCGCCGCCGAGCCCTCCGACGAGCTCGCGGCGAAGCCCGCCGCCGCCAAGCGCACCGCCAAGCCCCGGGCGCAGGCCAAGCCGAAGGCCGCCAAGAGCGCCCCGGCGGCCGAGCCCGCCGCCGAGCCTGCCGGTGCGCTCGCGGAGGCCGCCGCCGCGACCCCCGAGGCCGTGGCCGGCATCGAGCCCGGCGCCGCGTCCCCGTCCGAGCCGCTTCCCGGCTACGCGGACCTGACCGTGGCCTCGCTGCGCGCCAGGATGCGCGGCAAGTCGGCCGAGCAGATCACCGGTCTGCTGACGTACGAGCAGGCCACGGCCGCCCGGCCCGAGGTGATCAGGATGTTCGAGAACCGGCTGGCCAAGCTCCAGGACGGGGAATAGCCGCCACGGCCCCGTAGTCTTCCGGCATGAGCACGAAGACCTCGCCCGAGTCCCCGCTGCCGATCCGCACCGTCCTGCAGATGGTGGGCGGCTGGATCGGCAAGCTGGGCACGGTGTGGGTCGAGGGCCAGATCACCGACCTGAGCGCGCGCGGCGGCACGGTGTTCCTGACGCTGCGCGACCCGGTGGCCAACGTGTCCGCGCGGGTCACCGCTCCGCGTGGCGTGTACGAGGCGGCCGTGCCGCGCCCGGCCGACGGCGCCCGCGTGGTGGTCCACGTCAAGCCTGACTTCTGGGTCAACAGAGGGTCCTTCGCCTTCACCGCGCTGGAGATCAGGCCGGTCGGCGTGGGCGAGCTGCTGGCCCGGCTGGAGCGGCTGCGCCAGTTGCTGGCCGCCGAGGGGCTGTTCAACGCCGACCGGAAGCGGCGGCTGCCGTTCCTGCCGGGCACGGTGGGGCTGATCTGCGGGCGTGACTCGGCGGCCGAGCGCGACGTGCTGGAGAACTCCCGGCGCCGCTGGCCGGCCGTGCGCTTCAAGGTCGAGGAGGTGGCCGTCCAGGGCCCGTACGCGGTGGGCGAGGTCACCGAGGCGCTGCGCAAGCTGGACGCCGACTCGTCGGTGGAAGTGATCGTCATCGCCCGTGGGGGCGGCTCGCTGGAGGACCTGCTGCCGTTCTCGGACGAGACGCTGGTACGGGCCGTGGCCGCCTGCCGTACCCCTGTGGTGAGCGCGATCGGGCACGAGCAGGACAGTCCGCTGCTGGACCTGGTGGCCGACGTGCGGGCCTCCACGCCCACCGACGCCGCGAAGAAAGTGGTGCCGGACGTCGGCGAGCAGCTCACACTGGTGCGCCAGCTCCGCGACCGCGGGCGGCGAGTGGTGGGCGGCTGGCTCGACCGGGAGATGTCGTGGCTCACCTCGGTCCGCTCACGGCCGTCGCTGGCCGACCCGGTACGGGAGCTCGAACGACGGGCGGAGCAGGCCGAGGCGCTGCGCGACCGCGCCCGGCGCTCGCTCGCGAGCTCGCTGGACCGGGCCGAGGACTCGCTGTCGCACCTGCGGGCCCGCCTCGTGGCGCTGTCGCCGGCCGCCACGCTCGAACGCGGCTACGCCATCGTCCAGCACCCCTCGGGCGACGTGGTGCGCCTGGCCAAGGACGTCTCGCCGGGGGCGCTGCTGACGGTCCGCCTCACCGACGACCGGCTCACGGTCCGCGCCCTGTCGCCGGAGGAAACCGTGTCGCCGGAAGAGACCCTGTCGCAGGAGGAGACCCTGTCGCAGGAGGAGGACGACTCCCCCGGCGAGGTCACGGACGCGCCCAAGCCGGCCAGGGCGCGCAAGCCCCGGACCGCGAAGCCGCCCGCCGGCGCGAGCTGACGCGCGCCGCTATCCGTCCGTCGCATGCGGGCACGGGCCGGCACGGAGAAGGGTTTCGGCCAGCGCGTCGAATCCCGACTTGACGGCCTCGACCGACATGCCCCGCTCGTCCAGCTGGAAGCGGATCAGGTGGGCGTTGGCCGGGGCCAGCAGCGCGTCGGCGAGGAAGCCGGCGTCGAGGTCCGGACACGCCTGGGCGACCAGCGTGGCCAGGTGCGTGTGGTGGATCCGGTACGGTCCGCTGAAGCGCCCCTTGGCCGGCCCGATCTCCAACTGCAGGAACATGTCCTGCTGCGCCACGATCCGGTCCACCAGCGCCCGCAGGAAGGCGCGGACGCGCGCGGCAGGCGGCGCTCCGGGCCCCATCGGCGGCGGCCCGGTCATGAACGCGGCCTGGAAGCGCCGCTCCTGCTCGTCGATGAGCGCCCACAGCAGCCCGGTCCTGTCGCCGAAGCGGCGGTAGACGGTGCCCACGCCGACGCCTGCCTCGCGGGCGACCTCGTCCAGGGAGAGCTGCCGGGCGCCGCACTCGGCGATGAGCCGGGCGGCCACGTCGATGATCCGCCGGCGGTTGCGGGCAGCGTCGGCGCGCTCGGGCTGGAGCTGCCCGACCACGGGGAGGAGCTCGCGTCCGCACACGCCGCGAGCATACCTCCGGCTTGTAACCGGAATTTTCTCCGCTTAGGCTGTGCTCCACTCAAGCGAGACTTTTCCGGTACAAGGAGCGCAGTCATGGCCAGCGATTTCAACCAGCAGGTGATCGAGGAGTTCCGCGCCAACGGCGGGAAGGTCGGCGGCATGTTCGAGGGCGGCAACCTGGTGCTGCTGACCACCACGGGCCGGAAGAGCGGCAAGCAGGTCACCTCGCCGGTGATGTACCTCAAGGACGGCGAGCGGATCGTCGTCGTCGCGTCCTACGCGGGCGCCGACCACCACCCCGCCTGGTACCTCAACCTGGAGGCCAACCCGTCGGTCACGGTCGAGATCGGCACGGAGACGTACCAGGCCAGGGCGGAGATCGTGGAGGGCGACGAGCGCGACCGGCTCTACGCGCGCATGGTGGAGGTCGCCCCGGGCTTCGCCGAGTACCAGGCCAAGACCGAGCGCCGCATCCCCGTCGTCGCTCTGGACCTCCAGCCCGCCTGACCCGGCACGAGGACCGGAGGCCAGGGGACGAGGAAGGCTAGAAGGGGGCGTCGTCGTCGCGGGCCGCCCCCGCGTCGGTGCGGCGGGCCATCGCGGCGGCGAGCTTGACCCTGGCCCCCTGCAACCACTCCTCGCAGATGGCGGCCAGCTTCTCGCCCCGCTCCCAGAGCTCGATCGACTGCTCCAGGGTGAGCCCGCCGGTCTCCAGGCGGCGCACCACCTCGGTCAGCTCCTCGCGGGCCTGCTCGTATGAGGGTGCCTTCTCGTCTGCCACGTCACCACCCTAGGGTCACCGGGACGTGGGCGTGCCCGACCCGCCGCTCAGCTCTTCGGGCGCTGCTGGAGCGTGGCGGCCAGCTCGCCCAGCTCGGGCCAGTCGGCCGTGCCCGTGACGACCAGTGTCACGTCCGGCAGCACGCGGACCAGCGACCGCTGCTTCTTGTCCTCGCGGAAGCGCCGCTCCCACGGCTGCCCGGCCACCTGCTGGGTGCCGATCGCCTTGTCAGTGTTGGCCATGCGGCTTGCGAACCCGGCGGCCGGCTTCTCGTCGCTCTGGGCCAGCATGGCGTGCTCCCGCTTGGCCGTGGCGTAGCCGAGGTAGAGGACCTGCGCGCCGTTCTCGCCCTTGGCGATGCGGTTGCTGTTGGGGACCCAGCCGGCCGGGTCCTGCCTGGGCGCCCACACCTGGTACGGCACGGCGTGGCCGAAGTTGGCGACGGTGATCGTGTACTCGCGCCTCGGGATGTGCTCCTGCCGGCTCTGTGGGGCGACCAGCAGGAACAGGCCCGCCGCCCCCAGGCAGACGAACAGCGCTACCGCGTAGCCGTAGAACCCATCGGTGAACCGTCGCACACTTCGCGAGGTTACCCGCTGGTGGTGCCGGTCGCCGAAGCGGCCGGTCGGATCTGCCCGATGATGGCGAGCACGTCCTCGGCGAGCTTCCGGTCGCCGGTGCGCACCACCTCCGACACCGCCGCCGCGAGCGCGCCGGTGATCACCACGACCAGGGCTCCCTCGTCGTCGTCGAACAGGGCGGCGTTGCGCTCCGCCCACTTGCGCAGCCGGTCGCGCATGACCACCTCGAAGCCGGGCGGCCCGTCACCGCGCAGGAACAGCGCGGCCACCTCCCGCTCCTCCAGGCACCCGTCGAGGTAGGCGCGGGCGGCGCGGATGAACACCCGCATCGGGTCGGTCTCACCCTCGGCGCGCGCCTCGCGGGCGGCCTGGCTGGTGCGCTGGGCCTGCTTGGCCTGGAACTCCTCGAACAGCGTGAGGTAGAGGTCGGCCTTGCCGGAGAAGTGATGGTAGAGGCTGCCCACGCTGGCGTCGGCCCGGCCCACGACGTCGGTGACGCCCGCCTCGGCGAAGCCCTTGGAGACGAAGACCTCCCGGGCGGCCTTGAGTAGCGCCGTGCGCGTGGCGGCGCCCCGCTCGGAGGTGCGGGCTGTGACCGGCTGTTCCACATCGCTGCTCATGGCAGGCACATTATCCTCCGCTGTCCGGGGATACATGGACAACTACCATCGACTCAGTTGTCCACGAGGAGGGCCTGCCATCATGTCCGATCAGACGTCCGTACCCCCAGCTCTGGCGACGGGCGAGCACGCCCCCGACCGCAACCTCGCACTGGAGCTGGTACGCGTCACCGAGGCGGCCGCGATGGCCGCGGCCCGCTGGGTCGGGCGGGGTGACAAGAACGGGGCGGACGGCGCCGCGGTCAACGCGATGCGCCAGCTGATCAACACGGTCTCCATGAACGGCGTGGTCGTCATCGGCGAGGGTGAGAAGGACGACGCCCCCATGCTGTTCAACGGCGAGCAGGTCGGCGACAGCAGCGGCCCCGAGTGCGACGTGGCGGTCGACCCCATCGACGGCACCCGGCTGACGGCGCTCGGCATGCCCGACGCGGTGTCGGTGATCGCGGTGAGCGAGCGCGGCTCGATGTACGACCCGTCGGCGGTGTTCTACATGGAGAAGCTGGTCACCGGGCCGGAGGCGGCCGACGTGGTGGACATCGAGGCTCCGGTCTCGGCCAACATCCAGGCCGTGGCGCGGGCCAAGGGCTGCTCGGCCTCCGACGTCACGGTGGTGGTGCTCGACCGGCCCCGGCACGAGCAGCTCGTCAAGGAGATCCGGGAGACCGGGGCGCGCATCAAGTTCATCGTGGACGGCGACGTGGCGGGCGCCATCATGGCGGGCCGCGTGGGCACGGGCATCGACCTGATGATGGGCATCGGCGGCACTCCCGAGGGCATCGTGGCGGCGTGCGCGCTCAAGTGCCTCGGCGGCGTGATCCAGGGCAAGCTGTGGCCGCGCGACGACGCCGAGCGGCAGCGGGCCATCGACGCCGGGCACGACCTCGGTCAGGTGCTCACCACCAACGACCTGGTCAGCTCCGACGACGTGTTCTTCGCCGCGACGGGCATCACGCAGGGTGAGCTGATGCAGGGCGTGCGGTTCAGCAAGGGCGTGGCGATGACCAGCTCGCTGGTGATGCGCGGGCGCTCGGGCACGATCCGCAAGGTCGACAGCGAGCACCAGCTCTGGAAGCTCCGGGCCTACAGCGCGATCAACTTCGACACCGCGGGCTGAGCCGCCCCGGGGAGCCGGCGGTGTCAGCGGCGCCGCTTGCGGCGGGGCGGCTCCTTGACCTTGACCTCGCCGGCGAAGTTGGTGGTGCGCACCTCCACCACGGGCGCGCCGGGCTCGGTGGGCTGCTTGGTCAGCCGCACGGTCTTGTCCTTGGTCACCCGGATGACCTCCAGGTCTTCCGGGACGTGGATCTCCAGCCCGCCGAAGACGAGCGTGGCGTTGATGACGATCCGCTGGTTCTGCAGGATGGCGTCGCGCAGGTCGAGCTTGGTGGTGCCGAACATGGCGGTCACGTCCAGCTCGGCCGGCACCACCCAGCGGCCGCCGCGCTGCTCCTGCTTGAAGAACGCCGACACCGGCCGGCCGTCGAGCCGCAGCGGCTGCTCCTCCTCCGGCAGCAGGTCGGCGGTGAGGCCGGCGAGGTCGCCGAGGGTACGCGCGGAGTAGACGACGCCGAGCCGCTCCTCCAGCTCGTCGAGCGCGAGCCGGCCGTCGGCGTGGGCGTCCTGGAGGACCTGCGCGATGCGCTCGCGGTCGTCGTCGGAGGCGCGCAGCTCGTGCGGCTGCGGGTTGTCGGGCCTGGCGGGACGCCGGGCGCTGATCCACTCCTCGGCCAGTCGCTCGCCGACCTCCTGCAGGCGGGGCAGCCAGGCTCCCGGGCGCTCGTTCACATCTCGACGATATCCGGCGGAAGGCCCGTTCGCTCGCCACCGCCGGTCCGGCCAAGGTGACGACTCCGTACGAGTCCCGGTTTCGTACGGTCATGCGGCCCGAAGGACGGTCATGCGGCCCGAAAAACAGTCATGCGGCCCGAAAAACGCTCATGCGGCGCGAAGGACGGTCATGCGGTGCGGAGGTACGGAATCTGGCGGCGGGCCGGCCCGTTGACCGGAAGAGCCGACCGGAAGAGCGCCCGCAGAGGAGCCCGCGGCGGCGCGGAGGGAGTGGCTGGTGCGGCAGGCGGCGGGATGGGGTCTCGGCGCGGTGGGCGCCGGCGTGGTGGTGATCGCCGGCCTGGACGTGGTCGGCGCCGGGCTGGGCGAGATCAATCCCCTGCGCAGGACCATCAGTGAGCACGGCCTCGGCGCCTACGGCTGGGTCTTCGGCCTCGGCGTGGCGCTGCTCGCGGCCGGGTCGGCGGCCATCGGCGTCGCGCTGGCCCGCACGCGGCTGGCGGGGGTGTTCGGCACGCTGGCGCTGATGGCGTGGAGCGCGGGGCTGCTGGTGACGGCCTGGTTCCCCAAGCACGACTGGTCCGTCGGGCCGAGCCTGAGCGGCAGCATCCACCGGGTGGGGAGCCTGGTGGCGTTCCTGAGCCTGCCGGTGGCGGCGCTGGTCATCGCCCGCCCGTGGCGGCACACCGGGCGGCGCGGCCCCGCGCTGGCGGCCTTCGGCTTCGGCCTCGGCTCGGCGTTGTGGGTGGCGGGGATCGTCGCGGTGGTGCTGGTGGGGGCGCGCGGCGGGCTGGCGTGGTGGCAGGTGATGCCGCTCGGCCTGGTGGAGCGTGGCCTGGTGGAGCGTGGCCTGGCGGTCACGGAGGTGGCCGCCGTGGTGGCTCTGGGTGCGTGTGCCCTGGCGAAAGGGCCGGTCGAGCGCTAACCTGACCGCGCCTCACGTTTGCTGACCCCCCACCTGGAGGCCGCCGTGCCGACCCCCCGTGATCGTCAGGCCCGCATCGCCACGTTCGTCGCCTACGCCGTGCAGGGACTGTCGTTCGCGACCCTGCTGACGCAGGTCGCCGCCCTGCAGCACCGGCACGAGCTCGACGAGGGCACGCTCACCCTGCTCCTGCTCGTCGTCCCGGTCTTCGCGGGCGTCGGAAGCGTCGCCGCCGGCTCGTTCGCCGCGCGTCTGGGCAGCAAGCCGCTGCTGCGGGCCGCGCAGCCGGCCGTCGCCGTCGCCGTGGTGCTCGCCGGTCTCGCCCCGAGCGTGCCGCTGCTGCTGGTCGCGCTGCTGCTGTTCGGGCTGGCGGTCGGAGCGGTGGACGCGGGCATCAACATGCAGGGCGTGGCGGTCGAGCGGAGGTACGGCAGGGCCGTGCTGAACGGCTTCCACTGCGTGTGGAGCGTGTTCAGCCTGCTCGGCGCGCTGTGGGCGTCGGCCGCGGCCGGGCTCGACCTCGCGGTGGTCATGAGCGTGCCGATGGTGCTGGCCGTGGCGGCCTCGCTCTACGCCGGGCCGAGGCTCTGCACCGTCGAGGAGGAGAAGGTCGAGCACACGGAGGAGACGGCCGGCGGCCGGTTCCCGTGGCGGCCGATCATCCCGCTCTGCCTGGCGATGGGCTTCCTGTACGTCGGCGACGCCGCGGTCTCGAACTTCAGCACGGTCTTCATGAAGGACGTCCTGGCCGCCACCCCCGGCGTGGTACCGCTGGCCTACGCCGCTTACCAGGCCACGACGCTGGCCATACGGCTCGGCGGCGACCTGGCGGTGCGCAGGTACGGCCCGGCGGCCATCGTGCGGATCGGCGGCGCGATCGCGACGCTCGGCTTCCTCGGCATCGTGCTCTCGCCGAGCCAGCCGCTGGCCATCGTGGCGTTCGGGCTGACCGGCGTGGGACTGTCGGTGGTGGCGCCGCAGTCGTTCTCGGCGGCGGGGCGGCTGGACCCGGCGGGCACGGGCGTGGCCATCGCCCGGGTCAACCTGTTCAACTACGTGGGCTTCATCGTCGGCGCGGCCCTGGTGGGCGGCCTGGCCGACTCCTTCGACATGCGGATCGCGTTCGCCGCGCCGTTCCTGCTGGCGGGCGTGATCATCGTGCTGGCCCGGGGCTTCGAGCCCGCGGTCAAGACGCCGGCCTAGCGCGCTTCGGCCTGGGATCCGCGCCGTACCTCGGCCACCTCGACCGGGCGGCGCTCGCGGCGTGACAGCTCCGCGGCCTCGGCGACGTACAGGGCCTCCAGCGCGTCCTCGATGGGACACAGGCGGGGGTCGCCGCGCAGGAAGCCGTCGATCTCGTCGACGTACGCCTGCCGGAAGCGGGCGATGAAGTCCGGCCACGGCTCCTGCGAGGGCTCCAGCCCCTCCGAGGAGCGCAGCGGCGCCCGCGGGCTCAGCCCCACGACGTGCGTGCCCTTGCTGCCGGCCAGCTCCATGCGCACGTCGTACCCGGCGCCGTTGTAGCGCGAGCCCTGCACGGTGGCGAGCGTGCCGTCGTCGAGGGTGAGCAGCGCCGCGCTGGTGTCCACGTCGCCCGCCGCGGCGAAGAACGGGGCGCCCCGGTTGGCGCCGGTCGCGTAGACGGTCGCGACCTCGCGGCCGGTCACCCAGCGCAGGATGTCGAAGTCGTGGATATGGCAGTCGCGGAAGATGCCGCCGGACAGCGGGATGTACTCGGCGGGCGGCGGCGCCGGGTCGGCGGTGATCAGGTGGACCCGGTGCAGCTCTCCCAGCTCGCCGCCGCGCAGCGCCGTCGCCGCGCTCACGTACCCGGCGTCGAACCTGCGCTGGAAGCCGATCCGCACCCGGTGCCCGCGGGCCGCCCGGAGCACCTCCAGGGTCCGCTCGACGTCGCCCGCCACCGGCTTCTCGCAGAACGCGGGGACGCCCCTGCGGCACGCCTCCAGGAGCAGGTCGGCGTGCGTGCCGGTGGGGGTGGCGATGACCACGGCGTCGGCCTCGAACGGGTCGCCCGGCCTGCCGTACGGCGACGTGCGCACGGGATCGGCCACGATCAGCTCGTCCACCAGCGGGTGCGCGGCCAGGGTCTCGGCGTGGAAGGCCCCGATCCGGCCCAGGCCCAGCAGTCCCACACGCATCGCGCCTCCAAGGTGACGGTCGCTCTCTTTGTAGGCGAGCCCGCGCGCCTCAGTCAATAGTTTGTCCTGACATTCGGACCTTCAGCCCTCGTACGGCCCGCTCCGCCCGGTGCGCCGGCAGCCGGGAGAAGCCCGCGGCCACCGCCGGGCCGCCCGGTGTGAAGCGCATCGGGCCCACGGCCTCCATGGCCAGGCCCAGCTCGCGGGCGGCCTCCACCACCTGGTGCTCGTCCCAGCCGGCCGGCAGGTCGAGGTAGGCGTGCAGACCCGCCTCGATGCCCCGGACCCGGACCTCGGGGAGGTGCTCCGCCAGCGCCCTGACCAGGGCGTCCCTGCGGCTGCGGTACTCGCGGCGCATGCGGCGCAGGTGCCGGTCGTAGCCGCCGGTGCGCAGGAAGCCGGCCAGGGCGTACTGCTCGATCACCGGCGAGCCCAGGTCGAACTCGCCCCGCGCCAGCCGTACCGCCCCCGCCAGCGATGGCGGAGCCACCACCCAGCCGAGCCGCAGCCCCGGTGCCAGCGCCTTGCTGACGCTGCCGGCCAGCACCACCCGGTCGGGCGCGAGGCCCTGCAGGCAGCCCACCGGGTCGCGGTCGAAGCGGAACTCGGCGTCGTAGTCGTCCTCCAGCACGATCGCGTCGGCGTCCTGCGCCCACTCCACGAGCGCGGCCCGCCTGCAGGGCGACAGCACCACGCCCGTCGGGTACTGGTGGGCCGGTGTGACCAGCGCCGCGCGGGCCGGGCGGTCGCGCAGCGCGGCGACGTCGAGGCCCTGCCCGTCGACCGGCACGGGCAGCAGCTCGGCGCCCGCGCGGCGCAGCAGGGGGATCTGCCGGTGGCTGGTCGGGTCCTCCACGGCCAGCCCGAACCCGTCGCCCTGCGGCGTGCGGGTCGCCTGCGCGGCGAGCACGTGCAGAACCAGGCTGAGGCCCTGGGCGACGCCGCCCACGATGACGAGGTTCTCCGGCTCCACGTCCGCCGCGCGCACCCGCCGCAGGTAGCCGGCCAGCTCCTCGCGCAGCTCCGGGATGCCGCCCGGGTCGCCGTAGTCGAGGGCGTCGGACGGGATGGTGGCCAGGGCCTGCCGCAGCGCCGCCAGCCAGCGCTCGCGCGGGAAGTGGCCGAGGTCGGGCGAGGTCGCCCTGCTCCGGTGGTCGTGGTACGGCACCTGCTCCTCGCCGCCGGGCCCGCGCTGACAGGCGGCCGCGGCCGGCGCCACGCGGGTGCCGGAGCCGACGCGCGAGACGAGGAAGCCCTCCGCGACGAGCTGCTCGTACGCCTCCACCACGACCCCGCGCGACACCCCGAGGTCGGTGGCCAGGTCACGGCTGGACGGGAGCCGGTCACCGGGCGCCAGCCGGCCCGACCGGACCGCCTCCCGCAGGCCGGAGGCCACCTGCGCGGCCACGCCACCCCGCTCGTGATCCACCGGTACGTACAGATCGGCCATTGGTCCTCATTCGCGGCGGCAGATTGGACTGTTTGGGAGAGCCATTGTCTCCCTAGCATGCTCGTACATGGGCAAAGGTGTCGTGAGCGCCGCGAGCGCCATGTTCCTCGTGGGAACGCTGGCCGGAGTGTCCGGCCTGGTCAAGGACTATCCCGTGTACGGCGGGCAGGCGGTGCGCTACCTGCTCGCCGCCGTCGTGCTGCTGGTCATGACCCGGGCCATGGGGCTGCGGTTCGTCCGGCTGACGCCGCGGGAGTGGGGGCTGCTCGGCGCGCTGTCGCTGACGGGGCTGGCGCTGTTCAACGTGTGCGTGACCGAGTCGGCCGGCGCCGCCGGGCCCGCGCTGGTCGGCACCGTGCTGGGCGCCGTGCCGCTGGCCCTGGCGCTGGCGGGCGGGCGGCCCGCGCCCCGGCTGCTGGCGGGGGCGGGCGTGGTCGTGGCGGGCGCGACGCTGGCCACCGGGCTCGGCAGCGGCAACCTGCACGGCCTGCTGTGGGCGCTCGGCGCGTTCGCCGGGGAGATCGCCTTCTCGCTGCTGGCCCTCCCGCTGCTGCCCAAGCTGGGTGCGGTACGGGTGAGCGCGTACTCGACCGCGCTGGCCGTGCCCCTGCTGACCGTGATCGGGGTGGTGCGGGAGGGCACGGACATGCTCCGGGTGCCGACCGTCGCGGAGGCGGCCGGGTTCGCCTACCTGGCCTTCGTGGTCACCGTGGTGGCGTTCTTCCTGTGGTACACGGCGCTTCCGCAGCTCGGTCCGGGGCGGGCCGGGCTGTTCGCGGGCCTCATCCCGGTGGGGGCCATCGCGACCGGCGCGGTGCTGGGCATCGCGACGCCGTCCGGCTACGACCTGCTGGGCGCGGGGCTGGTGGTGTGCGGCATCCTCGTCGGCCTCACCGCCCGCCGCCCCGCGCCGCCCGCTCCCGGGCCCGTCCCCGTGCCGGACCTCGCCGCCGAGCGCACGTGAGCCCGGGCCGGAGGCCGGGCGGGAGCCGGCCTCGCGTGGGCGTACGCTTTGGGAAATCGAAAGGATGGGCATGGCCGAGTTCGACTACACCGATCTTCTCCCGCTGGGCGCCGACGACACCACGTACCGGCTGATCACCTCGGAGGGGGTGCGGAGAGTCGAGGCGGCCGGCCGCACGTTCCTGGAGGTCGACCCCGAGGCGCTGCGGCTGCTCACCGAGACGGCCGTGCACGACATCTCCCACTTCCTGCGCTCGTCCCACCTGGCCCAGCTCCGCAAGATCATCGATGACCCGGAGTCCAGCGGCAACGACCGGTTCGTGGCGCTCGACCTGCTGAAGAACGCCTCGATCTCGGCCGGCGGCGTGCTGCCCATGTGCCAGGACACCGGCACCGCGATCGTCATGGGCAAGCGCGGCCGCCACGTGCTGACCGACGGCCGCGACGCCGAGCACGTCGCGCGCGGCGTGTACGACGCCTACACCCGGCTCAACCTGCGCTACTCCCAGATGGCCCCGCTGACCATGTGGGAGGAGAAGAACACGGGCAACAACCTGCCCGCCCAGATCGAGCTCTACGCCGAGGACCCCCACGGCCACCCCGACGAGTACAAGCTGCTGTTCATGGCCAAGGGCGGCGGCTCGGCCAACAAGTCGTTCCTCTACCAGGAGACCAAGGCGGTGCTCAACGAGAAGCGCATGCTGGCCTTCCTGGAGGAGAAGATCCGCTCACTCGGCACCGCGGCCTGCCCGCCGTACCATCTGGCGATCGTCGTCGGCGGCACCTCCGCCGAGTACGCGCTGAAGACGGCCAAGTACGCCAGCGCCCGCTACCTCGACTCCATCCCCACCGAGGGATCGCCGTCCGGGCACGGCTTCCGCGACCTGGAGCTGGAGGCCAAGGTCTTCGAGCTGACCCAGAAGCTCGGCATCGGCGCCCAGTTCGGCGGCAAGTACTTCTGCCACGACGTGCGCGTCATCCGGCTGCCCCGCCACGGCGCCTCCTGCCCGGTCGCCATCGCCGTCTCCTGCTCGGCCGACCGGCAGGCCCTGGCGAAGATCACGCCGGAGGGCGTCTTCCTGGAGCAGCTGGAAACCGACCCGGCCCGCTTCCTGCCGGAGACGACCGACGACCACCTGTCGGACGACGTCGTCAAGGTCGACCTCAACCGGCCCATGCCGGAGATCCTCGCCCAGCTCACCAAGTACCCGGTCAAGACGCGCCTCTCGCTGACCGGCCCGCTCGTCGTCGCTCGCGACATCGCGCACGCCAAGATCGCCGAGCTGCTCGACGACGGTGGCGAGATGCCGCAGTACCTGAAGGACCACGCCGTCTACTACGCGGGGCCGGCCAAGACGCCCGAGGGCTACGCGTCGGGCTCGTTCGGGCCGACGACGGCGGGGCGGATGGACTCCTACGTGGAGCGCTTCCAGGCGGCCGGGGGCTCGATGGTCATGCTCGCCAAGGGCAACAGGTCGCGCCAGGTGACCGAGGCGTGCCAGCGGCACGGCGGCTTCTACCTGGGCTCCATCGGCGGGCCGGCGGCGCGGCTGGCGCAGGACTGCATCAGGAAGGTGGAGGTCCTGGAGTATCCGGAGCTGGGCATGGAGGCGGTGTGGAAGATCGAGGTGGAGGACTTCCCCGCGTTCATCGTCGTGGACGACAAGGGCGACGACTTCTTCGACGATCGCACGGGGCCGGTGCTGTCGATCGGCCGCCGCTGACCTGAGCCGCGAGGAGGCCCCGCCGGGCACGTCGACCGGCCGGGGCCTTCGGCGTTTCCGGGGTCACCGAAGGCGGCGCGGGGAGGCGGGTCAGGCCAGGACGGCGGCTCGGTGGGGGGCCACGACGCTGCCGTCGGGCAGCAGCAGGCCGGTGTCCTCGAAGAGCACGACGCCGTTGCAGAGCAGGCTCCAGCCCTGGTCGGGGTGGGCCGAGATCACATGGGCCGCCTCACGGTCGGGCGATACAGCGGCGGGGCAGACGGGGAAGTGACTGCAGCACATCGTGCACCTCTCAGATGACGCTCCTGCGATGGGTTTCAGAAGGGCAGCTTGCGCCCCGACGGAGTGCGAAGGTCGAGGGAGGGGCCGGCCGGCTTCCTCGGCCGGGGGTGAACCTGGGTCTGGCGCATCCTCATCACGTCCTTCGGGTGAAGCCGTCATGATCGCTGACTTGGTCGTGCCTCCGACGCGTGCTCCCCATTCTGCCGATCGTGGCGGTCACTTTCCGGATTCTTGGGGAGTCGCCTCGTTAGTAGCTTCACTCTGCACCCACCCCCTTACGACACCCTTACAACCGGCCTACCGCACCCCAGAGTTCCCGGCGCACCCCTTCCCGTGCTGACTGAGCCCCCTTTATCGGCGTAATGCGCTTTTCTCCGGACCTGGGGAAGCCATCCCGGAAAGGGGCTCGGAGCTGGGGAAATGCCATTCCGCATCGGGTGCGGAACAGTCGGGAGTCACGGCGTACGGGACCGGGGTCCGCGGCGGGCACGTACACGCGGCGGCGCGCGCATCCCTTGCGGCGCGGCGGCCGGGCCCCCACCATGTGGACGGCACGACACTTCGCGCGTCCATGGGCGCGCCGAGCAGGCTCGCTGACGGGGCGAGTCAGACGGGTTGACTTGGATTCGCAACATTTTATCGGCCGGGCCTCTACTGGTCGGTTTACACAAATAGGTAAGCTGCCAGGCATGCGTGCGCCCTCCGGTTACCTTCTCGCCGCGCGCTACCGGCTCCTGGAGCCGGTCGGACGCGGCGGCATGGGCACCGTGTGGCGGGCGCACGACGAGCTGCTCGACCGCTACGTCGCGGTCAAGGAGGTACGCCTGCCGACGGTCCTCGACGAGGAGCTGCGGGCGGAGCTGTGCGCCCGCACCGAGCGCGAGGGCCGGGCCACGGCGATGGTGGCGCACCCGTCGGTCATCACGGTGTTCGACGTCGTGACCGAGGACGACCGGCCGTGGATCGTCATGGAGCTGCTGCAGGCGAGGTCGCTGGAGCAGCTCATCCAGCAGGAGGGACCGCTCCATCCGCGCCGGGCGGCGGAGATCGGCCGGCAGATCCTCGGCGCGCTGCGGGCCGTGCACGCCAAGGGCATCCTGCACCGCGACGTGAAGCCCAGCAACGTGCTCGTCACCGACGACCGGGCCGTGCTCACCGACTTCGGCCTGGCGGCGCTGGAGGGCGACGTCTCGATCACGCAGGCGGGCATCGTGCTGGGCTCGGCGGGCTACATCGCGCCGGAGCGGGTGCTCGGCGCCAAGGCCAGCCCCGCCGGCGACCTGTGGTCGCTCGGCGCGACGCTCTACACCGCCGTCGAGGGCAGGGGCCTGCACGGCCGCCGTACGGCCGCCGCGGCCCTGGCGGCGCTGACCAGCGGCGAGCCCATCCCGATGACCAAGGCGGGCCCGCTCGCGCCCGTGCTCGACGCGCTGCTCCGGATCGACCCGGAGACCCGCCTCGACTCCGTGCGCGCCTCGCTCATGCTGGCGCGCGTGGCGGCGGGCGGCTCGGCCGAGGAGCCACTGGCCTCCCGCAGGCCCGTACGAGCGGCACAGGCGGCGACCGCGGCCTCTTTCCCACGCCGGCCCGCGCATCGCGGGCTGCACAGAGCCGACGCCATGCAGCGGGCCGACATCCTGGCCGCCCCGGTCACGGTGCCCTCGCCCAGGCAGGAGCGCCGGCCCGGCGAAGGCGTCCATCGCCGGCGGGTGGAGCAGCGGCCCGCGACTCCGACGATCTATGCCCGCGTCATGACGGCGGTGATAAAGTTGTGCCTTCCTCGAAGGTTCTGGCCAAGGGAACTTCGCAAGCGAGGCTAAAGCACTTTCCAAGCGAAATAGATATCTTCTTCTCATGCCGGAACACCAGACACGCCTGCTCGCCGAGCGCTACGAGCTCATCTCTCCGCTCGGGCGAGGGACGATGGGGACGGTGTGGCGCGCCAGGGACCGCGCCCTCGGCCGCGAGGTGGCGGTCAAGGAGATCCGGCAGGACTCCGGACTCACCGAGGAGCAGCGGGCCGAGCTGCGCGAGCGCATGGTCCGCGAGGGCCGCATCGCGGCGCGCATCAGCCACCCGGCCGTCGCCGCCATCCACGACGTGCTCATCGAGGACGGCAGCCCGTGGATCATCATGGAGCTGGTCGAGGCCCGCTCCCTGGAGCAGGTGATCGACGAGGAGGGGCCGCTGCCGCCCCGGCTGGTCGCCGAGCTCGGCGTCGACCTGCTCGGCGCGCTGCGGGCCGCGCACGCCCAGGGCATCACGCACCGCGACGTCAAACCGGGCAACGTGCTCATCACCGAGACCGGTCGCGTGGTGCTGACCGACTTCGGCATCGCCAAGGCCGAGGGCGACCCCAGGCTCACCAAGACCGGCATGGTGATCGGCTCCCCCGGCTACACCGCTCCGGAGCGCGCCAGGGGCGAGTACACCGGTCCCGAGTCCGACATCTGGTCGCTCGGGGCGACGCTGTACTTCGCCGTCGAGGGGCGTCCCGCGTACGAGCGGGCCTCGATCGCGGAGACACTCGCGGCGCTGCTGAGCGAGAACGCCGACCCGCCCACCCAGGCGGGCCAGCTCGGGCCTGTGCTGACCGGGCTGCTGAACAAGGACCACAGGAAGCGGCTGAGCGCGGCCAAGGCCGAGACCATGCTGCGGATGGTCGCCGACACCCCCACCCACGAGATGCCGGTCATCACCGCCGAGGCCCTGACCGGCCAGGAGGCCTCCGTGCCCGACGCCACCAACCCCGCCAGCGGCTCAAGGACGCCGGGCTCGCCGGCGTCCGGCCCTCAGCGGGGAGCGGGCGCGCGTCCTCAGGCCGGTCCCCAGCAGGCCGGACCTCAGCAGCCCGGCCCTCAGCAGGCCGGACCTCAGCAGCCCGCCGCCCAGCAGGCCGGTTCCCAGCAGCCCGGCCCTCAACGGCCCGGCGCCCAGGGGGCGGGCCGTGCGGTGCCCGACTCCGAGCGCACGGTCAGCCTGATGCGCCCCAAGACCCCGCTCCCGGGCCGCCCCCAGCAGGGGCCGCCCGCCGACGAGGGGTCCCTCCAGACCCAGCGGATCCAGACGCCCCGGCCCCACAGCGCTCCCCCCGGTCAGCAGGTCTACCCGCCGGCTCCGGGCCAGCAGCCCGCCCGCCCTGTGCCGCAGGGCCGGCCCGGCCAGTACCCCCAGCAGCCGATCTCCGGTCAGGGCCCCTACCAGGGTCCTCCCCCCGGCCCCCATCAGCCGGGCCCGGCACCCTACGGGCCGCAGGGGATGGCCACGGAGCGGCCCGACTCCAAGGGGCTCGGCACCGACCTGTTCGCCATCGCCGGGCCCGAGGAGCGTCCCGCCGGCAACCGCACGGGCATGCTCGTCCTCATGGCGGTGGCCGCCGCGGCCGCCGTGATGATCGCGATCCTCATCGTGGCCATCCTGTCGAGCTGATCCGGCACCCCGGCGCCCCCGATTGAGACGTCCGGTGTGGGACAGACTGGGGGCATGAGCGAGTTCCGCATCGAAACAGACTCGATGGGCGAGGTGCGCGTGCCCGCCGGAGCCAGGTGGCGCGCGCAGACCCAGCGGGCGGTCGAGAACTTCCCGATCTCCGGACGGCCCCTGGAGCCGTCGCACATCGCCGCGCTCGGCCTCATCAAGGCCGTGGCCGCCGAGGTCAACGCCGAGCTGGGCGTTCTGGACAAGGACCTGGCCGAGGCCATCGCGCAGGCCGCGGCCGACGTCGCCGAGAACGAGCACGACGACCACTTCCCGATCGACGTCTTCCAGACCGGCTCCGGCACCTCGTCCAACATGAACGCCAACGAGGTGGTCGCCCACCTCGCGCAGGAGCGGCTGGGCCGGCCCGTCCATCCCAACGACCACGTGAACGCCTCGCAGTCGTCCAACGACGTCTTCCCCACCTCCATCCACGTGGCGGCGGCGACCGAGGTGACCTACCACCTGATGCCCTCGCTGGAGCACCTGGCGGCGAGCCTGCGGGCCAAGGCCCTCCAGTTCGACCAGGTGGTGAAGTCCGGGCGGACCCACCTGATGGACGCGACGCCGGTGACGCTCGGGCAGGAGTTCGGCGGCTACGCCTCGCAGATCGAGCACGGGCTGGTGCGGGTGAAGTCGGCGCTCGGGCACGTGCTGGAGCTGCCGCTGGGCGGCACGGCCGTGGGCACCGGCATCAACACCCCGCCGGGCTTCGCCGAGAAGGCCATCGCCAAGCTGCGCGAGGCGACCGGCATCCCGTTCCGCGAGGCGCTGGACCACTTCGAGGCGCAGAGCGCGCAGGACTCGATCGTCGAGCTGTCGGGCCAGCTCAAGGTCGTGGCCGTGTCCCTCAACAAGATCGCCAACGACCTGCGCTGGATGGGCTCCGGGCCGCGCGCCGGGCTCGGCGAGATCAACCTGCCCGACCTCCAGCCGGGCTCGTCCATCATGCCGGGCAAGGTCAACCCGGTGATCCCCGAGGCCACGGCCATGGTGGCGGCGCAGGTCATCGGCAACGACGCCGCCATCACGTTCGCGGGCGCCTCGGGGACGTTCGAGCTCAACGTGCAGCTCCCGGTGATCGCGCGCAACATCCTGGAGTCGATCCGGCTGCTCGCGAACGTGTCGCGGCTGCTCGCCGACCGCTGCGTGGCGGGCATCACGGCCAACGTCGAGCGGCTGCGCGAGTACGCGGAGTCCTCGCCGTCGATCGTCACCCCGCTCAACCGGTACGTGGGCTACGAGGAGGCGGCGCGCATCGCCAAGCAGGCCCTGGCCGAGCGCAAGACCGTCCGGGAGGTGGTCGTCGAGCGCGGCCACGTCGCGTCCGGCAAGATCACCGAGGAGCAGCTCGACGCGGTCCTCGACGTGCTGGCCATGACGAACTCCGGCAAGGACTGACCGGCGC
This sequence comes from Nonomuraea sp. NPDC050383, assembly GCF_044459125.1. Lineage (NCBI taxonomy): Bacteria > Bacillati > Actinomycetota > Actinomycetes > Streptosporangiales > Streptosporangiaceae > Nonomuraea > Nonomuraea sp. NPDC050383. The sequence continues at coordinate 201,570 of NZ_JBITIP010000005.1, forward strand.
CGCTCAGCCGGTGGCGCGGGCCCAGCGGGCCAGCAGCGCGGCCGCGGCCCCGGACTCGACGGCGTCGGCCGCGCGCTTGCGGGCCGCTCCCAGGGACGGGACGAGGTCGGCGGCGGGCGGGGCCCCTTCGGCGGCCACGAGCGCGGCGGCGGCGTTGAGCAGCACGATGTCGAGCACCGGTCCCGGCTCGCCCGCCAGCACCGCGCGGGCGACCGCGGCGTTGTGCTCGGCGTCGCCGCCGCGCAGGTCCTCCGGACGGGCCCGCGGGATGCCGAGGTCGGCGGGGTCGAACGGGGTCGCGGTGACCTTGCCCCGGCGTACCACCCAGATCGTGGACGGGCCGGTGGTGGTCAGCTCGTCGAGGCCGTCGTCGCCGCGGAAGACGAGCGAGGAGCAGCCGCGCCGGGCGAGCACGCCAGCGATCACCGGCGCCATGCGCGCGTCCGCGACACCCACGGCCTGCGCGGCGGGCAGCGCCGGGTTGGTGAGCGGGCCGAGGAAGTTGAAGAACGTGGGCACGCCGAGCTGGCGCCGGACGGGCGAGGCGTGTCTCATCGCCGGGTGGAAGGCCCCGGCGAAGCAGAAGGTGATGCCCACCTCCTCCGCGATCCGCACGACCTCGGCCGGCGGCAGCTCGACGCGCACGCCCAGCGCCTCCAGCACGTCGGCCGCGCCCGTGGTCGAGGAGGAGGCCCGGCCGCCGTGCTTGACCACGCGGGCCCCGGCCGCCGCGGTCACGACGGCGGCCATGGTGGAGATGTTGACCGTGCCCGCCCGGTCGCCGCCGGTGCCGACGAGGTCCACCGTCTCGCCCGGCACCCTGATCGCGTACGAGCGGGCCAGCATGCCGTCGGCCAGGCCCGTCACCTCGTCCACGGTCTCGCCCTTGGCGCGCAGGGCCACGGCGAAGCCGGCGATCTGGGCGTCCGTGGCCGCGCCGGACATGATCTGGTCCATCGCCCACGCGGTCTGGTGCGCCCGGAGGGAGGAGCCGTCGAGGAGCGAGCCGAGCAGGGAGGCCCAGGTGATCGTCATGTGAACGCCCTTTCGCTGGTCGAGGTGCTCGACGGGGGGCGTCCCGGACATGCGGGCGGCCGCCTCGTCGAGGCGGCCGGGGTGCGTATGCGCGTGCGGGTCCGCCTAGGAGGCGGGCCACCACTGCTGCGCGTACGCGGTCATGGGGCAAACTGTATCAGCCGGGCCGGCCCACATACGGCGATGGTGATCTGTGTAGCCGGGCCCCATCATGCGGCCGCGGCGCAGCGCTTAGGGTCGGAGGTATGGCGAACGAACTGACCGGTGCGCTGACGGGGCGGACCGCGCTGGTGACCGGGGCGGGCGGCGGCATCGGGGCCGCCTGCGCGCGGCGGCTGGCCGCCGCGGGAGCGCACGTGCTCGTCGTCGACCGCAGGGCGGACGCGGCCGGGAAGGTGGCCGCCGAGGTGGGCGGCACGGCCGTGGTGGCCGACCTGGGCGATCCGGGATTCGCCGAGGCGCTGCCCGCCGACGTGGACATCGTGGTCAACAACGCCGGGTTCCAGCACGTGGCGCCCATCGAGGAGTTCCCGCCGGAGATCTTCTCCACCATGCTGCGCGTCATGGTGGAGGCGCCGTTCCGCATCGCGCGGCGGGTGCTGCCCGGCATGTACGCCCGGGAGTGGGGCCGGTTCGTCAACATCTCGTCGGTCCACGGGCTGCGCGCCTCGCCGTACAAGTCGGCGTACACGACGGCCAAGCACGCGCTGGAGGGCCTGTCCAAGACGATCGCGCTGGAGGGCGGCCCGCACGGCGTGACCTCGACCTGCGTCTGCCCCGGGTACGTGCGCACGCAGCTCGTGGAGGACCAGATCGCCGACCAGGCCAGGGCCCACGGCATCGACCCGGGTAAGGTCGTCGAGGACGTCATGCTGAGACCCGCGGCGATCAAGCGCCTCATCGAGCCGGAGGAGGTGGCCGAGCTGGTCGCGTACCTGTGCGGCCCGAGCGGCTCGTTCATCACGGGCGTCTCGCTGCCCGTCGACGGCGGCTGGACGGCGCGGTAGCCCCGACGTCATGAACACGCCCGCCACCCACTTCCTGGAGCTGCTCGCCCGTGAGGCGTCGGCCGTGGAGTTCGAGGGGCCGATCATCCAGGCCCGCGCCGAGGGGGCCGACGCGGCGACGATCGAGGAGCTCGAACGCGCCAAGATCGAGGCGCTCAGGGTGCGGGCGCTGCTGAGACGGCGGGCCAGGCGCGAGGCCGAGCTGTCCGCCCTGTACGACACGGCCGGCGACCTGGCCGCGCTGCGCGACCTGGACGCGGTGCTGGAGGCGATCGTCCACCGGGCCAGGCAGCTCCTGGGCACCGACACGGCGTACATGACCCTGCACGACCCGGAGCGGGGCGACACGTACATGCGGGTCACCGACGGGTCGATCTCGGCGAAGTTCCGCGCGCTGCGGCTGGCCATGGGGGCCGGGCTCGGCGGGCTGGTGGCGCAGTCGGCCACCCCGTACGCCACGGCCGACTACTTCGCCGACGCCAGGTTCCGTCACAAGGACGACATCGACGAGGCCGTCAAGGAAGAGGGCCTGGTCGCGATCCTCGGCGTTCCGCTGCGGCTGGGACAGCGGGTGATCGGCGTGCTGATGGCCGCCGACCGCAGTGCCCGGCCCTTCCACCAGGAGGAGGTGTCGCTGCTGGCGAGCCTGGCGGCGCACGCGGCGGTCGCCATCGACAACGCCCGGCTGCTCCAGGAGACGCGCAACGCGCTGGAGGAGCTGTCCAGCGCCCATCGCACCGCCCGGGCGCACGCCGAGGCCGTGGAGCGGGCCGCGCTCGCGCACGACCGCATGACGTCGCTGGTCCTGCGCGGCGGCGGCATCGAGGACGTGGCGGCCGTGGTGACCGACGTGCTGGGCGGCTCGCTGGCCGTGCTCGACGACCTGGGCAGGCCGATCGCGGGGCCGCTCGACGGGGCCGTGGGGGAGCTGGACGCGGGCGTGTTCGAGGCCGCGCAGGCGTCGCGGGCGCTGGGCCGTACGGTGCGCAGGGGTGACCTGCGGATCGCGTCGGTGGACGTCGGCGGGGAGCCGCTGTGCACGCTGGTCCTGCGCAGCGACGACGCCGACGAGCGGATCCTGGAGCGGGCGGCGCTGGTGTGCGCGCTGCTGCTGCTGTTCCGCCGCAGCGTGGCCGAGGCCGAGGGGCGGGTGCGGGGCGAGCTGCTGGACGACCTGATCTCCCGGCCCGGCACACCCGGCCTGACGGACCGGGCGCGGCGGCTGGGCGTGGACCTGGGCGCGCCGCACGTGGTCGTGGCCGCCCGGCACGACGGGCAGCGGGAGCGGGCCGCGTTCTGGGCGTCGTCGCACGCCGCGGTGCGTCATGGGCTGGCCGCGGGGCGGGCCGGCGAGGTCGTGCTGCTCCTGCCCGGCGACGACGCGGGCGCGCTCGCTCAGCGCGTCGCCGCCGAGCTGAGCGCCTCGCTGGGCACGCCGGCGACGGCGGGCGCCTCACGGGTGGGCGCCATGGCGGGCGACGTGGCGGGTGACAGGGCCGGTGACAGGGCCGGTGACGTGGCCGGGGCCTACCGGGAGGCGCGGCGGTGCGCGGAGGCGCTGATCGCGCTGGGCCGCGCCGGCGACGGCGCGAGCGCCGCCGAGCTGGGCTTCGTCGGCCTGCTCATCGGCGAGGGCCGCGACGTGCACGGCTTCGTCCGCTCGGCGCTCGGCCCCGTCGTCGACTACGACGCCCGCCGGGGCACCGCGCTGACCGGCACGCTGGCCGCCTACTTCGGCACGGGCTGCTCCCCGTCCCGCACGGCCGAGGTCATGCACATCCACGTCAACACCGTCACCCAGCGGCTCGACCGCATCGGCAAGCTCCTCGGCGACGGCTGGTCGGAGCCGGAGCGGGCGCTGGAGATCCAGCTCGCGCTCCGCCTGCACCGCCTCGGCCACACATCGGCGCCGTAGACTGTGGGCTTCGCCCCCATATAAGTGACTCCCGTCACTCCCTAGCGTGACGGCATGGCCACTTCCATCAAAAGGGTCGTCGGCGCCAGCCTGATCGGCACCACCATCGAGTGGTACGACTTCTTCCTGTACGGCTCGGCAGCCGCCCTCGTGTTCAACAAGCTGTTCTTCCCCGAGGCCGATCCGCTGACCGGCACCCTCCTCGCGTTCCTCACCCTCGCCGTCGGATTCGTCGCCCGCCCCCTCGGCGGCCTGATCTTCGGCCACTACGGTGACCGGTTCGGCCGCAAGACCCTCCTGGTGGTCAGTCTGCTCATGATGGGCGCCGCCACGTTCCTCATCGGCTGCCTGCCCACGTACGCGACCGTCGGCGCCGCGGCGCCGGTGCTGCTCACGGTGCTGCGGCTGGTGCAGGGCTTCGCGCTCGGCGGCGAGTGGGGCGGCGCGGTCCTGATCGTCTCCGAGCACGGCGAGGCGAGCCGGCGCGGCTTCTGGGCCTCCTGGCCGCAGGCGGGCGCGCCCGGCGGCAACCTGCTCGCCACCGGCGTGCTGGCGATCCTCGCCGCCACGCAGTCGGACGCGGCGTTCCTGAGCTGGGGCTGGCGCGTGCCGTTCCTGCTGTCGGGCGTGCTGGTGCTGATCGGGCTGTGGATCAGGCTGTCGATCACCGAGTCGCCGGTGTTCCAGCAGGCCGAGCCGGAGGAGACGGCGCCGATCATCGGCGTGCTGCGCCACCACTGGCGCGACGTGCTCATCGCCATCGGCGCGCGGCTGGCGGAGAACATCTCGTTCTACCTGATCACGGTCTTCGTCATCACCTACGCCAAGAGCACCGGGATCGCCAACTCGACCGTGCTCAACGCCGTGCTGATCGGCTCGGCGATCCACTTCATCACGATCCCCATGTGGGGGGCCCTGTCGGACCGGCTCGGCCGCCGGCCGCTCTACATCGCCGGCGCCGCCGGGATCGGGCTGTGGATCTTCGCGTTCTTCCCGCTCATCGACACGGGCAACTTCCTGGCGATCACGCTGGCCGTCACCGTGGGCCTGATCTTCCACGGCATGATGTACGGCCCGCAGGCGGCGTTCTTCTCCGAGCTGTTCGGCACCCGGATGAGGTACACCGGGGTGTCGATCGGCGCGCAGCTGTCGGCGATCGTGGCCGGGGCGCTGGCCCCGCTCATCGCGGTCGCCCTGCTCAAGGACTTCGGCAACTCCCTGCCGATCTCCGTGTACCTCGGCGCGGCGTCGGTGCTCACGCTGATCGCCGTCTTCGCCGCCCGCGAGACCCAGGGCCGCGACCTGGCCGAGAAGGTCCGCGCGTGAGCGCCTCCCCGGAGTTCACGTCCGTGAAGGTCACGACGCCGAGGCTCACCCAGCACGTCGTGACCGTCGAGGGCCGGGCCGGCGAGCCGGTCCTGTTCGTCCACGGCAACGTCTCCTCCTCCGCGTTCTGGCACACGAGCATGGCCGCGCTGCCGGACGGCTTCCGGCCGCTCGCGGTGGACCTGCGCGGCTTCGGCGACACCGACCCGGAGCCCGTGGACGCCACGCGCGGCCTGCGGGACTACTCCGACGACCTGCTGGAGCTGGTGGACGCGCTGGAGCTGCCCGCCGTCCACCTCGTCGGCTGGAGCCTCGGCGGCGGCGTCGTCCTCCAGGCGCTGCGCGACCGGCCCGCCGCCGTCCGGTCGGTCACGCTGGTCAACCCGATCTCCCCCTACGGGTTCGGCGGCACCGAGGGCCCTGACGGCACGCTGACCCATCCCGACGGCGCCGGGTCGGGGGCGGGGGCGGTCAACCAGGAGTTCGTGGCCCGGCTGCGGCGTGGCGACCTGTCGGACGAGGACCCCGCCTCGCCGCGCTCGGTGTTCCGCTCCGCGTACGTGGCGAGCCCGGTGGAGGACGAGGACCGGTACGTCGCCGCCATGCTCACCACCCGGGTCGGCGACGGCCACTACCCGGGCGACGCGGCCACCTCGCCCGCGTGGCCGGGCGTCGCCCCGGGCACCCAGGGGGTGCTCAACGCCGCGGCGCCCACCCGCTTCCGCCTGGACGACCTCCACGAGATCAGCCCGAAGCCGCCCATCCTGTGGATCCGCGGGGCCGACGACGTCATCGTCTCCGACACCTCGCTGTTCGACCTGGCCCACCTCGGCGCCATCGGCGTGGTGCCCGGCTCCCCCGGCACGCCGGCGCAGCCCATGGTCACCCAGACCCGGGCCGTTCTCGGCCGCTACGGCCCGTACCGCGAGGCGGTGCTGGACAAGTGCGGCCACAGCCCCCACCTGGAACGCCCCGACGACTTCCGGCGCCTGCTGGCCCGGCACCTCCAGGAGTCCTGATGCTCGCCCACTACCAGCTCGCCGCCGGGGCCCTCAGCCTCGTCGCGAGCCTGCTCAGCCCGGCGTCACCGGCCGCCCCGGCGGCCGGGCGGGCCGGGACGCTCACCGTGCCGGGCGCCGAGCGGACCGTCACGGCCACGCTCGACGATCTCACCACCGCCGGCACCACCCGAACCGGCCACACCGACCCCGCCGACTGGGCCGGCCTGCACTCGGCCGCCACCGTCAACCCCACCGGCGTCCCCGGCGTCCAGATCGACGGCTACTTCCCCGACACCTCCACCACCAACCCCACCCACGGCTGGAACCACGACGCCCAGTTCGTCATCAGGCTCCCCGAGCACTGGAACGGCGGCCTGGTCGTCACCGGCACCCCCGGCAACCGGGAGCAGTACGCCAACGACTTCACGATCTCCGACTGGGTGCTGTCCAAGGGGTACGCCTTCGCGGCCACCGACAAGGGCAACACCGGCCTGGAGTTCCACACCGACGGCCGCCGCCCCGGCGACGCCATCGCCGAGTGGAACGAGCGCGTCACCCAGCTCACGGTCGCCGCCAAGGCCGTCGCCGCCCAGCGGTACGGCAAGGCGCCGCGGCGCACGTACATGGCGGGCATCTCCAACGGCGGCTACCTGGTCAGGTGGCAGCTGGAGAACCGCGGGTGGCTCTACGACGGCGGCATCGACTGGGAGGGCACGCTCTGGCGGGTCAAGGGCGACAACCTGCTGAACTTCCTGCCGGCGGCGCTGAAGGCGTACCCGGACGAGGCCGGGGTGCGGGAGGCGGGCTTCGCGGCCGGCTCGGAGTTCCTGTGGCGGTTCCACCGGCAGTACTACTGGGAGCTCACCCAGCAGCTCTACCAGAAGGAGCTGGACCCGGCCTACGACGGCGCCCCGGCCGACTACGACTACGACGCGCGCCGGCCTTACGCGGCGCTCGCCAAGATCGCGCTGACCGGGCGGATCACCAAGCCGCTGATCACGCTGCACGGCACGCTCGACTCGCTGCTGCCCATCGAGCGCGACTCGGACGTGTACGCCCGGATGGTGGGCCCGCACCGGCCCTTCCGCTACCACCGCGTGGAGGGCGGCAACCACCTCGACAGCCTGGTGGACGTCTACCCGGACCGGCTCAGGCCAATGCTGCCGGTCTTCCGCGACGCCTTCGCCGAGCTGGAGGAGTGGACGGGCCGGTAGGGGGCCGTCAGTCCTTGAGGTAGCGGTGCCTGCCCGCGCGTGCCAGCCGTACGAGGTTGCGGGCGAAGGGCAGGCGCCGGCCGATCCGGTGCAGGGCCGTGTCGCGGCCGAGCGGCGAGCGGCGGGGCGGCGCCACGGCGGCGGTCGGGCGGACCATGACCGCGCCGCGCCGGATCTCCAGCCCGAACCGGAGCCCGATCTCCTCCTCCGCGCCGCGCAGCGACGGCAGCCACCGGCCCGGCCCGAGCACGTCCGGCGGCGCGAACATCCGCCTGACCGGCAGCCTGGCCACGAGCTGGCCGGCGGTGCGCTCCGTCAAGCCCGGCTCGACGAGGGCGGGCGCGCTCACCTCGCGCGTCCTGCGCCCGGTGCCGCGCAGCACCAGCTCCAGCGGCGGCCCCCCGCTCGGCGGCACGTACGGCACCGGCAGCACCACGTACAGGCTGCCCTCCTGCCGCCGGACGGTGACGCCCGGCGAGACCAGGGCGATGGACTCGGCGAAGGAGCGCGGCTCGACGGCCAGGCCCAGCTCGCCCTCGTCGGTCCAGCAGGGCACCACCAGGCGCGTCTTCGGCCGCTCGGCCAGCACGCCGAGGCAGTTGAGCGGCCCCTCCGGGCGGCGTACCCGGGCCCTGGCCTGGTGCGCGCCGCCGTACATGCGGACGTGCACCTCCCACTGGCCGGACCTCAGCGGCCGGCCCATGGCGGCCTCGGTGGCGTCCACGCGGGCCTCGCCGACGATGCGCACGCGGGTGTGGCGGCGGCCTTCCTGGACGCGCTCGACCCGGTACGCGACCGGCAGGAAGTGGATGACGCCCGTCTCGGCGTGCCGGACGTAGACCTCGATGCGGGCCCGCTCGACCGCGGAGGTGACGTCGGTGACGCCGTCCGGGAGCAGCGAGGGGTCGACCGAGCGGGGCGGGATCCAGTGCAGCCGGTCGCCGTCGGCGCGGAAGACGGTGGGCCGCCCGTCGCCGCCCAGCACCTCGACGGTCAGCGCGAGCACGAGCACGTGGCCGTCCCAGCGGACCTCGGTAAGGTCGGCGCCCAGCCCGGCGCGGCGGGTGGAGTTGGCCAGCAGGACGAGCTGGTCGAGCCGGCCGGAGCGCAGGAGCGCCGCCACGACGCGCAGGTGCACGGGCAGGTAGCGGTCCAGCCGCTCGGGGAAGCGCTCCAGCACCAGCTCCCTGAGGATGGTGAAGTGCATGCCCCGGTCGATGGAGGAGCCGGCGAACCTGCTGGTGAGGAACGGGCGCAGCGCGGTGGAGCGGAACCAGTAGGCGTACATGCGGTCGCGGTGGCGGCCCTCGCCGATGCAGGAGTCGATGTCGTCCAGCAGCTCGCGCAGCTCCGTCACGATCGTCCCCGGGTCCTCCTCGGGCTCGGGCCACTCGCCGAGGTGGCAGCAGACCTGCTCGGCGAGGATGGCGACGACCTTGGCGTTGAGGTAGGCCCGCACGGAGAACGCCTGCTCGGCGAGCTGGCCGCCCGGCGCGGCGAAGCCGAGGCCGTGCTGCTCCAGGAACGCCCGGCGGTAGAGCTTGTGCGGGGTGAGGAGGGAGAAGAGCCGGTCGCGCAGGATGTCGGCGCGGGCCCGGCTCTGCTGGAAGGCGCTCATGGGCGGCCCCGTGTCGCGGGCCAGCCGGCCGACCAGCACGTCGGCGTCCGTCTCCACGGCCCGCTCGTACATGCGTTCCAGCGCCTCGCGCTCCAGCCGGTCGCACTGGGACATCAGGTAGACGTACTCGCCCTTGGCCGCCGCGATGCCGACGTTGCGGCCCCGCATCGGGGAGCCGCTGTGCGGCAGGTGCAGGACGCGGACGTTGCGGCGCACCGCGGCGACCGTGTCGAGCCGCTCGGCGATCCCGTCGGCGGACCCGTCGTCCACGAAGATCACTTCGTAGTCGTCGGCCGGCAGCGACTGGCCCAGGACGGAGCGCAGGCACGGGTCGGCCGTATCACCCGGGTTGTGGACATCGACGATCACACTGACCTTCACAGCCATGCGGTCAGCGTGCGCCCGCCCTCATGATCGGACCCGCAGGCTTGCCGATTGCTGAGGAAAAGGATGACCTGTCAGTACCAACCCGTGGACTGGGAGTGTCCCCACGCGCCGCACGGCGAGCCGTAGCGGCCCTTGATGTAGCCGAGGCCCCACTTGATCTGGGTGGCGGCGTTGGTCTGCCAGTCGCCGCCGGCCGAGGCCATCTTGCTGCCGGGCAGGGACTGCGGGATGCCGTACGCGCCGGAGTAGCGGTTCATCGCCCGCTCGTTCCAGCCGCTCTCCTTCTGCCAGAGCCGTTCGAGGCAGCCCCACTGGTCGGCGCCGAAGCCCGCACCGGCCAGCATGGCCCGCGCGATGGCCTTGTTGCTGCCCGGTGAGGGGGTGCTGCCGGGCGGGAAGTTGGCGGGCGGGAAGCCGCCGCCGCCCGGGGCCTTCTTCTTGACCTCGACCCAGTCGAAGCCGGACGGCTTGCCGGAGCGCCCGTCCTTCAGCTTGTCGGCCCGGTAGGCCTGGACGGCGGCCTCCTTGAGCGCGTCGGTCTTGGGGTCGGACCCGCCGAAGTCGCCACTGGCGATGTTGCCCATGTCGGTCAGGGACAAGGGGGTGCGGGGCGCGTCGGCGTTCTGGACGGCGCGGTAGGCGACGAAGCCGCCGCCGCCGACGACGATCACGACCGCCAGGCCGACGCCGAGCACCCGCTTGGGGGTCAGCCTCGAGGAACGGGCCGGTCGGCGTGCCGAGCGGGGGGTTTCGGGAGCGCGACGCTCACTCAACTGCGGTCCTGGGCTCACGAGCAATGAGCTTGCCCTGTCCTGGGGGGTGGTCCGCAACCGAAACGGGACATTCGGCAGGACAACTCTGGTCCCACCAGCCACCTGGCGTGCCGTTTCCCACACGGTGTGATTTTCATCACACGTTACCGTGGCTTTCCGGTGAGCAGAGGCGGCCTAGAGGCTGACGGGCGTTTTTTGTGGTCGTGTGCGTGACATGTCACAGTTCTATGACGCACGTCAGATGCATCCCATATCTGGACGAATAATGTGCAGGTGGCCGGCATCCTCCTCATCGAAGACGACGCCTCCGTGCGTACAGCCCTGGAGCTGGCACTGACGCGGCAGGGACACTCCGTCACCTCCTACGCCACCGGCGAGGAGGGCCTGGACCACATCCGGTCGCGCCGGCCCGAGATCGCCATCCTCGACGTCATGCTCCCCGGCATCGACGGGGTCGAGGTGTGCCGCCGCATCCGCCGGCTCGACCAGCTCCCCGTGATCCTGCTCACCGCCCGCGGCGACGACCTCGACATCGTGGTCGGCCTGGAGGCCGGGGCCGACGACTACGTGGTCAAGCCCGTCGAGCCGCGCGTGCTCGACGCCCGCATCCGCGCCATCCTGCGCCGCGCCGAGTCGGCGGCCTCGGACCGCATCACGTTCGGCGACCTCGTGATCGACCGGGGCGCGCTGAAGGTCACGCTGGCCGGCAAGGAGATCCACCTGACCCCGACCGAGCTGCGGCTGCTGCTGGAGCTGGTGCGCCACCCCGGCCAAGTGCTCAACCGGCGCTACCTCCTGCGGGAGGTCTGGGACCACACGCACGTCGCCGACTCCCGCCTGGTGGACGCCTGCGTCCAGCGGGTACGCGCGAAGATCGAGCCGAAGCCGGCCGAGCCGGTGTTCATCCACACCGTGCGCGGGTTCGGCTACCGGTTCAGCCCTCCATGATCAGGAACCGTCTCGGACGGCTGATCAGACTGCCCATCGGCCTGCGCGCGCGGCTCGTCATCACCTTCACCCTGGTCGCCGTCACCGCCTCGGTGCTCGTCGCGACCATCGGCTTCGAGCTGGCCAAGACCGCGCTGGTCGAGCGGGCCGAGGACACCGCCGTGGACGTGGTCAGCCGCGAGCTCGACCGCATCACCTTCCCGATCGGCAGGCTGCGGCAGGGCGAGGCGTCGCCCACCGCGCAGAACCTGGAGCAGCTCGGCCAGGCGCTCGACGGCCCCGGACGCAGCGTCGTCGTCGAGTACCGCGACCTGCTCTACGCCGACGGCCCGCTGACCATGGACGACGTGCCCAACGAGCTGTACGGCCGGGCCAAGCAGAACGTCGTCACCCAGCTCAGGGTGATCGGCAACGAGCTGTGGCTCGTCGTCGGCTCCGAGGTCTACCGGCGCGCCGGCTCCACCGCCGAGCCGACCGGGCTGCGTACCTTCGTCTTCTTCCCGCTGCGTGACGAGCAGAGCCAGCTCGCGGCGCTGCGCGGCAAGCTCACCCAGGGCGGCGCCAGCATCGTCGCGATCGCCCTCGTCGTGGCCCTGCTGTCGGCCCGGCAGGTGCTGCTCCCGGTCCGGCGGCTGAGCGCGGCGGCCCAGGCGCTCGGACAGGGCCGGCTCGACACCCGCCTGCCGGTCCACGGGCAGGACGAGCTGGCCGAGCTGACCTCCCGCTTCAACGACGCGGCGGCGGCACTGGAGCTGAGCGTGTCGGAGCTGCGGGCGCTGGAGGCCATGTCGCGCCGGTTCGTCGCGGACGTCTCCCACGAGCTGCGCACGCCGCTGACCGCGATGACGGCCGTGGCGGACGTGCTCAACGACGAGGCGGAGCGGCTCCCGGAGGACACGGCACAGGCCGTCCGGCTCGTGCTCAGGGAGATCGAGCGGCTGCGCGAGCTGATCGAGCACCTCATCGAGATCAGCCGGTTCGACGCGGGCACGGCCACGCTCAACCTGGAGCCGGTCAACGTGTCCGACGCCGTCCAGGGCTGCCTGGAGGTGCGCGGCTGGGACGAGGACGTGCAGGTGAGCGTACCGCCGGGCCTGACGGTCAACCTGGACCCGCGCAGGTTCGACATCATCGTGGCCAACCTGGTCGGCAACGCGCTCAAGCACGGCCGGGCGCCGGTGCTGGTGAGCGCCCGGGGCACGGAGAACGGCCTGGAGGTGAAGGTGCGCGACCACGGCAAGGGCATCCCGCCCGAGGCACTGCCCCATGTCTTCGACCGGTTCTTCAAGGCGGGCGCCGGGCGGACCCGCAGCCAGGGCAGCGGCCTAGGCCTGTCCATCGCGCGGGCCAACGCGCAGCTCCACGGCGGCACGATCTCCGTGCGCCCGCAGTCGCCGGGCACGCTCTTCACGGTCTGGCTGCCGCGCGCATGAGGGGCCGCACGGCACGGACGACCCCTGGCCGGGGCCTGCTGCGCCCACGCGGCGCACGGGGCGCCCTGGCGCTCCTCACGGGCGCCCTGCTGGTGCCCGTGTCCGCCTGCGGCATCTCGCCGACCGACGTGCGGGAGGTGGCCGGGCCGCCGACGGTCGCGGTGCCTCCGCCGTCCAAGACCATCTACCTGATCAAGGGCGGCAAGCTGACGCTGGAGCCGGCCGACGTCGAGTCGGACACCGTCGAGAGCCTCCTGACGGCCCTGTTCGCGGCCTCCACGCAGCCGCTCGGCGGCCGTGACACGGCGCTGCGCGGGTTCACCCTGGAGGGCATCGAGGACTCCCTCAACCCGATCCGGCGCGACGAGGTCAAGCTGCCCCGCACCTCGACGCTCACTGTGATCGTCAAGGGCGAGGGCACCCTGTCGCGGCCCGCCAAGGCCCAGATCGTGTGCACGGCCCAGCAGGACGCCGCGTTCGAGCAGGTCAAGATCGTCCACAGGTACGAGAACCGCCCCTCCAAGGTGGAGGGGCGGTTCATCTGCGGCGACCTGAAGTGACCCGCCTGAGGCGACCTAGAGGTTGATGTCCTCCAGCATCTCCGTCACCAGGGCGGCGATCGGCGAGCGCTCCGACCGCGTCAGCGTCACGTGGGCGAACAGCGGGTGGCCCTTGAGCTTCTCCACCACGGCCACGACGCCGTCGTGCCGGCCGACGCGCAGGTTGTCGCGCTGGGCGATGTCGTGGGTGAGCACCACGCGGGAGTTGGCGCCGATGCGGCTGAGCACCGTCAGCAGCACCCCGCGCTCCAGCGACTGGGCCTCGTCCACGATCACGAACGCGTCGTGCAGCGACCGGCCGCGGATGTGGGTGAGCGGCAGCACCTCCAGCATCCCGCGGTCGTGCACCTCCTCGATCACCTCCGGTGAGGTGATCGCGCCCAGGGTGTCGTAGACCGCCTGGCCCCACGGGCCCATCTTCTCGCCCTCGGTGCCGGGCAGGTAGCCCAGCTCCTGGCCGCCCACCGCGTAGATCGGCCGGAAGACGATCACCTTGCGGTGCTGGCGGCGCTCCAGGACGGCCTCCAGGCCCGCGCAGAGCGCCAGCGCGGACTTGCCGGTGCCGGCCCGGCCGCCGAGCGACACGATGCCGATCTCCGGGTCCATCAGCAGGTCGAGCGCGATCCGCTGCTCGGCCGAGCGGCCGTGCAGGCCGAACACCTCGCGGTCGCCGCGCACCAGCCGTACCGACTTGTCGGGCAGCACCCGGCCGAGCGCCGAGCCCTTGTTCGACAGCAGCCGCAGGCCCGTGTGGGCGGGCAGCTCCCTGGCCTCCTCCACCTCGGCCGAGCCCTGGTCGAAGAGGGTCTGAACGTCCTCGTCGGTCACCTGGATCTCGGCCATCCCGGTCCAGCCCGACTCGACGACCAGCTCGGCGCGGTACTCCTCCGCGGCCAGGCCGATCGAGGCTGCCTTGACCCGCATGGGCAGGTCCTTGGACACCAGCACGACGTCACAGCCCTCGGCGGCCAGCGCGCGGGCCACCGTGAGGATGCGGGTGTCGTTGTCGCCCAGGCGGAAGCCCACGGGCAGGATGGACGGGTCGCTGTGGTTGAGCTCCACCCTGATGGTGCCGTCCCCCGCCGGCATCGGCTCGTCCAACCGGCCGTGTCTGACGCGCAGGTCGTCGAGGTAGCGCAGGGCCTTGCGCGCGAAGTAGCCCAGCTCGGGATGGTGCCGCTTCCCCTCCAGCTCCGTGATGACCACGATCGGGAGGACGACCTCATGCTCGGCGAAGCGGGTCATCGCCGCCGGGTCGGCGAGGAGCACCGAGGTGTCCAGCACGTACGTGCGCTTGCCGGACTGGGTGGACGGGTTGCTCGAGGACACTGCCACACGTTCTCCCCCGGGCGCCCCTGGCGGGGGGCACCCTGCAGACGAGGTGGGAATCGGACCGGACCCGTGTCCTCGGCCGCGACGTGCCGGCGACGCCGAATTCCGGCCCCCTCGGCAAGTCTTGGCGCAAGGATGGGGCCCTCTCCGGAGTGTCCGGTCTGTGACCGGACACTTCCAACGTTACGTCTTGGATACCCAGATGTCGGGTCAGGAACCGTAACGCCGGTGCCTCGCGGCGTAGTCGCGCAGCGCCCGCAGGAAGTCGACCCTGCGGAAGTCAGGCCAGTAAGCCTCGTGGAAGTAGAACTCGGAGTGAGCGCTCTGCCAGAGCATGAAGCCGGACAGCCGCTGCTCGCCCGAGGTCCGGATGAGAAGGTCCGGGTCGGGCTGGCCGCGAGTGTAGAGATGCTCCGCGATGTGCTCCACATCGAGTACCTCGACGAGGTCCTCGATGCTGGCCCCCTTGCTGGCTTGCTCCTGGAGGAGTGAGCGCACCGCATCGGCAATCTCACGTCTTCCTCCATACCCAACTGCAACGTTCACAATCAGGCCAGGACGGTGCGATGTCGCTTCTTTCGCGTTTTTTAGGACATTGGCGGTCCTGTCGGGGAGCAGATCGAGCGCCCCGACCGGGCTGATCCGCCAGCCCTGCTCCACGAGCTCCTGCGTGACGTCCTCGATGATCCGCAGGAGCGGCTCCAGCTCCTCGCTGGGCCGGTTGAGGTTGTCGTTGGACAGCATCCACACCGTGACCACCTCGACGCCGGACTCCCGGCACCAGGTGAGCAGCTCGGAGATCTTGTCCGCACCCTTGCGGTGGCCCCTGGAGACGTCGCGCATGCCCATGGCGCGTGCCCAGCGGCGGTTGCCGTCGATGATGACCCCGACATGCCGGGGACCGCTGTCCTTGGACAGCTTGGCCTCCAACCGGCGTTCGTACAGCCGGTAGACCAGGTCGCGCAGGCCCACGGAGTCCCTCCCCAGCGGTGCTGTGCCTTTGGTCGAATGACCTAACAGGCAATTATCACCGCGTTTCGCCCGTGCCTGCTCCCTCATTGGGATTCCCGTTGAGATCTTCGGCCGAACGGCGGGGCGTCCGCCGTCTCGGCACGGTCGTGGCGAGACACCCGTCGGCCTCGGCGACGAGCGCGTGCACGAAGCCGGCGAGCTCCGCCGAGGTCAGCACGGCACGCATGCCGACGCCCCCCGTGCCCCACGCCTCGACGAAGGCGCGGCGCGTCAGCCGCCACCGCCCCGGCCGGCCACGCCCGGGCACCCACAGCGGGATCGTGCGGAGCTGGCAGCGCAGCTCGCCTCCTCCCACCACGGCTGACCTCGTACGATACCGGAACACGAACAGCTCGCTGTCCGGATCCTCGTCGGGGAATCGGTCATCGGGGTCCGGCCACCGCCCGGCCGCCCCGCGCCCCGCTCGGGCCTCGTCCACGCCGTGCGCCAGCCGTCGCAGCAGCCAGCCGCACCGCTCCCCCACGACGCCGTACGGCGTGCCGTCGCGCGACAGCTCCAGGGTGACCTCGTAGGGCATGCCGACGCTGTCCGTGCACGCGACGGGCGTGACGGTAAGGAAAGATCCATCGACGCAGCGTAGTCCCCCCACATCCGCAGCTTTTCCACCCCAAAGTTCCCTAAACCCAAGAAAACACCCAGCCATAATGCCGGGGGGAAGATCACTCGAATGCGTAAAAACGCCGCGCTGTTTCTCCCAGCACGAGCTCCCGGTCCGTGCCTCCCAGCAGGGACGACGTCACCTGCCAGACCGTCCCGTAGTCGGCGGCGAGCAGCGCCACCGGCCAGTCGCTGCCGGCCATCAGCCGCTCGGGGCCGAAAACCCGCACCGCGTGGTCCACGTACGGCCGCAGGTCCTCCACGGTCCAGCTCTCGTGGTCGGCCTCGGTGACGAGCCCGGACACCTTGGCGTACACGTTGGGCAGCGCCGCCGCCCGCGTGATCTGGGACGCCCACGGCTCCCAGAGGTGCTCCCTGACGCGCGGCTTGGACAGGTGGTCCACGACGACGCGCAGGGTGGGATGGCGCTCGGCCAGCGTGACCACGTGGTCGAGGTGCCGGGGCAGCTGGGAGACCACGTCGAAGGTCAGCCCCGCCTCCGCCAGCAGCCCGAGCGACTCCAGCACCGTCTCCTGGACCACCCAGTCGGGGTCCGGCTCGTCGTGGATGAGGTGCCGAACTCCCCGAAACTTCGGATGTCTGGCATAGCGCTCGATGGCCTCGGCGGTCTCGTCGGGCCGGGTCAGCGGCACCCAGCCGACCACCGCGGCGACGAAGTCGTGGGCGTCGGCCAGCGCCAGCAGGGCGTCGGTCTCCTCGTACGAGTCGGCCGCCTGCACCAGCACGGTGGCGTCCACCCCGGCCGCGGCCAGTTCGGGCGCCAGGTCCGCCGGCCGGTACGTGCGGTACAACACGCCGTGCTCCGGCGTCAGCCACGGGTAGGAGCCGGTCTCAAGGTCCCAGAAGTGCTGGTGCGCGTCCACGATCACGCCCCAGAACCTAGGATGTCTGGCCCCGCCCGGCAAGGGGCCGCACGATCACGCGGCCGGCCCGTCGCCGTTGACGGGCCGGCCGCGAGGCACCTGTGGGCGGCGTTACGACAGGCGGTCCAGCAGCGCGTTGTACTGGTCCCACAGCTCCTTCGGCAGGTGCTCGCCGAAGGTGTCGAAGTGGGCGCGGATCTGGGCGGCCTCGTCCCGCCACACCTCCGGCTCGACCGAGAGCAGCATGCGCAGGTCCTCCTCGGACAGGTCCAGGCCCTCGGTGTCGAGCGTCTCGGGGACCAGGCCGATCGGCGTGGACACGGCCCCGGCCTCGCCGTTGAGGCGCTCCACGATCCACTTGAGCACGCGGCTGTTCTCGCCGAAGCCCGGCCAGACGAACCGGCCGCCGGCGTCCTTGCGGAACCAGTTGACGTAGTAGATGCGCGGCAGCCGCGCGCCCTCGCGCCGGCCGATCTCCAGCCAGTGGCCGAAGTAGTCGCCCATGTTGTAGCCGCAGAACGGCAGCATCGCGAACGGGTCGTAGCGCAGCTCGCCGACCTTGCCCTCGGCCGCGGCGGTCTTCTCGGAGGCGACGTTGGCTCCGAGGAAGACGCCGTGCTCCCAGCTCAGCGACTCGGTCACGAGCGGAACCGCGGTGGCGCGGCGCCCGCCGAACAGGATCGCCGAGATGGGCACGCCCTCGGGGTCCTGCCACTCGCGCGCGATGGTCGGGCACTGGGCGGCGGGCGTGGTGAACCGGGCGTTCGGGTGGGCGGCGGGCTCCTCGCTGTCCGGCGTCCAGGAGCGGCCCTTCCAGTCGGTGAGGTGCGCCGGGGGCTCGTCGGTGAGGCCCTCCCACCACACGTCGCCGTCGTCGGTGAGGGCGACGTTGGTGAAGATGCTGTTGCCCCAGAGCGTCTTGACCGCGTTGGCGTTGGTGACCTCGCCGGTGCCGGGCGCCACGCCGAAGAACCCGGCCTCCGGGTTGATCGCGCGCAGCGTGCCGTCCTTGCCGAACCGCATCCACGCGATGTCGTCGCCGACGGTCTCCACCTTCCAGCCGGGGATCGTGGGCTGGAGCATGGCGAGGTTGGTCTTGCCGCAGGCGCTCGGGAACGCGGCGGCGATGTAGCGCACCTCGCCGGCGGGCGGCGTGAGCTTGAGGATGAGCATGTGCTCGGCCATCCAGCCCTCGTCGCGGGCCATGGTGCTGGCGATGCGCAGGGCGTAGCACTTCTTGCCGAGCAGCGCGTTGCCGCCGTAGCCGGAGCCGTACGACCAGATCTCGCGGGTCTCGGGGAAGTGGCTGATGTACTTGGTGGAGTTGCACGGCCAGGGCACGTCCTCCTGGCCCGGCTCCAGCGGCGCGCCGACACTGTGGACGCAGCGCACGAACTGGTCGCGCTCCTCGATGAGCCGGAGCGCCCTCTCGCCCATCCGGGTCATGATCCGCATCGAGACGGCGACGTACGGGGAGTCGGTGATCTCCACGCCGAGCTGCGAGATCTCGCCGCCGAGCGGGCCCATGCAGAAGGGCACCACGTACATGGTCCGGCCGCGCATGCAGCCCTTGAAGAGCTCGCCGAAGGTGGCGCGCATCTCCGCGGGCGCGACCCAGTTGTTCGTCGGCCCGGCGTCCTCCTCGCGCTCCGAGCAGATGAACGTGCGGTCCTCCACCCGCGCGACGTCGCTCGGGTCCGACGTGGCGTGGAAGCTGTTGGGCCGCTTGGCCAGGCGGGTGAACGTGCCCTGCTCGACCAGCAGGTTGGTCAGGCGGGTCCATTCCGCCTCCGAGCCGTCGCACCACTCGATCCGGTCGGGCTGGGTCAGGGCGGCCACCTCGTTCACCCAGGCGGCCAATTCGGCATTGCTCGTCGGGGCGGATACATCGATGGAAAGCGACACGGCTACGGCTCCTCCAGAGTCTTCAGGGCCCAGTCATCATTAACGACGAAGCCACGCGAAAGCCAATTGGCATAGACCTGTTCACGTGAGCGTCGCCGCAGGCAGGGGCCTTGACGATTCGGGGAGCCTACCCAGCGGGAACCGTTTTAAAAGAATGGCCTCCGGCACTTCAACCGGCTTCCGGAGCATGGTCTAAACCAATTTCCGGAGTGGTATAAACCATTTCCCGACTCTTTTTCGCTGCGTGGTCTCAGGATTCGACGTCGGGCCCGGAGGAGCGGACGCGGTCGACGTGGCGCAGGGCGTCCCTGAGATCGGCCAGCCAGGTGTCGGTGTGCTTTCCGACCAGGCGCACGCACCAGGCGAGCGCGTCGCTGCGGCTGCGGGCCACGCCGGCGGCCACGAGCGTGTCGAGAACCTGGCGCTCCGACTGCCGGAGCCTGGTCATCACCGGCACGGACAGAGTGGTGAACATCACAGTCTCCCCGCCGCAGGAGACGCCCCAGGAGATCTTCTGGCGGAACCTGCGCTCGGCCTCGCGGGCGATCTCGACGCGGCGCTCCCGGGTCTCCTCCCTGAACCGCCGGACGAGCCCGTCTACCAGCGCCGCGCGCTCCTCCTCGGGCACGTCGCCGGACGGCTCGGGCAGCGTGCCGATCACCGCGATCTCCTCGCGGTCGCGGAAGACCTCGGGCGCGCCGGCGAACCAGCCCTCCGGCAGGCGGCCGGTGAACCACGCGCGTACCTGTGCTGTGCTTTCTCCGCTTTCCATGTAATCAGAATTACACCATTGCTCGGCAGGCGCACGCACCGAAGGGTATGAAGCTGATGACCGTACGGTTACCTGACCCTGCCGGCCAGGACAGGACTGACGCGCACGACCCCGGCGAGGTTGCGGGTGTGCACCGGACTGATCTTCACCACGTCACCCGTGCGCGGGGCCTGGATCATCTTGCCGTTGCCCCAGTAGATGGCCACGTGCGAGATGTAGCCCGGGTTGGTCGGGTCGCTGCGCCAGAAGATGAGGTCGCCCGGCTGCGCCTGCGAGAGCGGCACCTGGGGGCCCGTCACCCACTGCTGGTGCGTCACGCGCGGCATCCTGACGCCCGCCTGCGCGTAGGCCCACTGCACCAGACCAGAGCAGTCGAACGTGTCGGGACCCTCGGCCCCCCACACGTACGGCCGGCCGAGCTTGGAGGCCGCCGCCCGCAGCGCCACCGTGATCTGGTCGACCGACATGAACGCGCCGGCCGCCCACACCTTCGCCTGCTTCTTGGCCGGGGGCAGCACCGGGTTGACCATGGCCACCTGCGTGCCCTTCGGCAGGACCTTGAGCAGGGCGTCGCGCAGCTTCGCGGAGTTGGTCCTGGGAGCGCTGACGATCAGCGCGTTGTCGCGGGGCAGGCCGAGCGCCCGTCCCGTCTGCTTGGACACGACGGCGTCCACCGCGCCGAAGCCCGTCGTCGCGTAGGCGCCGATGCGCAGCGGGCCCGCCGGGCCGCTCACCCGGCTGTGCAGCGACAGGCCGCCGTCGTTGCCGAGCACGAACGAGACCGCCACATCGCCCGACGCCACGTTCTTCCACAGGGCGTCGGAGGCCGCCGTCACCTTCGGCGTGTAGGAGCGGAACGTCGAGGGGTCGACGGCGAGGGTCTGCACGCGCTTGCCGTCGAGCGTGATGGACGCCGCGTCGGCCAGCTCCAGCGCCCGCACGCCGGATAACCGCGCCACCTTCTCCAGCAGCTTCGTGGTGAACGGCTTGCGGGTGACGACGAACAGGTTGGGCTTGTGCAGCGTGCCCAGCGGCTTGACCTCGGGAGCCGGGCCGGACTCGGCGACCAGCGTCTCCCCGGGCGAGGGCCGGGTCTGCGCGGGCGCCGTCGCCGCCGCCTGCCCCTGCCGCACGGGCTGCCGCTGCCCCCCGGGCTGGACCAGGAGCAGCACGTCGGCGGTCAGCACCGCGACCAGCGCCACCACGATGAACGGCACCAGCCGCACGTGGTCACGCCGGACACGGGGCGGACGCCCGTACGGGCCGTGCGGCCCGTACGGGTGGTGAGGACCTCCAGGCGCCTCGGAGCGCAGCAGGTAGCTCAGGTCCTGGCGGATGGCCGAGCCGCGGCGCAGCCCCAGGGCAGCAGAAGGCTCCGCCGGGCCGTCGTGGGCCCGGCGGTGCGTCTCTCCGGGAGTCAGTTGCCGATGTACGGCACGGCCTCGAGGATCTCGACCGTGTTCTGACGGCCGTTGGGCATGCTGTAGGTCGCCTTCTCGCCGATCTTCTTGCCGTTGATCGCCGCTCCCAGCGGGGACTTGGGCGAGTACACGTCGATGGGCGCGCCGCTCTCCTCGCGGGAGGCGAGCAGGAAGGTCACCTCGTCGTCGTCGCCGACGAACCGGATCGTCACGGTCATGCCGGGGCCCACGACGCCCTCGGTCTTCGGAGCCTCCCCGACCTGCGCACTGTCCAGGATCTGGCGGAGGTGGAAGATGCGGGCCTCCATCTTGCCCTGCTCGTCCTTGGCGGCGTGGTAACCGCCGTTCTCCTTCAGATCACCCTCTTCGCGGGCGGCCTCGATCTTCTTGGCGATGTCGACGCGCCCTGGGCCCGAGAGATATTCGTACTCCGCCTTCAGGCGGTCGTACGCCTCCTGCGTCAGCCATGTGACGTTCTCATCGCGAGAGTCGGCCACGGGTTCTCCTTGCTTGCCTAGGGGCCCTGGAACTCTGGGGACGCCCGTGCGGTCGAATTGCGAAAGGCTAACAAGCCCGGCCGCACCAACGCTTCCCCAAACGTCTTATTCTATGAGATTGCAGTACTGGATGTGGACCGAAGCGGCCTCAGCGCTGGTCTCCAGCCGCTCCTTGAGCTGCTTAGTACCCTCTCCCGGCCCGATTCTTACGTCCTTGGTGCCCACCTCGCCATGCTTGGCGTCCAGGGCCCTGATCTGGCAGACGGCCGCGCGATCGGCCGGCTTGTCGAGGGTGAAGACGATCTCGGCCTGGCTCGGCTGCACCGTGAACGACACGACCTGCGCCACGGCGCCGGACGAGCTGCCGGTCATCGACCACATCACGTAGCCCCATCCGCCCGCGATGATGGCCACCAGCACGCCGATCACGACGTGCACGACGAGACGGCCCCCTCGTTTGGGACGGTCCGGGTAGTCGTCGGGTGTGCCGAGAACAGGCCCGTTCCCGACATCTCTGGTGGCCATGGCGGAATCTCCCTGCACTCCTTCAGCGTTATCCGAGACAATTGTCGCCCGCGGGGGCCACGCCCTCGCGACCGCCCAGCAGAAACTAACCTGTCTGGACGCCTGTTCGGTCCGACTGAGGAGACATCGAGCCCGTGAGTGCACCGCTGAGGCTGATGGCCGTCCATGCCCACCCTGACGACGAGTCCAGCAAGGGCGCGGCGACGATGGCCCGTTACGTCCGCGAAGGCGTGGAGGTGCTGGTCTGTACGCTCACGGGAGGCGAGCGCGGATCGGTGCTCAACCCGAAGATGGACCGCCCCGAGATCGTGGCCAACATCGGCGAGGTGCGCCGCGCCGAGATGGAGCGGGCCCGTGAGATCCTCGGCGTCGAGCAGCGGTTCCTCGGTTTCGTCGACTCGGGGCTGCCCGAGAGCGAGGAGGAGGAGCTGCCCGAGGGCTGCTTCGCCCTGCAGAAGCTGGAGGACGCCGCCGCGCCGCTGGTGGCGGCCGTGCGCGAGTTCAGGCCGCATGTGATCATCACCTACGACGACGACGGCGGCTACCCGCACCCCGACCACATCATGACCAACCGGGTGTCGGTGGAGGCGTTCGACGCCGCCGGCGACCCCGACCGCTATCCCGGCGCCGGCGAGCCGTGGCAGCCGCTCAAGCTCTACTACCAGATGGGCTTCACCAAGGAGCGGTTCGAGGCGCTGCACGAGGTCATGACCCAGCGCGGCCTGGGCTCCCCCTACAGCGACTGGATCGCCCGCTGGGAGGACCGCCCCGCCAAGTGGCCGGTGACCACGCGCGTGCCGTGCGCCGACTACTTCGAGATCCGTGACCAGGCGCTGCTCGCGCACGCCACCCAGGTGGACCCCGACGGCTTCTGGTTCGTCTGCCCGCGCGAGCTCCAGCAGGAGATCTGGCCCACCGAGGACTACCACCTGGCCCGCTCGCTGGTCGACACCGAGCTGCCCGAGGACGACCTGTTCGCCGGCATCCACGCCGACGAGGCCGTCTCGCCCGCGCACTCCTGACCCGGCCCACGGCTCCGGCCCGGGCCGCGGTCCGGCGCGGTCAGGACCGGGGGCCGGACCACGGCCCCCCGGTGGCAGACTGGAAGGGTGACTGTTCTCGCAGCTGGCGATGTCAGCCCCGGCCTGCTCGGCTTCACCGTCGTGGCCCTCATCGGGGTCGCCCTCTACGTCCTGATCAAGTCGATGAACAAGCAGATGTCGAAGATCAAGGTGCCACACGAGGGCGACACCACCGACGAGGGAAAGAAGGCCGAGTAGATGGCGATCGACGTGGTCGACAACCCGGCGCGGAGCCGGTTCGAGATCCTTGTGGACGGTGAGGTCGCCGGGTTCGCCGACTACCGGCTGCTGCCCGAGAAGATCGTGCTCACCCACACCGAGGTGCGGCCGGAGCACGAGGGGCAGGGCCTCGCGGGCCGGCTGGTCGGCCACGCCCTCGACCTGAGCCGCGACACGGGCCTGCGGGTCGTGCCGCTCTGCCCGTACGTCGTCAAGTACATCGAGCGCCACCCCGAGTACCAGGATCTGGTGGACGCCAAGGTGTCCTAGCGCGCCGCCCGCCACGGCAGGGCTCACCATTCCTTGCGCGACCAGGCGCGTTCGAGCGCCAGCGGGAGCCCCCACCAGCCGAGCGGCGTCAGCACGTCGTCGGCGTCCACGATGCCGAGATGCCCCCACAGCGTGACCACCGGCGTGAAGAGCCGCTCGCCGGCGCGCAGCTCGTCGGGGTCGCTCATGTCGATCTCGCCGGTGTCGATGTCCGGCGACTCGGCGATGAGCCGCGCGATCCGCTCGGGCGAGGCCAGCACGCCCGGACCGAGCCGGGTCAGCGCGGTCACCGCCCCGAGCCAGTCGGCGAGCTGGATGGCGCACAGCTCGGCCAGCACGGTGTCCTCGTGCCGCAGCTCGCCCTCCAGGTCGGTGAACTCCTCGACGGTGTCGTCGTCCTCCGAGAGGTCGGAGACGGGCCCGGCGATGCCCGCGACCACCGACAGCCACAGCTCCGTGTCGTCGTCGGGCATCGGCAGGCTCTCGAACCCGGCGCAGGCCCGCAGCACGTTGGCCGGGTAGCCCGGCTGGCCGAGCAGCACCCGGAGCCGCGTCGCGGCCGCCTCCAGGTCGGCGGCCGGCAGCTCCGCACGCCTCGGCATGCCGCCCAGGACGCGCCGCAGCTCGCTCAGCGCGTTGACCTGCTGCTCGTCGCAGAAGGCCATCAGCTCCTCGTCCTGCTCGTCGTTGACCTCGAACCCCGGCACCCGGCCGTCGGGCAGCGGCGTGTTCAGCCACCGCTCCTGCATCTCCTCGTAGGCGCGCCGGGCCCGCGGGTCGCCCCTGAGCAGCGCGTCGGAGTCGATGTCACCGGCCTCCACGCGCTCCTCCAGGTGGCGTACGAGCCGGGAGTACATCTCCTGGCTGACCGGCCCCCGCTCGTCCTCCTCCGGCCAGATGAAGTAGTCGGGCGTCTGGAGCGTCGGCATCAGGAGGATCGGCTCGGTGCCGGTGGACTCGACCCAGCGCTGCACCTCACCCACCGTGGCCTGGCCGGACTCGATGAGCATGAGCGTCCGCCGGGCCGATTCCCAGAAGACCGGCGACAGGGCGTTGCCCGCGGCGAGCATCGCGCGCCGCAGGTCCGGCAGCGCCACCAGGGCCAGGCCGGAGGGCACGGACAGCAGCGCCCGCGCGACGTCCCTGCGGGTCAGGGCCGTGGCACGGCGCCCCGCGTGGGCGCAGACGAACTCCAAGTCCACTCTCCGTAACCTACGCCTCCACGCCGCCGGGCGCGTACCCATCCGGTTATGCGCGCGGGCGCCGGGGGCAGGTGGGCCCGTAGGGTGATCCGGGGAGGTCTTGATGAACCGCTTGAAGGACTCGACGAGCCCGTACCTGCTGCAACACGCGGACAACCCCGTCGACTGGCACCCGTGGGGCGAGGAGGCCTTCGCCGAGGCGCGGCGGCGTGACGTCCCGCTGCTGGTGAGCGTCGGCTACTCGGCGTGCCACTGGTGCCACGTCATGGCGCACGAGAGCTTCGAGGACTCCGAGACGGCCCGGCTGATGAACGAGCGCTTCGTCAACGTCAAGGTGGACCGCGAGGAGCGCCCCGACGTGGACGCCGTCTACATGGGCGCCACGCAGGCCATGACGGGCCAGGGCGGCTGGCCCATGACGGTGTTCGCCACGCCGGACGGCCATCCGTTCTACTGCGGCACCTACTTCCCGCGCCACGAGTTCCAGCGGCTGCTGGCGGCCGTCGACCAGGCGTGGACGGGCAACCGCGAAGGGGTGCTGCGGCAGGGCTCCCAGGTGGTCTCCGCGCTGACCCAGGGGACGACGCTGCCCACCGGGCCGCTGCCCGGGGCGGACGCGCTGGACCGGGCCATGGACAACCTGCGGGCCTCCTTCGACGCCGGGCACGGCGGGTTCGGCGGGGCGCCCAAGTTCCCGCCGTCGATGGTGCTGGAGTTCCTGCTGCGCTCGGGCGAGCGCGGGATGAGCGGGAAGACGCTGGACGCGATGTCCCGGGGCGGCATCTACGACCAGCTCGGCGGCGGGTTCGCCCGCTACAGCGTGGACGCGCGGTGGGTCGTGCCGCACTTCGAGAAGATGCTCTACGACAACGCGCTGCTCATGCGCGTCTACACGCACTGGTGGAAGGCGGGCGGCGGCGAGCGGGCCCGGCGGATCGCGCTGGAGACCGCCGACTGGCTGCTGCGCGAGATGCGCACCCCGGAGGGCGGCTTCGCCTCGGCGCTCGACGCCGACAGTGAGGGCGAGGAGGGCAGGTTCTACGTCTGGACCCCCGAGCAGCTGCGCGAGGTGCTCGGCGAGGACGACGGCGCCTGGGCGGCCCGGGTGTTCGAGGTCACCGGCACGTTCGAGCACGGCACGTCGGTGCTCCAGCTCCTGGAGGACCCGGACGACGTCGCCCGCCTCGACTCGGTGCGCGCCCGGCTGCTGGCCGCCCGTGAGTCGCGGGTGCGCCCGGGCCGCGACGACAAGATCGTGGCCTCGTGGAACGGCCTGGCCGTCGCGGCGCTGGCCGAGACCGGCGCGGTGTTCGACCGGCCCGACCTCGTCGAGGCTGCCACGGCGGCGGCCGGCCTGCTCGACCGCGTCCACGTCCGCGACGGCAGGCTGCTGCGCACCTCGCGCGACGGCCGGGCGGGCGCGAACGCGGGCGTGCTGGAGGACTACGCCAACGTGGCCGAGGGGCTGCTCGCGCTCTACGGGGCGACCGGGGAGACCCGGTGGTTCCGGCTGGCCGGGACGCTGCTCGACGCCGTCCTCGACCGCTTCGGCGACGGGACGGGCGGCTTCTACGACACCGCCGACGACGCCGAGCGGCTCTTCCAGCGGCCCCAGGACCCGACGGACAACGCCACGCCGTCGGGGCAGTACGCCGCCGCGGGCGCGCTGCTGTCGTACGCGGCGCTGACCGGCTCGACGCGGCACCGGGAGGCGGCGCACTCCGCGCTGGGCACGGTGTCGGTGCTGGCCGGCGGGCACGCGCGGTTCGCCGGGTGGGGGCTCGCGGTGGCGCGGGCCGCCCTGGACGGGCCGGTGGAGGTGGCGGTCGTGGGCGCGCCGGCCGACCCGCGCACGCGGGCGCTGCACCGCGAGGCGATGCTGGCGGACGTGCCGGGCCTGGTCGTCGCCCTGGGCACGCCCGGGGAGGGGGACGGGGCCGCGGCGGTGGCGGGCGGCCCGGCGCTGCTGGAGGGGCGCGGGCTCGTCGGCGGGGCGCCGGCCGCGTACGTGTGCCGGGGCTTCACCTGCCGCATGCCGGTCACGACGCCCGAGGAGCTGCGCCGCGAGCTAGCCGGCGGGTGAGCGCACGGGGCCCTGTCCGTCGGGCTCCGTGGTCGGGACCAGGGTGCCCTGGTCGGTGGACCGGCCGCCGTCGTCGCCGAGGTCGGGCGGGCCCTGCGTGTCGTCCGGGACCTGCGTCTGCGGCGGCTCGGTGAACCGGGGCCCCGTGGTCTCGTCCGGCCCGGTCGGCTGCCGGGGGTCGGGCTGGTCCCAGCCGTCGTAGGGGCTCTGCGGGTCGCGGGGGGCGTACGGGTTGTCGTACCGGTTGTCGTACGGGTTGTTGTCGTACGGGGAGGTGTAGCCGTAGTCGGACGGCTCGGGGAACTCCTCGACGGGCTTGCCGCGCATGGCCTCGGTCATGAACGCCCGCCACACCTGCGCGGGGAGCTGCCCGCCGAACTGCACGCCGTAGCCCGGGACCGTGACGGTCTTGTTGTCCGAGCGGAACATGTCGACGGCGACCGCGAGCTGCGGCGTGAACCCGTTGAACCAGACCGACTTGGACTCGTCCGTGGTGCCGGTCTTGCCGGCCACCGGGCGGTCGTAGAGCCGGGCGGCGGTGCCGGTGCCGTACTTGACGACCTGCTGGAGCGCGTACGTGGCGTCGGCGGCGGCCTGCTCGGCCACGGCCCGCGCGGAGGCCGGCTTGATCACGTCCTTGGCGCCCTTGGCGTCGGTGACGGACTTGACCACGTGCGCCTCCACGTGGACGCCCTTGTTGGCGAAGGTGGAGAAGCCGGAGGCGTTCTGCACGGCGCTGACCGAGGCGACGCCGAGCGGGAAGGTCGCGGCGGCCTGGTGCGGCTGGAGCTGCGCCACGGGGATGCCGGCCGCCTCGGCGGTGGCGGCCACCTTGTCGAGGCCGACCTTCTGGCCGAGGTCCACGAACGCGGTGTTGACGGAGTTCTGGGTGGCGCGGACCAGGTCGATCGTCCCGTACGAGCGGCCGCTGTCGTTGGGGATCGGGTGCGTCGGGTCGGAGGCCACGCGCATCGGCGAGTTGCCGTTGACCAGGGTGGACAGCTCCAGGCCGTTGTTGAGCGCGGCGGCCAGCGTGTACGCCTTGAACGTGGAGCCGGCCGGCACCTTGGCGGAGAAGGCGTTGTCGTACCCGGTGAGCTTGGGGTTGCCGCCGTAGAAGGCGACGACCTCGCCGTTGGACGGGTCGACGGCCGCCAGGCCGGTGCGGACCTGCTTCGGGGTGGCGGCGGGCACCGTGTTCTTGACGGCCTTCTCGGCCGCCTGCATGAGCTTCTTGTCGAAGGTGGTGACGACCCGCAGGCCGCCGCTGCTGATGTCCTCGTCGCTGTAGCCGCGCCGGTTGAGCTCGGCGGTGACCTGGTCCAGCATGTACTGCGCCTGGCCCCGGAGCACGAACGGCTTCTTCGGCGCCTTCAGCACCGGGAACGTCTGGGCCGCGGCCTCCTGCGCGCCGAGCGTGCCGCTCTGGCGCATCGCCTCGACGACCGACCGCCAGCGGGCCTGGGCGGCCTCCAGGTCGGCGCCCTTGGGGTCGGCGAAGCGGCTGGGCTGCTGGATCACCGAGGCCAGGTAGGCGCCCTCGGCCACGCTGAGCTTGCCGACGTCCTTGCCGAAGTACGCCTGTGCGGCGGCCTGGACGCCGTTGGCGCCGCGGCCGAAGTAGATGGTGTTGAGGTACTGCTCCAGCACCCAGTCCTTGGACTTGGACTGGTCCACCTTGATCGAGATCATGATCTCTTTGATCTTGCGGGTGACGGAGCGCTCCTGGCTGAGACCGCTGTAGTAGTTGCGGACGAGCTGCTGGGTGATCGTGGAGCCGCCCTGGAGCTGCTGGCCGGTGAGCGTGGACCACAGGGCGCGGCCGGTGCCCTTGACCGAGACGCCGGCGTCCTCGTAGAAGGAGCGGTTCTCGGCCGCGATGACGGCGTCGCGCACGTGCTGCGGCACCTTGGCCAGCTCGACGTTGCGGCGGTCGACGCCCTGCCGGGCGATGACGCTCTTGCCGTCGCGGTAGTAGATGACGGACCCCTGCGCCGTGGCCTGCTTCTGCGTGCTGTCCGGGATGGGCGTCATGGCCCACGCCACGCCGAACGCGGCGACCGCGAGGATGATCCCCACGCCGCCGGCGATCAGCAGCCGACGCAGGATCCGTCGTTTCCGCATGCCGTTCCCACCACCGCTCCGCACCTCGCAAACCCCCGTATGCTGGGCGAACGTAAAGGGTAGACGACCGGTGACGGTGCCTCGTCCCTACCGTGATCGTACGTACTGGTCCCCCGCGCGGCGCGGAACGTCCGCCACGAGCGGCAGCACCCGGTACGGGACGGGTGTGTCCAGGGCGATGACGGACGAGGTGCGACGCACGCCCCGCACGTCCACGATCTCGTCGATGACCCGCTGGAGATCGGCGTTGGTACGCGCCACGACCCGGCAGAGCAGGTCGCTGCCGCCGGTGATCGTGTGGACCTCCAGCACCTCGGGGATGCGCGCCAGACCGTGCGACACCGGGTCGTGCCCGGCCTCCTGCCTGATCTCCAGCGTGACGAACGCGGTGACGGTGTAACCGAGCGCCACGGGCGACACGTCCGGCCCGAACCCGGTGATCACTCCCCTGGCCATCAGCCGGTCGAGCCGGGCCTGGACGGTGCCGCGGGCCACGCCGAGGCGGCGCGAGCTCTCCAGCACGCCGAGGCGCGGCTCGGCGGCCAGCAGCGCGATGAGACGGGCGTCGAGATCGTCGATCGTCATGGTGTACAGGAACTCCGGACGTTTCGCGGCTGTGCTGGACAGATTGTTCAGTGTTTCAGGTAACTCTTGCACAACCAGCTCAGGTAAGTCGAGATTTAGTGGCATGACTGATGCTTTTCCGGTTAACGGGATGGACGCCGTGGTGTTCGCCGTGGGCAACGCCAAGCAGGCGGCGCACTACTACTCGACCGCCTTCGGCATGCGGCTGGTGGCCTACCGCGGGCCGGAGAACGGCAGCCGCGACGAGGTCGGCTACGTCCTGACCTCGGGCTCCGCCCGGTTCGAGCTCCGCTCCTCGATCAGGCCCGGCACCGACATGGCCCGGCACGTGGCCGAGCACGGCGACGGGGTGATCGACCTCGCGCTCGACGTGCCGGACGTGGAGTCGGCCTACGCCCACGCCGTACGGCAGGGCGCCCGGGGGCTCGTCGAGCCGTACACGCTGGAGGACGAGCGCGGCAAGGTGGTGCTCGCCGCGATCGCCACCTACGGCGAGACCCGTCACACGCTCGTGGACAGGTCCAACTACGGCGGCGTCTACCTGCCGGGCTACCAGGCCACCGAGCCGCTCGTGGCCGCGCCCGCGGTGAAGAACGGGCGGCTGTTCCAGGCCGTCGACCACTGCGTCGGCAACGTCGAGCTCGGCAGGATGGACGAGTGGGTGGAGTTCTACCGCCGCGTCATGGGCTTCACCAACATGGCGGAGTTCGTCGGCGACGACATCGCCACCGAGTACTCCGCGCTCATGTCGAAGGTCGTGGCCGACGGCACCCGCAAGGTCAAGTTCCCGCTGAACGAGCCGGCCGTCAGCCGCAAGAAGTCGCAGATCGACGAGTACCTGGAGTTCTACGGCGGCCCCGGCGTGCAGCACATCGCGCTGGCCACCAACGACATCCTCACCACGGTCGACCACATGCGGGCGGCCGGCGTGCAGTTCCTCGACACGCCCGACTCGTACTACGACGATCCCGAGTTGCGTGAGCGCATCGGGCAGGTGCGGGCGCCGATCGAGGAGCTCAAGAAGCGCCGGATCCTGGTGGACCGGGACGAGGACGGCTACCTGCTGCAGATCTTCACCAAGCCGGTGCAGGACCGGCCCACCGTCTTCTTCGAGCTGATCGAGCGGCACGGCTCGCTGGGATTCGGCAAGGGCAACTTCAAGGCCCTCTTCGAGGCCATCGAGCGGGAGCAGGAGCGCCGGGGTAACCTCTGAGACGTCCGAGCGCGACCGCGCCGAGGTCCGGCGAGCTCCCCGCGCGCTCGTGACACCGCGTAAGCTACGTGTCACGCTACGAAGGGGGAGCGCGACGTCATGAGGTTCACCCGCCAGGCGAGCGCCGCGCTGGTCGCGCTCCTGACGCTGCCCGCCTGCTCACAGAGCGGCGACGCCGCGGCCGGCCCGGCCCACCCCGACACCTCGGGCAAGGGCACGCCCGTCGCGGCGAGCGGCGCCGACGCCGGCGCGCCGGGCATCGGCGACAGCGACTTCCCGCTCGACGGCAACGGCGGCTACGACGTCGGCCACTACGGCGTCACGATCGGCTACACCCCGTCCACCAAGCACCTCGACGGGGTCACCACGATCGACGCCACGGCCACCCAGCGGCTGTCGCGCTTCAACCTGGACCTGTCGGGGCTGGAGGTGAGCGAGGCCACCGTCGACGGCGCCAAGGCCGCCTTCTCGCGCGAGGGCGACGAGCTGACCGTCACCCCGCAGACCCCGCTGGCCGACGGCGCCCGCTTCACGGTCAAGATCACCTACGCGGGCCAGCCCAAGCCGGTCAAGGACCCGTCCAACCTCGGCACCTACGGGTTCATCCCCACCACCGACGGCGCGTTCGTGGCCTCCGAGCCCTCCGGCTCCAAGACCTGGTTCCCCAACAACGACCACCCCGCCGACAAGGCCACCTTCGACTTCCAGATCACCGTGCCGCAGGGCCTGACCGCCCTGGCCAACGGCGAGCTGACCGGCAAGAAGGCGGCCCCGGGCGGGCGCACCACGTTCACCTGGCGCGAGACCCACCCGATGGCCACCTACCTGGCCACGGCGACACTCGGCAAGTTCGACCTGCGCCAGGGCAGGACCGCCGGCGGCATCCCGAACATCGCCGCCGTCGACCCCGCCTACCGCAACGCGCTCGGCAAGCTCTACCGCGTCTCCGGCGAGGTCACCGACTACTGGAGCAAGCTCTTCGGCCCCTATCCGTTCTCCTCGACCGGCGGCGTCGTCGACAACTACTCCGCGGGCTACGCCCTGGAGAACCAGACCAAGCCGATGTACGGCGGCTTCGACCCGGACACGAGCATCATCGCCCACGAGCTGGCCCACCAGTGGTTCGGCGACAGCGTCAGCATCAAGCGCTGGAAGGACCTCTGGCTCAACGAGGGCTTCGCCACCTACGCCGAGTGGCTGTGGTCCGAGCACACCGGCGGGGCCACGGCCGACACGATGTTCCGCCGGCAGTACGCCGTCAAGAACGACCCGGTCTGGAAGTACCCTCCGGGCCGGGCCAAGCCGGACGACCTGTTCAACCAGTCGGTCTACCGGCGGGGCGCCATGACGCTCCAGGCGGTGCGCCGGGCCGTGGGCGACCAGACGTTCTTCACGCTGCTGCGGACGTGGGTGGCCGACCACAAGTACGGCAACGCCACCACTCCCGAGTTCATCGCGCTGGCCGAGAAGCTGTCGGGCAAGCAGCTCGACTCGCTGTTCGACGCCTGGCTCTTCCAGCCCAGCCGCCCCGAGTCCTGAGCGACCCGCGGCCCGGCCCCGGCCCGCCCGCGCCGGCCGCGGGGTCAGCTACCGGCGGGCGGCCGTCCCTCGGGGCCGCCGATGTCGTTCCAGCTCGGGTCCTGCACCACGACGCACGGCTTGACCGGGCCGTCGATCACCCGTCCCGAGAACTGCCACAGGACCTGTGGCTTCACCGGGCCGGAGGTCTGATCCTCGTTCATGGTGAACTCCAGCAGCAGCGTCTGGCCTTTCGCGATGTACCGGGGCTCGATGTCCACCCCTCCAGCCCGCACGTGGGCGGCCTTGTCCCCCGGCACGACGCGGCCCCTGTCACGCCTGCACCAGGTGCCGGGCTTGACGTACGTCACGTCGGCCGTGACGCCCAGCCGTGCCAGGTCCTTCTCCAGCTTGTCCGCGTCTCTGAACTCCTTGATCTCGATGCCGATCGTGCCGTCGGTGTTCTTCGTCACCGCGTACGCCGGGGATTCGGTGCCGGTCAGCAGCGGCACGGCCAGGGCGGCCGCGGCGGCCAGCCCGGCCACCGCCGCCCCCGCGAACAGACGGCGGACGGTCACCCGGCGGCGGTGCTCCACCCCGCGGGCGGCGACTTCGGCTTTCAGCTCCATCAGCAGGCGCTCCTCGAAACTCATCCTGTGGTTCCTTCCATGACGAGGGGAACGTCGCGCAGCGCACGGCGCGCGCGGTGCAGCCGGACCCGGGCGGTCCCCTGCCGGATGCCGAGGGCCTGCGCGGCCTCCGTGACGGTGAGCTGGTCGATGGCGATCAACTCCATCACGGCCCGCTCCCCCTCGGGCAGCCCGGCCATGGCCTCGAAGGCCCGCCTGGCCCTGCTCTCCGCGTCGATCCGCTCCTCCAGGCGCACGACGTCGTCGGCGTCCAGCAGCCGCCGGCCGCCCACGCGGTCGGCCAGCCTCGACTCCCTGAACGCGCGGCGCCGCTCGGCCGAGAGCGTGTTCCTCGCCACGCCGTACAGCCACGCGATCTCGCTGCCCAGGCCCGCCCGGTAGGTGTGGGCGGAGTCGAGCACCGCCACGAACACCTCGGCCACCAGGTCGGCGACGGTGTGAGGGTCCTCGACCCGGCGGGCGAGGAAGCGGGTGACCGCGTCGACGTGCCGCCGGTAGAAGGCTTCGAAGGCCACGGGATCCGTGGCGATCTCCGCCTGTTTGCGACGCACCGGCCAAGCTCCCTTCGTCGATCTACACCCCTGCTTGGAAGGAGCCCACCGAAGCGTTACAAGCCTGACAGTTGTGATCTACGACACGAATCACCGCCTGTCGGCCGCTGACGGGTGCGGACCGTGCCGGGGCCGGGCGCGGGAGCCCCTACCCTGGCCGTCATGCGCAAGATCGTGGCCCTCCTGGGCGTCGCCGCCATGGCGACCGGTTGCGGCCTCGTGCCCGCGCCGCCTCCGGCCCCGGGCGTGCTGGGGCGGCAGCAGCAGGTCATGGCCGCGTGCATGAAGGGGCGAGGCTTCGCGTACGCGCCGGCCGTACCGGGGACTCCCGCGCCGCCGGCCGCCGACGAGCAGCGGCGCCGCGGGGGCGACCGGGCGGCGATGCGCGCGTACCGCTCGCGGTACGGCTACGGGGTCTTCGCCGCGCTCGCCCGTCCGAACGACCCGCTCGCCCACGTCCCGGAGACCCTTCCCCCGCAGGCCGATCTCCCGGCCGCCGAGACGCCCGTGACATCCCCCTCCGCGCCAGCCGCCACCGCGGACGCCACGCCCACCCGGACGCACGCGCCCGAGCCGCCGGCCGTCGGCACGCCCCTCGCCGTGGAGCCACCGGCCGTCGGCACGCCCCTCGCCGTGGAGCCGCCGCCCGAGACTCCCGGGCCGGCCCGCACCAGGACGCACGGCGCGGCGGGCACGGACGCCTACGCCGCCGCCGGCGCCGAGTGCTACGTCATCACCGTCAAGCAGGTCCTCGGCCGGGACGTCACCGACGCGGCCCACCTGCGCCGGCAGTACGTCCGGGCGCTCGGACGGGCCTGGAAGAACGAGCTGGACACCGACCCGGGACTGATCGCCCTGGCGGGCTCCTACGCCTACTGCCTCACCGCCAAGGGGTACGAGGTCACCGCCACGGCACCCTCCGAGGTGGCCACCTCGGAGCGCGACCGGTTCGCCGCGCTCCTGGAGCGGCTGGAGAAGTCCGCCGCCCGGCACCGCGAGGGGAAGCGGGTGCAGAGGCGCTCCCCCGCCGACGTGTCGGACGAGTCTCGCCAGGTCCTGCCGGCCCGCGAGGCCGAGCGGTACCTGCGCCGGGAGATCGCCTCCGCGCTGGACGACCTGGAGTGCGGCGCGCGGTTCCTCGCCGTCTACCGCCCCCGGCAGGAGGCCGTGGCCGAACGGCTGGCCACCACCTGGGGGCTGGTGCCGTAACGGTCGCCCGCCAGGATCAGCGCCGCCGCGCCGGCCGGCCCGGCGTCCTGGCCCGGCGCGGTCCGGCGCCGCCGACGTCGGTCGCCCGGATCACGCCCCGTCTGCCGTACCCGGTGAGAAGACCAGCACCGACGCCGTGAAGGCGTGCACGTGGTTGTGGC
Source organism: Nonomuraea sp. NPDC050383 (assembly GCF_044459125.1). Taxonomy (NCBI): domain Bacteria; kingdom Bacillati; phylum Actinomycetota; class Actinomycetes; order Streptosporangiales; family Streptosporangiaceae; genus Nonomuraea; species Nonomuraea sp. NPDC050383. Next base: position 236,619 of record NZ_JBITIP010000005.1, read on the forward strand.
CGCCGACCGGTCCCACCTCCCCGGCCGCGAAGAACCCGGCCATGCCGATCGGGCCCAGCGTGTCGCGCAGCGCCACCGGGTCGTGGTCGGCGCTGCCGAACATGGCCGACCCGCGCCCGTTGCAGGAGAACAGCAGCGCACCGTCCGCCTGCCCGAACTCGGCCCGGTGGGCTTCCAGCAGGTCGTACAGGTCCTCGTCGGCCGTGGCGGCGTCGCGCACCTGGAAGCGGACGGTACGCCCGATCTCCACGATGTCGCCGATGGCCACGGCCTCCCGCTCCGGGTCGATGCCGATCACACCCCGGATGAGGAAGTCGCCGCGTTCGTGGCGCTCGGCGTACTCGTCGATGGCCAGCCCGATCTGCAGGCCGGCGGCGACCAGCTCGCGGTCGTCCTCGTCGAGCTCGCTGACGATGTCCTCCAGGCGCGCCAGGGCGGGCTGCCCGGCCAGCTCCAGCAGGAGGTTGTCCTCGGCGCGGGTGACGACCATGGACGGGCCGATGGGCCGGCACCCCTGGCTGACGACGGTGCTGATCCGCACGGGACCGCTGAGCAGCACGCCGATCGCGCCCTCGGTGTAGATCTCGCCGTCGGCGAACAGCCGCACGGAGCCGCGCCCGTGTGAGCCGTTGGCCAGGCCGCCGATCAGCGGGAGGTCGCCGAGCACGTCCGCCGACCGCTCGACGAACGCGTCCGTCGGGAACGAGTAGGGGTCGGCCAGCAGGATCGCCACGTGGTCGTCGGGGCCCCGGTCGGGCAGCCCGACCACCACGAACCGGTCCTCCGCGTTCAGCGTCTCCAGGGCGAACGGCGTCAGCCGCGCCTGCCCCAGCGTGGCCGCCCACGCGCTCACGGACGGCTTCAGCTCCACTCCCTGCCCGTCTCCGATCACTCCTGTGGCACTGCAGCCGATCACGTGCGCGTCGGGCGCGAGCGCCATCGCCCGCTGCCCGGCCCGTGCGACGTCGTCGGGGTCGTCACCGCAGATGAAGAAACAGACCAGGTCCGCCTGGTCGCCGAGCCGGGACAGCGCCTGTCCCACCGCACGCTCGGCGAGCTTCTCCAGGTCCGTCTCCTCCAGGTCCGCACCCACGGCGAGGCCGTCCGCGAAGCGGCTCGTCATCAGGGCCACGCTTCCCGCCTCCCTCGGCAGCTCCAAGTTCCCTAGGCTCCGATTCTCCCCACTAAAGGAACAAGCACGCACACGACGCGTCACTCAATCAGCAAGATCCGTAATCTGCGCCGGACGCGAAACCTCTGCCGCATTCGTCGCGGGGGACGTAGTCTCGATCCCGTGCATCAGCCTCTAAATCTCCGCGAGTTGCGAGAAAGCGGTCACGTTCATCGCACCGTGAAAGCAGAGGTCCGCGAGAACCTGCTGGCCAGACTGCGCGCGGGCGAGCCCCGCTTTCCCGGCATCGTGGGCTTCGACGACACCGTCCTGCCGCACCTTGAGCGGGCTCTGCTCGCCGGGCACGACCTGGTCCTGCTCGGTGAGCGCGGCCAGGGCAAGACCCGGCTGATCCGCACGGTGACGGGCCTGCTCGACGAGTGGACGCCGGTCGTCGAGGGCTGCGAGATCAACGACCACCCGTACGCGCCGGTCTGCACGCGCTGCCGGGCCCTCGCCGAGGAGCTGGGCGACGAGCTGCCCGTCGCGTGGAAGCACCGCGACGAGCGCTACGGCGAGAAGCTCGCCACGCCCGACACGTCGGTGGGCGACCTGATCGGCGACGTCGACCCCATCAAGATCGCCGAGGGGAGGCGGCTGGGCGACCCGGAGACCGTCCACTACGGACTGGTCCCGCGCACCAACCGCGGCGTCTTCTCCGTCAACGAGCTGCCCGACCTGGCCGAGCGCATCCAGGTGGCGCTGCTCAACGTGCTGGAGGAGCGCGACATCCAGGTCCGCGGCTACAACCTGCGGCTCCCGCTGGACGTCCTGCTCATCGCCAGCGCCAACCCCGAGGACTACACCAACCGGGGCCGGATCATCACGCCGCTGAAGGACCGGTTCGGCGCGGAGGTCCGCACCCACTACCCGACGACGGTCGAGGACGAGCTGGCGCTGATCCGGCAGGAGTCGGTGCCCGACATCGGTGCCGACGTGCCGGAGCACCTCGTCGAGACCATCGCCCGGTTCACCCGGCTGGTCCGCGAGTCCACCTCCGTGGACGCCCGCTCGGGCGTCTCGGCGCGCTTCTCCATCGCCGCCGCCGAGACCGCCGCCGCCTCCGCCGTGCGCAGGGCCGCGATCACCGGCGAGGACCGGGCCGTCACCCGGGTGTGCGACCTGTCCTGCGTCGTCCACAGCCTGCGCGGCAAGGTGGAGTTCGAGGTCAGCGAGGAGGGCCGGGAGACCGAGATCCTCGCCCACCTGCTGCGCCGGGCCACGGCGGAGACGTTCCGCAGCCGGCTGGGCGGCATGGACCTGTCCGCGCTGATCGAGAAGTTCTCCCAGGGCAACCAGGTGGAGTCGGGCGAGCTGGTGCCGGCCGGCGAGCTGCTGCACCGCATCGGCCCGGTCGACGGCCTGGCCAAGATCATGTCGCGGCTCGGCATGGGCACGGGCGAGGAGTCGCCGGGGCACGCCGCCGCGGCGCTGGAGTTCGCCCTGGAGGGCCTGTACCTCATGCGGCGGCTGTCGAAGGACGACCTCGACGGGGTGACCGTCTACCGGACGTGAACATCTGACGTCCCTCCCGCGTCAGAGTGGGTGTCCATCACTCTGACCGGGGGGAACCGTCCCATGCGCCCGTTCGTCCATGTCGCCGTCCTGGCCCTGTGCGGTCTGCTCTGCGCGCCCGCGGCGCCGGCCGCCGCCACCGCGGCCACCCGCCCCGCACAGGCCGAGGCGAAGACCGAGGCGGTGTTCGGCTACGCGTGGGCCGACGGCGCCGGCAGGCTGCGCGTCACGCCCCGCGCGGCCACCTACCGCAAGCCGCTGCACCGCTTCACCGCCATCGCCGGGGCCCGGCGGCTCACGCTCGACTACACCGGGGCCGCCTACCGCCGCGTCACCGTGGCCTGCGACCTCAAGGAGACCGAGGGCCAGATCGCGATCGACGGCAGGGGACGCGGCACCACCCGGTGCGCTCCGGGCGACCTGACCGAGAGCCTGCGCGGCGGCCCGGTGCCGGTCCACGTCGAGCACCGCGACGGCCGGGCGGTCACGGTCAGCGAGGTCCTGGTCCAGCCGTCGCCCTCCCGGGTGGTGCGGGGCACGCTCCGGCCGGCCGGGGACTCGGCCGTGCTGTTCACCCGCGCCGGCCGTACGGTGCGGCTCGGCTACACCCGGGCGGCGGCCTTCAGCCGCGTGACCCGGGGGTGCCGCGACGGCTGGCTGACCGGCGAGCCCGTCAACGCGGACGCGAACGGCCTCGGCCGGAAGGCGTGCACGGGGGCCGACCTGGCCAGGGCGCTGAGGGGCGTACGGCACCCGGTGGCGGTCCGGGTCGACTACGTGCCCCTCTCCGAGGAGGTCCAGCAGGTCTGGGAGGTCTACGGGGACGCGTGAACGGGCTCGTGGGGTTAGCGTGGGTCCGTGATGGCCTACCGCTATGGCGAGTACCACGACGGCCCCGACCCCCTGGCCCCGCCGTACGACGTGCGGGCGGCGCTGGACGAGATGGGCGACGCCATCCTGTCCGGCTCCACCCCCGTCCATGCCCTGCGTGACCTGCTCAAGCGGGGCCTGCCGGGCGCGAACGACCGCAGGGGCCTCGACGACATGCTGCGCGAGGTGCGCCGCCGCCGCCGCGAGCTGCGCGACAGCGGCCGCCTCGACGGCACCCTCGAACACGCCCGCGCCCTGCTCGACAAGGCCATCGGCCAGGAGCGGGCCGAGCTGTTCCCCGACCCGTCCGACGACGCCCGGCTGCGCGAGAGCGAGCTCGACGGGCTGCCCGACGACACGGCGAGCGCCATCCAGGAGCTGAGCTCGTACGAGTGGCGCTCCACCGCCGCGCGGCAGACGTTCGAGGAGCTGCGCGACCTGCTGCGGCGCGAGGTGCTCGACACCCAGTTCCGTGGGATGCGCGACGCGCTGGCCGACCCCGACCCGGCGGCCATGGAGCGGGTCCGGCAGATGATGGCCGGCCTCAACGACATGCTCGACAAGGACGCCCGGGGCGAGCACACACAGGCCGACTTCGACGCGTTCATGGAGGAGTACGGCGACCTGTTCCCCGAGCGCCCGCGCGACCTGGAGGAGCTGGTCGACATCCTGGCCCGCCGCGCCGCCGCCACGCAGCGGATGCTGGCCTCGATGACGCCCGGCCAGCGCGAGGAGCTCAACAACCTGATCAACCAGACGCTCGACCAGGCCGGGCTGTCGGACCAGATGCGCCGCCTCGGCGAGTCCCTCTACGCCCGCCGCCCCGACCTGGCCTGGGACACCCCCGAGCGGCTGGGCGGCGAGGAGCCGCTGGCGATGGGCGACGCCGTGACGGCGCTGGAGGAGCTGGCCGACCTGACGCGGCTGGAGTCAGCGCTGCGGCAGGACTACCCGGGGGCCCGGCTCGACGACATCGACGAGGCCGCGGTCCGGCGCGCGCTCGGACGCTCGGCGGTGGACGACCTGGAGGCGCTGCGGCGGATCGAGCGGGAGCTGGAGGAGCAGGGCTACCTGCTGCGCCGCCGCGGCAAGCTGGAGCTCACCCCCAAGGCGGTGCGGCGGCTCGGCGAGACGGCGCTGCGCCGGGTGTTCTCCTCGCTCGACGCGGGCCGGCGCGGCGACCACGACCTGCACGACGCGGGCTCGGCGGGCGAGCTGACCGGCTCGTCACGGCCGTGGCGCTTCGGCGACGAGCAGCCCATCGACGTGGTCCGCACGCTGGTCAACGGCGTGCGCAACGGCGGCCTGCGGCGGGCCGAGGGGTCGCCGGGGAGCGCGGTGCGCCTGTCGGTGGACGACTTCGAGGTGGCCGAGACCGAGCGGCGCAGCGCGGCGGCCGTCTGCCTGCTGGTGGACCTGTCCTACTCGATGGCGCTGCGCGGCACCTGGGCCGCGGCCAAGCAGACCGCGCTGGCCCTGCAGGCGCTGGTGGCCTCGAAATTCCCGCAGGACGCGGTGCAGATCATCGGGTTCTCCAACTACGCGCGCGTGCTCCAGCCGGACGAGCTCGCGGGTCTCGACTGGGACATGGTGCAGGGCACCAACCTGCACCACGCGCTGCTCATCGCGGGCCGCCACCTCGACCGGCACCCCGACTTCGAGCCGGTGGTACTGGTGGTGACGGACGGCGAGCCGACGGCGCACCTGATGCGCAACGGGCAGTCGGCGTTCGAGTGGCCGCCCTCCGCCGAGACGCTGGAGCTGACGCTGGCCGAGGTCGACAAGATGACCAGGCGGCGGGCCACGCTCAACGTCTTCATGCTGGCGGCCGACGAGCGGCTGAAGGAGTTCGTGGAGGAGGTGGCCCGCAGGAACGGCGGGCGGGTCTTCTCCCCCGACGCCGAGCGGCTCGGCGAGTACGTGGTCAGCGACTTCCTGCGGCTGCGCCGCGCCCGCTGACCCGGCCGCCCCCGCGAGGGAGGTCAGGCGTCGATGAGCCGGGTGTAGAAGTCGAGGGCGACGTCGAAGCCGTCGCGGCAGTTGCGGTGGGAGCGGTAGCAGGGGCGCCAGGCGGTGCTGGAGCCCACGCCCTCGCGGGCGTCGGCGAGCGCCGCCGGCACCCGCTCCGGCCGGGGCAGCAGCCCGCCGCCGAGGTAACGGACGCCGGTGAGCTCGGTGTGCCGGCCGGGTTCGCCGGCGACGTAGCGGCCGAGCCGCCAGCCGCTCTCCTCGTCCCACACCAGTGCCGTGCCGTCGGCGAGCCGGACGGTGACGGCGCGGGGGTCGCAGGGACCCTCCCACCAGTCGGAGACCTCGGCGCCGAGCTGCTCGACGACGAGGCGCGCGTAGCAGACCGGCTGCTTCAGCCACTCATCGGTATACGGCTCGACGTGCCTGATGGTCACGGAAGACACCCCCATGTGTCCAAAGGGTGAGAAAAGTGGGACGGTCCCCAACCATACCCGCGCCGAACTTATTCCGTTGCCACACCGTCTAGTCATTACGGACGATATTTACGTCCACGACGGGGAAGGAGGGGAGTCAGATGTTGCCCATGATTGTGTTGATCACGCTCATGGTGGTGGCCGTGGCCGTCACCGAGCTCGTCATGCACTGCTCCCCGGACGGCAAAGACGGCGTCGAGGCACCGCTGGGTGTCGAGCCCACGATCGAGATCGCCGGGGACTAGTCTCAGCGGCATGTCGTTGCTTCTCTGGCTGCACATCGGCTTCGCCATCTTCACCGTGGGCCCGCTCACCGCGGTGACCATGGCCGCGCCCCGCGCCATCCGCACCAAGAACGTGCCCGTCCTGCAGAGCATCCAGCGCACGACCCGTGTCTACGGCATCGGCGCGCTGGGCGTGCTGGTGTTCGGGATCGCGCTCGGCGCGGTCATGGGCGGGGGCGTGCTCGGCAAGTGGTACATGACGGCGTCGATGACGCTGTTCATCGTCGCCATCGTGCTGATCGTCATCATCGACCGGGATCTGCGCTCCGCCGTCCGGATGCTCGCGAGCACCGAGACGGACGACGACGCCAAGGTCCAGAACGGCCGGATCGCCGCCATCAGCGGGCTGCTGGCGGTGATCTGGCTGGTCATCCTCTTCCTGATGGTGGTGCCGACCTAGACGGCCTGAGGATGGTGCCGACCTGGGCGGCCTGATGGTGGCGCCGACCCGGACGGCTCCCGCCGGGCCGGGCGGTCAGCCCAGCGCGCGGCTCAGGTCGGCGAGCAAGTCGTCGATCGTCTCGATGCCGACCGACAGCCGCACGAGGTCGCCGGGCACCTCCAGCGGCGAGCCGGCCGCGGAGGCGTGCGTCATGCGGCCGGGGTGCTCGATCAGCGACTCGACGCCGCCCAGCGACTCGCCCAGCGTGAACAGCTCGGCCCGGTTGCACACCGCGACGGCCTCCTCCTCGCCGCCCGCGACCCGGAACGACACCATGCCGCCGAACCTCTTCATCTGCTTGGCGGCGGCCTCGTGCCCCGGGTGCTCCTCCAGCCCCGGGTAGAGGACGTGGGTGACGCGCGGGTGGGCGCGCAGGAGGTCGACGACGCGCTCGGCGTTGTCGCAGTGGCGGTCCATCCGCACGCCGAGCGTCTTCAGGCCGCGCAGCGTGAGCCAGGCGTCGAACGGCCCCGCGACCGAGCCCATGGCGTTCTGGTGGTAGGCCAGCTCGTCGCCGAGCCCGCGGTCGGCCGCGACGAGCGCCCCGCCCACCACGTCGGAGTGGCCGCCGATGTACTTGGTGGTGGAGTGGACGACCACGTCGGCGCCCAGCGCGAGCGGCTGCTGCAGGTACGGCGAGGCGAAGGTGTTGTCCACGACCAGCAGGGACCCGTTGTCGTGGGCGAGCTGGGCCAGGGCCGCGATGTCGGCGATGCCGAGCAGCGGGTTGGTCGGCGTCTCCAGCCACACGATCCGCGTCTTCTGCGTCATCGCCGCGGCCACGGCGTCGAGGTCGCCGAGCGGCACCGGGTCGAAGTGCAGGTCCCAGCGGGCGTTGACCTTGGCGAACAGCCGGTACGTGCCGCCGTAGGCGTCGTTCGGGATGATGACGTGGTCCTGGGGCCGGCAGACCGTGCGCAGCAGCGTGTCCTCGGCCGCCAGGCCCGAGGCGAAGGCCAGCCCGCGCGCGCCGCCCTCGACCGCCGCCAGGGCCTCCTCCAGCGCCGTGCGCGTGGGGTTGGCCGAGCGGCTGTATTCATATCCGGAACGCAGGCCGCCGACGCCGTCCTGCTTGTAGGTGGACGTCGCGTAGATGGGCGGGACGACCGCGCCGGTCAGCGGGTCGGGCTCCTGACCTGCGTGGATCGCCAGGGTTTCGAAACCGTTCGTCATAGGCCCCACGGTAACGGACTCGCCCCGCGACCGGCTCAGGCGGCGGCGGGCTCGTGCCGGTCGTCGCGCGCCGGGTCCGCCAGCCGGACGACCTCCGCCTCCACGCGCGGCTCGCGGCGCGGCACCGGGATGTACCGGCCGCTGCCCGTCCCCGCGTCGTCCTGGCCGGTGTGCTCCCCGTTGATGCGCGAGAGCAGCACCGGGTCGGCCACCGCGAGCAGCAGCCCGACGACCAGTCCCAACCCCAGCAGCGTGAATCCGATGACCACCATGGCCTCGTCCCCCTTCCGACGTGTCCAGCATGCGCCGCGGGCGCCGGCCGCCGCCTCCGCTGAAGGGCCGGTCCTGGCCGCCGCCGCTCGGCCGAACGGCCGATACGGGCACTCCGACTTCCGGCTTAGGCTCCATGGCGTGGGGGACGGCAGGCGCATCGTGTACTGGATCAGGCGGCTGAGCGAGATCGCCGTGGTCGGCTGGCTCGGCATGATGCTGCTGGTGGACATGGCCGTGGCGGCCAAGGACGGCGGCCCGCAGTGGCTCGTCCCCATCACCGGGGCCGCGGGCATCGTCGCGGTGGCGCTGCGGCGCCGGTGGCGGCTGGAGGGGTTCGCGGCGCTGGCGGGCATGTCGGTGGCCGTCACGGTGGTCCTCGCGGTCACCGCGACGCCGGGTGCGCCCGGATCGGCGGAGACCGGCGCGCTGCTGGTCCTCACGATCGGTGTGCTGCGCCACGTGGATCCGGTGCGGCGGGCGGCGGTGCTGTGCGTCGTCGCGCTGGTCGTGCTGATGGCCGAGGGCGGCTGGCGCCTGTCCGACGGGAGCGGGCTGGCGTTCTCCTTCCTGCTGTTCGCGGGCTGGTCCACGGCCACCGGCATCGGCGGCTACCTCCGTTTCCAGCAGGAGCGCCGCGACGAGGCCGTCCACGCCGTACGGCGGGCCGAGCGCCTGGAGCTGGCCCGGGAGCTGCACGACCTCGTCGCCCACCACATCACCGGCATCGTGGTCCAGGCCCAGGCGGCCCGCACGGTCGCGGAGACGAAGCCGGAGGCCGTGGTGCCCGCCCTGGACGCCATCGCCGGGGCCGGCGGCGACGCGCTCGGCGCCATGCGGCGCCTGGTCACGGTCCTGCGGGCGCAGGAGGAGGCGGCCCGCACGCCCGGCACGTCGCTGGCCGACCTGCGTCACCTGACCGAGCGGTTCTCCGTGAACGGACAGCGGGTGGCGTTCGAGATCGGGCAGGGCATCGACGACCACACGCTGCCGCCGGAAGTGATGACCACGCTGCACCGGGTGCTGCGCGAGGCGCTCACCAACATCCGCAAGCACGCGCCGGGGGCGTCGTGGATCGAGGCGGCCCTGCGGCTGGCGGACCGGGTCGCGGTGCTGCGGGTCAGCAACTTCGGGTCGGCGTCCGACCCGCGGCTCTCCCGGCTGGGCGGCGGGTTCGGGCTGGTCGGGATGTCCGAGCGGGTGGAGGCGCTCGGCGGCAGGCTGTACGCGGGCCCGACCCCGGAGGGCGCCTGGGAAGTGGTGGCCGAGTTCCCCCTGCCCTGACAAGGCCGTCCGCTAGGCGTGGGCGTGCTCCCACGCGGTCTCACCGAGCGCCTCGTGGACCCGGGCGGCGATCCGGTCCACGTCGAGCCGCTCGGCGGCGGGCCGCGGCGTGCCCGCCTCCCGTCTCATGGCCGACGCCGCGTCCAGCAGGCGGGCCGCCTCGGCGTGGTCACCCGCGAGCGACACCGCGCCCGCCAGCCCCTCCAGAGCCAGGGCCACCGCCCGCGGGTCGCCGCTGGCCAGGGCCGCCTCGTGACCGGCCCGCTGCCTGGCCAGCGCCGTCGCGGCGTCGCCGCGCTGCTCGGCGGCGAAGCCCAGCTCGGCCAGGACGAACGCGACGCCGGCCGTCCCGCGCACCTCCCGGAGCCAGCCGAGCCACGGCGTCAGCAGCGCCTCCGCCTCCGTGTACCGGCCCTGCCGCCTGGCGCTCATGGCCAGGCCGAGCACCGCGGACTCCTCGGCCGACTTGTACGACTGCGCCACGGCCAGCCGCCTGGCCCGCTCGTGGAGGTCGTCGGCGGTGGCGTAGTCGCCGGCCAGCAGCGCGATCCTGCCCAGCGCGGACAGCTTGAACGGCACCTCGAAGCCGAGCCGCTCGGCCAGGCGCAGCTCCTCCTCCCGCAGCCGTGCCGCCTCCGCGTAGTCGCCGCGTGTCTCGGCGCGCCGGTCGAGCGCGTCCATGGCCTCCATCCGGCCCCAGTCGTCGCCCAGCTCGGTGAACAGCGCGAGGCTGCGCTCCCCGTCGCGCCGCATCGCCTCCAGGTCGCACCGGACCTGGGCCAGCTTGGCGCGCAGGGAGAGCGCGGCGGCGACGCCCCACCGGTCGCCCAGCTCCTCGTACGCGGCCAGCGCCCGGTCGGCGGCGGCCCGGCGCTCCTCGTGGTCGCCGTACGCCCACTGGACGTGGGCGAGGAACCAGGAGGCGAACGCCCGGCCGGAGGCGTCGAGGCCGGCCTGACGGACGGCGGGCGGCGTCTCGCCGCTGAGCAGCGTCATCCCGGCCAGCCACACGGACGCCACGGCCGCCTCACCGGACGCGCCCCCGGACCGACCGTCGTGGCGGGCGAGCGCGGCGGTCAGCGACCTGCGGGCCTCGCCCAGCCGGCCACGCAGGTACCAGTACCAGGCCAGCGCGTTGACCAGGCGCAACGGCTCGGGTCCGGCCAGGGCGAGCCGGAGGTTGGCGGTTTCGAGGTCGAGCCGGTCCAGCCAGGCGAGCTGGCGCGGGCCGCGCAGCTCCGCCCGTACGGCCAGCTCCGTGTAGTGGCGCGCGTGCCGCTCCCTGATCGCCTCCAGCTCGCCGGCCTCGGCGAGCCGCTCGGCGCAGTAGGCGGCGACCGACTCCAGCAGCCGGTAGCGCGGCCCCGGCGTCACCACGACCAGCGACCGGTCCACGAGCCGCGCGACGGCGTCGAGCACGTCGACGCCGGGCTCGGCGCAGACCTCCTCGGCGGCCTCCAGCGTGCAGCCGTCGGCGTGCACGGCCAGCCGGCGCAGGACGACCCGCTCCGGGGCGGTCAGCAGCTCCCAGCTCCAGTCGATCGCGGCGCGCAGCGTCCGCTGGCGGGCGGGGGCGTCGCGCATGCCCGCGCTGAGCAGCCTGAACCGGTCGTCGAGCCGCTCGGCCACGCCCTCGACGCCCAGCGCGCGCACCCGCGTCGCCGCCAGCTCCAGCGCGAGGGGGATACCGTCGAGCCGGCGGCAGATGGTGGCGACGGCGGCGTCCGGCTCGACCCCGGCGCGGGCCGTGAACAGCCGCACGGCCTCGGGCTCGGGCAGCGGCGGCACGGGCAGCAGCCGCTCCCCCGTGACCTCCAGGGGCTCCTGGCTGGTGGCGAGGACGCGCAGACCGGGCGCGGCCTTCAGCAGCCGCGCCGCCAGGCCGGCGGCGTCCGCCACGACGTGCTCGCAGTTGTCGAGCACGAGCAGGGCCCGCTTTCCGGACAGTGCCCGCGCCAGCCTCGGGGCCAGCGGCTCCGCGCCGTCGTCGCGCACGCCCAGCACGGCCGCCACCGCCTCCGCCACGTCCGCGGCCCCCGCCAGCTCGACCAGCCACACGCCGTCCGGGAGATCCGTTCCGGCGAGGGCGCGGGCGGCCTCCAGGGCGAGGCGGGTCTTGCCCACGCCGCCCGGCCCGGTGAGCGTCACCAGGCGGCCCACGGCGAGCAGGTCGCGTACGGCGGCCAGTTCTCCGTCCCGGCCTACAAGATCGGCGAGAGGGGCTGGCAGGTTGGTCACAGGCTCCTTCGGGGTGGCCTGCCCTGGGCCCGCGACGGAGGCGGAAACGGGGACGGACAGGGCGGGGTCGTGGCGGAGGATCGCCTGGTGCAGCGCCGACAGCTCCGGCGACGGGTCCAGCCCCAGCTCCTCGGCCAGCAACTCCCGCAGCTCCCCGTAGCTGGCCAGGGCCTCGCTCTGCCGGCCGCGCCGGTAGAGGGCGAGGATGTGCAGCCCGCGCAGCCGTTCGCGCAGCGGGTGGAGCGCCACCAGGCCCGCCAGGTCGGCGTCGCCGCCGAGCGCCAGGCGGACCTCCGCCTGCTCTTCGAGCGCCGACAGCCGCGCCTCCTCCAGGCGCGCGATCTCCGGCCGCGCGAAGCCCGCGTCGGCGAACTCGGCGTAGGCCGGCCCACGCCACAGCCCCAGCGCCTCGTCCAGCCGCGCCAGCCGTTCCCGCAACCAGGCGGTCCCCTGGTCCCCGCGCGGCCCGTCGGCGAGCCGCAGGAGCCCGGGACGGGCGGGAGGGCCGGCCCCGGGACGGGCGGGAGGGCCGGCGAGGAGGGCGAGGAAGCGGGACGCGTCCGTGTCCGCCGGTGCGAGGCGGTAGCCGGCCGGCCCGTACGTGATCAGCCCCGCGTCGCCGAGCGCCCGCCGGAGCTGCGAGACCCGGGCCTGGAGCGTCCCGGCCGGGTTGCGCGGCGGCCGCTCGCCCCACAGGTCGTCGATGAGCCGGTCGGGCGGCACCGGGCCGCCTCCGTGCGCCAGGAGGTCGGCCAGCAGGGCACGCACCTTCGGCTCGGCCACCCGGACCGGGCCGCCGTCCTGCGCCCACACCGCGAGCGGGCCGAGCACTCCGAAACGCACCACGACAGTCCCAACCCGTAGTCGCCCCGAAGGAATTCCGTGGCGGCCCGGCGCAGGGTGGGCCGCATGACTGATGTGACAGTGATCGGCCTCGGGCCGATGGGTTCGACCATGGCGTCGACGTTCCTGGAAGCCGGCCACGACGTGACGGTGTGGAACCGCACGGCGAGCAAGGCCGAGCCGCTGGTGGCGAAGGGGGCCAGGCTGGCCGCCTCCCCCGGTGACTCGGGCGAGCTGCTGGTGATCAGCCAGCTCGACTACCAGGCGATGTACGACAGCCTCGGCGACCTGAGGCTCGACGGGAAGGTGCTGGTGAACCTCAGCTCCGGCACCCCGGAGGAGTTGCGCGCCGCGGCGCGGTGGGTGACCGGGCGGGGCGGCGTCCTGGTGACGGCCGGGATCATGGTGCCGCCGCCCGGCATCGGCAGGCCCGGCTCGTACGTCTTCTACAGCGGCCCCCAGGAGGCCGTGGACCGGCACGCCGAGACGCTGGGAGCGCTCGGGGACGTCCACTACATGGGCGCCGACGAGGGCCTGGCGATGATGTTCTACCAGGCGCAGCTCCTGGTCTTCTGGTCCAGCCTGACCAGCTACATGCACGCCGTCGCGCTGCTCGGCACGGCCGGGGTGGAGCCGGCGCGCTTCCTGCCGTACGCCCGGGAGATGTTCACGCTGCTGGGCGGCGAGGGCCCGATGGGGTTCGCGAAGATCCTGGCCGAGGAGATCACGGCCGGGGTGTACCCGGGCGAGCTCAACAGCCTCCTCATGCAGGCCGTCGGCCTGGACCACGCCGTGCACGCGCTGCGTGACGCGGGGCTGGAGACCACGGTGCCCGGCGCGCTCAAGGAGCTCTTCGAGCGCGCCGTCGCCGAGGGGCGCGGCCACGAGGGCCTGGGCACCGTGTTCGAGTCGATCAGGAAGCCGTGACGGCCGTACCTGATCGGTCGGTGACCTGATCGGTCGGTGACCTGGTGGGTCGGTGACCGATCAGGTCAGTGGTCGGCTCGGTCAGTGGTCGGCTCGGTCAGTGGTTGGCGAGGAAGGCGAGCAGGTCCTGGCGGGTGATGAGCCCGGCGGGCTTGCCGTCTTCCAGCACCACGGCGGCGTCGGCCTTCTCCAGCGCCTCGACCGCCCGCGCCACCGGCTCGCCGCTGCCGAGCGTCGGCAGCGGCGCCGACATGTGCTCGGAGATCGAGTCGTCGGACGACAGCTTGCCGCGGTAGAGGGCGTCCAGCAGGTCACGCTCGACGATCGAGCCGACGACCTCGGCCGCCATGACCGGCGGCTCCTCCTTCATGACCGGGAGCTGCGAGACGGAGTACTCGCGCATGATCGAGATGGCCGTGCCGACCGACTCGTGCGGGTGCGCGTGCACGAACTCCGGCAGCCCGGCTCCCTTGCGGGCGAGCACGTCGCCCACCAGGCCCTCGTCGGAGGACTCGGTCAGGAACCCGTAGTCGGCCATCCAGTCGTCGTTGAAGATCTTGGACAGGTAGCCGCGGCCGCCGTCGGGCAGCAGCACGACCACCACGTCGTCGGGCCCCGCCTTGGCCGCCACCTGGAGCGCCGCGACCACGGCCATGCCGCACGAGCCGCCCACGAGCAGCCCCTCCTCGCGGGCGAGGCGGCGGGTCATGGTGAAGGAGTCCTTGTCGGAGACCGCGATGATCTCGTCGCAGATCTTCGTGTCGTACGTGGCGGGCCAGATGTCCTCGCCGACGCCCTCCACGAGGTACGGCCGGCCGGAACCGCCGGAGTAGACCGAGCCCTCCGGGTCGGCTCCGATGATCTTGACCTTGCCCCCGGAGATCTTCTTGAGGTAGCGGCCGGTGCCGCTGATCGTGCCCCCCGTGCCGATGCCGGCCACGAAGTGGGTGATCCTGCCCTCGGTCTGCTCCCACAGCTCGGGCCCGGTCGAGTGGTAGTGGGAGTCGGGGTTGTTGACGTTGGAGTACTGGTCGGGCTTCCAGGCGTTGGGGATCTCCCGCGCCAGCCGGTCGGACACCGAGTAGTACGACTCGGGGTGGTCGGGCGCGACGGCGGTCGGGCAGACCACCACCTCGGCGCCGTAGGCCCGCAGCACGGCGATCTTGTCCTGGGCCACCTTGTCCGGCACCACGAACAGGCACCGGTAGCCCTTCTGCTGGGCCACGATGGCCAGCCCGACCCCCGTGTTGCCCGAGGTCGGCTCGACGATGACGCCTCCGGGCCGCAGCTCGCCGGACGCCTCGGCGGCCTCGATCATGCGGACGGCGATCCGGTCCTTGACCGAGCCGCCGGGGTTGAAGTACTCGACCTTGGCGAGCACCTGGGCGGGCACCCCCGCGGAAACCTTGTGCAGCCTGACGAGCGGAGTGTTGCCCATGAGCTCGACCAGGGAATCGTGTACGCGCACCGAGGTGTTCACCTTCTTTGCAAAAGCTTGATCAGCTTGCCCGTCGCCGGGATCCCGTGGGGGTGGCGGGCGCTCGGCTAGTTTTCAAGCAAACGCTACCGCCGAGTTCGGATGAGGGGAGAACCCACATGGTCTGGGCAGCGGGGGTGGCGCGAGCCGCCCGGAAGATCGCCATCGCGGCGGCGCTCGGAGGCGGCGGTCTGACGGCCCTGGGGGCCACCGCGTACGGGCTGCTGATCGTGGAGAGCCTGGTGGCGCGCAAGGTGATCGGCCAGCCGCACGGCCTGGACGGGCTGCCCTCCGACGGCGTCTACGGCCCGTACACCGGCCCGCCGCTGCGGCTGGTGATGCTGGGCGACTCCACCTCCATCGGGCTCGGCGTGAGCTCGCCGGACAGGACTCCCGGTGTGCTGCTCGCCAACAGCCTGGCGCACGTGGCCGAGCGGCCGGTACGGCTGGACGTGCTCGGCAAGTCGGGCGCGCCGTCGGCCGCCCTGGTCGAGCAGGTGGACCGGGCCCTGCGCCTCGACCCGGACGTGGCGGTCATCTTCGTCGGCGCGAACGACGTGGTGACGCAGACGCCGCCGGCGATGGCCGTGCGCCACCTGGTCAAGGCGGTGCGGCGGCTGCGCGAGGCGGGCGCGGAGGTGGTCGTCGGCACCTGCCCGGATCTCGGCACCGTACGGCCCATCGCGCAGCCCCTGCGCTGGGTGACGAGGCGCTGGAGCCGGCAGCTCGCCGCGGCGCAGATGGTGGCGGTGGTGGACGCGGGCGGCCGTACGGTGGCGTTCGCCGACCTCCTGGGGCCGGAATTCGCCACAAATCCGGGCGAGATGTTCGGACCGGATCGTTTCCATCCATCTGACCGAGGTTACGCCTCGGCCGCTTACGCGGTGCTACCTTCTGTATGCACTGCGTTGGGGTTGTGGCCCGAGCCGCGACCCGCGCGTGGCGAAGGACTGCAACCGATTTACCTCGCGGCGGCCACGGCCGCGGAGGAGTCCGGCACCGAGGTTTCCGCGACCCGGGTCGCGGGGCGGGCGACGGGTCCCTATGGCAGATGGGTGACGTTGTTCCGCCGCCGCCCCGGCGAGATGGTCAACGACGCCTGACACCGGTCACTCTCCGCTCCGGGGCCGTCACCCCTCGTCCCCTTTGGAGTGGATGGCCCGTGCTCCGGCCTCTCGCGCAACCCGCCCTCGCCCTCTCCGGCGTCCTCGCCGTGACCACGGCCCTGGCCGGCTGCTCCGGCAGCGACGCGGCCACGGCGGCCTTCCCGGCCTGGCACGACACCCAGGCCAACGTCGTCAGCCGGATGGTCACCGCCGGCGGGGTCGCCGCTGCCACCTCGATGAAGCCCGACGGCACGCTGGAGACCGTCGCCCTCGGCCTGTCCGACGGCAGGCGGCTGTGGGCGCACCCGGCCACGATGGCGGGCCGGCTGCCCGGCATGGGCGTCTCCGCACCGGCGCTCGTGGACTTCCCCGGGAAGGGCGGCGGGCGCGAGTCCGTGGTCGTGGCGCTCGACCCCGCCCACAAGGGCCACTGGACCTCCACGCTCGTCGCCCGCGACGCCCGCACCGGCGCGCAGCGGTGGACGCGGCCCATCCACTCCACGTTCGGCCCGCAGCGCTGCGGCCCGTACGTGTGCCTGGCGGAGAACACCGCGCTGTCGTCGGCCCGCGTGGTCGTGCTCGACCCGGCCACCGGCGCGCTCAAGTGGAAGCTGCCGGGCATCGCCGAGGTCGAGTGGTCCGACGACGAGCGGGTGCTCATGCTGCGGCTCGCCGCCGATCCGGTGATCGAGTCGTACGAGCTGAAGACCGGCAGGCCGCAGTGGCAGCAGCCGATCGAGCAGGCGCTCGGCCCGGGCATCGACCTGTCGGGCGGCTGGGCGTTCGGCGCGGCGGGGCCCGACCTGGTCGGCTACGTCGCCCCCTACACCAACCCGCGCACGAAGAAGATCTCCACGTTCGGCCTGTTCTCGGTGAAGATCGCGGACGGCACGGTCAACTGGATGCGGCCGTCGGTGGTCCGCGTCTACCCCAGCGGCAACCCCGGCTTCGCGCCGGTGGTGCGCCCGGTCGACCAGCGGGGCGGCTACGGCGGCTTCGCCCGGCTCGACGCCGGCACGGGGCGGGTGGTCGGCCAGATCGGCGCCGCCGAGGTGCCCGGCTCGGGCTGGTGGCTGGCCTTCCCCGACCGCCTGGAGAAGCTGGGCTTCCTCAAGCACGACGCCAAGGGCACCGTCTACGACCTCGCCACCGGCCGGCCCGTGCCGGTCGAGGAGGAGCACGGCTGGTCGTTCTGCGTCACCGACCCCAAGCCGCTGCCGCTGCGCGGCCAGCCGGCCGGGTTCTACTCGGTGGCGGCCCTGTGCGAGTACGACCTCGCGACGGGCAAGCGGACCTCCGGGACGCAGGCGCCGCCGTCGTGGTTCACCGGCAGCCAGAACGGCTGGCGGCTGTGGCGCGACGAGAAGGGCGGCATGCACGCCGTCAACGACAACACCGCCCCGGCACCCGGCATGTACGGCTGACGAACTTCGCAGGACGGTAAAAACAGCAGAGATCCCTACGGCCGACGGCATCTGGCTCCCCGACAGCGCTGGAATATAGTTCTGGTTAGAGTGCTGACAAAGGAGGGGCCACATGCCCGAGGCAGTCATCGTCGCCACCGCCCGCTCGCCCATCGGGCGTGCCTTCAAGGGGTCGCTCAAGGACCTCCGGCCCGACGACATCACCGTGCAGATGATCAGGGCGGCGCTGGCCAAGGTGCCGCAGCTCGACCCCGCGACCATCGACGACATCATGCTGGGCTGCGGCCTGCCCGGCGGCGAGCAGGGCTTCAACATGGCCCGCGTGGTCGCCGTCCTGCTCGGCCTGGACAACGTGCCCGGCACCACGATCACCCGCTACTGCTCCTCCTCGCTCCAGACCACGCGGATGGCCTTCCACGCCATCAAGGCGGGCGAGGGTGACGTGTTCGTCTCGGCGGGCGTGGAGATGGTGTCGCGGTTCGTCAAGGGCAACTCCGACTCGCTCCCGGAGACGCAGAACCCCGTCTTCGGCGACGCGGTGGCGCGGACGAAGGCGTTCGGCGAGGGCGGCCGCGCCTGGCACGACCCGCGCGAGGACGACCAGGTGCCCGACATCTACATCGCCATGGGCCAGACGGCCGAGAACCTCGCCCAGATCAAGGGCGTCACCCGCCGCGAGCAGGACGAGTTCGGCGTCCGCTCGCAGAACCTCGCCGAGAAGGCGCTGGCCGACGGCTTCTGGCAGAAGGACATCACCCCGGTGACGCTGCCCGACGGCACCGTGGTGAGCAAGGACGACGGGCCGCGGCCCGGCACCACCTACGAGGGCGTGGCCGGGCTCAAGCCGGCCTTCCGCCCCGACGGCACGGTGACCGCCGGCAACTGCTGCCCCCTCAACGACGGCGCCGCCGCGGTGATCATCATGAGCGACGTCAAGGCCGCCGAGCTGGGCATCACGCCGCTGGCCCGCATCGTCTCGACCGGCGTGACGGGGCTGTCGCCCGAGATCATGGGCCTGGGGCCGGTCGAGGCGTCGCGGCAGGCGCTGGCGCGCGCCGGGATGGCGATCGAGGACGTGGACCTCGTGGAGATCAACGAGGCGTTCGCGGCCCAGGTCATCCCGTCGTACCGGGACCTGGGGATCGACCTCGACCGGCTCAACGTCAACGGCGGCGCCATCGCGGTGGGACACCCGTTCGGCATGACCGGCGCCCGGATCACCTCCACGCTCGTCAACAGCCTCCAGCACCACGACAGGACGATCGGCCTGGAGACGATGTGCGTGGGCGGCGGCCAGGGCATGGCCATGGTCCTGGAGCGCCTCTCGTAGGGACGCGCGCCGACCGCCCGGCACCGGGGTGCCGGGCGGCCGGGAGAGCCGCTCAGCCGTGCACGTCAGGCCCGGCGCGGGTGGGCGTGATCCGGAGGACGACGCGGCGGTCGCGGACCATGGCCGCGCGGTAGTCGTCCCAGTCGGGATGCTCGCCGGAGATGTCCCGGTAGTAGGAGACCAGGTGGTCCATGGCCTCCGGCAGGCTGACGACCTCCGCGGTGCCGTCCACCTGCACCCAGTCGCCGAAGAAGGCGTCGGTGAACGCGCAGATCGACACGTGCGGGTCGCGGCGGACGTTCCGTGTCTTGACCGCCGTCTCGCGCGTGCTGATCACGAGGTGCCCCTCGGCGTCCACGCCGACCGTCACCGGAGAGAGCTGCGGACGCCCGTCGGCGTGCCGGGTGTGGAGGACGGCGTGGTGCGCCCGCCGCAGGAAGTCTCGTGCCTTGTCCAGATCCATCCATCCATGATGACGCGCCCGGACCGTAGGCACGGGCGCGTCGCTCTGGACTTGGGGCCCTCTAGATGAAGCCCATCCGGTTACGGCGGTGGCGCTCGTGCTCGTGGACGATGGCCGCGGCGTAGCCGTGTGTCAGCCCGTGCTCGTCGGCGAGCCAGTTGGCCCGCTCGTCACACCTGAGGAACGACGGGCCGTTGTCGATGGCTAGGAACCACTCGGGGAGTTCGCGTCCCGTTATCGATGGGACTCTGGCGATCAGCTTTGTCTGCGTCTCCGGTGAGTGGTTCAAGGACATGGGCACCTCCACGGAATAAGGTCCTTTGCTTGACACTGCAACACCTCTTCCGTGATCGCAACCCCCAAGTCGCCACCAGTTCGTTACGCGGGGTTCATCATTCAGCGACACAGAAGGGGCCCCGCCGGATCGGCGGAGCCCCTTCTACCGGCCGGACACCGCCGGCGCGGGTGGTCAGTCGCTGTTGGTGAAGTAGCTGATGAAGCGCAGCACCTCAAGGTAGATCCACACGAGGCTCAGCGTGAGGCCGAACGCGCACTGCCAGGCGAACTTCTCCGGAGCGCCCTCGCGGACGCCCTGCTCGATGGAGTCGAAGTCGAGCAGGAGGAAGAAGCAGCCCAGCAGGATCATCAGGAGGCTGAAGCCCCAGCCGAGCGGGCTGTCGGTGCGCAGGCCGAGGCCGCCGTCGTTGAAGATGCCGACCACGAGGTTGACCAGCACCAGGGCCAGGGCCGCGATACCCGCGGCGACGACGAACTTCACGAGCTTGGGCGTGACGCGCACGATCCGCAGCGCGTACACCGTCAGGACGGCGCCGAAGGCCAGTGCCGTGCCGAGGACCGCCTGGATCACGATGCCGGGGATGTACAGCTCGAACACCCGGCTGATCGCGCCGAGGAACACGCCCTCGAAGAGCGCGTAGCCGAGGATCAGAGCGGGGTTGACGCTCTGCTTGAAGGACGCCACCAGGCCGAGGACCAGCGCGACGATGGCGGCGACGACGGCCACGCCCGTCGGGACCTTGAAGTACCAGGCGGCGGCCGCGCCCACGACCAGCGTGCCGAGGGTCATGAACCCGCGGACCACGACGTCGTCGAGCGTCATCGTGCGGAAGGCGGGCCTGACGGGGGGAGCGTACGACGGGGAGTCGTACATGTTCTGCAACTGGCCGGGAGTCGGGGTGGGGGCGCCCCACCCGGCTGACTGCTGTCGTGTCCTGCTGAAAACCGGGTTCTTGCTCTCCATCGCTGCCTCCTGTGCGCCGAGCCTATGGGACGGGTCGCCGCCTGGGTCGGCTCACGCTCAGATCTATGTAGTTTCGAGACTTCAACCAGGAGGGACAACGAACGTGCCACCCGGCGAGTTCCCGGGTCCGGTATCGCCGGAGAAACGCATTTCCCGTGGTAGACGCAGGTGCCCCCGGCGGGATTCGAACCCGCACGTCAACCCTTTTAAGGGGTTTGCCTCTGCCATTGGGCTACGGGGGCGCCGCAATCATACGAAACGGACCATGCTTCCGTTGAGCACAACTTCGCATCATGCGTCACAACTGTGAAGTGTGTGGTCAAGTGATAGAGCTCCTGACGTTGTGTCCAGGAAGGGCAGCCCCATCAAGTGGTCCCGTAGGTGCGGAATACCCCCGGCTAAGGAGGCATCGGCTTCGATGGTGACGGGATCTCTCGTTCCTCGCAAGCAGTGCAGGTGAGGGCATCGAAGGCCGGTGCCGCCGGGTGTTCCGGAGCGCCCGATCACGAGTGGGCCGGTTCGGCGGGGCGGAAGGTGATCTCGGAGCCGAGGCCGGATCCGACCTTCGCCAGATCGCGCGCGAGCGCGCCGGTGTCGACCGCGCGGGGCAGGTCGACGTCCGCGATGAGCACGTAGAGGCGCCCGGTCAGGCGGGTGCTCATGCCGGTGATGTTGCCGCCGACGGCGGCGAGGACGGCGCTGACGGCGGAGATGATCCCCGGCCGGTCGGGGCCGTGGAGGGTCAGCACGTGGCCGTGGCCGGTGGACACGCAGCCGAAGTGGCGGCGGGCCTCCACCGCGGCGGCGGTCACCACGAGGTCGGAGGTGCGCAGCCGTTCGGTGATCTCTTCGGCGCCGAGGCGGCCGGAGACCAGGAACATCATCGCGATGTGGCCGCCGAGCAGCGTCATCGTCGAATCGGTGATGTTGGCACCGCACTCGGCGAGCGAGCCGGTGATCGCGGCGATGACTCCGGGCCGGTCTATCCCGAGCACGGTCACCGCTGAGAGCGCCACCCGCGGGTCCCCTTTCAGTCGCCAGGTCGGGGGCGCCGGAACGCCCCGGTGCGTGGTGCACCGGGGCGCTGCCGTACTGGGCTCAGTGACGCATCGTCGCCACGGCGGCCCGGAACCCGTCACGCGGGTGCTCGACCTCGCCGAGCGAGATCGTCTCCCGCTTGAAGAACAACGCCAGGGTCCAGTCGACGACGACACGGACCTTGCGGTTCAGCGTCGGCACCCGCGACAGATGGTAGGTGCGGTGCATGAACCACGCAGGGAATCCGCGAAGCTTGACGCCGTAGACGTTCGCCACACCCTGGTGCAGGCCGAGACCGGCGACCGATCCCACATACTTGTGGCGGTAGTCGACCAGTTGCTCCCCGCGAAGGTGGCGGATGAGGTTGTCGGCGAGGACCTTCGCCTGCCGCACCGCGTGCTGGGCGTTGGGCGCGCAGTACTGGCCGGGGTTGGTGACGTCGGGCACTCCCGCGATGTCACCGGCGGCGAAGGCGTCCCTCGTGCCGGCGACGCTCAGCGCGGCGGTGGTCTTGATCCGGCCGCGCTCGTCGAGCGGGAGGTCGGTGGAGTTGACGACCACGCTGGGCTTGACGCCGGCGGTCCAGACGAGGGTGTCCGCCTCGAACTCCGCGCCGTCGGAGAGCACGACGTGGCCGTCGACGCACGACTCCAGGCGCGTGTCCAGCTTGACGTCGATGCCGCGCTCGCGCAGCTGCTCCAGCGTCCACTTGCCCATCTCGGGCCCGACCTCGGGCAGCACCCGGTTCGTGGCCTCGACCAGCACCCAGCGGATGTCGGCTGGGCTGATGTTGCGGTAGTAGCGGGTGGAGTCCTTGGCCATGTCCTCCAGCTCGGCCAGCGCCTCGACGCCCGCGAAGCCGGCGCCGACCACGACGAAGGTGAGCGCCCGGCGGCGCACCTCGGGGTCGTCGGTGGACTCGGCCACGTCGAGCAGGTGCAGGACGCGGTTGCGCAGCGCGATGGCCTCGCCGACGGTCTTGAAGCCGATGCCGATGTCGGTGAGCCCGGGGATCGGCAGCGTCCGCGAGATCGAGCCGGCGGCCATCACGATGACGTCGTAGGAGACCTTGCGCGCCCCGCCCTCGGCGGGCTGGAAGGTGACCACGCGGGCGGCGTGGTCCACCTCCGTCACCGTGCCGTTGAGGATCCGCGCCTTGGGCAGGACCCGGCGCAGGGGCGCGACCATGTGCCGCGGCGACAGGTTGCCCGCCGCCGCCTCGGGCAGGAACGGCTGGTAGGTCATGTAGGACTGGGGGTCGATGATCGTGATGCTCGCCTCGCCGTTGCGCAGCTCTCGGCCGAGCTTGCGCTGGAGGCGCAGAGCGGTGTAGAGGCCGACGTAACCGCCACCGACGATCAAGATGTGCTTGTTCATCCTGAGGCCCATCCCTCGCGGAGCTTGTGAATTCATTCACAAGCCTACGTCAAGTGGACCCGATAACTCCAATCCGTGAGCAATGCAACGCGTCACACTGAGAGCTCTCGGGCCCGGAGGAAGACGTCGTCGAGCATCTGTGCCGTCACGCGGCCGGTGAAGGTGTTCTGCTGGCTCGGGTGGTAGCAGCCGAGCAGCGTCACCGGCGTCCCCTCGTACGCGATCACCGCCTCGGCCCCGTGCCCGAACGGCGGCCTGACGCGCGGCAGGGTGTAGCCGGCCTCCCTCAGCGCGGGCCACCCGGCCTGCCAGGCGTAGCCGCCGAGCGCCACGACCACGCGCACGGACGGCGCGACCATGCCGATCTCCCGCGCCAGCCACGGGAAGCAGGCGGCCTTCTCCTCCGGCGTGGGCTTGTTGGCGGGCGGCGCGCACCGCACCGAGGCCACCACGCGGGTGCCGATCAGCCGCTGCCCGTCGCCCGCGTGCGTGCTCGTCCCGCGCGCGGCCAGGCCGCAGCGGTGCAGCGAGGCGAACAGCCAGTCGCCGCTGCGGTCGCCGGTGAAGATGCGGCCGGTCCGGTTGCCCCCGTGCGCGGCCGGGGCGAGGCCGGTGATGAGGATGCCCGGCTCCTCGTCCCCCCAGCCGGGGACCGGCCGCCCCCAGTACGTCTCGTCCGCGAACGCGCGCCGCCTCACCCGGGCGACCTCTTCACGCCACTCCACCAGGCGGGGACAGGCCCGGCAGACGGACTGCCGGGCCGTGAGCTCCGCGAGGGTGGGACTGGTGGCGGCGAGGCGGCGCACGTCCGCGGGGTCCTGGGCGACCGGGGTGTCAGCGGCCGCCGGGTCGCCGGGCCAGCCGGTGCCGGGAGGTACGAAGCTCATGCCTCCGATGGTGCCCGATCAGTGGGACCGCTTCGGCGTGGGCGTGGCGGTGGGCTTGCCGGGGGTCGGCTCTCCGGGGGTCGGTGCGACCGTTTCACTGGCCGTGACCTCGGGCTGCGCGGACGGCATCCGCTGCGCCTGCGAGACGGAGGGGCACGGGGCCGAGCGCGTGACTCCGGGCTCCTCGGTGGTGGTCTCGTCGGCGACCAGCGGCAGGGGGTAGCGGTTGAGGATGGGCTCGCCGCAGGAGCGGTCGACCGAGTAGCCGTAGCTCTCGGGATGGGTGATGACCGGGTTGCCGTCCTGGTCGTAGAGGTAGACGTCGGTCAGCGGCGTGCCGTCCTTGGCGTACGGCTTGATGTTGTAGACCTCGCCGTCCACCCCTGAGACGGTCTCCATCATGACCCGGTCCGACCCGATGGCCTCCAGCCTGTCACTCGAACCGGCGAGGTGCATGGCGACCGCGTACCCGGCCAGCAGCGCCACCCCGGTCACCACGTTGGCGGCCAGCGCCACCGGGAGCACCACCCGGCCGCGGCCCCGCCTCCCGAGCCAGACCGAGGCCCAGACGGCCGCGGCCACGAGCACCCACTCGCCGGGTTTGTCGGGGGCGACGTGCTCGTCGGTGGCGAGGTTGGCCAGGAGCATGGCGAGCACGTAGCCGCGCAGCACCCACCAGCCCGGCCGTAAGTCGGGCAGGAAGCCCGCGAGAGCGCGGTAGGGCGCCTTCCGGAGCAGGAGGGCATGGAGATCCGCCGACCGCCGGCGAAGGTCCAGCCTGCGCCTCTGGCCGCTCGCCGGCCGGCCCCCGTAGGCGGCCGCGAGCTCCTCCGCGTACGCGGCGGGCGGTCCGAGCCGCTCCTCCAGCGTCGCGTCCGACTCGGCCGCGATCTCCGCCAGGTGGTCGTCCAGGTCCTCCAGCAACTCCTCCCGGTCCGGGTGGTCGGCCAGGGCATCCCGTACGGCCTGCGCGTACTCTGCGATGCTTGTCATGCGTGTCCCTCCTTGAGCAGGGATGCCATGGTGGCGGCGAACGAGCCCCAGATCCCGGCGTAGGAGGCGTACATGCGCCTGCCGGTGTCGTTCAGCCCGTAGTACTTGCGGTGCGGCCCCTCGTCGGAGGCCACCACGTAGGAGTTGAGCGCGCCCGCCTTGAAGAGCCTGCGGAGCGTGCCGTAGACCGAGGCGTCGCCCACCTCCTCCAGGCCGGCTTCGCGCAGCCGACGCACGACGTCGTAGCCGTAGCCGTCGCGCTCGGCGAGCACCGCGAGGACGGCCAGGTCGAGCACGCCCTTGAGGAGCTGGGTGCTATCCACGCGCTGCACACTACTGTGTTTTGCGCGGTACTACCAACAAGAAAAAACCGGATGGCGCCGCGGGGACGCCATCCGGTCTAGGTCAACCGGTGTGCCGAGCCGTTCAGCCGGCCACCGGCTTCGGGCAGACCGCCGAGAAGGCGGCGTTGCCCGAGGTGACGGAGGTCGGGCTCACGACCACGAGCTGGATGTTGCCCTTGGTCTCGGAGGCATTGTGCGTGCCGCCGATGCCCCAGGTCACGTCCAGGCTGCCGTTCACCTCGCGGGTGAGCTCGCCGCCGTCCTTCTCGCCGTTGACCAGCCAGTAGTACTTGACGGTGGTCGCACCCGTGCTGGTGAGGGTGGCCTTAAAGTCCACGCCGGGGCCACGCTTGTCAGCGCACATGTCGTTGCGCTGGCCGGTCTGGGAGACCGCCGACACCGACACGGTGGGCTTGGGCGTCTCGCACGCGGCGTAGGACTGCGTGATCGAGTCGGTGCTGCCCGCCCCGGAGGCCGTCAGCGTGATCTTGCCGCCCTTGGTCGCGTTGTCGGCCAGCAGCTGGTCGGAGAGCGTGACGGTGCGCGAGCCGGCGCCGGAGAAGTACACGTCCTCCTTGGGCAGGGCCTTGCCGTTGATCGACCACACGTACTCGACGCGGGCGCGGCCGGTGGAGCTCACGGTGGCGTGGGCGCTGACCTTGCAACCGACGTTGTTCGTCGCGGTGACCAGGCTGGACACCGAGACGCGGGTGGCCGGGGCATCGTCCTTGCACCAGACCTTGTAGTAGGCCCGGTTGGAGGAGGTGCGGTCCGGGCCGAGGATCTCCAGCTGCGCGTAGCCGCGCTGGCTCTCCCGCGGGGAGATGCCGAAGCCGACCGTCTTGCTGCTGTAGACCTTGGTGCGGCCGTAGTCGACGACCTTGCCGTTCAGGACCCAGCGGTACTTGACCCAGGTGGGGTCGCTGACCTTGATCCGGCCGGTGAAGTCGATCTTGTCACCGGGGGTGCAGGCGCCGACGTAGGAGCTCGGGCTCGCCCAGACGCGCGCCGAGACCTCCGGGCCCTGCTCCTCCTCGATGACGATCGGGCTCTGGCAGGAGACCGAGAAGTAGCCCTTCTTGGAGACCGCCTTGCGCGGGCCGAGGACCTGGACGGCCTCCCAGCCCTTGACGTTCTCCTTGAACGAGAGCTTCTCGCTGACCTTGACGTACTTGGCGCCGTGGCCCTTGAGCTTGACCGTCTTGATCTTGCCCTTGGAGCCGTCACCGTGGAGCCAGCGGTAGGCCAGCGTGGTCTTGCCCTTGACCGCGACCTTGATCTTGCTGGAGAAGGTCACGTTCACCGGACAGGAACCCTCGTAGTCGGCCTTCGAGGCCCTCGGCGTGGAGACCGAGACCTTGGGGGCGGACTTCGTGGCGGTCGCGGCGGCGGACAGACCCGCCGTACCGGCGGCGGGCGCCGCCGTCGCGACCGGGGTGGCGGCCTGGGCCGGGCTGGCGACCAGCGCCGCGACCATGCCCGCCAGCACGGTGGCGGAGGCGCCGAACGCCGCTGCCTTGCGTGCTAAGGGAGAGGACTTCATGTGAGAGTGCTCCATTCCGTGAGGGAAAAGACGCGCTCGGGAACGGTCGCCACGCCGGCATACCTATGCACGGCAATATGGCAAAGCCCCCGTTTTGCCCCTTTACCTAAGCACAAAACTGATTGCACGCTCAACACGAACGCGAAGATGAAATGTCCGGATTTAGCGGCGTTTCAGGCCAGCGACCAAGCAATTCCGTCCAGAATGTCGTGTTCGCTCACCACGACCTGGGCAAACGCAAAACGCCGGACGATCCGGTCGAGGATGAGCGCGCCCACGCCGATGACGTCGACACGTCCCGGATGCATCACCGGAATCGCGGCTCGCTCACCATGGGTCATCGCGAGCAGTCGCCGCGTCACCTCGTGAACCCGCTCGGCGCCGATACGGGAGTGATGGATGCGCGCCGGGTCGTACGCCGGCAGGTCCAGGGCGATGCCCGCGACGGTCGTCACTGACCCCGCCAGGCCCACCAGCGTGTGCGCCCGCTCCACCGGGACCGCGTCGGTCACCTTGTCGAGCGCGTCGTCGATGTCGGCCACCACGGCCTCCAGCGCCCGCGCCGACGGCGGGTCGCCGGCGTCGCGCAGGTGCCGCTCCGTGAGCCGCACGCAGCCGATGTCCACCGAGATCGCGGCCTCCGCGTGCGCGGAGCCGACGACGAACTCCGTCGAGCCGCCGCCGATGTCCACCACCAGGTACGGAGGCATCGGCCCCTCGGGCACCTCGGTCTCGCGCGACAGATGCACCAGCCCCCTGGTCGCACCCGTGAACGACAGCTCCGCCTCCTCCGAGCCGGTCACGACCTCCGGGTCCACCCCGAAGATCTCCCGCACCCCGGCCGTGAACTCGTCACGGTTGGCCGCGTCACGCGTCGCGCTCGTCGCCACGACCCTCGTGCGCTCGGCGCCGTGCCGGTCGATCAGCTCCCGATAGCCGCGCATCGCGGCGAACGTGCGCTCCAGCGCGTCGGCGGCCAGCCGGCCGGTACGGTCGACGCCCTGCCCCAGGCGCACGATCTCCATCCGCCGCTCCACGTCCGTGAGCTTGTCGTCGGAGACGTCCGCGATGAGCAGGCGTACGGAATTGGTGCCGCAGTCGATGGCGGCTACACGCATGGTCCGTCACTCCACCAGTCGGGGAGGGCATCGAGCGCCTCCCTGCCGAACGGGTTGCTCCCGGGGACCGCCAGCTCGTGCGCGACGAGCGCGTGCAGGCACTTGACCCGCGACGGCATGCCCCCGGTGCTCTGCATGCCACGAGGAAGCGGCTCCATGCCCTCGTCCTCGGCCGCCTTGTCGCGCCTGGCGATGTAGTCGTCGTGGGCGGCCTGGTAGGCGGCGGCCAGCTCCGGGGCGTCGGCCAGGCGGGCCTGCATCTCCCGCATCAGGCCCGAGCCCTCCAGCGTGCCGATCGCCGAGGCGGCCCGCGGGCAGGTCAGGTAGTACAGGGTCGGGAACGGCGAGCCGTCCGGCAGGCGCGGCGCGGTCTCCACCACGTCGGGGTTGCCGCACGGGCAGCGGTGCGCCACCCCGCGCGCTCCCCGGGGCGGCCTGCCGAGCTGCCGGCGCACCGCCTCCAGGTCCCGCTCGGCGACCCGGCCGGTGCCGGCCTCGTTCTCAGGGCTTTCCAACGCTCTCCTTCTCCCGTGTGCCCACCTGGTGGCCCGTGCCCGAGTCGGCCGCCTCGACGGACTGCCACAGCGTCTGGTACCACGGCGGCGGCGCGGCGGGCTGCTTCACCGTGGCCGGCGTCCTGCCCTCGTCGGCGTCCATCACCACGTAGCACTTCTCGCCCGCGCCGCAGTAGTGCAGCCGCTCCTTGGCCGTCCGCTTGATCCAGTTGGGGTCGCGGATCTGCTGCACCCGCGCCTCCAGCGTCCGCCGGTCCGCCTCGACCCGCGCCTTCTCCGCCTGCAACTGCGCGATGGCGCGGCGCTGGGCGATGTACTCGCGCACGGGGTAGGCCAGGCTCATCGCGATCGCGCACACCACGACCGCGAGAATGGCGGCCCGGCCGGTCAGCTGCGGTCTCTTCGCCATGCTCTGCGCACCCCCTCACGTCGCGCCCGCGCGGCGGGCCCGGTCATGGGCCCGCGGTCGATCGGCGGCCGCGGGGACCGTACCCGAAACTAGCGGCGAAAACGCGGGAACGCCCCGCGACCCGCGTAGCGAGCGGCGTCGTCCAGCAGCTCCTCGATGCGGAGCAGCTGGTTGTACTTGGCCACGCGGTCGGAGCGGGCCGGGGCGCCGGTCTTGATCTGGCCGCAGTTGACGGCCACGGCGAGGTCGGCGATCGTCGTGTCCTCGGTCTCGCCGGAGCGGTGGCTCATCATGCAGCGGTAGCCGTTGCGGTGGGCCAGGTCGACGGCGTCGAGCGTCTCCGACAGGGTGCCGATCTGGTTGACCTTGACCAGCAGCGCGTTGGCGGTGCCGCTCCGGATGCCGCGCTCCAGCCGCTCGGGGTTGGTCACGAACAGGTCGTCGCCGACGAGCTGGACCCGGTCGCCGAGGGCCTCGGTGATGGCCTTCCAGCCCTCCCAGTCCTCCTCGTCCAGCGGGTCCTCGATGGAGACCAGCGGGTAGTTGTCGACGAGGTCGGTGTAGAAGGCGATCAGCTCCTGGGCCGACAGGCCCTTGCCGTCGATCGTGTAGACGCCGTCCTTGTGGAACTCGGAGGCGGCCACGTCCAGCGCCAGCGCGACGTCCTCGCCCGGCGTGTAGCCGGCCCGCTCGATGGCGACCAGGATGAGATCGAGGGCGTCACGGTTGGACGGCAGGTTGGGGGCGAAGCCGCCCTCGTCGCCGAGGCCCGTGGCGTAGCCCTTCTCCTTCAGCACCTTCTTGAGCGTGTGGTAGACCTCGGTGCCCATGCGAACCGCCTCGCGGAACGTCTCGGCACCGATCGGCGCGATCATGAACTCCTGGATGTCGACGTTGGTGTCGGCGTGGGCGCCGCCGTTGAGGATGTTCATCATCGGCACGGGCAGCACGTGGGCGTTGGGGCCGCCGAGGTAGCGGAACAGCGGCAGCTCGGCGCTGTCGGCGGCGGCCTTGGCCACGGCCAGGGAGACGCCCAGGATGGCGTTGGCGCCCAGCTTGGACTTGTTCGGCGTCGCGTCCAGGTCGATCATGATCTGGTCGATGATGCGCTGGTCCTCGGCCTCGACGCCGTGGATCTCGTCGAAGATCTCGTCGGTGACGGCGAGCACGGCCTTCTCCACACCCTTGCCGCCGTAACGCTCGTCGCCGTCGCGCAGCTCCACGGCCTCGAACTGACCGGTGGACGCGCCGCTCGGCACGGCCGCCCGGCCGCTGCTGCCGTCGTCGAGGACGACCTCGACCTCCACCGTGGGGTTGCCGCGGGAGTCGAGGATCTCGCGGGCGTAAACGACCTCGATGGTAGCCACGGGATGCGCTCCTAAGTCGAAAGGCGATATGCCTTCAGAGCCTATCGGTACCCTTGCCTCCCGGCCCGCAGGGTCCACGCGCGCACCGTTCCGCCGACGGCCGCGACCAGGCCCGGACTCCCGTCGAGAGAGCCGGTGGCGAGGGCCGTGACGGCGCCGGAGGGCAGGAGCGTGGCGACCCGCTCACAGGTACGGGCGTCCCAGACGCGCAGCCCTCCACCCGCCGCGACGGCTCCGGCGAGCAGGGCGCGCCCTCCGGCCTCGGTGAGCGCCAGCGTGGCCGGGCCCGGAGCCTCCTCCGCGGAGACCCGGCACACCTCCCGGCCCGTCACGTCGTACACCGTGGCGCCGCCCCTCCCCTCGACGCTCGCCGCGACGAGCCCGCCCCGGCTGACGACGTGGGAGACCGGGCCGCCCACGTGGACCTTGACGGGGTTCGCCCGGCCCCACAGGTCGCCGATCTGGAAGTGGGTCGCGGCCGTGCCGAACACCACTCGCGAACCGCTGCCCGGCCAGGCCACACCGGTGATCGCGGCTTCGCCGGCGAGGAACAGGCCGGACTTGCGCCCGCTCAGCAGGTCCCACGCCCGTACCATGCCGCCGGCGCAGCCGACCGCCACGGCGGGGCCCTCCGCGCGGCCCACGACGGCCATCACGGCCGCGGTCGCGGCGGCCTGGGGGCGGCCGCTGGTACAGGCTGTGAAGGCCCGCACCGCGCCGCCCGCCCCGGCCGACGCGCCGGAAGCCTCCTCCGCGACAGGGGACGCGGTGGGTCCGGCGGGCGTGAGCGCCGGGGTCCAGCGTGAGACGCGGCCGTCCCGGGCCGCCCACACCACCGTGGGGGCGCCGCCCACCTCGGCGAAGGCCAGCGAGGTCACGCCCCGAGCCGTCTCCGGCGCGGTGGCCAGCCCTCTGCCCGTGGCGGCGTCCCACACCTGGACGGGCTCCCCTTCCCGCGCGGCGGCCACGACGGCCCGGCCGCCCATCTCGCCGACCGCGAGCGCGACGGCCTCCCGCCCGCCCAGCGCGACACCCGACGCCGGGCCGTACGCCTCGGCGACGCCGGGCCCGTCCGGCCTGCCGCGACCGGCGGTGGAGGCGGCGGACACCGGTCCGCTCCCGGGCGCGCTCCCGTTCCAGGTCAGCCCCAGTGCCACGCCGCCGAGCACGAGCACGGCCAGCCCGCCCACGGCCAGCGCCCGGCCGCGCCGGCTCACTACCAACCCCTGACCCCGTTCCGGGTCCCCGGCACGGAGCTCCCCGGCACGCGGCCTTCCGGCACGGGGCTTCCCGGACGGGGGGTTCCCGGACGGGGAGTTCCCGTCGTCCCGTGATGTCCCGCGCGGCCCGTGACGCCGACCGGCGGCGCCCTCGAACGGGGTGCCCTCCAGCAGCGTCCGCTCCAGTACCGGCTCACCCTCCGCCTGGGCACCCTCCATCAGGCCGCCCTCCATCAGCGCGGACAGCGCGTCGGCGGCGGAGGGACGGGCGGCGGGCCGCTTGTCCAGGCAGGCGGCCAGCAGCGAGCGGAGCGGCTCGTCCACCCCGGACAGGTCGGGCTGCTCGGTGAGGATCCGGTGCATCACCGCGGGGATCGACTCCCCCGCGAACAGGGTCCGCCCCGTGGCGGCGTACGCCATCGTGGCGGCCCAGGCGAACAGGTCCGAGGCGGGCGTGGCCGGGTCACCGGCGATCTGCTCGGGCGCCATGTAGCCCGGCGTCCCGACGACCGTGCTCGCCGAGGTGGCCGCCTCCACGCCCTTCGCGATGCCGAAGTCGATGACCCGGGGCCCGTCGGGGCCGCACAGGACGTTGGCCGGCTTGAAGTCGCGATGGACGATCCCGGCCCGGTGGATGGCGCCCAGGGCGGCCACGGTGCCGACGGCCAGCCGGTCGAGCGCCCCGCCCGTCCGAGGGCCCTCCTCCGCCACCAGCTCCCGCAGCGACGGGCCGGGGACGTACTCGCTCACGATGTACGGCCGGCCGGCGGCCAGCCCGGAGTCGATCACCCTGGCGGTGCAGAAGGCGGCGACGCGGCCGGCGATGACGCATTCCTGGAGGAACCGGCGCGTGGCCCGGTCGTTCCCCATGAGCCGGGCGTGCAGGACCTTGACCGCGACCAGGCGGCCCCCGGCGTCCTCCCCCAGGTACACGGACCCCTGACCGCCGTCGCCCAGGCCGCCCAGAAGGCGGTAGCCGCCGATCTCCCGTGGCTCGTCGGCGTGCAGCACGCGTGGCTCAGGCACCCCGCATCACCCCCGTAACCCCGCGATCCTGACATTTCACCGCAGTCCGGCGCCACCGGATCGCGTGATCCAACGGGAACGGAGGGATGGGTCAGGACGGGGAGGACTCCCAGGCGCGTACCCGGTCGCGGTAGGAGCGGGCCGCCGCGCGCAGCTCCGCCTCGGCGTCCACGCCCGCGTCCTGCGCACGGCGTACCAGGTCGAACAGCTCCCGGCCGAGGCCCTGGCCGACAGCGGCGGCCAAGGCGTCGGGGGCGCCCCCGCGCCCGGCGCGCCGCAGGAGCTGGGCCGCCAGCGACAGCGACGGCTGGCCCAGCGGGACCCCGTCCAGCACGGACGGCTCCTCGTCCCTGGCGGCCCGCTCGGCGGCCTTGATGGCCTCCCAGTTGTCGTTGACCTCGTCGGCGCTGTCGGCCCGCACCGAGCCGAACACGTGCGGATGCCGCCGCACGAGCTTCTCGACGATGCCGGCGGCCACGTCGTCCACGTCGAAGCCCTCGGCCACCCGCGCGTGGAACACCACCTGGAGCAGCAGGTCGCCCAGCTCCTCGCGCAGCGCCGCGTGGTCGCCCTGCTCGATGGTCTCCAGCACCTCGTACGCCTCTTCGAGCAGGTACGGCACCAGCGACTCGTGGGTCTGCTTGCGGTCCCACGGGCACTCGGTCCTCAGCCGGTCCATCACCGCGACCAGGTCGAGCACCCGGGCGCCCGGCAGGTCGTACGAGCCGGGCACGACCTCGATCAGCGGCGGGTCCTCCAGCGCGATCGCGGCGTGGCCGAGCGCGCGCATGAAGTCCTCGTCGTCCTCGGCCAGCCACACCACGGTCCCCTCGGCGGCCTCACGGGCCAGCCGGTGGGCGTCGGGCGCGACGACCGTCACCTCGATCCCGGCCTCGGCCAGGTACGGGAGCTGCGGGTGCGCCGGCGACCCGGCGAGCACCCGGCCGGACCGCAGTGCCTGCCACGCCTGGTGGCTGAGCAGCCCCGGCGCGACCCGGGGCGAGGTGGTGACGACGACCAGGGGCACGGGTCAGCCCTGCTGCGCGCTGTTCTGCGGCACTGCCTTGCCGAACCGGCCGCCGTCGACGAACAGGGCGGGGTTCTCCTGCGACCGCTGCGCGTTCAGCACCCCGTAGCGGGGGCTGTAGGTGATCGGGATGGTCGCGGCCTCCTTCTGGATCCGCTCGCTGCCGCGCTGCTGGGCCGCCTGGTCGGTGCCGCCGCCGTACTGGGAGAGCAGCTTCTGCAGGCCCACCGAGATGCGCATGAACCGGCGGCCCATGCTGGGCGCCATGCCCTGGGAGACCATGTACTGCTCGAAGCTGCCGCCCTGCTGGGTGGCGCCCGTGATGGCCCGGTCGACCTCGCCCTCGGTGACGTTGACCTTGCCCTTCTGCACGAGCTGCTCGGCCTGCTCGATGTTGGCGAGCTGGTAGAGCACCACCTCGGTGGTGGAGCCGGGGATGCCGAGCGACTGCGCGCTGAGGCCGGTCCTGGCCAGCGCGGCGTCGTACTCCTTGACGTTGCGCTTGAGATCGCCCGCCGAGATGCGCTCGTTCCCGACGACGGCCGCGGCGCCGGCCTCCATGGGCGCGGAGCAGGCGGTCAGCGCGACGAGGCTCGCCCCTGCCGCTGCGGCGGCCACAGCCATTCGAATCGACTTCACTTACGTCCCTTTCCGACAAAAACCCGGCGCTAGCTTACCCTCATGGGCTCCAGGAACATCGCCTCGACGAGATCACCGCACCACTTGAGCAGGTCCAGGTCGCGCAGCGGCTGCCCGCCCAGCGGCTTGGTCTTGGGCACGGGCACGAGCAGCGTCTCGGCCGCCTGCTTGTAGATGGCCTTCTTGTAGAGGCGGTCGAGCCGCACCTGCTGCGACTCGCGCAGCCGGGCCGGGCCGAACTTGATGTTCTGTCCCTGCAGGGTGACGTCGGTGAGCCCGGCCTGGCGCGCCCTGATGCGGAAGCGGGCGACCTCCAGCAGGTTCTCCACCTCGACGGGCGGCCTGCCGTAGCGGTCGGTCAGCTCCTCCCGCACCTCGTGGATGTGGATCTCCGTGGTGATCGCGGCGATCCGCTTGTACGCCTCCAGCCGCAGCCGCTCGGAGGTGACGTAGTCGTGCGGGATGTGCGCGTTGATGGGCAGCTCGACCTTGACGTCGTGGTGCTCCTCCTGCGCCTCCACACCGGACAGCTTGGCCTTCTGCTCCTCCACGGCCTCGGCCATGAGCCGGACGTACAGGTCGAAGCCGACGCCCGCGATGAACCCGGACTGCTCGGCGCCCAGCACGTTGCCGGCGCCGCGGATCTCCAGGTCCTTCATCGCGACGTACATGCCGGCGCCCATCTCGGTGTGCTGCGCGATGGTCGCCAGGCGCTCGTGGGCGGTCTCGGTGAGCGGCTTCTCCGGCGGGTACAGGAAGTACGCGTAACCCCGCTCCCTGCCCCGCCCGACGCGGCCGCGGATCTGGTGGAGCTGCGACAGGCCGTAGTTGTCGGCCCGGTCCACGATCAGCGTGTTGGCGTTGGGCACGTCCAGCCCGGACTCCACGATCGTGGTGGAGACGAGCAGGTCGTACTCCCGCTCCCAGAAGCCCACCATGATCTTTTCGAGCTGGTGCTCGTTCATCTGGCCGTGGGCCACCGCGATCCGCGCCTCGGGCACCATCTCCCGCAGCCGCGCGGCGACCTTGTTGATGGAGGCCACACGGTTGTGCACGAAGAAGATCTGGCCGTCGCGCATCAGCTCGCGCCGGATCGCCGCCGTGATCTGCTTCTCGTCGTACGGCCCGACGAAGGTCAGGATCGGGTGCCGCTCCTCCGGCGGGGTGAGGATGGTGGACATCTCACGGATGCCGGTCAGGCCCATCTCCAGCGTGCGCGGGATCGGCGTGGCGGACATGGCCAGCACGTCGACCTGGGTGCGCAGATGCTTCATGGCCTCCTTGTGCTCGACGCCGAACCGCTGCTCCTCGTCGATGATGATCAGCCCGAGGTCCTTGAACCGCACCTCCGGGCTGAGCAGCCGGTGGGTGCCGATGACCACGTCCACGGCGCCTCCGCGGAGCCCTTCCAGGGTGCCCTTGACCTCGGCGTCGGTCTGGAAGCGGGAGACCGGCTTGATGGTGATCGGGAAGCTGGAGAAGCGCTCGGTGAACGTCGACAGGTGCTGCTGGACCAGCAGCGTGGTAGGCACGAGCACGGCCACCTGCTTGCCGTCCTGCACGGCCTTGAAGGCGGCGCGCACGGCGATCTCGGTCTTGCCGTAGCCGACGTCGCCGCAGATCAGCCGGTCCATCGGGACGCCGCGCTCCATGTCGCGCTTGACCTCGTCGATGGCTTCGAGCTGGTCACCGGTCTCGGCGTAGGGGAAGGCGTCCTCCATCTCGCGCTGCCACGGCGTGTCGGCGCCGAAGGCGTGGCCGGGTGAGGCCATGCGCGCGGAGTAGAGGCGGATCAGCTCGCCGGCGATCTCCTTGACGGCCTTCTTGGCGCGGGACTTGGCCTTGGCCCAGTCGGCGCCGCCCATCCGGTTGAGGGTGGGCGCCTCGCCGCCGACGTAGCGGGTGACCTCGTCGAGCTGGTCGGTGGGCACGTACAGGCGGTCGCCCTTGGCGTACTCGATGACGAGGTACTCGCGGGTGGCGCCCTGGACGGTGCGCTGGACCATCTCGACGTAGCGGCCCACGCCGTGCTGCTCGTGGACGACATGGTCGCCGACCTTGAGCTGGAGCGGGTCCACCATGTTGCGGCGGCGGGACGGCAGGCGCCGCATGTCCTTGGTGGATGCCTTCTGGCCGACCAGGTCGAGGTGGGTGAGCACGGCCAGGCCGGGCGTGACGAAGCCGTGCTCGATGAGGCCGGTGCTGACGTGCACGACCTTGGGCTCCGGCGGCTGGTCGAGGTGGGTGTGGAGCCTGGCCGGCACGTCGACGCCCTTGAGCACCTCGACCATGCGCTCGGCCGGGCCGTGCCCCTCACTGAGCAGCACGACCGCCTTGTCCTCGGCGAGCCAGCCCTTGACGTCGGCCAGCGCCCTCGCGGTGTCGCCCCGGTACGCCTCGGAGTCGTGGGCGTCCAGCTCGACCCCGTCGCCGAACGGCGCCATCGACCACCACGGCTGGCCCAGCACGTCGGCGTGCAGGCGGACCTCGTCGAGCGTGCGGAAGGCCGCCGCGCCGAGGTCGATCGGCGCCTCGCCGCCCGCCGCCGCGGTGATCCAGGACGCCTCCAGGAACTCCTGGGAGGTATGCACCAGCTCCTCGGCCCGCCCCCTGATGCGCTCGGGGTCGCAGACGAACACCGCGGACCGGGCGGGCAGGTGGTCGAGCAGCAGGTCCATCTCGCCCGCCAGGACCGGCGCGAACGCCTCCATGCCCTCGACCGGCATGCCCTCGGCGAGCTGGTCGAGCACCTCGGCCAGCGCGGGGTACTGCGCGGCCAGCTCCCGGGCCCGCGCCCGCACCTCGGGGGTCAGCAGCAGCTCGCGGCAGGGCGGCGCGAACAGGCCGCCCTCGGCCGCCTCCAAGGAGCGCTGGTCGGCCACCTTGAACCAGCGGATCTCCTCGACCGTGTCGCCCCAGAACTCCAGGCGCAGCGGATGCTCCTCGGTCGGCGGGAAGACGTCGAGCAGGCCGCCGCGCACCGCGACCTCGCCGCGCCGCTCCACCATGTCGACGCGGTGGTAGCCGTTGTCGACCAGCCGCGCCACCACGTCCTCGAGGTCGGCGTCGTCGCCCGCCCGCAGCCGGACGGGCGCCAGGTCGCCGAGCCCCTTCATGAGCGGCTGGAGCAGGGCGCGTACGGGCGCCACGACCACGCTGAGCGGGCCGGCCGCCGGGTCGCCCTTGATCGGGTGCGCCAGCCTCCTGAGCACCGCGAGCCGCTGGCCCACGGTGTCGCTGCGCGGCGAGAGCCGCTCGTGCGGCAGCGTCTCCCAGCCGGGGAAGACCGCGACGGCCGAGGGGTCGACGAGGCTGGTCAGCGCGGCGGCCAGGTCCTCGGCCTCACGGCCGGTCGCGGTGACGGCGAGCACCGCGCGCTGGTCGTGCCCGGACAGCGCGGCCACGGCGAACGGGCGCAGCGCGGCGGGAGCGACCAGCGCGACGTCGCCGCCCTCATCCAGGGCGGCGGTCAGCTTAGGGTCGGCGGCAACAAGGTCAAGCAGCCCGGAAAGACTCATCAGATACGCCCACAGCCCCACGACGGCAACACGACTACCCCCGGCCGGGTCGGGTCGCGGGGGTCTCAGCCATCAAGAGTACTTGGCGGCGGGCCGTCGGTGACCGCGTACCCGGGCACGGACGGCCAGCGAACGGTCAGCACCACGGACTCCTCCTCGGCACGCCAGGAGTGGTCCACCCCGCGGCCCCACACCACGTAGTCGCCCCTGCGCTCCAGCAGGACGCTGCGGCCGGGCAGCTCCACCCGGAACCTGCCGCTGATCAGGACGAGCAGCGCCGTGCGCCGCTCCCCGGTCACCCACGAGGCCCGCTCCTCGCCGGCCGGGTGGACGCCCCACTTGATCTCGACGTCCTCGCTGTGCCGCGGGTCGCCGTACGGCTTGAAGTGGCCGAGCAGCCAGCCGTGGTCCGCCGCCCCGTCGACGCCCGCGTTCCCCACGTACACCTCGTCCCCCATGGAGCGGCACGCTAGCAGCGCCCCCGGGCGGCACGGCGGGGCGAGGTGGGGGAACGCCGGGCCCGCCACCACGCGTCATATGATGACTACTGTGAGTAGCATGTCTGATCTGCGGCCGGTCGCCCCGCGCCGCGACGTCTTCGACCAGCGCCTGCGCGAGCTGTGGGCCGAGCAGCTCGGCCGCCGCCTCGACGTGTTGGTGGCGGGCTGCCTGCGCGACGAGGCGGCGGCGCCCGACTGGATCGAGGCGCGTCTCACCGGGATCGACGAGGACCTGCCGGTGATCAGGAGCGCGGCCGCGGAGCGCGCCGACCTGTCCACGTGCGTGCTGGGCGACCTGCGCTCGGCGCCGATCCGCCCGAGGTCGTTCGACGTCGTCCGGGTCTCGTTCCTGCTGGAGCGCATCCACCACGCCGAGCTGGTGCTCGACCGGCTGCTCCAGGCCCTGCGGCCGGGCGGGCTGATCCTGCTGCGCATGCGCGACCGCCGCTCCGCCTACGGCCTGTGCGACCGCCTCACCCCGGGGTGGCTGCGCCGTCCGCTGTGGCGCCACCTGGTGGCCGACGGCACGCCGGGTCCGCTGCCGGCCGTGTACGAGCCGCTGACCTCGCGCGACGGCATCCACGCCTTCTGCCTCAGCCGGGGGCTCATGATCACCGACGACGAGACGGCGACGAGCGCGCCCGCGATGAACGCCTTCGGACGCGGTGCGGTGGCGCTGGCCGACAGGCTGACGCGGGGTCGCTGCCCTTCGGCGCACGACGAGATCACCATGGTCATCAAGAAGCCGCAGAACCACTTCGCCCGGCTCATCTAGCGACGCACGCGGACACCCGCTAGACTCCTTTCCTACCAATTCAATCGGAATAGTTGGGATGGCGGAGACGTGGAGTGGACCCCCGGGGCGCGGGAGCTGGCCGACCTGGAGCTGCTGCTGTCGGGGGCGTTCGAGCCGCTGACGGGCTTCCTCGGCCACGACGACCTGCACGCCGTCCACGAGCGCGGCACCCTGGCCGACGGCACCCCCTGGCCGGCGCCCGTCACGCTGCACCTGCCCGACGAGGTCGCCCCGGGTGACGAGGTCACGCTGCTCGACCCGGAAGGCGCGCCACTCGCCGTGCTGACCGTGACCGAGCGCGGTCACGACGGCCTGGCCGCCGGTCCGCTCCGCGGTCTCGGCGCCGCCGAGCACGGCCCGTTCGCCCGGCTGCGGCGCACTCCCGCGGAGGTGCGCGAGCTGCTCGGCGGCCGTCCGTCGCTGGTCGTCACCATGCGCGGGCCGCTCGACGACCTCGCCGAGGTGACCGCCACCGCCAAGGAGCTCGACGCGGTGATCGTGCTCCTCCCTCTCGCGTACGGCGAGCCCGGCCCCGCCGTGGTCCGGGCGGCGCTGAAGGCCAAGGACCGGCTCCCCGAGGACACGCTCGTCGTGCCGGTGCCGCTCGCGCCGCGCGAGGAGCCCGAGCTCGACCTGGAGCTGCGCGAGCACGTCGCCACCGCCTACGGCGCGACCGAGCACCTGGCCGGCCCCGAGCCGGTGAGCATTCCCGGGCCGCCGCACCGGCGCGGTCTCGTGGTCTTCTTCACCGGCCTGTCCGGCTCCGGAAAGTCCACGATCGCGCGCGGCCTGCGCGACGCGCTGCTGGAGCTCGGCAGCCGCACCGTCACCCACCTCGACGGCGACGTGGTGCGCTCGCTGCTGTCCAAGGGCCTGACGTTCTCCAAGGCCGACCGCGACCTCAACATCCGGCGCATCGGCTTCGTCGCCGCCGAGGCCGCCCGCCACGGCGGCCTCGCCATCTGCGCCCCCATCGCCCCCTACGCGGCCACCCGCGAGGAGGTGCGGGAGATGGTCGAGTCCGTGGGCGCCGACTTCCTGCTCGTCCACGTCGCCACCCCGCTGGAGGAGTGCGAGCGGCGCGACCGCAAGGGCCTGTACGCCAAGGCCCGGGCCGGGATCATCCCCGAGTTCACCGGCGTCTCCGACCCGTACGAGGAGCCGGACGACGCCGACCTCGCCATCGACACCACGCACATCTCGATCGAGGCGGCCGTCTCCCAGGTGCTGGGAGCGCTGCGGAGCGGAGGATGGGTCCGTTGATCGACCTTCCCCTGATCGCGGGATCCTTTCTCGTCGCCGTCGTCGTCGGCCTGACCGGCATGGGCGGCGGCGCCCTCATGACCCCGATGATGATGCTCTTCTTCAATGTGCCGCCGCTCGCCGCGGTCTCCAGCGACCTGGTGGCCTCGGCGGTGATGAAGCCGGTCGGCAGCGTCGTGCACCTGCGCCGCGGCACGGTCAACCTGCGCCTGGTCGGCTGGCTGTGCGCCGGGTCGGTGCCGGCGGCGTTCGCCGGGGTGTTCGTGGCGCGGGCGTTCGCGGTCGGCGACGGGGTGAAGTACGCCCTCGGTGTCGCGCTGCTGCTCGCGGTCGCGGGCCTGGCCGCCAAGACGCTGATGGGCGGCCGGGGCGGCGCGGCCGAGGCGAACGAGATCGTCGTACGCCCGATCCCGACCCTACTGGTCGGTACGGTAGGTGGCCTGATCGTCGGCGTGTCGTCGGTCGGATCCGGGTCGCTCATCATCGTGGCGCTCATCGCGCTCTACCCCATGCTCAAGGCCAACCAGCTCGTCGGCACCGACCTGGTGCAGGCCGTGCCGCTGGTCACCTCGGCCGCGGTCGGCCATCTGCTCTTCGGCGACTTCCAGCTCCACCTCACGGTCTCGCTGCTCATCGGCTCGATCCCCGGCGTCTACCTCGGCGCCCGGATCTCCTCCCGGGCGCCCGGCGGCCTCATCAGGGCCCTGCTCGCGATCGTGCTGCTCGCCTCCGCGCTCAAGCTGCTGAACGTCGGCAACGTGGCCACCCTCTGGGCACTGGCCGCCGCCGTCGCCGTCACGGTCGGCGGCCGGGTGTGGCAGGTCAGAGCGGCGGCACGGGCGTCGAGCGGAAGTGCGGATCTCGCGCGAGCTCGCTGAAGGCCCGGGCGGCCGCCGGCTCGGCGTCGAAGCGGGTGTCCCCGCGCGGCGCCCGCGGCGAGTCGAAGTACACCAGCGCCTTGATCTGCGGGTAGTGCCACACCTGGGCGCGTACGGACTCGAAGAAGGC
Organism: Nonomuraea sp. NPDC050383; assembly: GCF_044459125.1. NCBI lineage: Bacteria > Bacillati > Actinomycetota > Actinomycetes > Streptosporangiales > Streptosporangiaceae > Nonomuraea > Nonomuraea sp. NPDC050383. Next base: position 277,729 of record NZ_JBITIP010000005.1, read on the forward strand.
CCGCTGGAACGCCCGGTCCTCGCCCCGCAGGAACGCCCCCCACTCGGCCACCATCACCGGCTTGCCCGGGAAGCGCAGCTGCGTCCACCGGTAGAAGCCCGGCCAGCGGGAGTACTCCGGCCGGGTCTTGTTGACCAGGCCGTCGAAGTCGCGCACCCGGTCGTCGGCGTACGGGTCCATCGCCACCCAGTCGACCACGTCGTCGCCCGGGTACAGCTCCTCGAACCAGGGCTTCGCCGCCCAGTTCGGCGCCCCCATGTACGTCATGACCGTCACCGCGTTGCGCACCCCCTTCTCGCGCAGCCGCAGCACCACGTGGCGGTACATGGCCGCGTAGTCGGCCGCCTCCATCCCCGACCCCGGCCCGGGCCGCACGTCGTCCTCCGGCTCGTGGTGGATGGTCAGGAAGAACCGCTCGGGGAACGCCCGCCGGATGTGCGCCGCCAGCCGGTCGATCCGGCCGTCGATGGCGCCGTCGGCGATCTCCGCCCAGGTGCGGTCCACCGACGGCTTCCAGTTGACCAGCAGCAGCCGGGGGCCGGCCGGGTCGCGGGCCATCCGGATCTCCCGCTCCGTGGGGAACAGGTCCTTGCCCCGGTGGTAGACGTGCACCACGTCCGCCCTGGCGCCCATGCGGGTCTCCGCGCCGTGCAGCGCCTTGTCCACGGGCGCGCCGGTGAAGATCTCCGGCGCCACGCCCCACCAGGCGCCGCAGGACGGGATGAGCTTGTCGGTCACCGCGCAGGCCGGGGTCGCCCCGGCCCGGGGCGAGGCCGGACCGGCCGATGTGCCGCCCGCGTCCGTACCGGCCGTACTCGTGCCGGCGGTCATGACCGGGTCCCCGGCCGTGCGCGCCCCCGAGCCCGTCCCCGTACCCGAGCAGGCGGCCAGGATCACCGCAAGCAGCACCACCACGCCGGCACGGGTCCCAGCGCCGCCCCCCTTACCCCTCCCGGTGCCCGTTCTTCGCCATTCATACGAGAAAACCCGCGAAATACATGAAATACGCGAAATGCCAGCTGGCAGCACGACCGTACGCCCCCTCTCCCCGGAAGACCCCCGACACATCAAACCTGAACCATGCCATGTGATTCTCATGAACGTCAGCCGGTGCGGGCGTTCCCGCTGGTGATCCCAGGTATCAGCCCGTCATTTAGATGCCATATATCGCTTTATAGAGGGGCGAATCGCCCGCTGTAACGCAGGAAATCTTGCGTATTCGACTTGGGGGGAATTCGTCCCGCCTATAGTGGACACACCCCTCCGGCCGTGACGCACCGTCTCCGCGCCACCACGCACAGCACTCATTCCAGGGAGCCTCATGAGCCTGCCGCCGGATCTCCCGGCCCGCCGGTCCGGCACCGATCTGGGGGAGCACCTGTCGCTGCTGCGCAGACGCCGGCTGATCTTCGCCGGGTTCGTGCTGGCGGGCGGCACGGCGGGGCTGGGGCTGATGCGGCTGACCCCGCCCGCCTACAACGCGACCACGCAGGTGCTCGTCGCCGCCGTCGGCCTCCAGGAGCAGGGCAACCAGGTGACCAACCGGCAGCGCGAGCCGCTCAACCTCGACACCGAGGCCCAGGTCGCCGGCTCCGCCGTCGTCGCCGCCCGGGCCGCCGGGCTGCTGAAGGCCCCCGCGCTGGAGCCGGTCGAGGTGGCCGTGCCGCCCAACTCCGCCGTGCTGTCGCTGTCCGTCACCGCGGGAACCCCGGCCGCCGCGGCGGCCCAGTCGCGCGCCTACGCCGAGGCCTACCTCGCCAACCGCGCCGCCACCGCACAGGCCGCGCTGGCGCTCCAGCAGAAGGCCATGCTGGCCAAGCTCAAGCAGGTCAACTCCTCGCTCGCCGTCGTCACCAGGCAGTTGGCGACGCTCCGCAAGGGCACCGCCGAGCACACCCTGGCGAGCCACCGGCAGAGCGTGCTCAACCGGCAGGCGTACACCCTGACGCTCAAGTACGACGGGCTGAAGACGACGACCGTGACGCCCGGCTCGGTGATCAGCGAAGCCGTGCCGCCCACCGACCCGGCGTGGCCGAGCCTGCCGCTGTTCCTGGGGACGGGCCTCATGCTCGGGCTCCTGCTGGGGGCGGGCGCCGCCACGGCCCGCGACCGCCTCGACACGCGCTTGCGCACACCGGCCGACGTCGAGCGCCTGACGGGCCTCCCGGTGGTCGCCGCGCTGCCTCACGCGGGCCGCACGAGCCCGGACGGCACCCGCCGCGCGGGCACGGACTCCGCGGGGGCGGAGGGCACGGGGTCCGAGGACGCCGCCCGCCCTGGCGCGAACTGGAGCACGGGCTTGCAGAGCAGCCGCCGCGCCGGCCCGGGCCGGGACACCGAGAGCGGCCGCCGCACGAGCACGGACCGGGGCATGTGGGCGGACGGCGACGGCCGCACCGGCCCGGACCGGGACACGGAGAGCAGCCGCCGTACCGGCACGGGGCGGAGCAGGGGCGTGGGAGGCAGCCGCCGTGCCGGCACGGACCGGGGCATGTGGGCCGACGACGACGGCGGCGCCGGAACGGGCCCGGCCTTCGAAAACTCACGTCGGGCGAGCGCGGGTCACGGCGCCGCCGGAGAAGGCACCCACCGGAGGAATGCCGACCATGGCGGCGCGGACCGCAGGGGTGCGGACCGCGGAGGTGCAGGCCGCGGAGGTGCGGAAGGGGCGCGCGGGCAGCGGGCCGGAGGCGGAGCCGGGAGGCAGGGCGAGGACGGGGACGGCACGGAGCTCGCCGACGCGCTGCACGAGCTGGCCTCCGCCGCCGTCGCCGCGTGCCCCGGCAAGCGGCTCCTGGTACGCGCCGTCCCCGCCGGACTCTCCACGACGACCGTGACGTCCTCCCTGTCGGCGAGCACGCTGTTGTCGGTCCTCGACGGGTCCGACACGGGCGACCTGGCCCGGGCCGACGCCGCGCTGCTGCTGGTCGCGCTCGGCCGGACCACCTCGGCACAGGTGCTGGACGCCGCGCGCCACCTCGGCAGGCACCAGGTGCCGGTCATCGGCGTGGTGACGACACCCGGCGAGCCCGCGTCCCCGGCGCCCGCTCCGGCCGACTCGCGGACGGCACTCGGCAAGCTGGTCGCGGGCTCCAGGAGTGACTCACCGTCGGCCCTCACCGACGGCGGCCCTCCGACCGACCCGGACGCGACGGTCCTCCGCCGCCCGGAGCCGCCCGGCTCCGCCCCATCCGGCCTCCGACGGCTGGGAGCGACCGACCCGAGCGCCCCGAGCATCCGGCAGCGAGGGACGACCGACCCGAGTGTGGGGGGCATCCGGCAGCGCGGAACGACCGACCGGAGCGTCACACCCCTGCGCCGGCCGGGCACGACCGACCCTGACCCGTCCGGTCGCCGGGGACCGGGAGGAGCACCCGACCCGGGCGCGGCGAGCTTGCGGCAACCCGGGGCAACCGATCCCGACATGCCCCACCTCCGCCCGGCGCCCCTGCCTCGGCCGTGGGCGACCGACCCCGGTACGACCCCCTTCGGGGGCCCGGAGGCCGTCGACCCGGGCGCGGCGGCGGACCGGCGGGCGAAACCGGACCCCCGAGCGGCCGACCGGCGTCCGGGAGCCCACCACGCGACCGGGCCGGCCGCCGACCGATGGACGGACCGCCTGACGGACCGCGTCTCCCGCCACTCGGCGGAGCGCGAGACCGGACCGACCTCCGAGCACGCGCCCGAGCACATGACCCAGCACATGACCGAGCACGGGATGCGGCACGTGGCCGAGCACGGGATCCAGCGCGGGACCGAGCAGGGGATCCAGCCGGGTGTGGTGGCCGACGCCGGGCCCCCGTGGGAGCGGCCCCGTCCGCCCGGCCTGTCCTCGTGAGAGGGCCCGCGTGGCCCGTCGGCGCGTTGCTGCTCGGCTATCCCGTGTGGTGGGCGCTGGGGTTCGGCGGGCTCTCGGTGGTCGTGCTGGCCGTGCCGATGGCCGTCATCCTGTGGCGGCGCCGGCCGATCCGGGTGCCACGCGGGTTCGGGCTGTGGCTGCTGCTGCTCGCCGGCTACGGGCTCAGCGCCCTCATGCTGTCCGAGTCGCCCCCCGGCACCTACGGCGAACTGGGCGCGGGCCGGGTCGTCGGGTACGTGATGCGGCTGGCCCTCTACCTCGCCCTGCTGGTCATGGTGCTCTACCTGGGCAATCTCACCGAGCGGGAGCTGCCGCAGCTCAGGCTGGTGCGGATGCTCGGCGTGCTGTTCGTCGTGACCGTGGCGGGCGGGCTGCTGGGCGTGCTCGCGCCCGGGTTCGCGTTCACCTCGCCGGTGGAGCTGCTGCTGCCCGACTGGATCGGCGGCAACGCGTTCGTCCAGAACCTCGTCCACCCCACCGCCGCCCAGACCCAGAAGGTGCTCGGTTACGCCTCGCCGCGCCCGGAGGCGCCGTTCGAGTGGGCCAACGCCTGGGGCAGCAACGTGTCGGTGCTGCTGATCTGGTTCGTGGTCGGCTGGTGGGTGAACGGCGGCCGGGCCCGCAGGGTGGCGGCTGTGGCGCTGGTGGCGCTGGCCGCCGTCCCCATCGTCTACTCGCTCAACCGGGGCCTGTGGATCGGGCTCGGCGTGACCGCCCTGTACGTGATCCTGCGCGTGGGCGGCCGGGCCCGGCCGGCGCTGTGCGGGGCCGCGGTGGCCGGGGCGCTGGTGTTCGCGCTGAGCCCGCTGTCGGGGCTGGTGAGCCAGCGGCTGGACAACCCCCACTCCAACGACATCCGGGCATTCACGGTGACGGCGACGATCAGGGCCGCCGCCCACTCCCCCGTCATCGGCTACGGCAACACCCGCAACGCCCTGGGCAACCACCGCACGATCACGACCGGCAGGACCGCCTGGTGCACGGACTGCGGCCATCCGCCGTTAGGCAGCGACGGGCAGCTCTGGCTGCTCGTCATCACGCAGGGATTCACCGGGGCGGCCCTGTACGTGGCGTTCTTCGTCGGCGCGATCCGCCGCCACTGGACCGACCGAAGCCCCGTCGGCCTGGCCGGGGTGCTGGTCATGGCCCTGGTCCTGCTCTACATGCTCGTCTACGACGGCCTGGTCACCCCCCTCATCCTCTATCTCATCTCCTTCGCCCTGCTGTGGAGGAACACCTCGTGAACGACGCCAAGATGCGCCTGGGCTACCTCGACGAGACGGTCCGGCTGCTCTACCCCGGCTCCGGCTCCCCCCGGGCCCACAGCCTGCTGCCCCATCCGCTGCTGCCCCGCCGCCTGGCGCCCCGCCGCTGGTGGCACGTCGGCCGGCGGCTGGTGGTGTCCGTCGAGGGGTCGATCTCGGCCCATCTGGGCGAGGTCTTCGGCGTGCCCGTCGAGACGGTGCTGCACGTGCGGCCCGCCCGGCGGGCCAACCGCAAGCCGGTCCTGGAGGCCCGTTCCGGCGGCGAGCTCCTCGCGTACGTGAAGGTGGGCGACACCGAGCGGACCGCCGCGCTCGTCGCCAACGAGGCGGCGGCGCTGCGGAAGCTGGCCGCCGTGCCGCTCAAGACCGTCGTCGCGCCCACCGTGCTGCACCACGGTCGCTGGCGCTGCCTGGAGCTGCTCGCCGTCTCCCCGCTGCCCGTGCGCCGGGGCCCGGCGCTCCGTCCCGGCCGGGGGCGGGTGCCCGGGGAGCTGCTCCGGGACGCCGTCCAGGAGATCGCCGCCACCGGCGCCACGGAGGGTGCCGCCTGGCACGGTGACCTGTCGCCGTGGAACATCGCGCCCTCCGCCGACGGGCGGCTCCTGGTGTGGGACTGGGAGCGGTACGAGGTGGGCGTGCCGTACGGGTTCGACGCGGTCCACCACTTCTTCCAGCGGGCCCTGCGCCGCATGGACCCGGCGACGGCGGCGCGTGCCTGCCTGGCGCAGGCCGTACGGCTGCTGGCTCCGTACGGCCTGTCCGGCGCGCAGGCACGGCGGACGGCGCTGCTGTACCTCATCAAGCTGGCCGACCGGCACGCCGCCGACGGCCACAGCCCGCTCGGCCCGCCGGACGCGTGGCTCAGCCCGCTCGTCGACCACCAGGAGCTGCTGCCGTGAAGACCGGGAAGCAGGCCGTACTGGCCGTGTCGCGCACCGCCGGCCGGCTGACGGCCGGGGCGCGGCTGCTGCCGTCGTTCCTCGTCGTGGGGGCGCAGCGGTGCGGCACCACGTCCCTGTACCGGGCGCTGGCGCAGCACCCGCTGCTGCTCAAGCCGGTGCTGCACAAGGGCGTCCACTACTTCGACGTCGGCTACGATCGCGGCCTGGCGTGGTACCGGGCGCACTTCCCGCTGCGGGCCGGCGCGGCCGTACTGGCCGGCAGGTACGGCGGCCGGCCCAGGGCGTTCGAGTCGTCGCCGTACTACCTGTTCCATCCGCTGGCCGGCGAGCGCATCGCCGCCGACCTGCCCGGCGTGAAGCTGGTCGTCCTGGTGCGCGACCCGGTCGAGCGGGCCTGCTCGGCGCACGCGCACGAGCTGGCGCGGGGGTTCGAGACGGAGTCGCACTTCGAGTACGCGGTGGAGCTGGAGGCCGGGCGGCTGGCCGGGGCGGAGGAGAGCCTGCGGGCGCGGCCGTACTCCGTCCACCACTCGCACCGCCACCACGCCTACCTGGCCCGGGGCCGCTACGCCGAGCAGCTCGACCGGCTGGAGCCGCTGCTCGGGCGCGAGCGGATCCTGGTGCTGGACAGCCACGAGTTCTTCGCCGAGCCGGAGCGCACCTACGAGCGGGTGCTGGAGTTCCTGGAGGTGCCGCATCTGGGCTATCCGGTCTTCGAACGGCACAACGGCCGGTCCAGGCCCAAGTCCCTGCCCGAGTCGGTGCGGCGGCGGCTGCTCGACCACTTCGAGGTGTACGACACGCGGCTCGTGCGCTGGCTGGGCGGTGACCCGTCGTGGCGTCGCTGACACCGCAGGCCGTCGGCCGTCCCCGGCTGGGCGGGGCGTCGCCGATGGGGCGGGTGGCGCGGGCGGGCGCCGCGGGCCTGGCCGGGGCCGCCGCGGGCGCGCTGGCCCAGTTCCTGCTCGTCGTGATCGTCACCAGGGCGTTCACGGCCGAGCAGGCCGGGGCGTTCTTCACTGCCACGGCGCTGGCCCTCATGGCGGCCGGGATGGCCAAGCTGGACGCGGGCAACGGGCTGGTGTTCTTCATCGCCCGGGCCGCGACCTACGACTACCGCGGCATATCCGGATATATCCGGGCGGCGTTGGTGCCGTGCGCGGTGGTGTCCGCTCTCGCCGCCGCCGTCCTGCTCCCCCGGCTGGGGCTTCTCGCGCTGGCGCTCCCGGTCATCGTCGCGGGCGACGTGCTGCTGGCCGCCACCCGCGGGTTCGGCGCGATGCGGCCCACCGTGCTCCTCGACGGCCTCATGCTGCCGGTCGCCCAGCTCACGCTGGTGGCCGCCGCCGCCCTCGCCGCCGCTCCCGGCTGGCTGCCGCTCGCGTGGGCGCTTCCGTACGCCCCCGTGCTGGTCCTGTCCGCGTTCGGGGTGCGCGGTCGGGCGCCGCGCACCCCGTACCTGCCGGGCACGGCCCGCGACCTGTGGCGGCACACGGCGCCGCGGGCGGTGGCCGGGGCGGTGCAGGCGGTGTTCCAGCGGCTCGACATCGTGGTCGTCGCCCTGCTCGGCGGTCCCGCCCAGGCCGCCGTCTACACCGCCGCCACCCGGTTCAAGGTCGTCGGCCAGCTCGCCGGCCAGGGCATGGCGCAGGCCGTACAGGCCCGGCTGGTGCGGGCGATGGCCGAGGGCGAGCTGGCACGCGCCCGGGAGCTGTACCAGGCGACGACGGCGTGGCTGGTGCTGGTGACGTGGCCGGTCTGGCTGGGGTACGCGGCGCTCGCGCCGTGGGCGCTCGGCCTGTTCGGCCCCGCGTACTCCTCGGCGGTGCCGGTCGCGCTCGTGCTGGCCGCCACGATGATGGTGGCGACGGCCTGCGGCATGGTGGACGTGGTACTGACCGCCGCCGGGCACACCACGGCCAGCCTGGTCAACCTGGTCGCCGCCACGGCCGTGACGATCGCCCTCGACGTGGCGCTGATCCCCGGTCACGGGGCGCTCGGGGCGGCCCTCGGCTGGTCGGGCGGCACGCTGGTGAAGAACCTCCTGCCGCTGTGGCGGCTCCACCGCCGCTACGGCCTGCACCCCTTCGGCCGCCACACCCTGACCGCCCTGCGGGTGCGCTCCTGGGCCGCCGCGTGACGGCCGGGCCGCCGATCCTCGTCACCGGCCTGCCGAGGAGCGGCACGAGCTGGACGGGCAAGATGCTCACGGCCGGTCGCGGGGCGGTCTACGTCAACGAGCCGCTCAACCCCCAGCACCCGCCCGGGCACTCCCCCGGCGTCCTGCGGGCCACGGTCACGCACCGGTTCCAGTACATCTGCGACGACAACGCCCACGACTGGCTGCCCGCCTTCCGCGACACGGTCGCCCTGCGCTACCGGTTCGGCGCCGAGCTGCGCGCCAACCGCTCGCCGTACGACCTGGCGCGGATGCTCAAGTACGGCACGGCGTTCACGCTGGGCCGCCTGGCGGGGCGGCGGGCGCTGCTCGACGACCCGTTCGCGGTGCTGTCGGCGGCCTGGTTCGCCGCGCGGCTCGGCTGCACGGTGGTGGCGCTCGAACGCGACCCGGTCTCCTTCGTGGCGAGCTGGCAGCGGCTCGGCTGGACGGTCTCCTTCCACGAGCTCCTCGGCCAGCCGCTCCTCGTCCGCGACCATCCCGAGCTGCTGGAGCTGGGCCCGCTCGCCGGCTCGCCGGACCGGGTCGCCCGGGCCGCCGCGCTGTGGCGGGCGACGCATCGGATCCTCGCCCGCATGCCGGGCATCCTGGTCGTCACGTACGAGTCGCTGGCCGCCGATCCCGTGGCGGGCTTCCGGCGCCTGTACGGGCACGCGGGCCTGACCTGGTCGCCGGCCGTGGAGCGCCGGGTGGCGCGGGCCTGCACCGGGGGCGGCGGCCGGGAGCGGGGGTTCGCCTGGTCGGGGCTGTCGCGGACGGCGTACCGCAGGATGGACTCCCGCCAGGCGCTGTCCAGGGCCGCCCAGGGGCTGACGCCGGAGGACGTGACCCGCGTCCGCGCCCTCACCACCGCCTGACGACCCCGCCCGCCAGGCGTGCCGGGTCGTCAGGCGGCCGGGCGGCCGGCGAGGACCCCGCCGGCGAAGGCGCTGCCGGCGAAGGCGCTGCCGGCGAGGAGGCTGGCGGGCGGCGGGCGAGGAGGCTCCCCGCGAGGAGGCGGGCGGCGAAGGGCAGGTCGTCGACCAGGTAACGGCGTGCCAGCCGGCCGGGCTCCGTCAGCAGGCGGAACGTCCACTCCAGCCCGGCGGTCCGCATCCAGCCCGGCGCCCGCGGCACCGCGCCCGCCGCGAACGCGATGGCCGCCCCGCAGCCGACGAACCACGCGTCCGGGAGCCGCTCGCGCAGCAGCGAGACGAGCCGGTCCTGGCGCGGGAAGCCGAGCCCCACGAACACGATCCGGGGTCGCGCCGCCACCACCCTGCGCAGCACGCGGGCCCGCCCGGCGGCGGTGCGGTCGAAGGCGTACGGCGGGGACTCCACCCCGCAGACCCGCAGCCGGGGAAGGCGGCGCACGAGGGCGCGCGCCGCCGACACGGCGACGCCCGGGGGCCCTCCGAGCAGGTACACCGGCCACCCGTGCTCGGCGGCCGGCCCGCTCAGCGACCAGATCAGGTCGGCCCCGGTGACCCGCTCGGGCAGCGGGGTGCCCAGCAGCCGGGCCGCCCACACCAGGGGCATCCCGTCGGCCACGACCAGGTCGGCGCTGTTGACGAGGTCTCTCAGCGCGGGGTCGGCGGCGGCGGAGCGGCAGATGTCGACGTTGGGCGTGACGATGCGCCCGCCCCGCCCCGCCGCCAGCCCGGCCACCACCCTGGCGACGACCTGCGACTCGCTGAGGGCGTCCACCGTGACCCCTCCGACGGCCACCCTGCCGGGCACCCGCGGTACGCCGTCACCGCCCGTCAAATGCCGTGCCCCCGGCCGTGCAGCAGGGTCAGCACCGTCGCCGCCGGGATGAGCCCGGCCGCCACCGCGAGGGCGATGGGAGCGCGCGGCTCGGCCGGCCGGGCGCCGAACGCCCGCATGGCCCAGCGCCCGGCCTCGCGCCGGTGACCCAGGGCGGCGTGGTGGAAGGCGAGCTGCCCGTAGACCCGGGCCGCGCCGCGCGGGTCGGCGGACAGGCCGGCGTGCCGGGCCAGCATCCACTCCAGCCCGGCGATGCGCTCGCTCCAGCGGGCCACGTAGTGGGACGCGCCCCAGTGGACGCGGACGAGGGGTCGGTCGACGTGGGCGATGGGATGACGGCGGGCGGCGCGCAGGGCGAGGTCCCAGTCCTCGTTCTGGCCGCCGGGGGCGCTCTCGTCCACCCACAGCCCGCCCCGCCTGAACAGGAACGTGGAGGAGTGCACCATCACCATGCGGGAGCGGAGCAGGTCGGCCTCGGTCACGGTGGTGGTGCCGGCCAGCCGCGGCACCCGGTGCCCGCCGTGCTCGACCTCGATGCCGCAGCTCGCGAACTCGGCCCCCGTCTCGGCGAGGAGGCGGATCTGGGCGGTGAGCTTGCCGGGCAGCCACTGGTCGTCGTCGTCGCAGAAGGCGACGAGATCGGTGTCGGAGGCGGCGATGCCGGTGTTGCGGGCGCCGGGCAGGCCAGGAGTGAGGCCGTTGGGGAGCACCCGGAGGTCGTGAGCGTCGCGAAGGCCGGCGAGCCCGTCGAGGACCGTCTCCGGGTTCGCGCCGTCGGCCACCACGACCACCGAGATCCGCCCCGGGTGGTCCTGCGCCAGTGCCGCCCGTACGGCGGCGAACAGGTGTCCGGGCCGGTCGCCGCGCGTGGGGATCACCACGCCGACCGACGGCGTCCCGGTGGGGGTCCCGCCGGGAGCGGGCGGCCGGGTCACGCGGTCACCCCGTGGTAGCCGTACCGGGATCGCAGGGGCCAGGTGAGGGCGGCGACCAGCCCGCGGTGGGCGCCGGAGCGCCACGAGTCGTCGAACGCCAGCCCGACCGGCCCCACGGCGAACCGCATGGGGTTGCCCGACACCGTGTGGGCCGTCGTGATGTGCGCCGTGGACCCGGTGACGAACGGGAACTCTGCCGGCAGGCCGAGCCGCTGCGCGAGCCCCTTCAGCGTGGCCTCCGGCGCGGCGACGAGGTCCTCGTAGCGCAGCCGGGTGACCTGGACGGCCGGCTCGCCCCGGCGGGCGAGAAGGTCCAGGGCGATGTTCTGGGCGGTCCAGTGGAAGGCGGTGCGGGCGGGGCCCCAGCGGGTCATCGGTCGCCCGTCCTCGGGCCGGCGTACGGCCCTGCGCCAGGAGTGGGCGACGGCCCGGGGGTCGCGCACCACGTGGACGACGTGGATGCTCGCCCCGCCCTCGGCCAGGCAGTGGGCCAGGGAGGCGTGCTTGCTGGAGTCGATGACGACGCTCGCGCCGGCGACCTGCGCGGCGGCGTCGTGGACGCGGCGGTAGGCGCGGACGTACTCGTCGAGGTCGGGGTGGCCGATGCTGAGGACGCGGCGGGTCCGGTCGATGCGGTGGCGCAGGGAGAGCACCCGCTCGGCGAGCGGTCGCGTCCAGCCGCCGAAGGCCCGGTCGCCGACGGCCGTCCAGAACGGGCAGGCGCCGAAGGGCCGGCCGCAGCCGCACAGCTCGCCGGCCAGGACGCCACGGGCCCACAGGTGGACCACCTCACCGAGGGGCGCCACGCCGGGCAGCTCTCCCAGCAGCCTCTCCAGGAGCGTGGTGCCGCTGCGGCCGAGGCCTCCCAGGAAGACCACCCGGGGGGCTGTCGAAGGGTGAGTCACGGGGGAATGGGCTTTCCTGTACTAGTCGTTACACGGAACGTGGCGAGACTAGCGCGGAGAGTAACGGTAGCGTCAGTGAAAGCCCAAAAGATCTAACCGGGCCCGGAGACGGCACCGGCCCCCGCCTGTGCGGGCGGGGGCCGGAGGCAGCCGGTGGATCAGTGGGCGTCGATGATCATGCCGGCGGCCACCGTGCCGTTGGTGGCCTCGTCCACCAGGATGAAGCCGCCGGTCAGCCGGTTGCGCGCGTAGTCGTCGACGAACAGCGGCTGCGTCACCCGCAGTGTCACGCGGCCGATCTCGTTGAGGCCGAGCGAGGTGGCCTCCTCGTCGCGGTGCAGCGTGTTGACGTCGAGCCGGTAGTGCAGGTCGCGCACGAGCGCCCGCGCTGTGCGGGTGGTGTGCTTGATGGTGAGCTTGCTGCGGGGCGCCAGCTTGACGGTGTCGGCCATCCAGCAGACCATGGCTTCGAGGTCCTGGGCCGCGTGCGGCTGGTTGTTCGGACGGGCGATCATGTCGCCGCGCGAGATGTCGAGGTCGTCCTCGAAGCGCAGCGTGACCGACATCGGGGGGAACGCCTCCTCCACCGGTCCGTCGAAGGTGTCGATGGAGGCGATCCGGGTGCTCAGGCCCGAGGGCAGGTGCACGACCTCGTCGCCCGGCTTCAGCACGCCGCCCGCGACCTGGCCGGCGTAGCCCCGGTAGTCGTGGAAGGCATGGTCGGTGGCCCGCTGCGGGCGGATGACGTACTGGACGGGGAAGCGCACGTCGACCAGGTTGCGGTCGGAGGCGATGTGCACGTTCTCCAGGTGGTGCAGCAGCGACGAGCCGTTGTACCAGGGCATGTTCTCCGACCGGGAGACGACGTTGTCGCCGTTGAGCGCGGAGATCGGGATGAACGTCAGGTCGTTCACGTTGAGCTTGGAGGCGAACGCGGTGAACTCCTCGCGGATCTCGTCGAACCGCTCCTCGGAGTAGTCGACCAGGTCCATCTTGTTGACCGCCAGCACCAGGTGCGGCACCCGCAGCAGCGAGGTCAGGAAGGCGTGGCGGCGCGACTGCTCCAGCACGCCCTTGCGGGCGTCGATGAGGATGATCGCCAGGTCGGCGGTGGAGGCGCCGGTGACCATGTTCCGGGTGTACTGGATGTGCCCGGGCGTGTCGGCGATGATGAACTTGCGGCGCGGCGTGGCGAAGTAGCGGTAGGCCACGTCGATCGTGATGCCCTGCTCGCGCTCGGCCCGCAGGCCGTCGGTGAGCAGCGACAGGTCGGTGTACTCGGTGCCGCGGTCGCGCGAGGTGCGCTCGACGGCCTCCAACTGGTCCTCGAAGATGGCCTTGGAGTCGAAGAGCAGGCGCCCGATCAGGGTGGACTTGCCGTCGTCGACGCTTCCCGCCGTGGCGAAACGCAGAATGTCCATCGGTCTAGAAGTAGCCTTCCCGCTTGCGATCCTCCATGGCGGCCTCCGAGGCGCGGTCGTCGGCCCTGGTGGCCCCGCGCTCGGTGATCCGGGTGGCCGCGATCTCTTCGATGATCTCCTCGACCGTGGCGGCCGTGGACTGCACCGCTCCGGTGCAGGTCATGTCGCCGACGGTGCGGTAGCGCACCACGGCCTCGAACAGCGCCTCGTCGTCGCCGCGCTGGACGACGTCGGCGTCGGGCAGCAGCATGCCGTCGCGCTCGAACACCTTGCGGGTGTGGGCGAAGTAGATCGACGGGATCTCGATGCCCTCGCGCCGGATGTAGTCCCAGATGTCGAGCTCGGTCCAGTTGGACAGCGGGAAGACGCGGATGTGCTCGCCCTTGCGGATGCGGGAGTTGTAGAGGTTCCACAGCTCGGGGCGCTGGTTCTTCGGGTCCCACTGACCGAAGTCGTCGCGGAAGGAGAACACCCGCTCCTTGGCCCGGGCCTTCTCCTCGTCGCGCCGGGCGCCGCCGAAGACCGCGTCGAACTCGTGCTCCTCGATGGCGTCGAGCAGCGTGGTGGTCTGCAGCCGGTTGCGCGAGGCGCGCCGGCCGGTGTCCTCGACCACGCGGCCCGCGTCGATCGAGTCCTGCACGCTGGCCACGATGAGCCGCGCGCCGAGCTCCTGGGAGCGGCGGTCGCGGAACTCGATGACCTCGTCGAAGTTGTGACCGGTGTCGACGTGCATGAGCGGGAACGGGATCGCCGCCGGCCAGAACGCCTTCTCGGCGATGCGCAGCATGACGATGGAGTCCTTGCCGCCGGAGAAGAGCAGACAGGGACGCTCGAACTCCGCCGCGACTTCGCGCATGATGTGGATGGCTTCGGCCTCGAGCACGTCGAGCTGCGACGTCGTGTAGTCGCGCTGGAGCATGGGAGCTTCCTCCGGCGGTTAGCGGTGCAGGTCCCGGATCCCGGCGAGCAGGGTTGACGCCAAGTCCGGTAGGGAAACAAGAATATCCGGTAGCGAGGGGTCCGCCCTGTTGTAGGTGAGCGGCGTGCCGTCGATGCGACTGGTGTGAGCTCCTGCGGCCTGTGCGACGGCCACCGGGGCGGCGGAGTCCCACTCGTACTGACCGCCCGCGTGGACGTACGCCTCGACGTCGCCGGTGAGCACCGCGGAGATCTTCGCCCCGGCCGAGCCGATGGGCACGAGGTCGGCGCCGACGAGGTAGGCGAGCTTCTGGACGAACTCCGGCGGGCGGGTGCGGCTGACCGCGATGCGGAACCTGCCGCGCTCCAGGGTGGGCAGCTTGGGCGGCTCGGCGGTGCTGAGCGTGCGGCCCTGGGCGGGCAGCGCCACGGCGCCGGCGGTGAGCCGGTCACCCTCCCAGAGAGCGACGTGCACGGCCCAGTCTGACCTGCCCTCCTCCGGGCTGATGGTCGCGCTCCCTTCGGCCCCGTCCTGGTCACGCAAGCTGCCGCTTCCGGGGCCGGCTCGCCGCTCCGAGAACTCCCGTGTCCCGTCCAGCGGATCCACGATCCACACGCGGGGCGCGCTCAGCCGGCGCGGGTCGAGCCGGTCCTCGCGGCTGGACTCCTCCGACAGCACGCAGTCGCTCGGGCGCAGCCGCGCCAGCGACTCCATGAGGAACACGTGGGAGGCCCGGTCGCCGAGGGCGCGCAACCCCGCGGGGTCGTCGAAGCCCTCGCGGGCGCGGAGCGCCAGCAGCCGCTCGCCCGCCTCGGTGGCCAGGTCAGCGGCGAGGGCGTGGTCGTCGCGAATCGTCATCAGTAAGCTCCTTGCCCGCGGGCGACGGCCGACCAAGTCTTCCACAGGATCTGGAGGTCGAGCATGAGGGACCAGTTCTCCACGTAACGCAGGTCGAGGCGGACGGATTCCTCCCACGACAGGTCGGATCTGCCGCTCACCTGCCACAGGCCCGTGAGTCCGGGGCGGACGAGCAGCCGGCGGCGCACGTCGTCGCCGTAACGGTCGACCTCTTCGGGGAGGGGCGGGCGGGGGCCGACGAGCGACATGTGCCCGAGGACCACGTTGACGAGCTGGGGCAGCTCGTCGAGGGAGTGGCGGCGCATGAGGGAGCCCAGCGTGGTGACCCGCGGATCGTTGCGGATCTTGAACAGCACGCCGTCGGCGTCGCTGACGAGGGTGATCTTCTGGCGCTCGGAGCCGCGCCGCATCGTGCGGAACTTCACAATCGTGAACGGCCTGCCGTCCCTGCCGACGCGGGTCTGCCGGAACAGCGCCGGACCCGGGCTGGTGGCGCGGACCGCCACGGCCAGCGTGAGCAGCAGCGGGGACAGCAGGACGAGCAGCGCCGCGGCCACCAGCCGGTCGAAGGCGTTCTTGACGAGCTGGCGGGCGCCGGTGAGCTCCGGATGCTCGACGTGCAGCAGCGGGAGCCCGGCGACGGGCCTGATCGTGGTGCGCGGCCCGGCCACCTCCATCAGCGCCGGCGCGACCACCAGCTCGGTGTGGGTGCGCTCCAGCCGCCAGGCCAGCCGGCGCAGCGCCACCCCGTCCATCTCGGGGCACGCCAGTACGGCCACCGTGTCGGCGGCGGCCTGGTCGACGACGATGGGCACGTCGCTGAAGTCGCCGGCGACGGGCACCCCGGCCACCCGGCCACCCGGCACCTCGGCCGGCAGGCAGGCGGCGACGATCTCCATGCCGTGGTAGCGCTCGCGCCGGAAGAGCTGCACCAGCTCGGCGACCGAGGCGGCGTGGCCCACGGCGACGACCCTGCGCATGCAGGAGCCCCGGGCCCGGCGACGGTGCAGCGAGCGGCGGAGGCCGTACCTGAGCAGCAGCGTGAACAGCGTGACCAGGGGCAGCGCGAGGACGACGTAGCCGCGGGCGACGTCGGTCTTGGTGAGGTAGGAGCCGATGGCCGTGGCGGCGGTCAGCGCGACGCCGCACTGCACGACGCGGCGGAACTCGTCGGAGCCGATGCCGATCATGCGCGGCTCGTACGCCCGGTTGAGCGCGACCGCGCAGATCCACAGCCCGGGCAGCAGCGCGCTGACGAGGAGGTAGGGCGCGGCGTAGGGGGTCAGCTCGCCGAAGCGCAGGAAGAAGGCCCCGGCCGAGCCCGCGGCGGCGCCCAGCAGATCGGCCGCGAAGGCCCGCGCCCGGTAGGCCCGCACCCAGGCGGGCAGCCGCGGGCTCACCCTCCACGAGGAGTCAGGCCCGAACCCGACGACGGTCAGCAGCCCCTCGCCGTCGCTCACCTCGCGCCTCCCCGTGATGCGTCCGTAACCGACAGTCACCAGATAGTAGCGCCAGGCACCTGGGCAGTGTCGCGAACGGACCTATGTGGGGATCAGCGTGGAGGGCCGGAAATCTTGAGATCTGCCCGATGAAACTCGTTCTGGGTTACTTCGAGCCCGCGTTCCATGAGCGACTCGACCACGTCGGCGGCGCGGTCCACGAGGAAGGGGAGGTCCTTGCGCTCGGCGGTGGCGAAGTCGCGGAGGACGAAGGCGGCGGCGTCCATGCGGCCCGGCGGGCGGCCGATGCCGAAGCGGACGCGCAGGTAGTCGCGGGTGGCCAGCGACTTGGTGATGGACTTGAGGCCGTTGTGGCCGTTGTCGCCGCCGCCGAGCTTGGCGCGTAGCGCGCCGTAGGGCACGTCCAGCTCGTCGTGGACGACGATCAGCCGGTCAGGGCCGATCTTGTAGAAGTCGCACAGCGCCTTGACGGGACCGCCCGACAGGTTCATGTAGGTGAGCGGCTTGGCCAGGATCGCGGCGCGGGTCTCCAGCACCTCGGCCCGGCTCTTGTGCGCCTTGAACCTGCCGCCGGCCCGTGCGGCCAGCTCGTCGAGCACCATGAAGCCGGCGTTGTGCCGGTTGCCCGCGTATTCGGCGCCGGGATTGCCCAGCCCGGCGATGAGCCAGCGGTCCATGAAGTCTCCTCAGGCGCGAACACGGCTTGCGGGCGCGGGGACGCCCCCGGCTCGGGGCTCGGGGATCGG
Organism: Nonomuraea sp. NPDC050383; assembly: GCF_044459125.1. Taxonomy (NCBI): domain Bacteria; kingdom Bacillati; phylum Actinomycetota; class Actinomycetes; order Streptosporangiales; family Streptosporangiaceae; genus Nonomuraea; species Nonomuraea sp. NPDC050383. Next base: position 294,924 of record NZ_JBITIP010000005.1, read on the forward strand.
GGTCGAGGCGCGGGACGGGGCGGCCGGACGCGCCGGCCGCCCCGTCGACCGGCGACTACTCGGCGGCTTCGGCGCTCTCGCCCTCGGCGGCCTCGCCCTCGGCGCCCTCCTCGGCGGGGGCCTCGGCCTGCTTGGCGCTGACCTGGAGGATGACGGCCTCCGGGTCGGCGATCAGCGTGGCGCCCTTGGGCAGCTTCAGCTCACCGGCGGTGATGGCTGTGCCGACCTGCAGGCCCTCGATGTCGACGTCGACACCGGTCGGGATGTGGGTGGCCTCGGCCTCGACGGCGACGGAGGTCATCTGGAGGTCCAGGATGCCCTCGGAGTTGACGTCGCCGATCGTGGTGACCGGGATCTCGACGGTGACCTTCTCGCCGCGCTTGACCAGCAGCAGGTCGACGTGCTCGACGAAGCCCTTGATCGGGTCGCGCTGCACGCCCTTGGGCAGGGCCAGCTCGTCCACGCCCTCGCCGTGGAGGCGGATCAGCACGTTGGGCGTGCGCAGGGCGAGGAGGACCTCGTGACCGGGCAGGGTCAGGTGCTTGGGCTCGATGCCGTGCCCGTAGAGGACGGCCGGCACCTTGGCGGCGCGGCGGATCTTGCGGGCGGCGCCCTTGCCGAACGTGGAGCGCTGCTCGGCGGCAATACGTACTTCGGACACGACATCTCCTAGGGATGCATGGGAATCGGATCTGTGGCGCTCACCCTCACCCGCCCTAGCGGAAGGCGTTACGAGCGCGACCGACTCAGCTTACCGTGTTGAAACAGGCCGGGCTCCGCCCGGCGGGGCACCTCAGGTGTCGCCCTCGAACAAACTGGTGACCGAGCCGTCGGTGAAGACCTCGGTGATGGCCCGTGCGATGAGCGGCGCGATGGACAGCACGGTGAGCTTGTCGAAGCGGGCGGCCTGCGACAGCGGGAGCGTGTTGCTCACGATGACCTCGCTGATGCGGGAGTTCTTCAGCCGGTCGACGGCCGGGTCGGAGAAGACCGCGTGGGTGGCGGCGACGATCACGTTGGTGGCGCCCTGCTCGTAGAGGGCGTCGGCCGCCTTGCAGATCGTGCCGGCGGTGTCGATCATGTCGTCGATGAGCACGCAGGTGCGGCCCCGGACCTTGCCGACGACCTCGTTGACCTTCACGGAGTTGGCCACGTCGAGGTCGCGCCGCTTGTGGATGAACGCGAGCGGCGTGCCCAGCGTGTCGGCCCAGCGTTCCGACAGCCGGACGCGGCCGGTGTCGGGCGAGACGACCGTGGTGGTGGCCAGGTCGAGCTTGTTCTTCAGGTAGCTCTCCAGGACGGGCATGGCGAACAGGTGGTCCACCGGGCCGTCGAAGAAGCCCTGGATCTGCGAGGTGTGCAGGTCGATCGACATGAGCCGGTCGGCGCCCGCGGTCTTGAACAGGTCGGCCATCAGGCGCGCGGTGATGGGCTCGCGCCCGCGGCCCTTCTTGTCCTGGCGCGCGTAGCCGAAGAACGGCATGACCACGGTGATGCGCTTGGCGGAGGCCCGCTTGAGCGCGTCGACCATGATGAGCTGTTCCATGATCCACTTGTTGATCGGGCCGGTGTGGCTCTGGATCACGAAGGCGTCGCAGCCGCGGACGGATTCGAGGTAGCGGGCGTAGATCTCGCCGTTGGCGAAGTCGATCAGCTTGGTCGGCGTGAGCGAGACGCCGACGTGCTCGGCGACCTCCTCGGCCAGCTCCGGGTAGGCCCGGCCGGAGAAAAGCATGAGGTTCTTCTCGCCGGGCTGCTTGATGCTGGTCACGAGCTCTCCTTCGTCGGTCTCATGACCACGGTGCTGTGTTCGTTGATGACCTCGACAAGCTCGGTCATGCCCCACTCTCCTGCTGATGCTGCTGATGCTGCTGGTCGCCCGGCGCCCGGCCGACCTGCTCCTGCTCGGCCAGGGCGCGCTGTGCCGCCGCGGCCGACTTCGTGCCCGCGCGCCTGCGCAGGACCCATCCCTCGATGTTGCGCTGGCGGGCGCGGGCCACGCCGATCGCGCCCGGCGGCACGTCGCCGTCGATCACCGAGCCCGCCGCCGTGTAGGCGCCGTCGCCGATGGTCACCGGCGCCACGAGCATGCTGTCGCAGCCGACGAACGCGCCGTCGCGCACGGTGCTGCGGTGCTTGTTGACGCCGTCGTAGTTGACGAACACCACGGCCGCGCCGATGTTGACGTCGTCGCCGATCGTGGCGTCGCCCGCGTAGGACAGGTGGGGCACCTTGGAGCGCTCGCCGACCTGGGTGTTCTTCATCTCCACGAACGTGCCGGCCTTGGAGCCGCGGCCGAGGACCGTGCCGGGGCGCAGGTAGGCGTACGGCCCGACGCTGGCCCCCGGGCCGACGACCGCGGAGTCGCAGACGGCGTTGCGCACGACGGCTCCCGCGCCGACCCGGGTGGAGGTCAGCGTGGTGGCGGGGCCGACCTCCGCGCCGGACTCGATGACGGTGCGGCCGTGGAGCTGGGTACCGGGGTGGACGACCGTGTCGGGCTCGATCTCCACGTCCGCGTCGATCCAGGTGCTGGCCGGGTCCACGACGGTGACGCCGGCGCGCATGTGCCGCTCCAGCAACCGCTGGTTGAGCAGCTTGCGGACCTGGGCGAGCTGGACGCGGTCGTTGACGCCCTCGACCTCGGCGAAGTCCGCGGCGGTGTGGGCGCCCACCCGGTGGCCGTCCTCGCGGAGGATGGACAGCACGTCGGTGAGGTACTCCTCGCCCTGGGCGTTGTCGGTGGACACCCGCTTGACGGCGTCGGCCAGGAGGGCTCCGTCGAAGGCGTAGATGCCGGAGTTCATCTCCCTGATGGCGCGCTGCTCGTCGGTGGCGTCCTTCTCCTCGACGATCGCAAGGACGGCGCCCGCCGGGTCACGGACGATGCGGCCGTACCCGGTCGGGTCGGGCACCTCGGCGGTGAGGACGGTGACGGCGTTGCGGTCGGCGGCGTGGCGCGCCAGCAGCGCGGCGAGGGTCTCGGCGCGCAGCAGCGGCACGTCGCCGTAGGTGACGAGGACCGTGCCGTCGATCGCGCCGACCTCGTCGAGCACGGTGCGGACGGCGTGGCCGGTGCCGCGCTGCTCGCGCTGGACGACGGCCAGCGCGTCGGGGCTGGTCTCGGCGAGGTGGGCGCCGACGCGCTCACGCGCGTGGCCGATGACGACGATCAGGCGCTCGGGACCGAGGTCCCGGGCGGCGGTGAGCATGTGGTCGAGCAGGGCTCGGCCGCACACCTCGTGGAGGACTTTCGGGGTCTGGCTCTTCATCCGGGTGCCCTCGCCTGCGGCGAGGACGATGACGGCTGCCGGGCGCGGCACACTCACGGACTGAGGCTCCCTGTGGCTGGACGGATCAGGGCTGGATGCGGCTACCGCACCGCTACCCTCCCGACACCGCGAGGATACCTGCCCGCCTCCCGGTCCACCGCGCAGGGGCGTGCCTCAATGCTCCCGGAAGAGGACTCGAACCCCTACAAAGTGGACCAAAACCACTTGTCCTGCCGATTAGACGATCCGGGACTAATCGGACGCGCGTGGCATCCGACACACCTACGATACCGAGCCCGCCCCCCGTCGCGCGCCCGCATGGGCAACGCCTGGATCACGCTCGCCCGATTGAGGCCACCCGCCCCGGGTAGAGCGTGGTGCTAGCAGATGTACCGAAAACGCGCAAGCCACGGAATCCACTCACCTCGGGCGAGGAACCGTTGCCCATCGCACATTCGCGGCTTAGGACTTCCTTACTTACGATGGCGTAGGTTACGGTTGCGTAGCTCGGACATTCATTGTCATACAGGTCGTGAGAGGTAGCCCATGACAGTTCTCGCCGAACGTCCCACCCCCGGACCGAAGCCCGACGCCGAACCCGAACCGCGAAGCAAGGCAGAGCTCGTCACCTTCGCCCTGGTGGTCGGGCTGCCGCTGATCGCGTTCGTGGCAGCCGTGCCGCTGGCATGGGGATGGGGCCTCGGCTGGACGGACATCGTGATCATGTTCGTCTTCTACGCCGTCTCGGGGCTCGGCGTCACCGTCGGGCTGCACCGCTATTTCACGCACGGCTCGTTCAAGGCCAAGCGTCCCCTGAAGATCGCCCTCGGCATCGCCGGCAGCCTCTCGCTGGAGATGTCCGTGCTCGACTGGGTGGCCACCCACCGCAAGCACCACAAGTTCTCCGACAAGGAGGGCGACCCGCACTCGCCGTGGCGCTTCGGCCCCGGCTTCAGGTCGATGGCCAAGGGCCTGATGTACGCGCACATGGGCTGGATGTTCGACGCCGAGCGCACCAACCGCGAGAAGTACGCCCCCGACCTGTGCAAGGACCCGGACGTGCGCAAGCTGCACAAGTGGTTCCCCGCGCTGGCGCTCACCTCGCTCCTGCTCCCGGGCGTCCTCGGCGGGCTGCTCACCTGGTCCTGGCAGGGCGCGCTGACCGCGCTGTTCTGGGGCTCGCTGGTCCGCATCGGCCTGCTGCACCACGTCACCTGGTCGATCAACTCGATCTGTCACGTGTTCGGCGACGAGGCCTTCCAGGTCCGCGACAAGTCCCGCAACGTGTGGTGGCTGGCGATCCCGTCCTTCGGCGAGTCGTGGCACAACCTGCACCACTCCGACCCGACCTGCGCGCGGCACGGCGCGCTGAAGGGCCAGATCGACCTGAGCGCCGAGGTCATCCGCGGCTTCGAGCGCCTCGGCTGGGCGTCCGACGTGCGCTGGCCGACTCCTGAGCGGCTGGCGGCGAAGAGGCTTGCCTGACAGTCAGACCGTGGTGACCGGTCGCACGTCCGGCACCGCCATGATGGAACCCGTGACCGAACCCCGATCTCGCAGGCGCATGTCCGGAAGAGAGCGACGCGAGCAGCTGATCAACATCAGCCGCACGCTGTTCGCCGAGAAGGGGTTCGACGGGACCTCCATCGAGGAGATCGCGGCCACGGCCCAGGTCTCCAAGCCTGTCGTCTACGAGCATTTCGGCGGCAAGGAGGGCGTCTACGCGGTGGTCGTGGACCGTGAGATGCAGAAGCTGCTCACGATGATCACCGGGGCGCTCTCCGCCTCCCACTCGCTGATCAAGCTGGAGCGGGCCGCCCTGGCCCTGCTCCAGTACATCGAGGAGAGCAGTGAGGGGTTCCGCATCCTCGTCCGCGACTCCCACGCCGCCTCCGGCACGGGCACGTTCGCGAGCCTGATCAGCGAGATCGCGAGCCAGGTCGAGGACGTGCTCGCCGACGAGTTCTCCTCGCGGGGCTACGACCCGAAGCTCGCCCCCATGTACGCCCAGATGCTGGTCGGCATGGTGGCCCTGACCGGTCAGTGGTGGCTGGACGTGCGCAAGCCTGGCCGCGAGGAGGTCGCCGCGCACCTGGTCAACCTCGCCTGGAACGGTCTGACCGGCCTCAACCCGGACCCGTCGATCACGGTGACGACCCGGTCGCACCCGAGCCTGGCCAAGCCGCCGCGGCCCGTGGACAAGGGGGTGCCGGACAAGGCGCGCGAGCGGGAGCTGATGGAGGCGGAGAAGGCCCGGCTGCGGGAGCTGCGTGAGGCCGAGAAGGCCCGCGTCCGCGAGCTGAAGGAGCGCGAGCGCCTGCTCAAGGAGGCCGAGAAGGAGCAGGAGCGGCTGCTGAAGGAGGCGGAGAAGGTTCGCGAGCGCGAGGAGAAGCTGCGCCTGCGCGAGGCCCGTCTCGCCGAGCGGGCCGCGCGGCTCGGGCAGAGCGATTCTGGGCCGGTTGACCAGCAGGATTAAGTCATTGCGAGTTAGTTAACGTTCCGTTCAGACTTGTGGGGCATATTTCACATATGTCCGTGGAACTGCTGCATCCTGGAAGTGACCTGCCCTTGCCCCAGGAGAGGTTCCTCAACCGCGAGGAGAGTTGGCTCCAGTTCAACGAGCGGGTCCTCGAGCTGGCCGAGGACTCGTCGCTCCCCCTCCTGGAGCGGGTGCGCTTCCTGGCCATCTTCGCGAGCAACCTCGACGAGTTCTTCAGGGTGCGGGTGGCCGGCCTGAAACGACGCATGGCCACCGGCCTGCTGCTGAGAACGAAGAGCGGGCTGAAACCCAGCGAGGAGCTGGCCCGGATCGCCACCATCGCCGAGGACCTGGCCAGACGGCACGCGGCCGTCTTCCACGAGACGATCGTGCCGAAGCTCGCGGCGGAGGGCATCGAGATCGCCCGCTGGGAGGACCTGGGCCGGGACGAGCGCACCGAGCTGCGCAAGCTGTTCCGTGAGCGGATCAGGCCCGTCCTCACGCCGCTGGCCGTCGACCCCGCCCACCCCTTTCCGTACATCTCGGGCCTCAGCCTCAACCTGGCCGTCGTGGTGCGCAACCCGTCCACCGACCACACCGTCTTCGCCCGGGTCAAGGTGCCCTCCCAGCTCCCCCGGTTCGTGCAGGCGTCGCCGAGCCGGTTCGTGCCGCTGGAGGACGTGATCGCGGCCCATCTCGGGCAGCTGTTCAAGGGCATGGAGATCGTCCAGCACCACGTCTTCCGCGTCACCAGGAACGAGGACCTCGACGTCGACGAGGACGTCACCGAGAACCTCATGCAGGCCCTGGAGAAGGAGCTGCTCAAGCGCCGCTTCGGCCCGCCCGTCCGGCTGGAGGTCGAGGACACCATCACGCCCGAGGTGCTGGAGCTGCTGGTGGACGAGCTGGGGGTGGCGCCCCACGAGATCTACCGCATCGCCGGGCCGCTGGACCTGACCGGTCTGCACGCCATCGCCGACCTCGACCGCGGCGACCTCAGCTACCGGCCGTTCGTGCCGGCCGAGGTGGTCAGCGCCGACGACGACATCTTCAGCGTGCTGCGCGAGCGTGACGTGCTGTTGCACCACCCGTACGACTCGTTCTCCACCAGCGTGCAGCGCTTCATCGAGATGGCCGCCGCCGACCCGAGGGTGCTGGCCATCAAGCAGACCCTCTACCGGACCAGCGGCGACTCCCCCATCGTGGACGCCCTCATCGACGCGGCCGAGGCGGGCAAGCAGGTCGTCGTCGTGGTCGAGATCAAGGCCCGCTTCGACGAGCACGCCAACATCTCGTGGGCCCGCAAGCTGGAGCGTGCCGGCTGCCACGTCGTCTACGGCGTCGTCGGGCTCAAGACCCACTGCAAGCTCGCCCTCGTCGTGCGGCAGGAGCCCTCCGGGGAGCTGCGCAGCTACTGCCACATCGGCACCGGCAACTACAACAACAAGACCGCCCGGCAGTACGAGGACTTCGGCCTGCTCACGGCGGACCCGCTGGTCGGCGAGGACGTCACCGACCTGTTCATCCACCTGACCGGCTACTCCAACCACTCGGCCTACCGCCGGCTGCTGGTCGCCCCGCACTCGCTGCGCGGCGGGCTGCTGGCCCGGATCGAGCGGGAGATCGCCCACCAGCGGGCCGGGCGGCCCGCGCGCATCAGGATCAAGACGAACTCCCTGGTGGACGAGCCGCTCATTGACGCGCTCTACCGCGCCTCACGGGCGGGCGTGCCCGTGGACCTGTGGGTGCGGGGCGTGTGCATCCTGCGGCCCGGCGTGCCCGACCTGTCGGAGAACATCCGGGTCCGGTCGGTGCTGGGCAGGTTCCTGGAGCATTCGCGGGTGTACGAGTTCGGGCTCGGCCGGCGCCCCGAGGTGTGGATCGGCAGTGCCGACCTGATGCGCCGCAATCTGGACCGCCGGGTCGAGGCCCTGGTCAAGGTCACCTCGTCGCAGCACCGGGCGTACCTGATCGACCTCATGGACCGGGTCATGGCCGAGACCACCAACGCCTGGTGGCTCGACGGCGACGGCAAGTGGATCCACCACCCCGGCGAGGACCTGCAGAACCACCTGATCGCCACGCGCCGCTGGAGGACCGTTGACGACGACTGACGACCCGCTGCGCGCGGCCGGAGCCGTCGTCTGGCGCGGCGACGCGGCCGCGCCGGAGGTCGCCCTCATCCACCGCCCCCGCTACGACGACTGGACGTACCCCAAGGGCAAGCTCAAGGCCGGCGAGCACCCGGTGGCCGCCGCCCTGCGCGAGGTGCGCGAGGAGACGGGCCTCAGGATCGCGCTCGGCCGCGCCCTGCCGCCCGTCCACTATCCGTACAAGGACCGGCTCAAGCGGGTCGACTACTGGACGGCCCGGGTCGTGGGGGACGACGGCTTCGCGCCCGGCGACGAGGTGGACGAGCTGCGCTGGCTGCCGGCGGAGGAGGCCCGCGCCCTGCTCACCCACGCGTGGGACGCCGATCTGACCGACGCCTTCATGGCCGCGCCGCTCACGACCACCCCGCTCGTCCTCGTACGGCATGGCTTCGCCGGGTCCCGGCGGGAATGGGACGGGGACGACATGTTGCGCCCGCTCGACGCCGACGGCGTGGCCCAGGCGGCGACGCTGGCCGCGGTGCTCCCCGCCTACCGGCCCGAGGAGGTGGTCAGCTCGCCGAGCCTGCGCTGCGTGCAGACGGTCGAGCCGTACGGCGCCCCGGTGCGGCTGGAGCCGCTGCTGAGCGAGGAGAGCCAGGACCCGGAGAAGACCCCCGCGCTGGTGGCCATGCTGCGCGGGCCGGCGGTCGTGTGCAGCCACGGCAAGGTGCTGCCCCACCTGATCATGCGGCTCAGCGGCGACGACGTCCGGCTGGAGAAGGGGGAGTTCGCGGTGCTGCACCGGGTGGACGGGCGGGTCGTCGGCGTGGAGCGCTACCCCACCTGACGCCGGCCGTTCCTAGGGGTTCAGCCTGCTGAGCGCCTTGCCGGCCGCCGTGGCCGTGCGGGCCCACGTCCGGGGGAAGTCCTCCAGGGCGCGGTCCGCGACGGCGCGCTCCAGCCCGATCAGCAGCCCGTAGGTGAAGGTGTCCTCCCCCGCCTCGCGGGCGCTCTCCGCCTCCTTGACCAGCGTCTCCTGGGCCACCACGGCGTCCTGGTGGGCGCCCAGCGCGTCCTGGACGCCCTCGGCCAGCTTGGCCAGCCGTGGCGTCCCGGGGCCGAGGACGGCTCTGACCGCCTCGGCGGTGTAGCGGGCGCGCTTGGCGGCCTTGCGGACCTCGTGCATGGCCGTCTCGTGGCGCTGCGGGTCGTCGATCGCCTGGGCGGCCTCGTACTTCCGGGCCACCCGCTCCCAGTTCGCGGCGGCCACGGCGGCCAGCTCCTCCCCTGCCGGCCGGACGGCGCGCTTGCCCTGCTCCGGCTCGGCCGCCAGCTGCTCCAGGGCGTCGAGCAGCCGGTAGTAGCGCTCGCCGCTCAGCGCCTCGCGGATCCGCCCGTACGCCTCGGCCTCGCGGGCGCGCAGGCCGTCGCCGAGCCTGTGCCGGACGGGGCCGGTGACCAGCTCGGGCGCGAGCTCCGCCAGCTCCTCGGCGAACCTGCCCCGGATCACCTCCAGGTCGCGGGCCTCCCCGAGCACGCTGCCGAGCCACTTGAGCTCGTCCTGGACCTGGCCGGTGTTCTTGACGATCTTCTTGAACGCCTTGAGCGCGCTGCGCAGCCGCCGGGAGGCGACCCGCATCTGGTGGACGGCGTCCTTCTCCGCCAGCCGTACCTGGGGGTCCTGGGCGAGCAGGGCACGGACCTGGCCGGAGAGGTATCCGGTCACCACCTCGCCGGCGCTGCCCGGCTCGGTCGGCGGCGCGGGCGGGGCGGGCACGTCGAGGAGCCGGGCGAGCTTGCTGGCCGCGCCGGACGGGGTCGCTCCCGCCTTCCTGAGCCGTTTGCCGACCTTGGCGAGCACCGCGGCGTCGCCGTCGAGCAGCTCCGCCTCCACCTCCCGCCAGCGCACGATCCGCAGCTGCTCGCCGAAGACCGTGCCCTTGACGCGGTCGTCGGCGACCTCCACGAGCCGCCTGTCGCCCTCACGGACGACCGTGACGCTCCTGCGGGTCTCCAGCTCGGCCACCGCCTGGAGCGGCGCGCCCCGTGTGTGGCCGCGGACGAGCTCGGCCAGGTCGTCCGGCACCACCCTGACGCTGCGGGTCAGGGGCCGGCCGATCTCCTGGCGGGCGCCCTTGGCTTGGGGCAGCTTGAGGTGCCAGCCGGCGTCGTCGCCGCCCCTGCGGCGCCTGAGCGTGATGCCGTGGGCGGCCAGCCGCAGGTCAGGCGTGTCGTAGTAGATCGCCACGAGCGTGTGGCTCTTGGGCCCCACGACCTGTCCGACCCGGCTCAGGTCCGGAATCGCGTAATCGGGGGGAACGTCGAACTTGTCCTCGATCTCGATGCCCACCACACCTCACAAGGTCCATATATGGACAATCATGCCACTGTGCGGCGAACAATCACATAAGCCCGAATCGATTACCGGTGGTCGCCACCGCCCTGCTCGGCGGGTGCCCCCTTGTGTGCGACCACGAAGATCCGGCGGAACGGGAACGGGGTGCCGTACTCCCTGGCCGGATAGGCCTCGTCGAGCCGGGCCGCGAGGTCCTCCTTGAAGGAGTAGTGCTCGTCCACGTACAGCCGGTCGAGGATGGGCCGCAGGGCCGTGCCGGAGATCCAGTCGAGCACGGCGTTCTCGCCCTGGAGCACGTGGATGTACGTGGTCTCCCAGGCGTCGACCTGGCAGCCGCAGGAGTCCAGCAGGTCCAGGTACTCCACCGGGTCGCCCACCGGGCTGCCGCGGTCGAAGTCGCCGAGCCGGTCCGCCCAGCGGGGCGAGGCGCACACCTCGCGGATCGCCGCGTGGCTGGGCGCGTCGAAGTTCCCCGGCACCTGGAAGGCCAGCCAGCCGCCGTCGTCGAGCGCCTCCACCCAGTGTTCGAGCACGTCGCGGTGCGAGGGCACCCACTGGAGGGCGGCGTTGGAGACGATGACGTCCACCGGGCGGTCGGGCCGCCACATGGTCATGTCGGCCACCGCGAACCTCGGCGCCGCGTGCAGCTCCCGCGCCTTGGTGATCATCGCCGGGGACGAGTCGAAGCCCTCCACGGTCGCCCCGGGCCAGCGGCGGGCCAGCTCCAGCGTGAGCTCTCCGGTGCCACATCCCGCGTCCACGACGTAGTCCGGCTCGTCGGCGCCGACGCGGGCGAGCAACTCGTGGAAGGGGCGCGACCGCTCGTCGGCGAACCTTGCGTAGGTCGCGGGGTCCCAGATATCTCTCGACATAAAGATAATTGATATCGAGACACATATCTCGATGTCAAGATAGTAGACTGAATGTCATGACGCAGGATGCGCAGGACGAGGTGGACCGGCTCGTCGCGGCCTGGCGGGCCGAACGGCCCGACCTCGACGTCGAGCCCCTCCAGGTGCTCTCCCGCGTATCGAGGCTTGCCAAACACCTCGACCGGGCAAGACGTGCCGCTTTCGACGAGCACCACCTCGAACCGTGGGAGTTCGACGTGCTGACGGCGCTGCGACGTGCCGGCAAGCCGTACGAGCTGAGTCCCGGCGCGCTGCTGCGAGCCACGCTGGTCACCTCGGGCACGATGACCAACCGCATCGACCGGCTGGCGCAGGCCGGGCTCGTGGTGCGGCGGCCCGACCCGGAGGACCGGCGGGGCGTGCTCGTGTCGCTCACCCCGGCCGGGCTCGACCGGGTGGACGCGGCGTTCGCGGGGCTGCTGCGCAGGGAGCACGAGCTGCTGGCGGGGCTGAGCGCGGAGGACCAGCGGGCCCTGGCCGCCCTCCTCCGCACCCTCCTGACGCCGTTCGACTCCTGACCGCCCGGCTCGGACGGGTCAGTCGCCGAGGCGGTCGGCCAGCTCCAGCCAGGCGCCTTCGACCGCATCCTTCTGGGCGAGCACGTCGCGCAGCTCGGCGTCGAGGGAGCCGAGCCGGGCGTAGTCGCTGGCCGCGTCCGCCATCGCCGCATGCAGCTTGGCCTCCTGCTCGCCGAGCCTGTCGAGCTGACGTTCGAGGCGGTTGAGCTCCTTGCGCAGCTCCCGCTCCTCCTTGGCGGACAGCCCGCCCGGCGCCGCCTCGCCCTCGGCCGCCGCCGCCTCTCTCGCCTCTCTGGCGGGACCGTTCAGCGTGTTCTTCGCGGGGGCGCCGGAGGTGCCCGCGCCGGTCCGGGCCGTGAGGGCCAGGCCCGACGCCCGCCGCTCCAGGTACTCGTCCACGCCGCCCGGCAGCAGAGACAGCCGGCCGTCGCCCAGCAGGGCCACCGAGCGGTCGGTGACGCGCTCCAGGAAGTAGCGGTCGTGACTGACCAGGATCAGCGTGCCCGGCCAGCCGTCGAGCAGGTCCTCCAGCTCGTTCAGCGTCTCGATGTCGAGGTCGTTGGTCGGCTCGTCGAGCAGCAGCACGTTCGGGTCGTCCATGAGCAGCCGCAGCAGCTGCAGGCGCCGCCGCTCGCCGCCCGACAGGTCGCCGACGACCTTCCACTGGGCGTCGCCCTTGAACCCGAGGCGTTCAAGGAGCTGCGAGGCCGTCCACTCCTTCTTGCCGACCTGCACGTACTTGCGGATCTCCTCGACCGTCTCCAGCACGCGCCGCCCCGGGTCCAGCTCGGCCAGCTCCTGGGACAGGTGCGCCAGCCGCACCGTCTTGCCCCGCACGAGCCGGCCCGAGTCGGGCTCGACCGTGCCGGCCAGCAGGCGCAGCACCGAGGACTTGCCCGAGCCGTTCACGCCGATCAGACCGATGCGGTCACCCGGCCCGAACTGCCACGTGGTGCGGTCGAGCACCAGCGGACCGTCGCCGGGACCGCCGGCGTGGAGCGTCACGTCCTCCAGGTCGTACACGGTCTTGCCGAGCCGCGCCGTGGCGAACTTCACCAGCTCGACGCTCTCCCGCGGCGGCGGCTCGTTCGCGATCAGCGCCTGGGCGGCGTCGATGCGGAACTTCGGCTTCGACGTACGGGCGGGCGGGCCGCGCCGCAGCCAGGCGATCTCCTTGCGCATGAGATTCTGGCGGCGCTCCTCGGCGGCCTGCGCGATGCGCGCCCGCTCGGCCTTGGCCAGCACGTACGCGGCGTATCCGCCCTCGTAGCGCTCGACCCGGCCGTCCACGACCTCCCACGTACGGGTGGAAACGGCGTCGAGGAACCACCGGTCGTGCGTCACGACCACGAGCGCGCTCCTGCGGCCGGACAGGTGCGCCGCCAGCCAGGCGATCGCCTCGATGTCGAGGTGGTTGGTGGGCTCGTCGAGCATGATCAGGTCATGCTCGTCGATGAGCAGCCGGGCCAGCGCCGTACGCCGCCGCTCGCCGCCGGACAGCTCGCCCGCCTTGGCGTCGAGGTCGAGGTCGCCGATGAGGTTGGTCAGGATCTCGCGGACGGACTGGTCACCGGCCCATTCGTGCTCCGCGCGCCCGCCGAGCACGAGCTCGCGCACGGGCAGGCTCGGGTCGAGGTCGTCGCGCTGGGACAGGAACCCGACGCGCAGGCCCCGCGTGTGCGTGACACGGCCGGTGTCGGGCTGCACGTCACCGGCGATGACCGACAGCAGCGTGGTCTTGCCACCGCCGTTGCGGCCGACGACACCGATGCGCTCACCGGCCTCGACCCCGAGGGAGACGTCGGCGAGCAGCGGCTTGGGCCCGTAGGCATGGGAGACAGACTCAAGATTGACCAGATTCATGGCTACACCAGCGTATCGGCCCCAACCGCCCGGCCGAGCCCCCGCGCTGCCCGGTGAGGGCGTCAGTAGTGGCTGTTCATGGCGGTACGCACCTCGGCGAGGGTGACATCGGCCACGGCCACGGCCCGCTCGTTGCCTTCACGCAGCACCTGGCGGAGGTGGGCACGGTCCTGCGCGTACTCGGCCCGGCGGGCCCGGATCGGAGCCAGGTACTCGTTGACCGCCTCGGTCACGGTCCTCTTCAGCGCGGCCGCTCCCTCGGCGCCGATCTCGGCGGCGACCTGCTCGGGGGTCCGGCCCTGGCAGAGGGCTGCCAGCAGCAGGAGCGAGGACACCTCCGGGCGAGTGGCCGGGTCGTAGGTGATGTGCCGCTCGGAGTCCGTCTTGGCCCCCTTGATCAGGCGGGCGGTCTCGTCGGCGTCGGCGGCCAGGGTGATGGCGTTGCCCCGGCTCTTGCTCATCTTGGTGCCGTCCGTGCCGAGCAGGAGCGGCGCGTTCGACAGCAGGGCGTCAGGCTGGGGGAACACGGCGGTGCCGGCGCCGTAGCGGTCGTTGAAGCGGCGGGCGATGGTCCGGGTCAGCTCCAGGTGGGGAAGCTGGTCCCGGCCGACCGGGACCAGGTTCGCCTTGCAGAAGAGGATGTCGGCGGCCTGGTGGGCGGGGTAGGTGAACATCAGCCCGCTGACGGAGGACTGCCGCGAGTGGGCGATCTCGTCCTTGACCGTGGGGTTGCGGCTGAGCTCGGCGGTGGAGACGAGGCTGAGGAAGGGCAGCAGCAACTGGTTGAGGGCGGGGACGGCGCTGTGCGTGAAGATCGTGCTGCGTGCCGGGTCCACGCCGATGGCGAGGTAGTCCAGTACGAGCTCCTCGACGTACCCGGTCAGGTTGCTGGCCACGTCGCGGTCGGTCAGGACCTGGTAGTCCGCGATGACCACGAACATCTCCACGCCGAGGTTCTGCAGACGTACCCGGTTGTGGAGGGTGCCGAAGTAGTGGCCCAGATGCAGCTGTCCGGTGGGGCGGTCGCCGGTCAGCACCCGGAACTGCCCCGGGTCCTTGCGGATCAGCTCTTCCAGCTCCGTGCTGCGAGCCTGCGCGGCGGACACCCCGAGGGAGTCGGAGGGGAGGGTCTCGGGCTCTGCGATGGTGTTCATGAGCGTCTCCTGAGTGGGTCGGTATCGCCGTCAGGACGACGCGACCCCTGATCCAGGGAACACAGAAGGGCCGTCCGTCCGAACGGCCCTTGTCATGCGTGAGAGGCGGCCGCTCCTAGGAGGAGCGCCACCAGCTCAGACATGACGAAAGATGCATGGGCTCATCATAACGTCAGCCGGAGTGATCTCAAGGAGATCGGCGGGCTTGTCACCTCGCCCACGCGCGTCCCTGCCTGCGGCCCCGGCGTTCCGAGCCTCACGCAACTCCCACCCGCCAGGCTGGGCGCGGGCACGGGACCCGGCCGTCGCGCCTCGGACCGGGCGCGGGCGCGGGACTCGACCGTTGCGCCTCAGAGCGGGCGCGGGCCGGCGCCCCGACCTTCGGCCGTCAGACCGGGCGCGAGCCGGCGACCCGGCCGTCTCCTCAGACCGGGCGCGGGCCCGGGACCGGGCCGTGGGCGGCGAGGGCGGTGCGGCAGGTCGGGAGGGCGGTCAGCGTGTCGGCCAGGCGCTGGGCGTGGTCGGCGTCCGTGGCGAGGAAGGCGCAGGTGGGGCCCGAGCCGGAGACCAGGGCGCCCAGGGCTCCGGCCTCGCGACCGGCGTCCAGGGTCTGGCTCAGATCGGGGCGCAGGGACAGCGCGGCGGCCTGGAGGTCGTTGCCGAGCCGGGCCCCCAGCGCCTCGGCGTCGCCGGTGCGCAGCGCCGCCAGCAGCGGCTCGCTGAGCTGCGGCCACGGCACCTCCGCGCCGGACGACTCGCGCAGCCGGTCGCACTCCGCGTACACCTTGGCCGTGGACAGCCCTCCGTGCGCCACGGCGAACGCCCAGTGGAACTCACCGCCCGTCGGCGCGTCGCTCAGCCGCTCGCCCCGCCCGGTGCCGACCGCCGTTCCCCCCAGCAGCGAGAACGGCACGTCACTGCCCAGATCGGCGGCGATCTCCATGAGATCCTCGACCGGCAGGCCCAAGCCCCACAGCTCGTTGCACGCCACCAGCGCGCCCGCCGCGTCGGCACTGCCTCCGGCCATGCCACCCGCCACCGGAATGGACTTGTGGATGATCAGCTCGGCCCCGTACGTACGCCCCGCGTGCTTGGCCAGGGCGCGGGCGGCCTGGATGGCGAGGTTGCCGTCGTCGACCGGCACCTGGTCGGCCCACTCGCCTGCCACCGACACGGTGATGGAGTCGGACTCCTTGGCGACGACCTCGTCGAAGACGGACACGGCATGGAAGACGTTGACCAGGTCGTGGTAGCCGTCCTCACGCAGCGGCCCCACGGACAACTGGACGTTGACCTTCGCGGGCACCCGTACGGTCACCGAACTCATGAATCTTCTGCCACTCTCATCGCCTGCCGGGAAGGACACCCGATGGTATACGGCCCGTAGCCCTGTCACGCGGTTCTCCGGGAAGTGGCCGGGGTCATCCCTTATGAGGGTGCGGCAATACACGGTTCTGTACTGGCCTGGTCTTTTGCCACCCGAACGGCAGCGATGCCCCGCCCCGCCCGACCCGGTTACGGGGTGGACGCATCACCGGCCGTACGGCGTGGACGCCTACTGACCGTACGCGCGCACGACCTGTCCGGCTGACCACGTGAACGCCTGCCGGTCGTACGGCGTGGACACCGGTCCACCTGACGGGGCGGACGCCTGCCGGTCGTACGGCGTGGACGCCGGTCCACCTGACGGGGCGGACGCCTGCCGGTCGTACGGCGTGGACGCCGGTCCGGCTGACGGGGCGGATGCCCGTGGGAGTGACGACCCGGCACGCCGGCCAGGCCTGTGACCGTGCCATCATGTCGCTCGGATCGGTGAGGGGGCAGAGTGGACGAGACGGCCAGGGCGATGACGAACACCGCCGATGAATCCGCAGCTCCGGCCAGGGCGACCCTCGACGCGAGGGCCGTCGCCGAGGCCGGTGCGACCGTCGCGGCGAGCACCGAGGTCACGGTGGTGGAAGTGCCGCAGTGGCGTGGCTCCGGGGCGCCCACGGCCGAGCGGCTGCGCGAAGGGGCACGGCTGCTGGCCGGCATGGTGCCCGCGACCCACCGCGTACGCGTCGACGTCGATGACGACGACCTGCCGGCGACGGCGGCGCGGGTGCGGTCGGCGGTGTCGGAGGCCGGGGGGTTCGTGGTCACGGCCGGAGGCGACTGCGGGGTCGAGCTGGAAGCCGTGGCAGAGGCGCTGCGCCGGTACGGGGACCGGTTGGTGGTCGTGTGGTTCGACGCGCACGGAGACCTCAACACACCGGCCACGTCACCCTCGGGCGCCTTCCACGGCATGGTCCTCCGCGCCCTGACCGGCGAGGGCCCCACGGGCCTGGTACCGGACCGCCCGCTGGACCCACGCCGCATCGTGCTCGCCGGAGCCCGGGATCTCGACCCGGGCGAGACGGACTTCATCCGGAGCAGCGGCATCCAGCACGTCAGCGCACCGCCCCCTACCCCGGCCGGACCGATTCCCCCGGCTCCACCAACGACCGCAGCCTCGCCGACGATCCCGGCTCCCCCGACCACCGCAACCTCGCCGACAATCCCGGCTCCCCTGACCACCGGAACCTCTCCGGCGGTCTCGGCTCCCACCAATGCAACCTCTCCGGCGGTCCCGGCTCCCCCGATCACCGCAAGCTCCCCCACAGTCCCGGCCGACCTGACGACCGCAGCCTCGGCGACGGTCCCGGCTGCGCTGACAGCCCCGGAGGCGCTGACGGCGGCGATCGCGTCAGCCGTCCGCGACGAGGGCGATCGGGGTGAGCGCGCGGCCGTGTACATCCACATCGACCTGGACGTGCTCGACCCCGAGACCTTCGCCAGCGTCGGCTCGCCTGCCCCCGGCGGACTTCAGCCGGACCAGCTTCTCGCCATGGTCAGGGCGACAGCGGATCGCTTCGAGATGGCCGGGCTCGGCATCACGGAGTACGAACCCTCCCGTCCAGAGGACCAGGCGCTCCTCGTGCCTCTGGTCAAGGCGCTGGTGGAGGCGTGCGCACGCCCCTGAGGCAAGAAGTCATCACCGAACTCCAGGCCACGGACGGGGAGCCTGCTCATCATGGGCGACCCGTCCAACCCTCTTTCGCTCTGCTCCCTGCGCCTGGGCCGTCCTCGGTCACCAGCACCCCGAGGTGATCGAGGACGGATGATCTCGCCCTGCTCGGCCCGGATCGTCGCCGCGACGTCGCGTATCCCGTCACAACGGGTCGCGTATCCCGTCACAACGGCCCGCCCTCTCGGGCCAGACCGCCCCTTCAGCTGACGGGCGCGCCGAACCACTTGGGCAGGTGGCTGAGGAGATCCGTCAGATCTTCGCCGACCCACGCCACGTGGCCGTCCGGCCGCAGCAGCACGGCAGGCACGTCCAGTTCCTCGCTGACGTCGACGACGTGGTCGACCCGATCCGCCCACCCCGCCACCGAAAGCCGGCCGGTCTGGTCGAGCAGCAGCCCGCGGCCACCGTGCATCAGCTCGTAGAGGCGACCCCGCTTCAACCCCACGTCCCGCAGCCGCCGGCCGAGCAGTTCGTGCCCCTCGCCGAAGTCGTAGCGGACGCCGATCGCGGTGATCTTCTCGATCAGGTACCGGTTCACGTCCTCGAAGTCCATCAGTTCCGACATCAGCCGGCGCACTGCCTGGGGACCGGGCTCGACGGACGTCAACTCGACCATCGCGCGGGTGGTGTTGAGCACGTCGGCGGCCACCGGGTGCCGTTCGGTGTGGTAGCTGTCCAGCAGCCCCTCCGGTGCCCAGCCGCCGACCTCGGCGGCCAGTTTCCAGCCCAGGTTGAACGCGTCCTGGACGCCGAGGTTGAGCCCCTGCCCGCCGGTCGGCGGATGGACGTGCGCCGCGTCGCCGGCCAGCAGCACCCGGCCGACCCGGTAGCGCTCGGCCTGCCGGGTGGCGTCGCCGAAGCGGGAGAGCCAGCGCGGTGAGTGCACGCCGAAGTCGGTGCCGGCGATCGCCCGTACCCCCTGCTTCAGCTCATCCAGGGTCGGCGGGACCGCACGGTCCTCGGCCACCCCTTGGGCGCGCGCGAGGACGCGATACACCCCGTCCCCGAGGGGTACGGCGCCGAACCCCTTGTGGGTCTTGCCGAGTTCGGCCACCAGGGCCGCCAACTCCTCCGGCGGCATCGTCACCTCCACCTCGCCCAGCACCCACTCGACCCGGGCGGGCTCACCTGGGAAGCCGACGCCGAGCAGCTTGCGCACCGTGCTGCGGCCGCCGTCGCAGCCGACGAGATAACGCGAGCGCAGCTCCGTGCCGTCGGCCAGCTCGACGGTCACCCCGTCCTCGTCCTGGCTCAGCCGGACCACTTCGCAGCCGCGCCGGATCTCGGCGCCGAGCCCGGTGGCATGCTCGGTCAGCAGGCGCTCGGTGATGGGCTGCGGGATGCCGAGCACGTACGGATGCGCGGTGTCGAGCCGGTCCGGCCGCGGCTTGCTGATGCCGGCGAAGAAACCACTGACCGGGTACTGCTTGCCGAGCGCGAGGAACCGCTCCAGCAGGCCGCGCTGGTCCATCACCTCGATGCTGCGGGCGTGCAGGCCGAGCGCGCGGACGACCTTGGTCGGCTCCGCCTCCTTCTCCAGCACGAGCGCGTGCACGCCGTGCAATCGCAACTCGCCGGCCAGCATCACGCCGGTCGGTCCGCCGCCGACAATGATCACGTCGAACATGAACCCCCCATTGAACAAAGTCGCATTCTCGGCCACCTGCTCCGCGCAGCCCGACTGCGCGCACCTCCGACCGCGTCGCGAGTCCACCACCGGCTCGACGTCCGGCGAGCCGCGGCCGTCGACGAACGGCACGCCCGCCTACGCCGTACATCCCTGAATTTCGCAGGTGCCGGCTTCGGTGGGAGATTCTGCAGCACGACCCGGGTCTTGCCGCAAGCCCCTGGGGGCGCTATAGATTGAGAGTGGCAAGGAGTGCGGAAACTCCTTGCCTTTGTCGTCTGCCGTGGACGGACAACCCCCGCACAAGGCGGCAGCGCGCCGCGTACGGCTTCGGACGCGCCACCCGATGTCAGTCGTCGGTGTCGAGGCGGGCGTGCAGGTGCATGTCATGCCAGCCGTCGGCGTGGAGCGCCTCGCGGCGTTTCGTTCCCTCCATGGCGAAACCGGCGGCTTGCGCCACCCGGCACGACGCCATGTTGGCCGTCGAGTGGTTCAGCTCCACACGGTGGAGTCCGATCGCGACGAACGACCACGCTGTCACGGCCGACAGGGCCCGCGTGGCGATGCGACGGCCCCGCGCGGCGGGCAGCACCCAGTACGACACCTCCGCCCAACCGTCCCGGAAGTCCAGCCGGCGCAGGCTGACCTGGCCGACCACCTCCGACGCGTCCACCACGGCCCATCCCGCACCGGTCTCCTGACGCCACCGCCCGGCCCAGGAACCGATCCAGTCGTCGGCCTCGTCGGCGGTCATGGACCGGCAGTGCCAGCGCTGGATGGCCGGATCGGCGTAACCGGCGAGAACGGCGGGCCGGTCCGACCGCTGCCACGGCCGCAGCAGGATGCCGCCGGCGTCGAGCATGGGCTGCGAGAGCGTCGCCATCCTGCCCGGGGGCAACGAAGGTTCGACGAGCAAGGGCACCCGCCGATTATCGCGGGAACGACGATCGCGCGCATCGCCTGACCGAAGGAGTCCGGGAACCGAAGGCCACTTCGGATCCTTGGCATGAACCCGGCCAGGAGACTCCAAGGAGGGAGACGCCCGATCTCACGTCGGCGGCATTGGGGTGGTCAGCCGGGGCGGACGGCGCCTCGGTAGAGGGGGCGGTAGTGGGTGGACTGGAGGAAGCTGGTCCTGCGTACCACGTCTCCCGTCCTGGGGGCGTGGATCATGATGCCTTCGCCCAGGTAGAGGCCCACGTGGGTGGGGTCGCCGGCGCCGCCGCCGAAGAAGACCAGATCGCCCCTGCGCAGGTCGGCCAGGGAGACGCGACGGCCCTGGCGGAACTGGGAGCCGGTGTAGTGACCCAGCTTCACCCCCGCCTTGGACCAGGCGTAGAGGGTCAGGCCGCTGCAGTCGAAGCCCGTGGTTCCCGCGCCTCTCCCGACACCTCTGGTCGGGCCTGAGGAGGAGCCTCCGCCCCACGAGAACGGGGTGCCGAGCTGGTCGAGGGCGGCCGCCACGGCGAGATCCCCTCGGGCCTCCTTGCTGTCGGTGGGCGAGGCGCCGTCCCGCTTGCTCGCGGTGGTGGCGCCGTCCCTCTTGCTGTCTCCCCGGTGATCCGGGGCTGTGGAAGTACGGGGTTGAGGGATCGGCGTGATGATCGGCTCATCGAGAGGAGGCGGGAGGGTCAGGGAGGTGGCGGGCGGGTCTGGAGGCAGGGTCAGGGTGGGGTCGGTTGGGGCGGGCTTCGGGGAGATGGGAGGCGTGGGCGGATGGGTCTTGGGCCGCGTGGGTGGTGGGGTGGCGGTTCGTGGGTTCCGGAGGGGGCTCCAGTGGGGCCTGCCGAGGGGGTCTGTGGGTCCTGACGACCTCGGGAAGGGCTCCTGCCCGCTCTGTCCGTAGGGCTTCCACGGTGTGGTGAGTGCGGCCGCCGAGGCGTGTGAGGGGTGGCTTGAGAAGGGGGTGGTGTAGGGCCAGAGAGGCCACCAGGTGGGCCTGACGAGTGTGGACAGGGGATCTGTGAGGGTGATGCCCGCGTGGGCGAGTGCGTCCGTCAGGGGCGCGCGCCGCGCGCATGCCTGGGGAGGCAGGGCGACGATGACGCGTACCTGGCCCCTTGCGGGGCTGCCGGGACGGGCGGCGAAGAGGATCGGCTGATCGGTGCCCCCGAGGCGACCGGGTCTCCGCGACAGGCCGCCGGTGAGGTGGGCGAGGTGGCCGTCGTTCAGGAGCCGGGCGTACGTCCTGGAGAGGGTGACGGTGCCGAAGCAGGGGCCAGGGGCCGTGGCGGATGCCGGGCCGGGCAGGACCGTGAGGCCGGCGAACAGGCCGCCGCCGATCGTGAGCGAGGCGCGGCAGAGCAGGGACACGGGGTGGGGGTGCATGAGGCCTCCAGTGCCGTTGCGGGATGGAGGCCCCAGGATCGTCCGGGCGGCCGTGGGGGCGGGGAGCCGAGCGGGGTTCTGTGGAAGAGCGACCGGCCGGGGGGCGTGGCTGTGGAAAAGTGGCTGCGGAAGTGGCTGCGGTGCGCCTTACGGCTGGGGCTTGTGCTCGGCTATGCGGGCGAAGGCGTGGATGTCCAGCTGTTCGCCGCGCGCCGACGGGTCGACGCCGGCCTCCCTGAGTGCCGTCTCCGACGCCGCCGGGCTGCCCGCCCATGACGACAGAGCCGCCCGCAGGGTCTTGCGGCGCTGGGCGAACGCCGCGTCGATCACCGCGAAGACCTCCCGCCGCGTCGCGCTGGTGGGCGGTGGGTCACGCCGGACCAGCGAGACGAGGCCCGAGTCCACGTTCGGTACCGGCCAGAAGACCGTGCGGCCCACCGGCCCGGCCCTCCGGACGTCGGCGTACCAGGCGGCCTTCACCGACGGCACCCCGTACACCTTGGAACCCGGCCCCGCCGCGAGCCGGTCGGCCACCTCCGACTGGACCATGACCAGGCCCTTGGCCAGTGACGGCAGCGCCTCCAGCAGGTGC
This sequence comes from Nonomuraea sp. NPDC050383, assembly GCF_044459125.1. Taxonomy (NCBI): domain Bacteria; kingdom Bacillati; phylum Actinomycetota; class Actinomycetes; order Streptosporangiales; family Streptosporangiaceae; genus Nonomuraea; species Nonomuraea sp. NPDC050383. Next base: position 317,166 of record NZ_JBITIP010000005.1, read on the forward strand.
AGCACCACCGGCACCGCCACGTTGTACGGCAGGTTGGCCACCAGCGCCGTAGGAGTGTGGCCGCCCAGGTCGGCAGGGGCGACGCGCATGGCGTCGGCCGGGATCACGGTCAGCTTGTCGCCGAGGCCGCGCTCCCCCACGGTGACGGGGAGCTGGGCGGCCAGCACGGGGTCGATCTCGACGGCCACGACGTGCCGGGCCGAGGGCAGCAGCGCCAGTGTGAGCGACCCGAGGCCCGGTCCCACTTCGATCACCACGTCTTCCGGCGACAGGTCCGCTGCCCGTACGATGCGCCGGACGGTCCCCGCGTCGATGACGAAGTTCTGTCCTAGCCTTTTCGTAGGACGAAGATCGAGCTTGTCCGCCAAAATACGTATCTCTGTTGGGCCCAGCAGCCTCATCATCCAACCAGTCTCCCGCATCGAAGAACGTGCGATGGCGTACGGGGGGACCACAGGGGAGGATGGCGTGGAACAGGAAGGGACATCCCTCATGGAGCCAACGGGCGCCGCGCCGCTCCGCCCGACGGATCTGCGGGAAATCGGTCCATACCGGTTACTCGGCCGCCTCGGGGAGGGCGGCATGGGCACGGTGTTCCTGGCCCGCGCTCCTACGGGGCGGTTCGTGGCGGTCAAGGTGGTGAAGGTGGAGTTCGCCAACCAGGAGGGGTTCGCGGTCCGCTTCCACGCCGAGGTGGAGAACGCGCGCAAGGTGGCGTCGTTCTGCACCGCCCAGGTCCTCGACAACGGCAACACCGGCGACGGCCGCCCGTACATGGTGACGGAGTACATCGCGGGCACCCCCCTGTCGGCGCAGATCTCCCAGTACGGCGCGCTCGACCCCGGTCCGCTGCACGGCGTCGCGCTCGGCGTCGCGGCGGCGCTGGCCGCCATCCACGTGGCGGGGCTGGTCCACCGCGACCTCAAGCCGGCGAACGTCATCCTGTCGCTGTCCGGCCCGCGCGTGATCGACTTCGGCATCGCGCGGGCGCTGGACCGGGAGACCGGGTTCACCCTCTCCGGCGAGCTGATCGGCAGCCCGGGCTGGTGGGCTCCCGAGCAGGTACGCGGTGAGGCGATCACCCCGGCCGTGGACATCTTCGCCTGGGGCTGTCTGGTCGCCTACGCGGGCAACGGCCGTCACCCGTTCGGACGCGGTGACGTCATCACGCTGGCCTCCCGGGTGCTGCACACGACGCCGGAGCTCGGCACGCTGCCCGCCCCGCTCAACGATCTCGTACGGCAGGCGACCTCGATGGACCCCGCCCAGCGGCCCTCGGCGCAGGATCTGGTGATCGCCCTGGTCGGCGGCGCGCTGCCCGCTCCCGGCGCGACCGCCAAGGCCGCCCCGGCGGTGGACCCGCCGACGCTCGTGGCGACCGAGCTGATGAGCGAGTGGCAGGCGCCGCAGAACGTGGTGGACGAGCCCGACATCACCGCGACGTTCGCCACTCCCCCGCCCGCCGACACCCTGACGAGCCGAACGGCGGTGGAAGCCCCCACCGTGCCGCCCTCGCCCTCGCCCTCGACGCCGCACGCCGAGAGGTCGCGCAAGGAGGGGATGGGCGGGCTGTCGGAGGAGGAGCTGGCGCGGCGTGAGGAGCTGGCCGCCAGGGAGGAGCTGGCCCGCTGGGAGGCCGAGGCGCAGGCTCAGGTCGAAAGCCAGGCGCGGGCCCACGCGGAGGCCGAGGCCCAGGCCAGGGGGAAGGCCCCGGCCGAGGACAGGGGGAAGGGGCAGGAGGTCCGACAGGCCCAGGCCGGGATGGGGGCTGCGGTGGTGCTAGGGCGGGCCGCCCGGCCCGTGGAGGCGTCCGACACGACCCCGCCGCAGGATCACCACGGGCGGCGTCCGCGTGGCACCCGGTGGCTCATCGCCGCGGCCGCCGCCGTGCTGGCCATCGCCGTCACCGCCGCCGTCCTCATCGTCACCTCCGGCCGCAACGTCGCCTCCCCCACCCGGACGCGCACCGCCTCCCCCGCGGCGCAACGGGAGCCGGGCGACCTCGGCCGCAGATTCGCGCTGGGCACGGCTTTCGACGATCCGGTGCTGGTGGTCGCCACGTCGCCGACGTGCGGGCTGAAGGAGTACGAGGGCACGCGGCAGACCCAGGGGCAGCTCTGCGTGGTGCGCTGGTCGATGATCAACCCGGGCGGTGCGCCGCGGGAGATCGGCAACCCCGCCGTGTCGATCCTGGACGACAAGGGCGGCCGGCACGACCCGGTGCCGGTCCGGCTTCCTGACGTGATCGCGCCGGGTGGCCGGCTGGACCGGGCCTACGTCTTCGACCTGCCGCTCTACCGCACGCCCGTCCGGCTCACGGCGACCCTGCTCAATGGCGGCCGCCAGGTGGAGGTCAGGCTGTGATGATCCTGCGGGCGACGGTCGCCCTGGCGGTCGCGCTGTCCGCGACGGCCCCTCACACGACCACGCTGTCCACCCGGACACGGGCAGTCGCCTGTACGAGTCCGAGTGACTTCGACGGTGACGGCGTGGACGACGTGGCCGTGGGTGACCCGTTCGCCGATGACGACAAGGGCGCCGTTCAGGTCGTCTCCGGGCAGAAGGTCGTGCCCGTCCCGGTGCCCGGCCTGGCGCGTGGTGACGGGTTCGGCTGGTCGGTGCGGCTGGCCAAGGTCAACGCCGACTCGTGCGCGGACCTGGTCGTCGGCGCGCCGTTCACGGACGTGCGCGGCGGCGAGGACGCCGGCGCCGCCTACGTCGTGTACGGCGGTGGCGCGGCGCCGCCCAGGCAGCTCACCGCGTCCGAGCCGCAGCGTGACGCCCACTTCGGCTGGTCCGTGGCCGGCAAGGGCGACCTGGTGGCGATCGGCGCCCCTTACGAGGACGAGGCGCGGGTGACCGACACGGGCGCCGTCTACGTGACCAAGGGCGAAGGCCGGCCGCGCCGGATCAGCCAGGAGTCGCCGGAGGTCCCGGGCAACGGCGAGGTGGGCGACCAGTTCGGCTGGTCGCTGGCCTTCGGGGCGGGCGACCAGCTGATCGTCGGCGTGCCGTACGAGAACGACGACGGCGCGGGCCGGCAGGTCGGCTCAGGCAAGATCGACTCGGGCTCGGTCGTGGCCATCGCCGACCCGCTCGCGCCCGGCCTGTCGGGCGTGAAGATCGACTCGCCCTCCGACGCCGACGGCGACAGGTACGGCTACGCGGTGGCGTACGCCGAGGGCGTGGGCCTCGCGGTGGGCGCGCCCGGAGCCGGCTACGTGCAGCTCCTCAACCCCAAGCTCACCCCCCTCAGGACCGTACGGCAGGACGGCAAGCAGGCGTTCGGCTTCGCCCTGGCCGCCTCCGCCGACGGCCGGCTGGCCGTCGGCGCCCCGTACGGCGGCGGCGTCCGCGTGATGCCGTTCAAGAACCCGGGAGAAGATCGCGTGCTGCCCGGCACGGGCGACGATCTGATGGGCTACGCCGTGGCCTTCGCCGGCAACAAGCTGTTCGTGGGCCGCCCGGACGCCGCGCCGTACGGGAAGGTCGCGGTGACCGGCCGCAACGCCGAGGACCCGCAGGAGGTGCGGCCCCTCAAGGGGGCCGACTTCGGGATGTCGCTCGGGAGCTAGGCCGAAGCCAGGTCCGAGCAGATTCGAGCCGGATTCGAGCCAGGTCACCATGCGCCGAAGACGGCGACGCCGTTGGCGCTGATGGCCTCGCACAGCGAGCCCGGGTCGACGCCCCTGACCTCCGCCAGGCAGCGCAGCGTCAGCGGAATCAGGTAGGGCGCGTTGGGCTTGCCGCGGTGCGGCACCGGCGGCAGGTAGGGGGCGTCGGTCTCGACGAGCATCAGCTCCACCGGCGCCACCCGGGCCGCCTCACGCAGGTAACCGGCGTTCTTGTACGTGACGGGCCCGGAGAACGACATGTGGTAGCCCGCCGCCGCGCACTCCGCGGCCATCTCGGCGTCGCCCGAGAAGCTGTGGAACACCACGACCGGCGGCGCCCCCTCCTCGGCCAGCACCTTCAGCACGTCGCCGTGCGCCTCGCGGTCGTGGATGACCAGCGCCTTGCCGGTGCGCTTGGCGATCTCGATGTGCGCCCGGAAGGAGGCGTGCTGGTCGTCGCGGCTCGCCCAGTCACGGAAGTAGTCGAGCCCGGTCTCGCCGACCGCGCGCACCTCCGGCCGCCCGGCCAGCGCCTCGATCTCGGCCAGCGCCTCGGGGGTGGCGGCGTGCGCCTCGTTGGGGTGGATCGCCACCCCGGCGTGGACGTCGGCGTGGGCCGCGGCCACCTCGGCGTTCCACCGGGAGGACGGCAGGTCGTAGCCGATCGTGACGAGCCGGGTCACCCCGACGGCGCGGGCGTCGTCGAGGATGCCGCTCACGGTGGCCGACGCGGCCTGCGCCGCCTGGGCGACCGGGTCGCCCGAGGACGCCTGCCGGTCGCCCACCATGATGTCGAGGTGACAGTGACTGTCGAACACCGGAGCGGGCAGCGGCTCCGGTGCGGCGGGCGGCGTGCTCACCGTCACTGGCCCAGCCGGGCCAGCTCCTCGTCGACCACCTTCGGGTCGAGCTTCTTGAACAGCGGCACCGGCGGCGCCAGCGGGACGCCCGGCTTGATCGGCTGGTGCTCCCAGCGGGCCGCGCCGTCGTAGTCGCCGGTGATCACCGGGTACGGGGCGCCGCCGTCCTCGTCGACCTCACGGATCTCCGGCATGCCGGACCACACGCCCTCGCCGCCGAGCATGGCGTGGACCTTGTTGGACGAGCCGGGCAGGAACGGCGTCAGCATGGTCTTGGCGTCGTCGACGACCTGGAGGGCGACGTGCAGGATCGACTTCTGCCGCTCCGGGTCGTCCTTGAGCTTCCACGGCTCCTGCTCGGCGAGGTAGCGGTTGGCGTCGCGGACCACGTCGAGGGCCTCGGTGATGGCGTTCTTGAACCGGGAGCGGTTGAGCTCGGCGCCCACGGGGCCGAACGCCTCGCGCGAGCGCTGCAGCAGCCGCCGGTCGGCGTCGGTGAGGTCGCCGGCCTCGGGCACCTGGCCGAAGTTCTTGGCGGCCATCGAGATCGACCGGTTGACGAGGTTGCCCCAGGCGGCGACGAGCTCGCCGTTGTTGCGGTTGACGAACTCCTGCCAGGTGAAGTCGGTGTCCTGGCTCTCCGGGCCCGCCACGGCGATGTAGTAGCGCAGGGCGTCGGCGTCGTAGCGCTCCAGGAAGTCGCGCACGTAGATGACGACCTGGCGCGAGGAGGAGAACTTGCGCCCCTCCATGGTCAAGAACTCGCTGGACACCACTTCGGACGGCACGTCGAGCGTGCCCAGCGACCCGGGCTTGCCGTCGCGGGCGCCCTGGCCGTTGTAGCCGAACAGCATCGCCGGCCAGATCTCGGCGTGGAAGACGATGTTGTCCTTGCCCATGAAGTAGTAGCCGCGGGCGTCGGGGTTCTGCCACCACTGGCGCCACGCCTCGGGGTCGCCGGAGCGCCTGGCCCACTCGATCGAGGCGGACAGGTAGCCGACGACCGCGTCGAACCACACGTACAGCCGCTTGTTGGGCTGGTCGCGCCAGCCGTCGAGCGGGATGGGCACGCCCCAGTCGAGGTCGCGGCTGATCGCCCGCGGCTGGAGGTCGCCGAGCAGGTTGAGGGCGAACTTCAGCACGTTGGGCCGCCACTCGCCCTGCTTGGCCTGCAGGTAGGAGCCGAGCACCTCGGCGAAGGCGGGCAGGTCGAGCATGAAGTGCTCGGTCTCGGTGAAGACCGGGGTCTCGCCGTTGATGCGGCTCTTGGGGTTGATGAGCTGGATCGGGTCGAGCTGGTTGCCGCAGTTGTCGCACTGGTCGCCGCGCGCGCCGTCATAGCCGCAGATGGGGCAGGTGCCCTCGATGTAGCGGTCGGGCAGGGTGCGCCCGGTGGTCGGCGAGATCGCCCCCATCGTGGTCTTGGGGAAGATGTAGCCGTTGTCGTACAGGCCCTTGAAGATCTCCTGCGCGATCGCGTAGTGGTTGCGGGTGGAGGTGCGCGTGAACAGGTCGTAGGACAGGCCCAGCCCGGTGAGGTCCTCGGCGATGACGCGGTTGTAGCGGTCGGCGAGCTCCTTGGCGCTCACGCCCTCCTTGTCGGCCTGGACCTGGATGGGCGTGCCGTGCTCGTCGGTGCCGGAGACCATCAGCACCTTGTTGCCCGCCATCCGCTGGTAGCGGCTGAAGACGTCGGACGGCACGCCGAATCCGGAGACGTGCCCGATGTGGCGAGGTCCGTTAGCGTACGGCCACGCGACGGCGGTCAAGATGTGCTGGGACATGGTTCCAAGACTACGGGTCGGGGGCGGGCGGCTCGAACCGATTCCCGCCCCTCGGGTCAGCGGGTGGTGGTGTCCTCGCGCGGCGCCGCCTCGGCCGGCTTGTCCGCGGCCTGCTCGACGGTCTTCTCCACGGCCTTCCCGGCCTTCTCGGCCTGCTCGCGGGACACGGCCTCGGCGGCCTCCTCGGCGGCCTTGGCGGCCACGTCGACGGGGGTCTCGCGGGTACGGCGGATGCCGAGGATGCTGACGAACAGCGCGGCGAAGATGGTCTGGAAGCTCATGATGAGCGCCGTCGCCGAGGGCACGACGATGCGCAGCGACTCGCGCGGGTCGAGCTCGCCGAAGCTGCGGACCTGCCAGTGCACCAGCGACATCACCAGGCCGACGAGGCCGGCCAGGGCGAGCACGCCGCCGACGACCAGGCCCTTCTCCAGGCTGACGATGTCGATGAGCTTGCGGATGCGGGGCGACTCCGGCAGGAATCCCTCCTCGGCCGCGTAGACCTTGGTGAACACGGCGAACAGGACCGCCTGGAACCCGATCACCACCGCCGCCGACGCGCCGACCAGGGTGTCGATGTCGAAGGCCAGCTCGCCGATCTCCACCGGGCCGAAGGTCAGCGCGGTGCCGGCGACCAGGCCGATCGCCATCATGACGAGGCCGGGGTAGAAGAACAGCCACTTGGGGCTGTAGAGCAGCAGGAACCGCAGGTGACGCCAGCCGTCGCGCCAGGAGCGCAGGTGCGGCGGGCGGGAGCGGCCGTCGGGCGACAGCGTGGTGGGCACCTCGCGCACGTCCAGGCCGGACAGCGTGGAGCGGACCACCATCTCGGAGGCGAACTCCATGCCGCCGGTCTGCAGCTGCAGGCGCAGGATCGAGTCGCGCCGGAAGCCGCGCAGGCCGCAGTGGAAGTCGCCGATGGCCGAGGGGAAGAACAGCCGGCCGACGAACGACAGCACCGGGTTGCCCAGGTAGCGGTGGAGCGGGGGCATGGCGCCGGGCGAGATGCCGCCCTTGAACCGGTTGCCCATCACCAGGTCGGCTCCGTCGCGGAGCTGCTCCACGAACGGCAGCAACGCGGTGAAGTCATAGGAGTCGTCGGCGTCGCCCATGATGACGTACTTGCCGCGGGCGGCCCGGATGCCGCCCATGAGGGCGTTGCCGTAGCCCTTCTCGTCGACGTGGACCACGCGGGCGCCGGCGTCTCGGGCGAGTTGCTGGGAGCCGTCCGTGCTGCCGTTGTCGGCGATCAGCACCTCGCCCTCGATGCCGTGCTCCTCCATGCACGCCAAAGCCTTGCGCACACAGACTTCCACGGTCTCGGCCTCGTTGAGGCAGGGCATGACCACCGTCAGTTCCACGTCTCAACCCTTCAGTTAGGACACTTCAGGCACACCATCATGCCCTCTGCCCAGACTTGGTCGGGGCAAGTCCTAGAAACGGCTGGCATTCTTTACAGCATGGTGAGCGTCGCGGAGATTACCCCTGTGGACCACTCCGCCCCTGGCCGGACGGCGCGCGCGCTGGGCCTTCTGCGCCGTCATCGGGTGTTCGCCGTGGCCTTCGCCCTGGGCGGAGTGCTGCGGATCGTCACCATGCTGGGATACAGCCCGGCGATGTGGTTCAACGACTCGTACGAGTACGTCTCGGTGGCGCTGCATCCGCGACCGCACCCGATCAGGCCCGACGGCTACGGGTTCTGGCTGCTCGCGCTCAAGCCGTTCCACAGCTTCACGCTGGTCGTGCTCACGCAGCACCTGATGGGGCTGGCCACGGCGGTGCTGATCTACGCGCTGCTGCGGTGCAGGTTCGCGCTGCCGAAGTGGGGAGCGGCGCTCGCGGCGGCGCCGGTGCTCTTCGACGCCTACCAGATCCAGCTCGAACAGCTCATCATGTCCGACTCGATGTTCATCCTGCTGGTCGTGGGCGTGGTCACGCTGGTCCTGTGGCACCGGCGGATGTCGTGGCAGGTCGGGGCGCTGGTCGGCCTGCTGCTGGCGCTGACCTGGCTGACCCGCTCGATCGGGCTGCCCATCCTCGCGCTCGTGGTGGCGTACCTGGTGGTCAAGCGCACGAGCTGGAAGGCGATCGTGGCGGTCGTGCTGACCTGCGCGGTGCCGATCCTCAGCTACATGGGCTGGTTCTCCGCCAGCATGGGCAAGTTCGCCATGACCAACAGCGACGGGCTCATCCTGTACATGCGCACGGCGATCTTCGCCGACTGCTCGAAGATGCACATCGACAAGTACAAGGAGCTCGAGCTCCTCCTGCTGTGCATCAACGACCCGGTCGACCAGCGCAAGGACTACGCCCAGTGGTACCTGTGGGGCCAGGGCGGCGGCGGCACGGGCACCGGCGAGGTGCTGCACCGGTGGGGCGCCGGCAAGAAGTTCACCGAGATCACCAACGAGGCGGCCAGCGCGTTCGCCACGCGGGCGATCCTGTCGCAGCCGGGCGACTACCTGAAGGTGGTGACGCGTGACTTCTTCCGCGCCTTCCACTGGGGCCGGCCGCGCTTCCCGGACGAGCAGACGTACAACATGTACGAGTTCCGCCCGTACTACGACCTCGACACCAGCGGCCGGCCGAAGCGGCTGCCCAACTGGCCGTCCTACCAGGGCCGCACCGACACCGACGCGTTCTCCTACGAGCAGGGCCCGCCGGAGACGCGCATCGTCTCGCCGTGGGCCGACATCATGAGCGGCTACCAGAAGGTGTTCTACCTGCGGGGCATCCTGCTGGGCGGCATCATGCTGGTCGGCCTGTACGGCGTGGCGGTGCGCTGGCGCAGGTTCGGGGGGCCGGTGGCGCTGCCGTGGCTGGGGGCGTTCGGGCTGCTGCTGGCGCCGGCGGCGACGGCGGAGTTCGACTACCGCTACGTGCTGCCCGCGGTGCCGCTGGCGTGCGTCGCGGCGGCCATCACGCTGCGCCGCGGCATCACTTGGGGGCGACCTCGACCCACGAGCGCGTCAGCATCCGAGCCCACCACTGTGCCTGCGTGAGCAGCTCGCCGGTCAGCACGGGCGACAACCACCAGAAGTCGATCAGCACGACGAGCGCGAGCGCCCCCACGGCGGCGGCGCCGACGGCCCGCCGCGCGGGCCTGGCGTCCTCCCGGCCGAGCACCAGTCCGGCGACGAGCGTGAGCCCCAGCACCATGAACGGCACGACGGGGATCATGTAGAACAGGTACATCGTGCGGTTGTCGGCGATCGCGTAGTAGAACCAGGGCAGCCAGCCGGCGGCCACCGCGAGCAGCACCGCCCCGGCCCGCCAGTCGCGGGCCGCGGAGTACCGCACGACGAGCCACAGCAGGGCCAGCCAGGCGGCGAACCAGAGGGCGGGCGTGCCGGCGCCGATCACGGCCTCGGAGCACGCGGAGGCGCCGCAGCCGGCCCTGCCGCCCACGTAGTGGAAGGTGACGGGCCTGAACAGCACCGGCCACGTCCACGGCTCCGACATGTACTCGTGGTAGGCGTCGAGCTCGGTGTGGAAGCCGAGGACCTGCATCTGGTACTTCAGCCACGACCGCACCGAGTCGACGACGAAGAACAGCGGCCCGGAGGAGGTCGCCCGCTCCCAGTCGCGCCCGTACCCGCCGTCGTGGGCGAACCAGCTCCCCCACGAGGCGAGGAAGGTCAGCGCGGGCGCGAGCCCCAGCGCCGCGCTCGCGGCCGGCAGGTCCAGCGAGAAGGCCCCCTTGTACGGCTCGCGAAGCCCGGCGGCGCGCCTGGCGCCCATGTCCCACGCGAAGCTCATCAGGGCGAACGCGACCAGGAAGAAGATTCCGGACCACTTCACCGCGCAGGCGGCGCCCAGGCACACCCCCGCGGCGACCCGCCACGGCCGTAACCCGAGCCGGGGGCCGTACGAGGTCAGCGGCGAGCTCTCGTACCGGGCGGCGAGCCGGCCGCGCGCCCAGTCGCGGTCGGCGACCAGGCAGGCGAACCCGGCCAGCACCCAGAACATCAGGAAGATGTCGAGCAGCGCCGTGCGGGAGAGCACGAGGTGCAGGCCGTCGAGGGCCAGCAGCAGACCGGCCAGGCAGCCGAGCATGGTCGAGCGGGTCATCCGGCGCGCCACCCGGGCCAGCACCAGGATCGACAGCGTGCCGACGACCGCGGCGGCGAAGCGCCAGCCGAACGGCGTCATCCCGAACAGCCACTCGCCGGCGCCGATCATCCACTTGCCGAGCGGCGGGTGGGCGACGAACGCGGCGCAGTCGGCGGGGTTCGGGCAGTGCTGCCAGATGTCCAGGTCGCCGGTCATGATGCGCCGGTCGGCGATGGGGTTCTTGGCGTCGCCCAGGGTGGTGCGCTCGACGCCGAACGTGAGCAGGGAGTAGGCGTCCTTGATGTAGTAGGTCTCGTCGAAGACGATCGAGCGGGGCTCGCCCAGGCGGACGAAGCGCAGGATCCCGCCGAAGACGGCGACGAGGACGGGACCCAGCCAGCCCCACAGGGGGGCTCCCTGCATCGGCGGCACGAGCCTGCGCGGTGAAACCCCCCAGTCCTTCACGGACTGCACCCTAAGGCGTGGTAGATCTTTTGTGTACCGCGTCGTAGAGGTCCCGCTTGGGCATCCCGGCGGCCTTGGCGACGTCGGCGACGGCGGTCTTGCGCTGCTCGCCGGCGGCCACGCGGCGATCGACCTCCGCGACCAGCGCCTCCACGTCGGGCGGCCCCTCGTCGGGCACGTGGCCCGCGACCACGACGGTGATCTCGCCCTTGACCCCGCCGGCCGCCCACGCGGCCAGCTCGGCCAGGCCGCCGCGGCGCACCTCCTCGTAGGTCTTGGTCAGCTCCCGGCAGACGGCCGCGCTCCGGTCGGGGCCGAACGCCCCGGCCATCGCCTCCAGCGACTCGCGCAGCCGGTGGGGCGCCTCGAAGAACACCATCGTGCGCTCCTCGCCGGCCAGCGACGCCAGGCGGCGGGCGCGCTCGCCCTGCTTGCGCGGCGGGAACCCCTCGAAGCAGAACCGGTCGCTGGGCAGCCCGGAGACGGCCAGGGCGGTCGTGACGGCGCTCGGGCCGGGCAGCGCGGTGACCGTGACGCCCTCCTCGACCGCCAGGCGGGTCAGCCGGTAGCCGGGGTCCGACACGCCCGGCATGCCCGCGTCGGTGATGACGACGACCGTGCGGCCCTCCTTGAGCGTCTCGATGAGCTCCTGGGCGCGGCCGGCCTCGTTGGCGTCGTAGTAGGAGACGATCCGGCCGCCGATCTCCACCCCGAGGTCGGCGGCCAGCCTGCGCAGCCGCCGGGTGTCCTCGGCGGCCACCACGTCGGCGCTCCGCAGCACGTCGCGCAGCCGTGGCGAGACGTCGCCCGCCTGGCCTATCGGGGCTCCCGCCAGTACCAGCCTGCCGTCTTCTCTCACCCGGCCATTGTGGCAGGACCTCCCGATCGGACCGTGTTCACGGGTAAACACCGGCTTGAGGCCCGTACGATGTCCGAATGGCGGTGACCGATTTCGCGTACCACGCCTTTGGTGAGCCGAAGGCCGACGAGAGCAGTCCCCCGGCGCGTTCCGTGCGCGAGCGGATGGTCCCGCCCATGCCCTCGAACCCGCTGTGGGGTTGGCTCGGGCCGCTGCTCGTCGCGGCCTTCGGCGGGGCGCTGCGCTTCATCGGCCTGGCCCATCCGAAGGCCGTGGTCTTCGACGAGACCTACTACGCCAAGGACGCCTACTCGCTGATCTCGTGGCTGGTGGAGCGGGTCACGGTCAAGGACGCCGACAAGGCGATCCTCGCCGGCAATCTGGACATCTGGCAGAAGTGCGCGCCCGACCAGCTCGACAAGTGCGCCTCCTACGTGGTCCACCCGCCGCTCGGCAAGTGGATGATCGGCGCCGGCGAGTGGCTGTTCGGGATGACGCCGTTCGGCTGGCGCTTCGCCGCCGCGGTCGTCGGCACGCTGTCGATCCTGGTGCTGGCCCGGGTGGCGCGGCGGATGACCCGCTCGACCATGCTGGGCTGCTTCGCCGGTCTGTTGCTCGCGCTGGACGGCCTGCACTTCGTGCTGTCCCGGGCCGCGCTGCTCGACATCTTCCTGATGTTCTGGGTGCTGGCCGGGTTCGCCTGCCTGGTCGCCGACCGCGACTGGGCGCGGCGGCGGCTGGTCGAGTGGTACGAGAACGGCCCCCTGTCGCCGGAGGGCCCGTCGCTGGGGCTGCGGCCGTGGCGGATCGCCGCGGGCGCCTGCCTGGCGGCCGCCTGCGCGGTGAAGTGGTCGGGGATCTTCTTCCTGGCCGCGTTCGCCGTCATGGCGGTGCTGTGGGACTTCGGGGCGCGCCGGGCGGTCGGGCTGCGCCGGCCGTACGCGGGGGCCTTCACCAAGGACGTGCCGCCCGCGGTGGCGGCCTTCGGGGTGGTGCCGTTCGTCACGTACATGGCGACGTGGACGGGCTGGTTCGTCACGGCGGGCGGTTACGGCCGCAACTGGGACCAGGCCACCTCGGCGGGGCCGTTCTACTTCGTGTTCGACTCGATGCGGTCGTGGGTGAAGTACCAGTGGCAGGTCTTCACCTTCCACAGCGGGCTGGAGACGTCCCACCCGTACATGTCGGAGCCGTGGCAGTGGCCGCTGCTGCTGCGCCCGGTCGCCTTCTACTACGAGGGCCGGCAGAACGTCTGCGGCACGCGCGACTGCTCCGAGGCTGTGCTGGGCGTGGGCACGCCGGTGATCTGGTTCGGCGCGCTGCTCGCGCTGGTCGCCCTCATCGCCTGGTACGTCGCCTCCCGCGACTGGCGGGCCGGGGCGGTGCTGCTGGCCTACGCCATGGGCTGGCTGCCCTGGTTCTACTTCGCCATCGCCCAGAACCGGACGATGTTCCTGTTCTACGCGATCCCCATGGTGCCGTTCATGGTGCTGGCCATCACGTTGTGCGCGGGGTGGCTGATCGGGCCGGCCACGCGCACCGCCACCGGGGCGCTGCCGATGAGGCGCACGATCGGCGCGGCGGTGGTCGGGGCGTTCGCGCTGCTGGCTCTCATCAACTTCTGGTGGCTGCACCCGATCCTGTCCGGCGAGCTCATCCCCTACACCGAATGGAAGGCCCGCATGCTCTTCGACAAACGGTGGATCTGACAGTGGCGGCCCACTTACCAGTTGTTTCGTAGGGTAGATCCGTGCACGACCCAATACGCACCGGCTTCGGGCATCGTCAGGCCCGGGGTCGATACGGCAAACTTCGAGGCATGAGTGCACCAGACGTCGCCGCGCTCCTCGCCGAGTTGGAGCGCTCCGAGCCGGATCTGGCCGAGGAGGCCAGAACGGCCGTCGAGTGGCTGACCGGCGGCGAGCCGCTGGAGACGGTGACGCAGCTCGATGTCTGCGAGTTCCTCTGGTACACGCTCCCGCTGAAGGTCGGCGGCGACCACGAGCGGCTGGCCCGCTCGCTCGGCCGCCTGCTCCACCTCGGCGGCCTGCGGCGTTACGCCGCGCTGTGCGTCTCCCCGACCACCCTGGACATCCTGCGCACGTACGCGCGCGAGGGCGAGGACGCGGGCACCGTCGCCTACCAGGAGGCCCTGGAGGCCACGGGGGTGCTGCCGCCGGACGTGCCGGACCTCCAGTGGAGCACGATCATGGGGCCGGAGGAGCTGGGCGCGCACGTGGCCTGCTCCGCGGCGCTGGAGCTGGCCATCCTGGCCGGTGAGGAGGTCGACCGGGTCGCGCTGACCCGGCGCTGGCTCACCGAGCCCCGGGCCGACCTGGGCGGCGACAGCTGGCTCAACCGCGTCCACGGCGAGCGGCTCAACCGGTGGGTGCTGGGCCGCGGTCCGGCCCGCCGGGAGCTGGCGCAGCCGTTCGAGGTGCGGCTGCACGCGCCGGTGCCGGCCCAGCCGGTCCCCCAGCTCCACCGGCTGCTGTCGCTGGCGGCCTCGGAGGAGAGCCTGCCGATGCGGCTCGCGCCGTCGCCGGAGGCGCTGCGGCTGCGCGACCTGGCCGAGCGGGAGCTGAGCGCGCTGCGCCGCGACGGCGCCAGGCTGTCCATCACCGCCGTGGGCAGGCGGCTGCTGCTCTCCCCCGACACCATGTGGGAGGCGGTCACGCGGCTGCTGCTGCCGAAGGGTGAGCAGGAGTTCGAGCTGTCGGCCCGGGAGGCGGCGCTCATGCTGCTGGCCGACGGGTCGCTCATCTCGCCGGCCGAGCTGCGCCGCCGGGTGGCCGAGGTGGTGGGCGACGAGGGCTGGCATCCGGCCACGGAGCCGGGCGACGTCGCCAAGCCGGTCGACGACCTGGTGGAGCGGCTCACGGCGCTCGGGCTCGCGTTCGGCGACGAGCTGGCCGTACGCATGTCGCGGGTGGGCCATTTCGCGGCCCTGGCCGCGCTGCGCGGCCACGCGCTGCGGCCCCGCCAGTACGTCAGCGCGGGCTGACCTCTCCTCAGGGGGCGCTGACGTTCCGGATGGCTCGCTTGAAGTCGGGGCACTCGACGAGCGGGTCGTGGGCGCAGACGGCGGCGTGGCGCAGGCTGTCACGTAGCCGGGTGAGCTGACGCACCCGCGCGTCCACCTCCCGCTCCTTGACCGCCATGCGCTCGCGCAGCGCCGTGTCGGACGGCCGGGCCCCCAGGAACGCGCCGATCTCCGCCAGCGTGAATCCCGCGTCGCGGGCGCAGCCGATCAGCCCCAGCCGGTCGAGCGTCTCCGGCCGGTACGCGCGGCGCAGGCCGTTGCGCGCCGCCGACTCGATGAGGCCCTTGCGCTCGTAGAACCGCAGCGCCGACGGGGCCAGGCCGGACCGCCGCGCCACCTCACCGATGTCGAGCAGTGTCTCTTCCATCAAACGACGCCCTTCTTTTCGCGCGCTTGACTTGAACCGCGCTTCAAGTCGCATTGTAGGCGCATGAAGATTCACCACCTCAACCTCGGCTCGATGCGTGAGATCGAGTCCACCACCGGCCTGCCCTCCGCCCCGGCGGTCTGCCACGCCCTGCTCATCGAGACGCCCTCCTCGGGCCTCGTGCTCGTCGAGAGCGGCCTCGGGCTCGACGACATCACCCGCCCCGGAGAACTGCTCGACACCGAGTGGGTGGAGCAGGTGGTGCCCGCGCTCGCCCCCGCCGAGACCGCCGCCCGGCAGCTTCCCGCGCTCGGGTACGACCCCGCGGACGTGCGGCACATCGTGCTCACCCACCTGGACGTGGACCACAGCGGCGGGCTGCCCGACTTCCCCGGTGCCGCCGTCCACGTCATGGCGGCCGAGCTGGAGGCCGCCGCGGAGCAGGCGCCGAGCCGGCGCTACCGGCCCGGCCACTGGGCGCACGGCCCGCGCTGGGTCACCTACGGCGAGGGCGGCGAGACCTGGTTCGGGATGGAGGGCGCGCGGCCCCTGGAGGGGCTGGACGACCTGCTGCTCGTGCCGCTCGGCGGGCACTCGCGGGGACACGCGGGCGTGGCGGTCAGGGACGGCGAGCGCTGGCTGCTGCATGCCGGCGACGCCTACTTCTACCACCGTGAGCTCGAACCGGAGCCCGTCGCGCACCCGCTGATGGACTTCGTCCAGCAACTGGCTCAGGTGGACGCCGAGCTCCGGATGGCCAACCAGGCCCGGCTGCGCACGCTGGCCCACGAGCACGGGGTGGACGTGTTCTCCGCCCACGACCCGTGGGAGCTCGCCCAGCGGTGAACCGGACCCGTAAGGAGCGTGCGTGAGCCGGGCCTGGCGGGCCTGGCGGCTAAGCGGTGAGCGTGGCGTGCAGGCGGCGGGCCTGGCGGACCAGGCCGGTCTCGCGTGGGCGGGCGGCCAGCTCGGCGACCGGCGCCAGCGCGCCGCGCGCCCCCGCCCAGCCGGCCACGTCGGCGGCGAGCGTCATCATCCGGGTGTGCGTGCTCGTGGCCCGCTCGCCCGGCCCCGGCAGGTAGCCGGTCAGCAGCCCGGCCAGCACCCCCCACACCTCCCGGTGCGCGCCGCGCCGGGCCAGCTCCTCCAGGGCCCGCAGCACCCCGGCGGGGCTGTAGCAGCGGTACTCCCACCGGGTCTCGTCATACCGGAGCAGCGCGGCGAGCCCACGGCCCGTCCCCTCGCCCGGCAGCCCGCCGGAGGCGGCCAGCTCCAGCAGGCGCGGCACCACCTCCTCCGGGCTCTCGCACAGGTGGTACGCCACGAGGAAGCCCACTCCGTCCCCGGCGGGGCCCTCGGCGGCGGCCAGCGCGGTCAGGGCGTCGAGCCCCGGCTTGCTGTACGGGGCGTACGACAGCAGGCCGTGAACGGCGTGGGCCGCGGCCAGATCCCGGTGGGAGGCCAGCACGGGCAGCAGCAGTTCGAGCACCTCGTCGCGCCGCGAGTGCGTCATCTCCCCGTCCAGCACGGTGATCCCCGAGCCGCCCGCGAACAGGACGGGCACGATCAGCGGGCCGTTCGGGGTGTCCTCCCAGCGCAGCTCCACGCGGGGGTCGACGCGGTCGGCGGACAGCAGGCGGGCGACCGTCCGGCCCGCCGCGCCGGTCAGACGCGCGGCCCGCCCGGCGACCTCGGCGGACGCGGTCCGCGACAGCCGGAGCAGTGCCTGCTCCAGGTCGACGGGCAGCGGCTCGACGCCGTCGCGCTCGTAGCCCTCCAGGCGCTCCACCAGCTCGGCCGCGTCGAGCACGCCGCTGGCGTAGGTGGGCGTGGCCAGCAGGTACGGCGGCAGCGTGCCGGCCGTCAGCGCCTCGTAGACCTCGGCGTAGCGGCGCAGCGGCATGAGCCGGCTCAGCCTCGCGTGCCCGGACTCGGGGACGCGCTCCTGGATCGTGGCGGGCGCGCCGAAGCTCGTGGTCCGCTCGGCGGCCCTGCGCTCCGTGCCAGGGTCGGCCAGCTCCTTCGCCATGGCCATCACCCACTCGTCGGCGTGCCACCAGGGGCGTCCCCAGAACTCCCGGGTGCGGAAGCGGGCGGCCACGGGGGCGAGGGCCTCGGTCAGGCCCCGCCGGTCGCTCGCGGCCAGCCGGACGAACGCGTCCAGCCAGCGCTCCGGCGCGAGCCAGTCGTACTCGCTCGGCGTGAAGCCGGTCAACGCGTCGGGCGCCGTCACCGGCGGCGGCATGCGGGCCGGCCTTGGAGCCGGAGGCAGTGCGGGCGGGATGAACCGGGCCGGGTCCGGCAAGGCGGGCACCGGGTCCCCGCCGAACACCTGGGCGAGCTCCACCCCTTCTCCGGCCGGCATCAGTGCGACGGCGTCGCGGATCGCCGACGCGCCGTCGGGGGTGAAGCGCCCGGCGTGCTTGAGCGCCAGCCGCGCGGCGCGGTCGCGGGCCTCGCCGGCCTCGCACACCAGCGCCGTGGCCAGGGCCGGGGCGTAGCCGTCGAGGTCGCCCGGGTGGTCACGGACGAGCCGGTCGAGCCAGGCCAGCCCGGCGCGCACCAGCCTGCCCTCGGCGCGGAACACCAGGCCCTCCACCGCCTCGGCGGCCTCCTCCGGGTCCAGCGGGCCGGCCGAGCGCAGTCGCCTGAGCGCGAGGTCGGCGACGTTGGCGGGGGCGGCGGGCAGCAGCCGGGCGTAGTCGCGCCGCCGCCCGGCCACCTCATCGGGGGCCGGATCGAGGGCCTCGTGCAGGCGGACGAAGAAGCGCAGGTCGGCAGCGGTGCCGCCGCGCAGGAACCGGCTGACGCAGCCGTCGAGCAGGAGCGCCCGGGAGATCCGGCCGCGGGCGGCGAGGGCGGCGAGCCGGACGGGCCGGTCCTCGTCGGCGCGCAGCAGCCGGCCCACCCCCTCCACCTCGAACAGGCGCGGCAGCATGGCGTCGAGCAGCGGCGCGCCGCCCGGGTCGGCCGGCCAGACGCGGACCCAGGCGAGGGTGAGCGGGTCGTGCGCGGGCGGCTCGGCGCCGGTGCGGCGCAGCAGCTCCAGTGCCAGCCGTACCGACCGGCCGGAGTCGTTGTCGGTGCCGCGCAGCCGCAGCGCGAGGCGGGCGGCGAGATCGGCCTGCCACTCCGGGGAGCGGGCGGCGACCGCGTGGAGGATGTGCGGCACGTCGTCGGGCTGGTCCCAGAACCGCTGGAACTCGCGGCGGTTCAGCCACGCGGCCGCGGCGGCGGCCCCGCCGATCGTGCCCGCCCCGGCGACCCGAAGGGGCTCCACCCAGCCGCGTCCCCCGTCGGACCAGATGCCCCAGGGCCTGTCACCACCGGCGGCCTCGCGCTTCAGCACGGCCAGGTGGCCGGGCAGCTCGCGGGCCACCTCGCCCCGCTCGTCGCCGGTCAGCCCGGCGACCACGGCCGCCGTGGCGGCGGCGTCCTCCTTCGCGACGGCGGCGCGGACCGCCTCCCATGCTCCAGTCATGATCGGGGACCATAGCGGCGCCCGCCGACAATCACCGGAGGCTCAGGCCTTGCGGCCCACCCCGCAGACGGCGCTGACCGGCTCGGAGGGGTTCACGCTCTCGGCGTCGGGCCGCCACAGCGGCGTCGGGACCACGCCCGGCTCCACCATCTCCAGTCCTTCGAAGAACGCGGCGACGCGCTCGGGGGCGCGCAGGTGGTAGGGGTAGGCGGCCCGGGAGTTGTAGCTCTCGACGGCCGTGACGAGGGCCGGGTTGCCGTTGGTGCCGTCGCTGAGGGCGAGGTAGCTGCCCGGGGAGAGCCCGTCGAGCAACTGCCGGACGATGCCGTCCGGGTCGTCGGCGTCGGGGACCTGGCCCATGATGCTCAGCATGGTCAGCCCGACCGGCTGAGACAGGTCCAGCACCTTGGCGGCGCCCTCCAGGATCCGCTGCGGGTCGCGGACGTCGGCGTCGATGTACTCGGTGACGCCCTCCGGCGTGCCGGCGAGCAGCGCCCGCGCGTGGACCAGCACGAGCGGGTCGTTGTCGACGTACACGACGCGGGAGTCGGGGGCGACCGCCTGGGCCACCTCGTGGGTGTTGTTGGCCGTGGGCAGGCCCGTGCCGATGTCCAGGAACTGGCGGATGCCCGCCTGCCCGGCCAGGAAGCGCACCGCGCGGTTGAGGAAGCGCCGCTGGAGGCGCGCGACCTCGGCGAAGGCCGGGAACAGCGTCAGGATCGTGTCGCCGGCCTGCTTGTCGACGGCGTAGTTGTTCTTGCCTCCGAGCAGGTAGTCCCACACACGGGCCGAGTGCGGCTTGGTGGTGTCGACCCGGTCCCAGGCGGAGCGAGCGCTCTGGTCGTCCATTGGTCTCCGATCGGAGGTCTCAGTCGCTTGCGGATACGTGGCCGACACCGGCCAGGATGCCCGGACGGTCGAGGTCGAGGTCCAGACCGGGCTCCCCCTGCGGGTCCCAGGCGTCCACCGGCACGATGCCGGGCGGGAGCGGCTCCAGGCCGTCGAAGTAGGAGGCGATCTGGTCGTAGCCGCGCCGGGCCAGGCCGCCCGAGGTCGTGCCGGAGTAGACCTTCTGGCCGGCGTGGGCCATGTCGTCGGTGGCGTTGCCCTCGTACAGGTGCGACAGCACGAGGTAGGAGCCGGGGGTCAGCCGCTCGCGGATCCGCGCGACGACCGCGGCGGCCTCGGCGTCGTCGGTGACGAAGTGCAGCACCGCGACGAGCAGGACGGCGTACGGGCGCGAGAAGTCGATGTGCGCGGTCACCTCGGGGTCGTCGAGGATCGCGTCCGGGTCCTTGAGGTCGCCGGCCACGGCGAGCACGTCGGGGTCGCGGGCGAGCAGGGCCCGCGCGTGGACCAGCACGATGGGGTCGTTGTCGACGTAGACGACGCGCGACCCCTGCGCGTGCCGCCGGGCGACCTGGTGGACGTTGTCCTGGGTGGGCAGGCCCGCGCCGATGTCGACGAACTGGGTGATCCCCCTCTCGGCGAGCAGGCGGACGGCCCGGCCGAGGAAGCCGCGGTTGGCCCGGGCGATCTGGCGGGCGTCGTTGCCCATCCGGAGGCCGAGCTCGATCATCTTCTCGGCCGCCTCGCGGTCGGCCGCGAAGTTGTCCTTCCCGTCGAGGTAGTAGTCGTACATGCGGGCGACGCTCGGGACTCGGGTGTCGACTCCGGGCGGTGGCACGCGGTCCAGGTCGCTCACACGACCCCCTCTCGCTGTGATCTTCTGGGCCTGATTCTAGGAAAAACCCGGCCCCGTGCCACAAGATCGGCGAAGTACGTCAGAACGAAGTTCGGTCGGCGGTCCCGTGCGCCGGTTCGGGCGGGGTCCCGGGCTCGTCCGGTCCGGCCGCCGGGAGGGGCAGCACGGCCTCCACGCGGGTGCCGCCTCCGGGCTCGGGGCCGATGACGCAGACTCCGCCCAGCTCGGCCGCGCGCTCCCGCATCGAGCCGAGGCCGACGCCCGCCCGGTGCCCGTCGGGCAGGCCCCGGCCGTCGTCGCTGACGCGCACCCGCAGCGCCGACGGCTCCCGCCGCAGCACCACGCGGGCGTGGCGGGCGTCGGCGTGCCGCCGGACGTTCGTCAGGGCCTCCTGGACGATCCGGTAGACGGCCACCTCCGTGGCCGCCGGCAGGCCGCCCAGGTCGCCGCCCGCCTCCACCTCGACCACCGTCTCCACCCCGACCACCGTCTCGACCTCGACCACCGTCTCGGGCGAGGACTGGCCGGCCAGCTCCTGTACGGCCCGCGCCAGGCCGAGGTCGTCGAGCGCCGGGGGACGCAGGCCGTACACCAGCTCGCGGATGTCGCCCGCGACGGCGTCCATGCCCGAGCGGAGGGCCTGGAGCAGCGTGTCGGCGGAGTCGGGGGAGCTCTTGAGGCGACTGCGGGCGATGTTGATGGTCATGGCCATGCCCGACAGGGTCTGGCCGAGGCCGTCGTGCAGGTCCCGCCGCAGGCGGCGGCGCTCCTCCTCGCGGGTGGTGAGGATGCGCTCCCTGGAGCGTTGCAGGTCGGCGGCCATCCGCACGGCGTGGGCCACGTCGGCGGCGTACGGCGTGAGCGTGGCCAGCACCCGCTCGTCGTGCGCGGCCGGGAACCGGCGCGGACCCGGCGGCCCCACCAGCAGGCGGCCGACCAGCTCGCCGTGCCAGACGAGCGGCACCTCGCGCGGCTCGTCGCCCACCCGGCCGCTCTCGACGTAGCGGGGCTCGCCGTCGGCCACCTCCACCGCGGCGCCCTCGACGGCGAGCCCGTCGCGCAGCACCCCCACCACCGAGTTCAGCGCCTCCGCCGGGTCGGCCCGCCGCACCTCATGGGTCAGCCGCTCGGCGAGCAGCCGCGGGTCGCCGACCCTGCCGTACAGCAAGCGGTCGACGGCGCGTTGCAGCGCGCGCCGCAGCGGCTGGAAGAACGCCCCGGCGAACAGGGCGGCCACCAGCCCCGCGATCTCGTCGTACCCGGAGACCACCAGACCGGCCAGCGCCCCGGCGCCGAAGTACACCGCGCTGACCACGGCCAGCAGGCCGGCGGCCACGAACGTGCGGCTGATCACGGTGTCGATCCCGTACAGCCGGTACCGGGTCACCGAGAAGGCCAGCGCCACCGGGATCAGCGCCGCCCAGGTGATCGACAGCCACGTCAGCCCGGGCACGAACGCGCCCACGACCAGGAAGACGATGTACCCGATGTAGGCGAGCAGCGGCCAGCCGATCTGCCGCCGGCCGACGGGGTCCGCGCGACGCAGGCGCACGACCAGGGACAGAGCCGACAGCGCCATCGCGACGTAGATGCCGGTCCAGGCGATCGTGGAGATCGTGTCGTTGTACGGCGCCAGCGCGGGGATCTGGAGCGGGTTCGGGATCACGGCCGGGAACGCGTAGCCGGACGGCGGCGGGTCCGGGCGGAACACCGACCTCAGCATCTCGGCCGCCAGGGCCACCGCCCCCAGCGCCACGACCGGGCGCCAGCGCGGCGAGGGCAGGCGGCCGTCGGGCGAGTACAGAGGGAGCAGCGTGGTCAGGGTCACGCCGCACACCGCCCAGCCGACGCTCCCGGCGAAGCGCAGGTAGCCGGCCGTGGCCAGCTCCCCCTCGGCGGCGAGCCGGAACATCAGCGCCTGGGAGAAGTCGCTGATCCCGGCCGCCAGGCCGCCCGCGCACATCAGCCAGGCCATGTTCAGCCGGGGCCGGTGGTGGATCAGGAACGCGCCGACGACGGGGAAGGTGAGGGCGGCGGCGGACTGGGGCGTCGCCGTGAGGGAGGGCAGCCACGCGTCGGGCAGACCCGCGAAGATCAGCAGTGCGGTGATCTCCAGGACCGGGCCGAGGGCCGCGGCCACGGCGGCGCCGGCCTGCGCGACCGTGCTCCCGGACCCCTCGACCGTGCTCCCGGACCCCTCGGTCCTGCCCCCGGCCCTCTCGGTCGAGCCGTCCGCCTCGGTGGTGCCGTCCGCGCCGGTCAGTCCGGCCATCCTGTCCCCGCTTCCTCGCCCCCGCGTGCCGCGCTGGTCAGGATTATGGACCCTTCAAGGTGCCATTTCGCCCATCGTGGCCAGGCCGTTACGGCCACCACCCGGGCCGCCATACCTAGCCGTCCCCCTACTCAGGAAATAGGTATCTATATCGGGATTTCTCACGTCCCCTCGGGCGAACCAGTGAGGGAGGCTTAAGACCTGAGCAGACCGCTCGGGGGAAGCGAGAAGCAAGGGTTCCGACCATGTCCCACCACCGGCCCACCAGCCCGTCAGTGGATCATCACTGCGGCGACAGTGCCCACCAGGAGGACGTGTCATGAACGTGCACTCCTGGGTCTCATTGATCGCCGCCCTCGGCGGCAACACCGCGGTGGACAGCCGGGTCGCCTCCTGGCGGCTCCCGCCCCACCCCCACCAGGTGGGCAGGGCGCGCCGCCTGGTCCGCAAGAAGCTGACCCAATGGGGCTTCGCCGACCAGGCCGACGTCGCCGAGCTGCTCATCAGCGAGCTGGTCAGCAACGCCCTGGAGCACGCCCACGGGCCGATCGGCGTCAGCGTCTCCGAGTCCGACGGCCTGCTGCGCTTCGAGGTCGAGGACTCCAACCCCGACCTGCCGGACGTACAGCTGTCCCGCCGCCACGACGAGCGCGGACGCGGGCTGCAACTGGTGGACATGCTCGCCTGCTGCTGGGGCCGCGACCACACCCCGCGGGGGAAGGTCGTCTGGTTCGAGCTGCCGGTGAGCGCCCAGGCCGAGCACGCGCCGGCGGGCACTGCCTGCGCGGGCACGGTCAGGCGGGCTGCGCACGGCCACGCCCAGCGCCTGGCCGCGATCATCGCCGAGCCCTCCTGAGATCCCCCTCGGGACGCCGGGGCCGAGCAGGTCACCGGGTAAGGATCGACCCCGGCGTCCCCTTTCCCCACCCTGACGGGCCGCGATCCTTCGCACCTCTCCCCATCGGATCGCGGTCCCCCCTTCCCCCCCTCCCCCTTCCCCCTCGACCTTCGTCCCAGGGCAGGCTCGTCGTCACGCGATAATCTGCCCCGTGCGCGGATACACCCGGCGATCTCTCCTGGTGCTCGGCGGGGCAGCGGCGGCCGGGGCGGTCGTCCCGGTGGCCGCCGGCGGCCTGTGGGGTGACGCGTTCGCCGTCCTGCGCCGCCGGTGGACCGCGCTGACCACCGATCCGGTCTCCGGGCAGGCGACGCTCCCGCCGTACCGGGAGAGGCTGGCGGAGCTGGGGCGTGAGGCGGCCCGCCACCGCGACACCATGGCGCCGGGCCCCACGTCGCTCTGGCCCGGCATGCCGTACCCGTCGTTCAACGCCACCCCGGCGCGGCTGCGCTCGATGGCCCGCGCGTACGTGCTGCCCGGCACCGGGCTGACCGGCGACCCGGGCCTCGCCTCGGCCGTCGCCGCGGGCCTCGACCACTACCGGCGGCACGTGTACGCCGCCGGCGCGGAGGCCAGGGGGAACTGGTGGAACTGGCAGATCGGCGTGCCCAAGGCCCTGCTCGACGCGGCCGTGCTCGTCGCGCCGCACCTCACGTCCAGGCAGGCGGACGGGCTGCGGGACGCCGTGGACCACTTCGTGCCGCCGCGCCGCCTGTACGACTACAGCGGCAACAGCACCGGGGCGAACCGGGTGGACCTGTGCACGGTCATGTTGCTGCGCGCCGTCCTCGGAGCCGACCCGGACCGGGCCGCGCTGGCCGCCTCCGCGCTGTCCCCCGTCCTGCGGTACGTCGAGGAGGGCGACGGGTTCTACCGGGACGGCTCGTTCATCCAGCACACGTACGTGCCGTACCAGGGCGGGTACGGCTTGGTGGCCCTGGCGGGGCTGGCCGCGCTGTTCGCCGTGCTGCGCGGCACGCCGTGGGAGATCCCCGAGCACGAACGGCGGGTGCTCCACGACAGCGTGGACGGGTCGTTCGCGCCGGTGATCCATGACGGGTTCTGCATGGATCTGGCCGGCGGGCGCGGCGTCGGGCGCCGGCCGTACGGTGACCACCGCAGGGGACGCATGATCGCGGCGTCGATCCTGCTGCTCGCCGAGACGGCGCCGGCCGCGGACCGGGAGCGCTGGCGGGCGATGGTCAAGGGATGGGCGGCCCGCGACACCGCCCGGCCGATGCTCGGCACGGCGGAGGCCGAGGGCGACCTGGGCTTCCACGCCCGGCTGGCGGCGGTCACGGCCGACGAGCGGATCCCGGCGGCCCCCGAGCCGGCCGGGCACCGGCTGCTGCCCATGAGCGCCCGAGCCGTCCACCGCGCGCAGGGCTGGTGCGCGGGGCTCAGCATGGCGTCGTACCGGGTGGGCCACTACGAGCACGGCAACGGCGAGAACCTGCGTGGCTGGCACACCGGCTCCGGAATGCTCTACTGGTGGGCCGAGGGCCACGGGGACCAGTACTCCGACTCCTTCTGGGCGACCGTGGACCCGTACCGGCTGCCGGGCACCACGGTCTCCACCAAGCGGCTGCCCGACGGGGCGGGCGCGGGATGGGGCGACACGTGCCCGCCGGGCCGGTGGGTGGGGGGCGCGTCCGACGGCGCGTACGCGGCGGTCGGGCAGCACCTCAACGGGCTGGACAGCACGATGGAGGCGTTCAAGTCGTGGTTCTTCCTGGACGACGCGGTGCTGTGCCTGGGGGCGGGCATCAGGAGCGAGGACGGCGTCCCGGTCGAGACGGTCGTCGACAACCGCCGCACCGGCGCGCCTCTCGCGGTCGACGGCACCCGGGTGGTCGCCGATGACCTTCCGGTAGGGACGGGGGTCGCGCGCTGGGCGCACCTGGACGGGCACGGCGGCTACGTCCTGCCCGGTGGCGGTCCCCTGAGGGTCCTCCGCGAGCGGCGCGCCGGGGCAGGTGGCGCGGACGCGGCGGGCGCTGTGGCGCGCGACTACGTGACGCTCTGGCTGGACCACGGCGCCGACCCGCGCGACGCCGCGTACGTCTACCTGCTCCTCCCCGGCGCCACTCAGGAACGCACCCGGGCCCGCGCCGCCGACCCGGGCTGGGCCCGCGTCCTCGCCAACACCTCCCGCGCGCAGGGCGTCCACGTCCCGTCACTCGGGCTGACCGGCGTCAACTTCTGGCACCCGGGCACGGCCGGCCCCCTGACCGCCTCCGCGCCCTGCGCCGTCCTGCTCCGCGAGCTGCCGGACGGCACCGCGACCCTCACCGTGGCGGACCCCCGCTGCGACCTGGACGAGCTGACCGTCACCTGGCGCCGGCCGGTGACGGCCCTGGTCCAGGGCCACCCGCTGCTGACCCGCGCCACGACCGGTCCGGCGCTCACCGCCCGCTTCGACGGCCTCGCCGGCCACCTCGGCGCCTCCTGCACGATCACCCTCCGCCCCGCTTCGGCCTGAAGCTATTCATGGCATGTATACATTCCATGTATAGTCGCGGCCATGTCGACAGGACATGTCATGCTCGGGCTGCTGACCGAGCGCCCGAAGCACGGATACGAGCTCAAGCGCGAGCACGACCGGCGCCTGCCCGGCGCCAAGCCGCTCGCGTACGGCCAGGTGTACGCGACGTTGCAGCGCCTCCAGCGCGACGGGCTCGCCGAGGTGGCGGAGACGGCGCAGGAGGCCGGCCCTGAGCGGACGGTCTACGCGATCACCGAGCGGGGCCGCGCCGAGCTGGCGCGCTGGCTCGAACAGACAGAGCCGCCCGCCCCGTACGTCTCCAGCCCGCTCTTCTCCCGGGTCGTCGTCGCCGGCCTGGCCGGTGGCGCCGCCGACGGTTACCTGCTCAGGCAGCGGGCCGCGCACCTGGCCCGCATGCGGGAGCTGACCGCCGAGAAGGCCGCGGGCTCACCCGCCGAGGCGCTGGCCGCCGACTACGCGCTCCAGCACCTCGACGCCGATCTGCGCTGGATCGAGACGGCCCTCGGCCGCCTCACGGACCTGAAGGAGGGCGGCGATGCTTGAGGCACGCGCGCTGCGCAAGACGTTCGGCCGGACCGTCGCGCTGAACGAGGTGTCCCTGACGATCGGCGACGGCGAGATCGTCGCGATCACCGGGCCGAGCGGGTCCGGCAAGTCCACGCTGCTCCACTGCCTGGCCGGGATCGTCCGGCCGGAGTCGGGAGAGGTCGTCCTCGACGGGCGGCGCGTCGACGCCCTGGACGAGGCCGGCCGCGCGAGGCTGCGCAGGGAGAGCTTCGGCGTCGTCTTCCAGTCCGGCCGGCTCGTGCCCGAGCTGACGGCGGCCGAGAACGTCGCCTTACCCCTGCTGTTCGGCCGCCATCCGCGCCAGGAGTCGCTGAACACGGCCCGGTCCTGGCTGGAGCGGCTGGGCGTGGCCGGCTGCGCCGACCACCGCCCCGGCGAGCTGTCCGGCGGCGAGGCGCAGCGGGTCGCGGTGGCCCGCGCGCTGGTCACCGGCCCGCGCGTGGTGTTCGCCGACGAGCCGACCGGCGCCCTCGACTCCCTCGGCGGAGAGCGGGTGCTGGACGAGCTGGTCCGTACGGCTCGCGGGAGCGGCGCCGCCCTGGTACTCGTGACCCACGACAACCGCGTGGCCGCCTACGCCGACCGGGAGGTCGTCCTGCGGGACGGCACCGTCGCCGCGGAGGTGACCACGTGATCGCGCTGGCCCGGATGCTGGCCCGGGGCGGGTCCCCGAGGGAGCGGGCGCGCGGGCGCCTCATGGCCGCGGGGGCGGCGCTCGCGGTGCTCCTGCTCTGCTCGGCGGTCAGCCTGCTCACCTCGGCGGTGAGCGCGCTCGACCGGGGAACCCGGCTGGGACTGGCCGGCGCCGGCTCCGGCGATCCGGCGCAGGTGCATGGGGTGATGGCCGCGTTCGCCACCCCCGACCGGCGGGCGGTCACCGCCCTGGTCCTGGCGCTGCTGGCGGTGCCTGCGGCGGCCTTCGTCCACCAGGTGAGCCGCCTGGCCGCGGCCACCCGGGAGAGGCGGCTGGCCGCCCTGCGGCTGGCGGGGGCCACGCCGGGCGACGTCCGGCTGCTCGGTGCGTACGAAGGAGGCCGGCAGGCCCTGGTGGGAGGGGTGTGCGGCGCCGCGGTGTACCTGGCGGGGGCCTGGGCCCTCGGCGGCGCGTCACCGCTGACGGCGCTCGGCGTCCTGCTGGGGGTCGCGCTCTGGGGGATGCTGTCGGGGCTGCTGGCGGGGCGGCACGTGATCGCCTCACCGCTGGGCGTGACGCGGCGGTCCCGGCCGGCTCAAGCTCACGTCCGTGACCTGGTGATGGTCACGGTGGGTGCGGGGCTCATGGTGGCGATCCTGACCGGGAAGGGCCGGCTCCTGTGGCTGGACGCGTACGGGATGTCGGCGGTCCTCGTGACCGGAGCGGTGCTGCTGCTGTTCGGGCTGGTTCTCAGCGCGGCCTGGCTGATCGGGGCCGCCGCCCGCCGGGTGGGGCGCCGCACCGGGGAGGCGGAGACGCTGCTCGCGGCCCGGATGCTGGAGGCGGACCCCCGGGGGTGGGCCCGCGCGCTGTCCGTGGTGGGGCTGACCGTGTTCTTCGGAGCCATGGTGGGCGCCCAGCAGGGGCCGGGGATCGTGAAAGGCTATGTGGCCGAGTCGCCGTTCGCCGTCACGGCGTACGCGCTCGTGGATCTGTCCTTGCTGTTCGCGCTCGTCGTCTCGGCCGCCGCCCTCGTGGCGCACCAGGCCGAGGCGCTGCTCGACCACCGCGGCTCGTTCGCCGCCCTCGCGGCCTCCGGAACCGAGGCGCCCTCGCTGGGCCGGGTGCTCGCCCGGCAGGCGCTCATCGCCTCCCTGCCGGTGTGCGCCGTCGCGGCCGTCGCCGGGGCGGCGGTCGTGATCGCGACGGCGCCGGAGGTGTACGCCGAGACGCCCGCGGCGCTGGCCGTGGCGGGCGGGCGGGCGGTGGTCATGGCCGGGATCGGGATCCTCGCCGCCCTGGTGGTGGCCCGGCTCTCCCGTCCCCTGCTGCGCCGGACCGCCGCTCCGGAGCGGCTCCGGGACGAGTGACCTCGCCGGCTGGTTGACCAGCCACCGCAGCGGCGTTGTGCCGGTCGCGGCCCTGAGGGGTAGAAGGTGCGCGGGCTCATCGCGGCCCGGCGAGCGGTCAGGCGGGGGGCGAGGGGGTCGGGGACCAGAGGCCGGTGGCGGTGCCGTCCTCGACGTGCCGCTCGTAGGCGACCACCTTGCCGTGGATGACCTCCAGGCTCGCGGTCAGCTCGGCGATCCGGGCGCGGACGTCGCGCTCGTGCTCGCGCAGCAGCTCCAGGCGGTCGCGCTCGTTGCCGGGGCCCGAGCGGACCAGTCCGGCGAACCTCTTCAGCGTCGCGATCGGCATGCCCGACTCGCGCAGCCGGTTGCAGAGCAGCAGCCATTCCACGTCCGCCGGCTCGTAGACCCGGCGGCCCCCGGCGGAGCGCGGGATGAGGCGCAGGAGCAGGCCCTCGCGCTCGAAGAAGCGCAGCGCGTGCACGCTCAGGCCGGTGGCCGCCGCCACGTCCCCGATGGACAGACCGTCCGCCACGTTTCCCTCCACGATTTGACCTAGAGCGAGCTCTAGATTCTAGCGTCGAGCCCATGACGAACAGGCAGCACAAGATCGGTAGTGGGTTCGGCGCGTGGAGCACGGCCGAGGAGGTGCTCGCCGGCCTCGACCTGACAGGACGGACCGCCCTGGTCACCGGCGGTTACTCCGGGCTGGGCCTTGAGATCACGCGGGCGCTGGCCGGGGCCGGCGCCCGGGTGGTGGTGGGCGCCCGCCGTCCGGACGCGGCCGGTGCGGCCCTGCGGGACGTGCCCCGGGCGGAGGTGGGCCCGCTCGACCTGATGGACCAGGCGGACGTGCGGCGCTTCTCCGGCGACCTCCTGGAGAAGGGCCGGGCGATCGACGTGGTCATCGCCAACGCGGGCGTCATGGCCTGCCCCGAGACCCGCGTGGGCCCCGGCTGGGAGGCCCACTTCGCCCTCCACCTCGGGCACCACGCGCTGGTCAACCACCTGCGCCCCGTCCTCGCCGCGGGCGGGGCGCGCGTGGTGGCGGTCTCCTCCTCCGGGCACTTCCTGTCCGGCATGCGGTGGGACGACGTCCACTTCCGGCGCGGGTACGACGGCTGGCTGGCCTACGCCCAGGCCAAGACCGCGGCCGCGCTGTTCGCGGTCCACCTCGACCGGCTGGGCGCCGCGGCCGGGGTGCACGCGTACGCCGTGCACCCTGGCAGCATCCTGACGCCGCTGCAACGGCACGTACCTCTGGAGGAGCAGGTCGCGCTCGGCTGGATCACGCCGGACGGCACTCCGCCCGCCGGCTTCAAGACCCCGCAGCAGGGGGCGGCCACGGCCACGTGGGCGGCGACCTCGCCCCTGCTCGACGACCACGGCGGCGCCTACTGCCAGGACTGCGACGTCGCCGAGCCGGCCACGACCGACGACATGCTCGTCGGCGGGGTCAAGCCGTGGGCCGTCGACCCGGACGAGGCGGCCCGGCTCTGGAAGCTGTCCGGCGAGCTCACCGGGGTGGACGCCTTCTCCTGATCAGGCGCCCGGGGCGCCGGGAGCGCCGAGGGCGGCGTTGGCGGCCGACACGACGGCGTCCACGGCGGCGGTCAGGACCGAGGAGGCCAGGCCCACCCCCCACGCGGTCGCGTCGCCGGCCCGGCACTCCACGTACGCCGCCGCCACGCTCTCGGCGCCGCCGGGGCCCACCGAGGCGGGGTGTGCGGAGGCGGGGACGGCGTGCTCGGTGTAGCCGGTGATCTCCACGTCGACCCCCAGCCCGCGCAGCGCCGCGGTGAGCGCCGCCAGCGGCCCCACACCCGTCCCCTCGCCCCGCGCCTCGCGCCCGCCGACGACGAAGTCCCCGGTGAACGCGTGCTCGCCGTCCGCGCCCTCCACCTTCCAGCGCAGCAGCTCCACGGGCCCGGTCCTGCCGGCGTACGTGGCCTGGAACAGCTCCCACAGCCGCTCCCCCGTCACCTCGCCGCCGCTCAGCTCGGCCTCGGCCTGCACCGCCCGGGAGAAGTCGGCCTGCAGCCCGCGCGGCAGGTCCAGGCCGTGCTCGGCGCGGAGCACGTACGCCACGCCGCCCTTGCCGGACTGGCTGTTGACGCGGATGACGGCCTCGTAGTCGCGTCCCACGTCGCGCGGGTCGATCGGCAGGTACGGGACCGCCCACGGCGCCCGGTCCGGCGTCACGCCCAGCTCCGCGGACCGCCGTTCGTGGTGGGCGAAGCCCTTCTTGATCGCGTCCTGGTGGGTGCCGGAGAAGGCCGTGTAGACGAGATCGCCCCCGTACGGGTGCCGGGGGTGGACGGGGATGCGGTTGCAGTGCTCGACCGTCTCGCGGATGACGTCGATGTCGGAGAAGTCGATCATCGGGTCGACGCCCTGGGCGTGCAGGTTGAGCGCCAGCGTGACCAGGTCCACGTTGCCGGTGCGCTCCCCGTTGCCGAACAGGCAGCCCTCCACCCGCTGCGCCCCCGCCAGCACGGCCAGCTCGGCGCAGGCGACGCCGGTGCCGCGGTCGTTGTGCGGGTGGACCGACAGGATGACGCCGTCGCGCCGGTCGAGGTGGCGGTCCATGTACTCGATCTGGTCGGCGTACACGTTGGGCGTGGCGACCTCGACGGTGGCCGGCAGGTTGTGGATCACCGGCCGGTCGGGGCTCGCGTCCCACAGCGCCGACAGCCCGTTGCAGACCTCCAGGACGTAGTCGGGCTCGGTGAGGTTGAACACCTCCGGCGAGAACTCGAACCGCACCCCGGGCCGCCCCTCGGCCGCGCGGGCGACGTCCTCGGCGGCCTCGGTGATGAGCGCGCGCAGCTCGTCGCGTCCGTGCCCGAGGACGACGTCCCGCCAGGTGGGAGCGGTGGCGGTGTAGAGGTGGACGACGGCGCGCGGCAGCCCCTCGATCGAGGCGTACGTCCGCTCGATCAGGTCGCGCCGGGCGGCCGTGAACACGACCGGGGTGACGTCGTCGGGCACCAGGTCGTGCTCGACGAGCAGGCGGACGAAGTCGAAGTCCGTCCGGCTGGCCGACGGGTAGCCGACCTCGATCTCCTTGAAGCCCATGGCGAGGAACAGCTCGAACATGCGGCGCTTGCGCTCCGGGTCCATGGGGTCGGCCAGGGCCTGGTTGCCGTCGCGCAGGTCGACCGGCACCCACAGGGGGGCGGCGGTGACGGTCCGCGAGGGCCACCGTCGGCCCTCCAGGGGAACGGCGACGCGGTCGTGGACGGGCCGGTAGCGGAAGGACGGCATCGCGCTGGGCCGCTGGGGGTTCCAGCGCGGCTGCGCGGCGGGCACCGCGCCGGAGGGGATGCGCAGGCCGGGGAACGACGTGGACATGGAGGTCCTCTTCTCTGGGACGGCCCGTTCTCCGGGATGACCCGTTCTGTGGAACGGGCCTGGAACGGGCCTGGCGACGGGGAACGGCAGGCGACCGGCGGCACGGGGTCCCGCGGCGGGGCGCCGATCGCGTCAGGCCCCGCCGCGGCGGCCGAGAAGAAGACCGGGCAGCGTCATGGGCGCTACACTAACCACACCACAGCTCCTCAGACAACCTGAGAGGTACGGATGACGTCGCCCGGTCTCGCCCCGCTCAGCCGCAGCCCCCTCGTGGACCAGGCCACCCAGCGGCTGCGCGAGCAGATCACCGGCGGCCACTGGCCGGTCGGCACCAGGCTTCCCGGCGAGACCACCCTGGCCAGGAAGCTCGGCGTGGGCCGCTCGACGGTCCGCGAGGCGATCCGCGCGCTCAGCGGTGCCGGCCTGCTCGCGGCCCGTCAGGGCTCCGGCGTGTACGTGATCGCCACCGAGCCGGCGGAGGACTGGCCTGCTCGTCTGCGCCGTGCCGCCGTGGTGGACCTGTACGAGGTGCGCACCATGGTCGAGGTGCAGTCGGCCCGGATCGCGGCGGCCCGCCGCACCGAGGAGGACCTGGAGGCGATGGACCGGGCGCTGGAGGAGCGGCGGCGGGCGGCCGTGGAGGCGGACGACGCCGGGTTCGTGGACGCCGACATCGCGCTGCACACGGCCGTGGTGGCGGCGGGCCACAACCCGCTGCTCGCCGGCCTGTTCGCGGACTTCGTCCCGGTGCTACGACGGGGGCTGACCGACCTGATGGCCCTGGTGGACCTGCGCGCCCATGACCCGGCGCTGGGCGACGACTCCCACGCGGCGCTGGTGGAGGCCATCCGCGCCGGCGACTCCGAGGCGTCGGGGCGCATCATCGAACGCGAGCTGAGTGACACCCTCCGCCTCTTCCAGCGGGAGGCCCGTCACGCCGGTTGAGCCGAAGTCCGCCCGTCAGAGGCGGACGAGGCGGGGACGAGAGGACGGGCGACCGCAGGACATGATCCGCCGCTCGGCTCAGGACGAGATGGCCACCGTGGTGCGGAAGGTCGCCGGGTCGTCGAGCCGGTCGAGGATGAAGGCCGCCAGCTCGGCCCGGGACGTGCGGGTGCCGACGCGCTCCGTGGCGCCGACGCTCACGCGCGGACGGCCCGTGGCGGGCCGGTCGGTCAGGCCGGTGGGTCGCATCGCGGTCCAGTCGAGGTCCGTGGCGGCCAGCAGCCGCTCCATCAGCCGCATGTCGGCGTACGGGTGGCGCATGACGCGGTACAGCAGCCGGCCGGCGAGCCTGGTCATGAGGCCCGCGCCGGGCGGCGTCCCCAGCCCGGCCGAGGACAGGACGACCAGCCGGCGGCTCGTGCCCATGGCGGCGACGATGGCCGCGGTGCCTGCGGAGTAGACGGTGGTGGGGCCGCGGCCGGTCGAGCCGAGGGCCGAGACGACGGCGTCGTGCCCGGACAGGATCCCGGCGAGGTCGCCGGGGCGCAGCACGTCGGCGGCGTGCGGGGTGAGGCGGCGGTGCCGCAGGCCCAGGGTCTCGGGGCGGCGGGCGATCGCGGTGACGTCGTGGCCGGAGGCCAGCGCCCGCTCCACGAGGACGCGCCCGGTGCGGCCGGTGGCGCCGATGACGGCGATGGTCGCCATGTGTGTCCTGCTCTCGGGGGTCGGCGGGATCTGCGGGGTTAGCGGGGCTTGGTGGCGGGCTGGAACTTGAAGGAGACGGCCTCCATCAGGCGCTGCCGCTTGGTCTTCTGGACGGCCGCGATGCGCCAGCGGCCGTCCTCGCCGCGGACCAGCGTGTAGGTCTGGACCTTGCCGAGCTTCCCCGGCCGGCCCTTGTGGACGTCGCCGCGGCTGACGACCACGGCCGTGTCCGCGCCGTAGAAGCGGATGTCGAGGATCTCCATGGCGAGGCGGGTGCCCTTGAGGAAGCTGTCGAACAGGGCCTGGTGCGCGCGGCCGATCTCCTCACCGCCCTGGTAGACGGTGCCGACGAAGGTGACGTCGGTGGCGTCGTCGGTGAACAGCTCGCCGTAGGCGGCGCCGTCGCCGCGGCCCCACGCCTCGCAGGAGCGCTCCAGCAGGTGCCGGACGGCGGCGGTGTCGGCCTCGGTGGTGCGCTGGTGGTTCATGTCCCTGCTCCTCCATGGTAGCTTCACAGAAGAAGTTTCTTCTCTGAAGATTTCTCTTCTTTGAGGAAGAGATTAGACATGGAGGCGTGACGGTGTCAACACAGGGGATGCGACCGGACGCGGGCGCGGTCTACCGCCGCTATCTGAGCGCGGTGCTGCTGCACGGCCAGGCCGGCGCGCGGGCCTGCGACCTCGGGGCCACCGACCTGTACGCGCTCAACATCCTGGAGCTCAACGGCGCGATGACGCCGGGCGAGCTGGGCGAGCGCGCCG
The DNA here is from genome assembly GCF_044459125.1 of Nonomuraea sp. NPDC050383. Lineage (NCBI taxonomy): Bacteria > Bacillati > Actinomycetota > Actinomycetes > Streptosporangiales > Streptosporangiaceae > Nonomuraea > Nonomuraea sp. NPDC050383. The sequence continues at coordinate 351,388 of NZ_JBITIP010000005.1, forward strand.
GGCTGACGACGGGGCCGACCACGCGCCTCATCGACCGGCTGGAGCAGGCGGGGTACGTACGGCGCACCCCGTCGCCGGACGACCGCCGCAAGGTCATCGTGGAGACGGTCGGCAAGCCCGCCCGGCTGGACGAGGTCATGGCGCCGGCCCGCGAGAAGGTGGGCGAGATCCTCCGCGGATACTCGCCCGAGCAGCTCGACGTGCTGTTCGACTACTTCACCCGTGCCGCCGCGGCGTACCAGGAGGCCACGGACGACCTGCGCGCGTGACCCTCCGAAGCCCGGGCCGCGACCTCACGTGTGGCTGCCCGGGGACCGGCGCGACCGCAGCGTGACGTCCGAAAACCGCCGGGATTCCGGGGCCCTCCGGTGTTGAAGAGAGGGAAAGGAGAGTCGCCATGCACACATCACAGCTCACCTCGCAGCTCACCTCACCCGAACGGGTCGGGCGGGCCGACTGGGGACGGCTGGCCGGGGAGATGGACGCCCACGGCTGCGCGCTGACCGGCCCGCTCCTCACGGCCGAGGAGTGCCAGGGGATCGCGGAGCTGTACGAGGAGGCCGCGCTGTTCCGTTCGACCGTCGACATGGAGCGGCTGCGCTTCGGGCGCGGGCAGTACCGGTACTTCGCCCGGCCGTTCCCCGCTCTGGTCGAGGAGCTGCGCCAGGCGCTGTACCCACGCCTGCTGCCGATCGCCCGGGACTGGGCGGCCCGGCTCGGCAGGCCCGCGCCGTGGCCGGACACCCTCGACGCGTGGCTGGCGATGTGCCACGAGGCCGGCCAGACCAAGTCCACGCAGATCCTGCTGCGCTACCGCGAGGGCGACTGGAACGCCCTGCACCGCGACCTGTACGGGGACCTGGTGTTCCCGTTGCAGGTGGTGATCGGCCTGGACGAGCCCGGACCCGGCTACGGCGGCGGGGAGTTCCTGCTGGTCGAGCAGCGGCCCCGCGCCCAGTCGCGCGGCACCGTGACGCTGCTGCCGCAGGGCCACGGCCTCGTGTTCACCACCCGGGACCGGCCCGTCGCCTCGGCGCGGGGCTGGTCGGCCGCTCCGGTACGGCACGGCGTCAGCACGGTACGGCACGGTCTGCGGCGCACGCTCGGCCTGGTCTTCCACGACGCCGCCTGACGCCCGATCGGTGACACAATGCCCGGCATGACCAGCTACGACCCCAAAGCGGACCTCCACCGTTACCTCCAGACCGCCCGCGAGGCCGTGCTGTGGAAGCTCGACGGGCTCTCCGAGTACGACGTCCGCCGCCCCCTGACCCCGACCGGCACGAACCTGCTGGGCCTGGTCAAGCACCTGGCGAGCGTCGAGCTCGGGTACTTCGGCGATGTCTTCGGACGGCCGTCGGCCGAGCCGCAGCCGTGGTACGAGGAGGGCGCCGAGCCCAACGCCGACCTGTGGGCCACCGCCGAGGAGTCCCGCGAGCAGATCATCGCGCTGTACCACCGCGCGTGGGAGCACACGGACGCCACGATCGGCGCGCTCGCGCTGGAGTCGACGGGGCGCGTGCCGTGGTGGCCGGAGCACCGGAACGAGGTCACGCTGCACAAGATCCTCATCCACGTGACCGCCGAGACCAACCGGCACGCCGGCCACGCCGACATCGTGCGCGAGCTGATCGACGGCGCCGCCGGCCTGCGCGCCGACGCCGGCAACCTGCCGGAGGCCGGCCCGGAGTGGTGGGAGGATTACCGGAGCCGCCTGGAGCGCGTGGCCCGGGAGGCGGCCGGAGAATGAGCCACATGCCAGACTCGTGACCATGGACGCTCCTGTACGGGTCACGCTGGCGGGGGCCGGCAACGCGTTCGGCGACGGCGGCATGCTGCAGACGTGCGTGCACGTCCAGGCCGCGGGGAGTGACGGAGCGCTGCTCGTGGACTGCGGCGCCACGGCTCTGACCGGGCTGAAGCGGCTCGGGCTGGAGCCGGGCGCCGTCTCGGTCGTGGCGGTGTCGCACCTGCACGGCGACCACTTCGGCGGGCTGCCGTTCCTCATCCTGGACGGCCAGTTCACGCGGCGGTTGCGGCCGCTGCACCTGGTGGGACCGCCCGGCCTGCAGGCGCGGCTGGAGCGGGCGATGGAGGTGCTGTTCCCGGGCTCTGCGTCGGTGAGCAGGCGGTTCCCGGTGCACGTCCACGAGGTGGCGCCCGGCTCGTCCGCGTTGGTCGAGGACGTCGAGGTACGGGCGTACGAGGCGGACCACGCCGCCGGGGCGGTCGCGCTGGCGCTGCGCGTGGAGGTGGGCGGCCGCACGATCGCCTACAGCGGCGACAGTGCCTGGACCGACACGCTGATCGACGTCGCCGACGGGGCCGACCTGTTCCTCTGCGAGGGCTACACGTTCGACCGGGCCGTGCGCCACCACCTGCACGTGCCGGAGCTGATCGCCCGGCTCGACCGGCTGCGATGCCGGCGGCTGCTGCTCATCCACGCGGGGCCGCAGGTCCTGGCGCGGCGGGCGGAGCTGGACCTCGAACTCGCCGAGGACGGCATGGTCCTGGAGGTCTGACGGACCGCGCCGAAGGGCGAACCGGCCCGCCGGCCCCGTCAGCTCGGCGACGGCCCGCGGCGACTCCTCGCATGCGATCAGGCGCACGCCATGCCGCCGCACGCGCAGCGCATGGGGTGGACGTAATGTCATTCCTGGCGTATTGAGATTACGATGGACTCATGGCGAGAACCAGCCCCACCGAGGTGACCGGCTACCGCAACGACGGCGTGGGCACGGCGGTCGCCCTGGTCAACGCGGTGACCGCCGACGCCCCCGCCCCCACCCCCGAGGCCCTGGGCGCCCTGCTGACCTCGTACAACTTCAAGGTCGAGCATCCGCTGACCGAGGACGAGGCGGAGGCGCTGCGCCTCTGGGCGCGGCGGCTGCGGCCCGTGTTCGCCGAGAACGACGAGGCGCGGGCCGTCGACCTGCTCAACACCGTCATGGGCGAGGTGCCCATGCACCCGCACATCTCCGACCACGGCGAGGGCCCGCACCTGCATTACGGCCCTCCCGGCGCCGCGCTCGTCGACCGTGTCCGGGCCAACACCGCCGTGGGGCTGGCGTTCGTGATCTGCGAGTACGGGGCAGGCCGGCTCGGTGTGTGCCCGGACGCCGCGTGCGAGCGCGTCTACGCCGACATCTCGCGCGGCCCTCGCCGCCGCTACTGCTCCAAGACCTGCCTCAACCGCAACACGGTCGCCGCCTACCGCGCCCGCCGGGCAGCGCCAACCGCCGGTACCGAGCCCGCCTGAATGCCCGCCTGGTCGCCTGCCTGATCACCGTCGAGAAAGGACCGGTTCCGTGGCCCGTCCGGACGCCCGCCGCACCCTGTTCGTCCTCGCGGGAACGCTGCTGCTGCTCAAGTCCACCTGGTTCTCGGCGACCGCGGTGATCCCGCAGGTCCGGCAGGAGTGGGGGCTCACGCCCGACCTCGCCGCCTGGCTGACGATCTCCGTGCAGTGGGGGTTCGTGGCGGGCGCGGTGCTGTCGGCGGTCTTCGTCGTCTCCGACGCGCTACCGCCCATCAGGCTGATCTTCCTCAGCTCGATCGGGGCCGCCGTCGCCAACCTGGCCCTGCTCCTGACCCACGACGCGCTCACGGGCAGCCTGGCCCGCTTCGCCACCGGCCTGTTCATCGCGGGCGTCTACCCGCCGTCGCTGAAGCTCGTCGCGACCTGGTACCGCGACGGGCGCGGGGCCGCGATGGGGCTGCTGATCGGCGCGCTGACCGTGAGCTCCGGCGTCCCGCACCTGATCAACGGCCTCGGCGGGCTGAACTGGCGCACTGTCATCGTGGCCACCTCGGTGCTCACGATGGCCGGCGGGCTGGTCACGCTCACGGTCGTCAAGGAGGGGCCGTACCCGTTCCCCGCCGCGGTGCTGGACCCCCGCCAGGCCCGCCGCGTCCTGCGCGACCGCGGCACCCGGCTGGCCACGATCGGGTACCTGTGCCACATGTGGGAGCTGTACGCCATGTGGACGTGGTTCCTGCTGTTCGTCTCAGCGGCGCTGCGCGTCCACGGGATGGAGGACTCGCTCCTCGGGATCTACGTCACCTTCGGCGTCTTCGCCGTCGGTGGCCTCGGCAACTACACCGGCGGCCTGCTCGGCGACCGCTTCGGCCGCGAGCGCACCGCGATCGGCATGATGGCCGTCTCGGCTGCCTGCGCCGCGTTCATCGGGCTGCTCATGGGGGCGCCGCTCTGGCTGCTGGTCGTGGTCGGTCTGGTGTGGGGGTACAGCGTCGTGGGCGACTCGGTGCAGTTCTCCGCGCTGGTCACCGAGCTGGCCGACCAGAGCTACGTGGGCACGGCGCTGACCCTGCAGATGGCGTTCGGCTTCCTGCTGACCGGCGCGACGATCTGGCTGGTCCCGGCCGCCGAGCAGGCCGTCGGCTGGCGGTGGGCGTTCGCCGTGCTCGCCGTGGGGCCGCTGGCGGGCATCGTGGCGATGCGCCGCCTGCTGCGCCTACGCCGCGAGCACGCTCCGGCGTCAGCCGGAGCGGCCCAGCCGTCCCAGTGACGCCGCCATGAGCAGCGCCGCCAGAGCGCCGCACACCATCACCGCCGAGACGGAGACCGCGTCCACGACGACCCCGCCGAGCAGCGCGCCGAGCGCGAACGTGGCCTGGAACGACGAGGTGAACACGACCGTGGCGGCCTCCGGAGCGTGGGGCGCGGCCCTGGCGAACCATGCCTGGGAGCAGACCGGCACGGCCCCGTAGGCCAGCCCCCAGAGCACGAGCAGCGCGAAGGCGCCGCCGGCCCGCGTACCGGCCACGGGCAGCAGGAGCGTCGCGGCGGCGATCAGGCAGCCGGCCGCCGCGAACGTGCCCCTCGGGGCCACGGCGACGGCCCGGCCGGCCACGAAGTTGCCCGCGATGCCCGCCACCCCGTACGCGAGGAGGGCGGCGCTGACGGAGGCCGGGTCGAGCCCGGTGACCTGCTCCAGGAACGGCGTGACGTAGGTGTAGGTGCCGAAGTGGGCCAGGACGACGAGGGCGGTGGCGAGCAGCGCCACCCTGGTGCCCCGCCCGCGCAGCAGGTCGCGCAGCACCCGGGCGCTGGTCACCTGCCGCGCGGGCAGCGGGGGCACCAGCACGAGCAGGGCCGCCAGGACGACGGCCGACAGGACGGCCAGGGCCACGAAGGCCGTCCGCCAGCCCGCGACGTGCCCGATGAGGGTTCCGGCCGGCACGCCGAGCACCGACCCCAGCGGCACGGCGGAGAAGATCAGGGCCGTGGCCGTGCCGACCGACCGGGCCGGCACCAGCCGGGCGGCCAGCCCGGCGCCGATGGACCAGAAGCCGCCGATGGTGAGCCCCACGAGCACCCGGGAGACCAGCATCACCCAGTAGGCGGAGGCGACCGCCGCCAGCACGTCGGCCAGGGCCAGCACCACCATGAGCGCGCACAGCATCACCCGGCGGTCCAGGCGCGCGGTGGCCAGGGTGACGGCCGGGGCGGCGACCGCGGCGACGACGCCCGGCAGGGTCATGGTCAGGCCCGCGGTGCCCTCCGAGACGCCGAAGTCCGCCGCGATGGTGGTCAGCAGGCCGATGGGCAGGATCTCGCTGGTGACGATGGCGAAGATGCCGAGGGTGAGCGTGGTGACGGCGAGCCAGCCGACGATGGGCGGGCGCGAGCGGGTGAGGACTGCCGTGGACATGGGCTTCCGTTCGGACGTTGATGGCTGCTTCGGGGAACGACTCAGCCAAACAGTCACGACACGTCTGACACCGGCGGCTTTCAGACCTCACCGACATCGCGGGAACCGGCATCGCGGGAACCGGGGCGCCGCGGCGGGCGGGTGGTCAGGCGGGCGGGTGGTCAGCGGAAGTCGGCGGCGTGGTCGGCGGCCCACTGGGCGAACGTGCGTGCCGGCGCGCCGGTGAGCTGCTCGACCGTGGTGGTGACCACTCCTGACCGCGCTCGCGTCCCGGCGGCGGACAGCAGGGCCTCCACCAGTGCGGGAGGCCGGCCGTCGGCGAGCATCCGGGCCCGCGCCTCCTCCACGGGGACCTTCTCGAAGCGCAGCGGGCGCCCGACGGCCTCCCCGATCGCCTGTACCTGATCGGCCCGCCCGATCACCTCGGGGCCGGTCAGCACGTACGTCTGCCCCGTGTGCTCCCCGCCGGCCAGCACCAGCGCCGCCACGGCCGCGACGTCACGCGGATCGACCACCGCCGTGGGGGCGATCTCGGGACCGCGCACGACGCCCGCGTCGCGGATCTGGGCGGCCCAGCCGCGCGTGTTGGAGGCGATCGTGTCGGCCCGCAGGACGGTCCACTCCATACCGGACCGGGTGATCAGGCGCTCCATGTCGGCATGGAGCTGATTGATCGGGTCGGTCTGCCGCCCGGAGGCGCTGTCCACCCCTGCCGCGTTCACCCCTGCCGCGTTCACGCCTGACGAGGACAGGTAGACGACGCGCCGGACGTGGCGCTCCAGGACGTCGAGGACGGGCGGGGCGCCTTCGGCGGTGAGGAACGGCCAGATCAGGAACACCGCCTCCACCCCGGCCAGCGCCGGCTCCAGCGTGGCCGGGACGGCCAGGTCCCCCTCCACCGCTTCGACGCCCTGCGGGGCCCGCCGCGCGTCCCTCACGAGCGTCCGGACGGAGACGCCGGCGGCCGCCAGCCGGGCGACGACCTCCCGGCCGACGTTGCCGGTGGCACCGGTCACAAGAATCGTGGTCACGCCACGGGTCAGCCGTGACACGTGGGGCGTTATTCCGTGCCGGTTCGTCGGAGGCCGTGCCGATCCGCCCAGGACGAGACGGCCGCGGCGATCAGGGCGGGCTGGTCCTCCGGCGTGTGGTGCCCGGCGACGGCCTCGGAGCGCTCGATCTCCAGGCCCGCCATGGTGGCGGCGCACCACGCGACCATGTCGTCGTGCATCATCGCCCCCGGCCCGGGCGCGAACGTGAGCAGCAGCTTGGGCACGTCGGGGCTGTCCGCCAGCCACCGGTCGTACGCCTCGATCCTGGCCACGACGTCGGCCGGCTCGCCGCCCAGCGGCATCGACCGCGGCCAGCGCAGGAGCGGCAGCCTGCTCTCGCGCGTCGGGTACGGCTTGCGGTAGACGTCCAGGTCCCCCTCGGAGAGCGGCGTCGCGACGGTGCCCGGCAGGGCCTGCTCGATGAAGGCGTTGTCGTCCAGGATCATGGCCTCGCCGACGCCGTCCGTCTTGATGGCCCGGAACAGCTCGCGGCCGCCCTCGGGGAACTCCTCCCAGGTCATCGGCTTGACGATGGTCTCGGTGAACGCGATGCCGCGTACCCGATCCGGGTGGCGGGCGGCCCAGTCGAAGGCCAGGGCGCCGCCCCAGTCGTGCCCGACCAGCACCACGTCCTGGAGGCCGAGCGCGTCGAACCAGGCGTCGAGGTAGCGGGCGTGGTCGGCGAAGGTGTACTCGATATCGGGTTTGCCCGACTCGCCCATGCCGATGAGGTCGGGTGCCAGGAGCCGTCCGGCGCCCACGGCCGGCATGACGTCCCGCCACAGGTAGGACGAGGTCGGGTTGCCGTGCAGGAAGACGATCGGCGTCCCGGCGCCGGACTCCCGGTGGTGCATGGTGGAGTCGAGGATGTGCTGAACAGGCATGATCTGGTGGTCCTTCGTGTGGAGTTCGGGTTCAGAGGTTGAGCCGGGTGACGCGGTCGACCGCGATCTCGATGACCACGCGGCCGGGCGGGTTCGGCGGCGGCGCCCCGTAGCGGGCGGCGTAGCGGCGTACGCCCTCGGCCACCCGCTCGGGCGCGTCGTGGACCGTGGCGGCGCCTTCGAGCGTCACCCATCGGAACCCCACCGCCTGGCAGAGCGCCACACGCCCGCCCGGCCGGGCGAGGTTCCTGGACTTGCGGGTGGCGCCGGTGGTCAGGACCCGGGCCATGCCCGCGGCACGGTCCCAGGTGAATCGCACCGCGACGACGTGCGGCGAGCCGTCCGGGCGCAGGGTGGTGAGGGTGGCCACGTGCGGCTCGGCGAGGAAACGCTCGACCGCGGCGCTCATCGGTCCGCGCCCGTCGGCCGCACTCATCGGACCACGCTCATCGGTCCGCGCCCATCGGCCGGGCTCATCGGAAGGCGGGCAGGTTGCGGGCGGCCCAGTGGGCGAAGGTGCGGGGCGCGCGCCCGAGCACGAGCTCGACGTCGGGGCTGACGGCCAGCTCGGCCGCGGTGGGCTCGCCCAGGATGGCCAGCGTGCCCTCGACGACGGGCTCGGGCATCACCTGGAGCATCTGCGCCCGCGCCTCCTCGCGGGTCTGCTCCACGAACCGCACCGGCTCGCCGAGCGCCTCGCCGATCGCCGCCGCCCGCTCGCGCGGAGTGGTGAGCGCGGGCCCGGTCAGCTCATACGTACGGCCGGCGTGCCCGGACTCGCGCAGCACCACGGCCGCGACCTCCGCGATGTCGGCCGGGTCGATGGTCGGCAGCCCGACGTCCCCGAAGGGTGCGGCGGCGGTGCGCGTGGTCCGGATCGACTCGGCCCAGGCAAAGGCGTTGGAGTCGAACCCGCCCGGCCGCAGGATCGTGAAGTCCAGCCCCGACTCGCGTACGGCCTGCTCGAACATGGCCGGGTGCCGGTAGACCTCGGGCCGGGTGCCCGCACCCTGCGAGGACAGCAGCACGACGCGCTTGACGCCCGCGGCCTCCTTGAGGATCGCGTGCGGGTCGTCCCCGGCCACGAGCAGGAAGACCGCCTCGGCGCCGTCCAGCGCGGGGCGCAGGCTCACGGGGTCGTTCAGGTCGGCCCGGTGGTGCAGTGCTCCGTCGGGGACCTCGGCGGAGTTGCGGGACACGGCCGTGACCCGCTCGCCCGCGGCGAGGAGGGTGTTGACGAGCTCGCGGCCGACGTTGCCGGTGGCTCCAGTGACGACGATCATGGCTGTTGCCCTTCAGTAAGTTAGTTGACTGACTTAAAAGGACTCTAGCGTGTCCCCGAGGGACATGTCCACTCGAAGCGTGCGCAGGAGAAGATCACCGGTCTCGGCGCCCCGGTGTTCGTTACGCTCGAAGATCCACAAGCAAGGGATGGACGTCGTGCTGATTCGACTGCTCGGACCTGTCGAGGTGGAGCGTGAGGGCCGGCTGCAGCCGGTGCGCCCTCCGCAGGTCGCGCTCACGCTCGCGGCGCTCGCGTGGGAGGCCGGCCGGGTCGTGCCGGTCGAGTCGCTCCTTGCCCGCGTGTGGGGCGAGCAGGTTCCGACCGGCGCGCGGCGCACCCTTTACACCGTCATCACCCGCATCCGCCGCGAGCTCCTGAAGGATGACGGCGCCGTGGTCCACCGGCCCGGTGGCTACCTGCTCGACGTGGACGAGTCGGCGGTGGACGTGTCGCGGTTCCGGGGGCTCACCTTCCAGGCGATGGCGGAGCCGGACCCGGCGCCGCTGCTGGGCGAGGCTCTCGCGTTGTGGCGCGGCGACCCGCTGACCGGGCTGCCGGGCGGATGGGCCGAGCGGGCCCGCCACCGTCTGCGCGACGAGCGCAAGGAGACCACGCTGCGCTGGGCCCGGCTGGTGACCGGGCGCGACGCCGCGGCGGCCGTGGCGGCGCTGTCGCCGCTGGCCGACGAGTACCCGCTGGACGAGCTGCTGGCCAGCGCGCTGATCGAGGCCCTGCACGCCTGGGGAAGGACCGCCGAGGCCCTGGCGCACTTCGCCCGGGTACGGCAGACGCTCGCCGAGGAGCTGGGCGTCGAGCCGGGTACGGAGTTACGCCGCGTGCACCGGACACTGCTGCTGTCCGACGACGCGGCCGAGACCGTCCGCGTGGTCCCGGCCCAGCTGCCGGTCGACCTCAGGTGCTTCGTCGGACGGGAGGCCGAGCTGGAACGGCTGGCGGCGGTCGCGACCGGCGAACCGGCGGGCACCGCGGCGGTCTGCGCCATCTCGGGACCGCCGGGCGTGGGCAAGTCGTCACTCGCGCTGCGCTGGGCGCACCTGCATCGCGGCCACTTCCCCGACGGGCAGCTGTACGCCGATCTCAGCACGGTCGGCTCCGCCGACGCGGCGATGATCCTGCCCCGTTTCCTCGTCGCGCTCGGGGTCCCGGAAGCGCAGGTGCCGTCGGGTGTGGAGGCCAGGATCGGGCTCTACCGCAGCGTGCTGGCCCGCCGGCGGGTCCTCGTCCTGCTCGACGACGCGCGCGGCGCCGACCAGGTACGCCCGCTGCTGGCCGCCGCGCCGGGATGCCTGACGCTGGTGACCAGTCGCTCGGAGCTGTCCGGTCTCGCGGTCGCCGCGGGCGCCTCCCTGGTCGGGCTGGACGTCCTCCCGGATGACGACGCCTACCACCTCCTGGCCGCGCGGCTGGGCGAGCAGCGGCTGGTGGCCGAGCCGGAGGCCGCCGCGCTGATCATCCGCCAGTGCGGCCGGCTACCGCTCGCGCTGGCGATCGTCGCGGCGCAGCTCGCGCAGCGCACGGAGCTGCCGCTGGCCGAAGTCGCCGCGGACCTCTCGCGGGCCGGCGCGGATCTGGAGCCGTTCGCCCACAGCGACCCGGCGATCGACCTGCGCACCGTGTTCGGGCGGTCGTACCGGGACCTGCCCGAGCCCGCGATCCGGCTGTTCCGGCGCCTCGGGCGGCACCCCGGACCGCACGTGCCGCTCGCGGCGGCGGCGAGCCTGGCCGCCCTGCCGGTGGACCGGGCCAGGGAGCTGGCCGTGCGGCTCGACCGCGCCAGTCTGGTCGACATGCGTACGCCCGGCCGCCTGCGGTTGCACGACCTGCTGCGCGTGTACGCGTCGGAGCAGGAGCGCGCCGCCGACAGCCGGGCGGTGCGGCGTGGGGCGACGCGGCGGCTGCTGGACTACTACCTGCATTCGGCGTGCGCCGCGAGCGAGGCGTGCTACCCCCATCGCGAGAAGCTGGAACTACGGCCCCGGGCGCGAGGGGCAGCGGTGGAGCGGTTCGCCGGGCAGGCGGACGCCCTGCGGTGGTACGCCGACGAATGCGTGGCGCTCCCGGCGCTGCTGACGGAGGCGACCGAGGCCGGGCTGGACCGGTACGCGTACGAGCTGGCGTGGGCGTTCGCGGAGTTCATGCAGCGCCGCGGCCCGTGGGAGCAGATCCTGCGCGTGCAGGCCGTGGCGCTGGACGCGGCCGGCCGGGCCGGCGACCTGCTGGCCCAGGCCCGCTGCCACAACAGCATCGCGCGCGCCCATGCCAGGCTGGGCGGCCACAAGGAGGCGGTCGGGCACTTCGATCAGGCCGTCGGCCTGCACCGGCTCCTCGACGAGCCGGTCCTGGAGGCGCACGTCGAGCTGGGCCTGACGGTCTCGCTGGCCCAGATCCGCCCCGCCGAGGTGCTGGAGCACGCGGTGCGGGCGCGGGAGCTGTTCCGACGGGCCGGCGACGTCATCGGCGAGGCCAGGGCGCTGAACAACGCGGGCTGGTGGCGGGCCCAGGGCGGCGACTACGACGAGGCGCTGACCGACTGCCGCAGGGCGCAGCGCATCCTGGCCGAGTTCGGGTACGCCCAGGGCGAGGGGCACGCCTGGGACAGCATCGCGTACATCCTGCAGGTCAAGGGGGACTTCGCGCAGGCGGTGGCGTGCTACGAGCGGGCGGCGGAGTTGCTGCGCGGCTGCGACGACCTGCACCCGGCCGCCGAGACGCTGGTCCGCCTGGGCGAGACCCAGCTGCGGGCCGGTGACACCGCGGCCGCCCTCGCCGCCTGGGAACGAGCGGCGGAGTGCTACGACGCCGTCGGCGACGCGCAGGCCGGCAAGGTACGCGAGCGCATCGCCGCCCACGCCCCGCCCCCGGCGGCAGGCCGTTGAGAAATCATTGAGAAATCGCTGAGATCCCCGGCGCAGGCTGCGACGTGCGGCGGGACGACGGCGCAGGACGGCCGTGGCCCTGCCGCGCCGGGTGAGGGAGGGCCCACCCGGAACCCTGACAGGGAGGTTCAATGCGCGTCGTGACCAGAATGGCGGACCGGCTCCTGGAGCTGATCGCGCCGCACACCGCGGCTCGGGCGACCGACTGCGACTACCAGTGCTGCAACAGCTCCACCTGGAAGTACTGCTGCTACTACCCCAACGGCAGCCACCACTGCGGCGGCTGCGTGTCCACCACGTCCTGCCGGTAACCGGCACTTGTGATTGAACGGTGCCCGGCCGCGGACGGCCGCGGCCGGGCACATTCATGCCCTTTTCCACACGGAGGTGTCTTGTGCCCTACCTGGTCGCCATCATGGTCCTCGTCGGCGTCCTGTGTCTGGCGGACCTGCTGCTGACCCTCGGCGTGGTCCGGCGGATCCGGGAGCACACGAAGCTGATCGACGCGCTGTACGAGGTCGTCGGCGCGGGCGGCATGCCCGGAGCGGGCGCGAGCCTGCCCATCGGTGAGGCCGTCGGCGACTTCGACGCGACGACCGTGGACGACGTGCGCGTGACGCGGGACGGCCTGCCCGAGGGGACGGTCGTCGCGTTCCTGTCACCGGACTGCCGGGGCTGCCACGAGCAGCTTCCGGAGCTGACCTCCTGGGCGGCGCGCCATGACCGGTCACGGGTGCTCGCGGTGGTCGACGGCCGCTCGGGCGACCCCGCGGAGCTGGTCACGACGCTGTCACCCGTGGCGCAGGTGATCGTGGAGAAGACGTCGCCGCCGCAGGTCGCCGAGGCGTTCAAGGTGCAGGCCTTCCCGACCTTCTTCCAGGTGGCCGCGGGCGGCAAGCTCCTCGCCACGGCGCCTCGGGTCACTCGGCTGCCGGCCGGGGCGCCGGCGTGACCAGCCGCCGGCCGGGCGCCGTACCGACGCCCGCCGGCCTGGCGGGATGCGCGGCACGCGCGGCCCGGACGGTGTGGCGCTCGGCCCCGGCGCACCTCCTCGGATACCTGGCGGTCACCCTCGTGGGCGCCGCCACCCCGATCGCCCTGGCGTGGCTGACGAAGTCCGTGCTGGACGGGCTGGCGCACGGGCGGACCACCGCGCTGCTCGGCCTGGCGGTGGCGATGGCCGTCGTGACGACGGCCGCCGCGGCGGCGGCGCACGCCGCGCAGTACCTGCGTGCCGAGGTGGACCGGCGGACGGCGCTGCGGGCCAAGGACGAGCTGTTCGAGGCGGTGACCGGCTTCGCCGGACTGGCCGGCTTCGAGAGCCCCGCGTTCCTCGACCGGCTGCGCCTGGCCCAGCAGAGCGCCACCAACCCGGGCAGGCTGGTGGACACCGCGCTGTCCGCCGCGCGGAGCACGGTGATCGTCGCCGGGTTCGTCGGCTCCCTGTTGCTGATCAGCCCCTGGTTCACCGTGCTCGTCATGCTGTCGGCCGTACCCGCGCTGCTCATCGAGCTGCGCATGTCGCGGCAGCGGGTCGCCATGCTGTGGCGGATCGGGCCGGCCGAGCGCCGGGAGCTGTTCTACGCGCGCCTCATGTCCACGGCGGAGGCCGCCAAGGAGATCCGCCTCTTCGACCTCGGCGCCTTCCTGCGCCTTCGCATGCTGACCGAGCTGCGGACGGCCAACGCCGCGCGCCGCCGGATGGACCGGCGCGAGTTCGCCGTGCAGGCGAGCCTGTCGGGCGCCTCGGCGGGCGTGATCGGCGTGGGACTGGTCTGGGCGATCCTCGCGGCCGGCCGCGGCGAGCTCAGCGTGGGCGACGTGTCGATGTTCGTGGCGGCCGCCGCCGGGGTCCAGTCCGCGCTGAACATCATGGTGTCGGCCGGGGTGATGGCCTACGAGCAGCTGCTGACGTTCCACCATCATGTCTCGATCGTGACCGCCGGCCCCGACCTGCCCGTGCCGCGCTCCCCCAGGTCGCTCCCGCCTCTGCGCCGGGGCATCGAGCTGCGCGACGTCTGGTTCCGGTACAGCGAGGATCATCCGTGGATCCTGCGCGGCGTCGACCTGTTCATCCCGCACGGCTGCACGGTCGCGCTCGCCGGCCTCAACGGCGCCGGCAAGAGCACGCTGGTGAAGCTGCTGTGCCGGTTCTACGACCCGACGCGCGGAGCGATCCTGTGGGACGGCGTGGACATCCGCGACGTGCCGCCGGAGACGCTGCGCGCCCGGATCGGGGCGGTGTTCCAGGACTTCGTGGCGTACGAGCTGACCGCGGCTGACAACATCGCGGTGGGCGACCTGGGCGCCGCCCAGGACCGGACGCGTACCGAGCGGGCGGCGCGGGACGCCGGCGTCCACGACGCGGTCGCGGCTCTGCCGCGCGGCTACGACACGCTCCTGAGCCGCGAGTTCGCCCAGGACGCCGCCGACGATCAGGAGGACGGCGAGGGGGACGGCGTGCTGCTCTCCGGCGGGCAGTGGCAGCGGCTGGCGCTCGCGCGGGCGTTCCTGCGCAGCGACCGGGACCTGATGATCCTCGACGAGCCCAGCGCGGGCCTGGACCCCGAGGCCGAGTACGAGATACACAGCCGGCTCGCGCGGCTCAGGTCCGGCCGCACCAGCGTGGTGATCTCCCATCGCCTCGGCGCGGTCCGTGACGCCGACCGGATCGTGGTGCTGGCCGACGGCGTCATCATCGAGGAGGGCACGCACGCCACGCTGCTGGCGGACGGCGGCACGTACGCCCGGCTGTTCACCCGGCAGGCCAGCGGCTACCGGGACGACGCCCGACCGGCGGAGGCCGCTCGATGACCGGCCTGCCGGCAGGTGCGCTGGCCGGTGCGCTGACCGGTGCCTTCGTGCTCGCCGTCGTGCTCGCCGTCGCCTGGCTGCGCAGGCGGTACGTGGTGGTGACCGTTCAGGGGGAGAGCATGCTGCCGACGTACCGGCCGGGCGAGCGCCTGGTGGTCCGGCGGACGTCGGCCCGCTCCCTGCGCAGAGGGCAGGTCGTGGTGCTCACCGGCCTGGGCCACCGTCCGGCGCGCGACCGTGTGGGCGGGGTGCCCGCGCCGCGGCCGGCCGGGGACGAGCAGGGCATGGGCCCGCGCTGGATCATCAAGCGGGTCTCGGCCGTACCGGGTGACCCGATCCCGCGGGACACGGTGCCCCCGCTGCGAACCGCGCCCGGCACACACGTACCCGCCGGGCACCTGGTCGTGCTGGGCGACAATCCAGACCGTTCACACGACTCCCGCCATTCCGGATATATGACCACGGATCGCCTGCTCGGCGTGGTGCTGCGCAAGGTGGGACAGCCGTGATCGCTGGGTGTTCCGGCCATGCCTCCACGGGTAGCCCCAGGTCATGACCGGTAAGCGCAAGAAGGACGAACTCTCGGCAGGCGACGAGGTCACCTGGAAGAGCCACGGCTCGTCCACCTCGGGCAAGGTCGAGAAGAAGATCACGCAACGGACCGAGGAGGCGGGACGTACCGTGAACGCCTCGCCCGACGACCCGCAGTACCGCGTGCGCAGTGACAAGAGCGACCGGACCGCCGTGCACAAGCCGTCGGCCCTGCAGAAGAAGGACCGCCATGACTGACGACGAACGGGCGGTCAGCGCGGACTTCGACGAGGCGGTCAACATGACCGCCGCGGAGCTGGAACGCTGGCTCGGCACGAAGGAGTCCAGAAGCGTGGGGGACAAGTCCGGGGGCGGCGAGTCGACGGGCCACGCCTCCGGCCGCCGGATCGTCGAGATCCTGCGGACGAAGAAGAGCGACCTGGGGAAGGACGACTACGCCCACATGCGGAAGGTGACGGGTTACGTGCACCGCCATCTGGCGCAGCGTCCGTCCGGGGACGTCGAGCACACCGCCTGGCGGTACTCCCTCATGAACTGGGGACACGACCCGCTCAGGTAGGCGTTCCGGAGATGCCGGAGGTCACCGGCGGTTCCCGCAACCGCCAGCACTCCCGCAACGCGGAGCACTCCTGCAACGCCAGCACTCCCGCAACCCCCGGGCGGCCGTCCGTCCTCCCTCCACCTGCACGGCACAATGACGGCGTGACCCCCTTTGACGCTGTGCTCTGCGATCTCGACGGTGTGCTTCGCCAGTTCGACCATGCCGTCCAGGCCGACATCGAAGCCCGCTACGGCCTGCCTCTGATGCGGACCGCCTTCGACCCGGCCCTCATCGGCCCGGCCGTTCTCGGCGTGACGACCGAACGGGAGTGGGCGGAGGCGATCGCCGTGGCTCTGGGCGACGACGAGCGGGCCAGGCAGGCGGTGGCCGAGTTCATCGAGGTGCCGTTCTGGGTGGACGAAGAGGTGCGGGCGTTGCTGGCGAAGGCGCAGGAGCACGTGCCGGTGGTGCTGGTCACGAACGCCATGGACACCGTGGAGGAACATCTCGACCGGATGGGGCTGACCTACTTCGCCGACGCCCTGGTCAGCAGCGCGCGCGTCGGGCTGGCCAAGCCTGACCGCCGCATCTACGAGCTCGCGGCGGAGCTGGCCGGGGCCGCACCCGAGCGGTGCCTGTTCGTCGACGACCGGCTGGAGAACGTGGAGGCGGCCCGGTCACTCGGCATGACCGGAGTGCATTTCCGCACGGCCGCCGATCTCGCGGCGGCGCTCGGCCGGTAACGAGCCCAGCGCCAGGAACACCGGAACGCGCCGCTCCCGGCGAGCCTGTGCCGGGGACGCTGGGGCAGGACGGTCTCACCGCGTGGCCGAGGCGAAGGAGGCGCCGGCGTTGAGGCGGTCGATCAGGGACATGAGGCCCTGCCGGTCCCCGTGGGCCCGCAGCCAGCGGTTCACCTGGCAGGCGGACCGGGCGTACGTGGTGACGTCCTTGCTCGCCGCGGCCAGCCACTCCTCCAGCGTCACGGGCAGCGGCCCCGCCGGAGGCGTCGTGCAGCGGTCGCCGGAGCCCGCCGGGGCGAGGTAGCGGGGATCGTCCGAGACCACGACAGCCAGACCCTCGTCGAACCACTGCGGCACGTCCACGCCGGAGGAGAGGCGGGCGTGCAGCTCGACGTGGGACATCTCGTGGGAGGCGATCACGGCGTCGAGGCCCCGGGGTGACAGCATCACCGACCGGTTGAGAATCGCGATGCCGCGCTCCTTCTTCCCGCCGATGCGGGAGTAGCAGGCGTCGGTCACGCAGACGAGCAGGCGCGGAGAGCTGAGCGGCGTGCCGTAGAAGGACCCGATTCGGTCGCGGGCGCTCGCCACGGTACGGCGGATCTGCTCGCGCTGCGCGTCGGACAGGTCCTTCTCGGCGTACACGCCGGGCTCCAGCTCGGTCAGGCCGTAGCAGCCGGGGCAGGTGGTCGCCGCGACGGAGGGATAGGCCAGGGAGACTCCGGCGACGGCGGCCACGAGCAGCGCCGCCAGCACCGCGACGAGCCGTGCCCACCACTTGCGGGATCTCTTGCGCGGGGCGTGCACGTCCAGGTCCTCCCTGCTTGCCGAGCCGGTCTACCGGAGACACTCTGGCGGATTACCGCGGCCCCGCGCGTCAGACCACGGTTTGATATCCGGCCCGGACCCGCCACACCGCCGGGACCAGCAGGGTCGCGACCGTGAAGAGGACGCCGAGCGCCGCGCTGACCGCGAGCACCGTGCCGGCGCCCGCCACGGCCGCCAGGGGACCGGCCAGCCCCATGCCGACCGGGGCGGCCACCAGCGCCCCGAGCATGACGACGGAGCCGGCCCGCGCGACGACCTCCTCGGGCAGGCTCCGCTGGAGGGCGGTGGTCTGCAACACGTTGTAGACCACCAGTTGGAGGCCGGCCAGGCCCGCCGCGGGTACCAGCAGCCAGGTCGCGGCGGGCACGGCGAGCAGGGCGGGGAGCGGCGCCATCAGCAGGAAGAACGACAAGGCCGCGACCATGGGCCGCGCGGGCTTCCACCGAGCGGCGACGACGCCTCCCGCCAGCCCTCCGACGGCGTAGGCGATGCCGATCGCCGACCAGGCGGGCGCCCCGCCGAGATGCTCCTCGGCGACGTACGGGCCCAGCACCAGGACGGGCGACACCGCGATCAGGTTCGTGAGAGCGACATGGAGGATCCAGACCCACAGCCATGATCGCCTGCCGACCTCCCCGAGCCCCTCGCCGATGCTCGCCAGCAGGCCGGGGCGCCGCGCCGGTCGCTCCTCGGCGACCGCGCGGGGCAGGCGGCTCAGGAACGCCGCGCTGGTCAGGAACGTCAGCGCGTCGACGAGGACCGCCCATCCCGGCCCCACGGTCGCCACCAGCGCCCCGGCGGCGCCGAGCGCCACGATCGAGGTGGCGCTGCGCGACATCGAGAGCAGGGAGTTGGCCTCCTGCAGGAGGTTCTTGCCGGCCAGCGACATCACCAGCCCCACAGCGGCCGGGTTGAAGAGCGCGGATCCCATGCCGGCCAAGAGTTGCAGGCACACCAGCATCCAGACGTGAGCCGTCCCGGTGAGCAGCAGCGCCGCGGTGACCCCGTGCGCCAGGAAACGGACCACGTCGGCGAGGAGCATGACGCTCCGGCGCTGGAACCGATCGGCGAGCGCACCCCCCAGCAGGGTCAGCGCGATCACGGGAACGCGGGTGCTCAGCACGACGATCCCCAGGTCGGCCGGGGAGCCGGTGAGGTCGAGCACGGCGAACGCGATCGCCAGCGGCGTCAGCGCGTCCCCGAAGGAGGAGGCGGTCTGGCCGACGTAGTAGCGGCGGAAGTCCCCGACCTCCAGGGGCGCGGCCATCGCGCGTAACGTCGTGCGGCCGGGCTCGGTCACGGTGCGCCTCGCTTCCACCCGCGCGGTGGAGGCCGGGGCCGGGCGGGATCAGGCGTGGTCCGCCGCCGTCGCGGGCATCGATCGGAATGTCCGGCGCAGCATGCCAGCCGCCACCGACACTTCACGCTCCTATGAGGGGGCCCTCACCCGCCGTCACCGACGTCCACGGGCACCGCGGCGGGCCACTCGATCCGGGCGGACTCAGTACGAGGCAGACTGATCCGAAGGGCGGTCACGTGCCGCGATGGCCAGGGCGATGAACGAGCGGAAACGCGCGTACTCCTCTTGGTTCATCGTCAGTTTCACCCCGCCGTAGATGTCGTCGTTGCCCTGCCTGGCACCCAGGTGGACCTTGAAGCCGTCACCGTGCGGCCGGGCATCCACGCCGAGGAACGCCACGTGGTACCGCATGCCCTCCACAGCCCGGTGAAAGACCTCCAGGGTCCTGCCGTCCTGGACCAGGATGTAATCGCCGAGCTCGAACTCTGCCGCCATGGCTCCTCCTTCGTACCGTTCCGTATCGCCTGCGTCTCAGCTGCTGGGGACCAGCGCGTTCGCGCCGGGCGCGGGCCTGAACCCCTTGGCGATGAGCCAGACGGCGAGCGCCACCTCCCAGGCGAACACCGGGACGGCCGCGATCACCCCCCACACGGAGACCTGCTCGTACAGCCCGAACATCACCGCGGTCGCCGAAGCGAAGATGATCGGGCCGCCGGCGAGCCCCAGTACGGCGATGGGCCGCGGCACGCGCGCGGACCGGTACATCAGGTACGCCAGCAACAGCGTGTTCACGCCCAAGGCGATGTTGGGCCCGAACAGGAACGTCCCGTCATGAAGGGCCACCAGGGACCTGCCGACGGTGACGAGAGAGGCCGTGTCCGTGTCCGCGGCCCCCGCCAGGTCCTGTCTCAACGTCACGACCGAAAGGACGCTGACGATGCCGACGGCGATGGCCGCGGCTTCCATGAGACGGCCGCAGACATAGCCGAGGGCGACGGCCTCGTTCTGCGCCTT
Organism: Nonomuraea sp. NPDC050383; assembly: GCF_044459125.1. Classification (NCBI taxonomy): domain Bacteria; kingdom Bacillati; phylum Actinomycetota; class Actinomycetes; order Streptosporangiales; family Streptosporangiaceae; genus Nonomuraea; species Nonomuraea sp. NPDC050383. Next base: position 370,973 of record NZ_JBITIP010000005.1, read on the forward strand.
GAGGATGGGGAACAGCGTCACTCCGGTGCCGATGACGGCGATCACCAGGATCACCTCGGACAACGCCCCCAGGAGCACGCGGGTGTCGGCGCCGGGGCCGATGACGTAGTCGGGCGCGTTGACGACCGGGGCGTAGAGAGCCAGTGCCGCGATCCCGGTGATCTCGGTGAGGACGAAGAACACGCCCGCGACTAACGCGGCCTTTCTGGTCGAGCTCATCCGGACTCCTTTGTTCATGGCGGCCGCTCGGCGACCCGCTCAGGTGGACGGTGTACACCCACGCCGTCACGGTATGGTGTACGGCGTACGCTCGTCAAGGGGAAGGCGTCGGTCGACGCCTGTACGCGAGGAGGATGATCGAGACGGCTGAGCACCTGGACGTCGCGCGAAGGACTCCCCTCAGCAGGGACCGCGTGCTGCGAGCAGCCGTCGCGCTTGCCGACGACGTCGGGATCGAAGCCCTCAGCATGCGCACCCTCGCCCGCGAGCTGGGCGTCGTGCCGATGGCGCTCTACAAGCATGTGGCCAACAAGGAAGAGCTCCTGGACGGCATGGTCGACATCGTCGTCTGCGAGATCGACCCGCCTGTCCACGACGCCGACTGGAAGAGCGCGGTCCGGCAGAGGATCCTCTCGGCCCGGCGAGTGCTGCGACGTCATCTCTGGATGTCCCGCGCGATCGAGTCGCGGGCCAAGGCGACACCGGTCGTGCTGGAGTACATGGACTCGATGATCGGACTGTTCCGGGCCGGCGGCTTCTCCGTCGATCTCACCCATCATGTGATGCACGCCCTGGGCAGCCGCATGCTGGGGTTCAGCCAGGAGTTGTTCGACGACTCGCCGAGCGACCCGGAGAGCGCCGACCTGGACGCGCAAGCCGACATGCTGCGCGAGATGGCCGGCAGATACCCCCACATCGCGGAGGTGGCGATGGCGGCGGCTCACGACGAAGAGTCGGTCGTGGGCCAGGGGTGCGACGATCAGTTCGAGTTCGAGTTCGCCCTGGATCTGCTCCTGGACGGATTCGAGCGGCTCCACCGGCAGGGGTGGGGGCCCACCGGCCGTTCCCGGGACGACAGCGTGGCCTTCCCGGCCCAGGAGTGAAGGTCAGCCGCCGCGCGCGCCGGCTGACCGGGCCCCCGTCAGCCGGCGGGCAGTCCGGTCGAGGGGTCGATGGTGGTCGCGAAGACGTCGCCGTTGCCGGGCGCCGTGCCGTCCGCCGGGGTGCCGTAGGTCAGGCCGGAGACGGCCACCTTGCCCGAGGCGGTGGCGGCGGCGTACAGGTTGGGCTCGGCGAACGGGTCGACGGCGTCGTCCCTCGCCGTGCCGAACTGCGCGGCGCCGCGCTGCTCGCCCCTGCCGTCCAGCCGGACCGTCAGGACGTCGGCGCCGCCCGCCATGACGCCGACCCGGCCCCTGGTGTAGCCGACGACCTCGACCTCGCCGCCCGGCAACGGCGCCACGGCGGCACCCTCGTCGGCGGCCGGGGTGGCGAGGGCGGCGTTCCAGCGCTGCCGGCCCGCGCTGGTGTAGGCGGCGGCGAGCAGGTCGCCGCCGCTCCTCCCGGTGGCGACGGCCAGGCCCGCCGTGGTGACGGTCACCGCGTTCAGCCGGTCGTCGCCGGGTCCTCCGGCGCTGGTGGCCCACCGCCTGGTCCCGTCGGGCGCGTACCCGGCGATCCAGCCGTCGAGGCCGCCGAGGGCGTTCGTCCCGGGCAGGGCGGCGGTGGTGCTGCCGGTGACGTAGAGGTTCGTGGCGTCACCGGCCACGCCGTATGCCTTGTCCTCGCCCGCGCCGCCGTACTGGCGGACCCAGGAGAGAGTGCCGTCGGCGGCGAGGCGCGCGACCAGGGCGTCCTTGTCGCCGCTGTTGGGGCCGTCGAGCGACCCCTTGGTGTAGCCCGCCACGTAGGCGCCGCCGTCAGGAGCGGCGGTCAGGCCGTAGAGGCGGTCGGCCGCGCCGGGATCACCGAACTGGGTGATCCACCGGACGGTCCCGCTCGCGTCGAGCCGGGCCACGAACGCGTCGTCGGCGGCGTTGCCGGGGTGGCGGCCGTCCAGATCGCCCTTCGTGTACCCGGCGGCGAGCACGCCTCCGTCGGGCAGCGCCGCCACGCCGTACAGGCGCTCGTCGGCCGCGGTGCCGAGCTGCCTGGTCCAGGTGCGGGCGCCCGTGCTGGTCAGCACCGCGTCGAGGCGGCCCGCGTACGGCTGGCCGGCCACCGGGCCGCCGGCGGCGAAGCCGGTGGTGACCGTTCCGTCGGCGTGGGCCGCGACGCCGCCGGCCCAGTCGGCGGCGGCCGTTCCCAGCAGCGGAGCGGGCAGGCCGGCGGGCGGAGTGACGCTCAGGCCCGGGCCGAGCTCGGCCATCGCCTGCTCGAACGCGGGTGACCAGACGGTCCAGTCATGGCCGCCGTCGAGGACGCGGAGCTGCGCGGAGACCGCCTGCGACCGCCGGGCGGCGTTGTAGAGCGCCGCGGACTCGAAGTCCAGGTCGTGGTGCGCGTCGGCGGGGGCGGGGTTGGCGTACTCGTCGTCGCCGACGGCCACGAAGAGCCGTACGGGCCGGTCGGCGTCGAGCTTCGGCAGCAGGGCCGGATAGTTCAGCTCCTGGTACACGTCGTCGGCGAACTTCTGGGCGCCGCTGCCGAACGCCCCGTAGTCGCGGGCGGAGGAGTCGGACGGGGGCAGCGGCGTGTAGACGGCCGGGCTGAGGACGACCGCGGCGCTGAACAGGTCCTGGTGGGCGAGCGCGAAGCGCAACGCGCCGGCCCCGCCCATCGAGTAGCCGCCGATCAGGCGGGCCTCGCGGATCGGCGCCGTGCGGTAGGTCGCGTCCACGTACGCCACCAGGTCACGTGTCAGCGCCGTCTCCACCGGGCGACCCGGCAGGTCGGCGCCGGTGTAGCGGGAGTCGACGTACCAGCTTCCGCGCTCGCTCCACGGCGCGTCCGGCATGACGGCGATGACCGGCGGTATCCGTCTGGTCCGGATCATCTGGTCGAGGGTGTCCTTGACGCGGGTCCATGCCTGCATCGTGTCGCCCCGGCCGTGGAGCAGGTACAGCACCGGGTGGCGGTCCTTGCCGGTCTCGTACCCGTACGGCAGGTAGAGGTTGAACGCGATGTCCTCCCCCAACGCCTTCGAGGGTGCCGAGCCGGTGGTCAGGGTTCCGCCCTTCGGCGCCCGCACGACCGCCTCACCCGGCACGGCCAGCAGCAGGACCATCGCGAGGGCGGCGAGCAACCCGGCGCCACTCCACCTGGGCATGGGCATCGGCACTCCCGTAAACGTTTACAGCTTGGACGTTCTTGTTTCAGGAGAGTTTCATGGTGCGGAAGGTACGGTGTCAACGGTCCGTATGTCACGAAAAGCCCGAGTTCCTGGACGGGACTCGGGCCTTCTGCGACGGCCTGGCTTCACGCGGCGGGCAGGCTCTTCCAGAAGCGGTAGTCGTGGTCCTCGGCGAACGCGGTGCGGCGCCAGGCGCCCGACGTCAGCGACTGCACGTACTGTCCGTCCCGGAACGAGGGCCAGCCGGTGCGGCCGTCGGCGGCGAAGCCGGTCCACACGCCGATCAGCCGGTCACCGAGCCGGGCCTGCGCGGGGGTCAGCTCGCCGAACAGCTTCATGTCGAAGAGGTAGGGCAGCTCTGCCATGTGCTGGGCGCGGGCGGGGAAGCTCGGGGCGGGGTAGCCGGCGAACCAGGGCGTGTCACGCTCGGCGAACTCGTACATCCGCGTGGGCGTCCAGCGGGCCAGCAGGCGGGCGGTGTCGAGCGACGGGACCGACCACGCCGAGTCGGTGCCGAGGGCGGCCAGCGCCTGGCCGGCGGAGTCGTACCTGCTCAGCGGGTAGCGCCGGAGCACCTCGTCGGCACGCTCGCCGAACCGCTTCCTGACGGCCGGCGCGTACTCCTCGTCCTTCATGGGCGCGCCGCCCGGGGCGAGCTCCAGCCCGAGGACCATGCCGTTCTCCTCGTCGTGGTTGACGCCGACGAGGACGGGCACGCGGTTGAACCGGCCGGTGCGCAGGGCCTCGGCCGGGGTGAGCGGCAGGACGGCGGTGCCGGAGACGGGGCGGGGCTCGTTGAAGGCGCCGTAGGCCTTCAGCAGGGTCGCGGCCGGGACGTGGCGCAGGCACCCCGCCACGTCCTCCTTCCCGTCGCAGCCGACCGCCTCGACCACGCGGTCGCTGTCGGCCTTCGCCTCGGCCATGGTGCGCGAGCCGCCGGTGGCGCACGGCGAGCTCTGCACGATCGCCCGATCGAACAGTCCGGCCGACCGCGGGGACGCCAGGTGGTCGCAGACCGCGTACCCGCCGCCGGACTGGCCGGCGATGGTGACGTTCCCGGGGTCGCCGCCGAAGGCCGCGACGTTCTTGCGGACCCAGCGCAGGGCCGCCTGCTGGTCCTGCAGGCCGAAGCTCCCCCCGCCGCCGACCGCGTCGTTCGCGAGGAACCCCATGACGCCGAGGCGGTAGTTCATGGACACGACGACGGCGCCGCCCGCGGCCAGCCGTTGCGGGCCGTACATGTCGCCCGTGCCGTACATCAGGCTGCCGCCGTGAATCCAGACGATCACCGGCAGCCGGCCCGTGGCGCGGGTGGGGGCGGTGACGTTGAGGTACAGGCAGTCCTCGTTGTCGCTGGGGACCCCGATCGGATAACCCACCGGCTGCGCGCAGGCCCCGCCGGGGGACGTGGCGTCGCGCACGCCGCTCCACGGGGTGACGGGCGCGGGTGACGTCCAGCGCCTCTCACCCACGGGCGGCGCCGCGTACGGAATGCCCTGGAAGCTGCGCACCCGCGCTCCGGCCACCCCTCTCACCAGGCCGTCCGCGGTCTTCACCACCGGTGCCGCTGCTTGGACGGGGGCGGCGATCGCAGGCGCGGCCGTCACCAGCCCGCCGACGAGCCCGAACATCACGATCATCTGCTTGCGCACGGTTCTCTCCTCATTCCGATCACTGATCTTTCCGACGACGCATCTCGCTGATCGCTGACCGTACACGGTTTTTATGCGATCGCATAATGCGTTCGCATGAATAAATTCGCTGGTATGCTCGGGCGCATGGGGAACCGGGAAGATCTCTTCGCCGCCGCGAAGCGCTGCCTGCTGGAGAAGGGCTACGACCGCTCCAGCGTCCGCGACATCGCCTCGGCCGCCGGGGTCAACATGGCGGCCATCGGCTACCACTACGGGTCGCGGGAGAAGCTGCTCAACCAGGCGCTGTTCGCGCTGCTCGACGAGTGGGGCGACGCGATGGGCCGGGTGCTCGACCCTGACGTCGGCCTCGTCGGCATGTGGGAGAACCTGCTCGGGCGATTCGCCGGCGACCAGGCCCTCTGGCTGGCCTCCGTGGAGCTCTTCCTGCAGGCCCAGCGCCGCCCCGACCTCCGCGACCAGCTCGCCCAGGGCACCAGGGAGGGCCGCCGCGGCATGGCCGCGATCCTGGAGAACGTGCCGGAGGACGAGGTCCCGGAGCGGGCCGTCCGCACCGTCGGCATGGTGCAGATGGCACTGATGTCCGGTCTGATGATCCAGAGCCTCAGCGACCCGGACAACGCCCCCACGGCGGCCGAGGTGCTGGAGGGCCTGCGAGCCCTGGTGGCTCTCGCCGAGAAGTGACGGGCCGGCGCCTCAGCCGGCGCCTTCGCGCAGGACCTCCCAGTCGAGCTCACCGGCCACGGCCCTGGGCTTCCAGTAGCCGATGGAGCCGCCTGTCTCCAGGGCGTCGGCGGTGGCCTTCAGCAGGGCGTGGTACGAACGGATCCGGACCCCTCCCGGTCTGAACCTCATGCTGCCCTCGTGGTCGGTCTCGCCGACGTCGCCCTTCACCGAGTCGATCACGAGGTGGTCGCCCGTCCCGCTGGCGCCGAAGGGCAGCATCCGCCCGTCCCACCAGTCCATACGCGGATCCGCGAACTCGGCGTCGCCGTCGATCTCGCACAACCCCCGCCACGTGTCGCGGATGTCCAGGACGGCCATGTTCGAGTTGCCCAGGAAGCCGAAGCCCCACGTGCCGTTCGTCATGACGGCCCCGTCGTGCCGCAGGAGCGAGGCCCGCAGGTCGTCGGGGAACCGCAGGCCCGTCGACGCCTCCGCCGCCGCGACGGCCTCGGGCTTCGCGGGCCTGCCGAGCGTGCGGTAGCTCCGGGGGGCGTTGGCCTTCAGCCACACCTCGATCCGCCGCCACTGCCGGTTCACCGCCCGGGCCACCTTCGGGTCGGGCTTCCGGACGCGCGGGCGGGCGTCCCCGGGCAGGCAGTCCGCATCGGGATCCGACGCGTCCTCAGCGACCGGGTCCTCCGTGACCGGGTCCTCCGTGACCGGGTCCTCCGTGACCGGGTCCTCCACGACCGGGAGCTGGTCGCCGGTCGGCGCGTCCTCCGGCCGGACCGTGGCGAAGAAGCAGGCGACGTGGCCGTCCGGGGAAGTCCCGTCACACGACTCGTCCCCGTACGCGGGCCCGTACTCCCACCCAAACGCGGCCTCGACGCTCGTCTCCTCCCGGGTCCCTCCCCCGGTCTCCTTGGAGAACACCGCGAGCTCGAGGACCTGAGTACCGGCGGCGAGCAGGAGCAGTGCGAGTCCGGCCACGCCCCAGCGGGCCAAGCGGCGCCGGGCCGCCTCGTCCAACGGCCCCCTCGGCTCACCTGCCGCGAAGAACGAGGTGAACGCGGGACGGTCGAAGAGGGACGGCCGGGCGGCGTACCGCGCGAGGTCGTCGGCGGTGGGGGTGCCGAGGACCGGCACCGGGGGCCACCGGACCACGGCCGCGGCCGGAAGAGCGGCCGGAAGAGGGGGCTCGTCGCCCCGCCGGGCCACGCGCCACCGCCCGGGCCGGCGGCGGGAGCGCGTGATGACCACGATCGCCACCGCTGCCACCGCGACGGCCAACAGCGCACGCCATAACCCGCGAGAAGTGATCATTCGCCGCACGTCCGGCAGAGTACCCGCGATCAGCCCGAGCCGGGCGCCATAGCGCGCCTGCCGGTGAGAACCACGATGCCGCCGATGACCGCGAGGCCCGTCAGCACGGAGCCGAAGACGGTCGCCCCGGTGGTCAGACCGGCGGCGTCGCTGAGGTAGCCGGCCGCTACGGGCAGGGCACCGGCGGGCAGGTAACCGCCGACGTTGAGGGCGGCGTTGGCCTCGGCCAGACGCCGGGGCGGGACGCCGGAGTTGAGCAGGGACAGGCCGCCGAGCTGCCCCATGCCCTGGCCCGCGCCCGCCAGCAGGGCGGAGGCGATGAGCGCCGCGACCGAGGAGGCGTGCACCGCGACGACCAGGGTCACCATGCTCGCCGTGGTGCTCGCGGCGCCGGCGATCAGGATGACGTGCCGGTCCAGCCGCTGGACGGCGAACTGGATCCCCGTGGCGGCGAGGAACATCACGAACGCCATGGCACCCGCGACGATGCGGCTGGTCGTACCCAGCAGAGCGGACAGCAGCGAAGGCCCCAGGGACAGCACGAACGAGGTGGCGGTGATGCCGGGAGCGAACACAGCGATGCCGGGAACGAGCCGCGCCCCGGCGCCGCGGGGAACGCGCGGGACGCGTACCCAGGCGCCGGAGCCCGGCCCGGCCGGGCGGGACACGGGCATGCGCGACACCGCGAGGACGGCGGTCACCAGCAGCGCGGCCTCGACGATGAAGACGGTGACGGTCGGGCCCGGCACGGTCTCCGACAGCACACCCGCCAGCAGCGGCCCCAGTCCCGCGCCGAACACCATCGAGCAGGAGGCGAGCAGCGCGGCCGGCCGCCTGCGCTCCGGTCCGGCCACGTCGGTGACCGCGGCCATGCCGGCCGAGACGACGGCGCCGACGGCGACGCCGGTGAACAGGCGGGCCACGATCAGCGCGGCCACGCCCTGGGCGGTCGCGAAGATCGCGCAAGCGGCGAGGGCGAGACCGAGCGCGGGCAGCAGCACGGCTCTGCGTCCGAGCCGGTCGGAGAGCACGCCGGAGACGAGCAGGGACCCGAGCAGCCCGACGATGTAGAAGGCGAAGACGACGGTGAGCGTGCCCTTGGAGAAGCCGATGTCGCGCTGCCACAGCACGTACAGCGGGGTCGCCGCGTTGGACAGCACGAAGACGGCGCTGACGGGCCAGGCGGCCAGCCATATCCACCAGGCCGGAGCCGGGCGGGGGTGACGGGCACCGGCCCCCCGCCGCCCACGGACCGCGATCGAACTCTCTGACACGGCACTCTCCCATCAGTACGAAAAAAGTCGAACCAGTACGAATGGAATCGAACCTAACATCCAGTACGATTGGAGTCGAACTACGGGATCCCGTCACGAGGAGTCGCCTGTGCCACCGACCGTGGCCACCACACCCGCCCGCGCCACCGCGTCCGCCACCACGCCCCCCGTCACGGCCGCCATCAAGGAGCTGCCGGAGCCACCCGGCCTGCCCGAACCGCTGCCGGAGCCGGCACCCCAGGACCTGCGCCTGGAGGTGGTCCTCGGCGCGCTGAGCGACCCGCTGCGCCTGCGCATCGTGCGCAAACTGCTGCTGGAACGCGAGCGGTTCGACCACCCCTGCGGCTGGTTCGGCCTCGACCGCCCCAAGTCGTCGCTCAGCCACCATTTCAAGGCCCTGCGCGAGGCCGGGATCATCAGGCAGCGCCAGTACGGCCTGGAGCGCCGCAGCCACGTACGCACGGCCGACCTCGAAGCCCGCTTCCCCGGCCTGCTGGACCTGGTCGCGGCCTGGACGCCGGCTCGCTGACGTCCACCGGCGGGAGCGGGCGTCTTGCCGCCATGCCGGGCTTCTGGCACGTTGTCCGCCATGCCCGCCGCATCACCGACCGCGTCTCCGGGGTGCCCTTCCCCGCCTCCGCCGTCCCCCTCACCCGCTCCGACGCCCCGCGGCTGTACGCGCTCGTAGACCGCATCGGCGCGGACCTGGGGGCGCCGAGAACGGACCTGATCGCCATCAGCGGCGCGGTCAACGCCTCGTTCCGCACGTACGGCCGGCGGCGCAGGCACCTGGTGGAGATCGGCTACCCGCTCTGGCTGCTCCTCGGCCCGCAGGAACGCGTCGCCCTCCTGGCCCACGAGATGGCCCATTCCAGCAACGGCGACGCCAGGCACGGCCTCGTCGTCGGCAGCGCGCTCCACTCACTCCACGAGCTCCGCCTGTTCGCGAGCTTCGGATGGCAGCCCGGTGACGGCGTGTCGGCCTTCATCACCGAGTGCCTCCACGCCCTCCTGGGCATCCCGGTCCGCGGTGTGATCCTCCTGCAGGAGCTCCTGCTGTACCGCTCCTCCCAGCACGCCGAATACCGTGCCGACGAGATGCAGGCCCGGACAGCCGGCACCGAATCCGTCGGCCGCTTCCTCGGCTCCAGCGCGGTGGCCGTCGGCACCGGAAACCTGTGGGCGGCCCTCCGGTCCACCGTGGACGCCGTCCCGGACGCCGAGCTCGAACGACGCCGCGAGGCCGCCCGCGCCGAGAGGACCCGGGTGGACACGACTCATCCCCCGACGCACCTACGCGTGCGACGCCTCCTGGCCCTGCCGTACACGCGGCCCCGGGTGTCCGCCCCGCCCATGGAACAGATCGAGGAAGAACTGCAGAAGGCAGCCGAAAGCGTGGCCCGGAGTCTGCGGGAGAACGCCGAGGCCGCCCTCTACCGATGAGGCGTCACAGGCGTGTGGCGGCGTGGTACTGGTGGATGAGCCAGGCGCCCCCTGCCTGTTCGGCCACGACGGACAGGCGTACCAGGTGGGTGCCACCCGTGGGCGCGGTGAACGTCACCTCCGCGAATCCGTGCACGACGGTCTGCCCCAGCCGGGCGGCGGACACCACCGTGACCTGCGCCGTCGTACCGGGAGCGGCCTTGTCGTAATACTCGAAGATCTCGCCCGGACCATGTCGCAGCCGTGGACTGATGCCCTGAAAGAGTGCGTTCTGGCTGAACAGGGCGACCATCTCGGCCGGCCGGTGTCCGTCGAAGGCCCGCCGCCAGTCGTCCAGCAACCCGGCGAGAACGTCGGCGGCCGCGGCGCCGGTCATCGCGAGCGCCCAGCGTGCAGAGCCTCCTCTTCCCATTCCTGCCGTGGCTGCGTGTGCAGCCGCCAGTAGTGCTCGGCGATGTCGTCCGGGTCGAAGTCGGTACCCGGGGCGACCGGGCCGGCCACGGTGACGCTCGCCACATGCACCCCGGCGGGTCCGTACGCCTGGTCGAGCAGCGTGACCAGGGTCCGGACGCCTGCCTTGCCCAGCGAGAGGCTCACGTACTCCGGCTTGGGCTCGGGCATGCCCCCCGTGATGAGGAACGTCCCGCTGCCGCGTGCCGCCATGGCGGGCGCGACGTGAGCCGCGGCGTTGAGGGCGCCGACCACGTTGACCGCCCATGCCTCCATGTGACCGCGTACCGACAGCTCGCCCGGCGCGTCCGCCCGGATGATCGCGGCGTTGTACACGACGACGTCCGGCACGCCGTGCGCGCCGGCGGCCTTGTCCAGCGCGGCGGTCAACCCGGCCTGGTCGGCGCTGTCGGCCTGCAGCACGACCACCGGGACACCGCTGGGAGCCACCGCCTCGGCCGCGGCACGCAGCGTCCGCTCGCTCCGGGCGATCAGCGCGATCGGCAGGCCCTCCCGGGCGAACCGGCGGGCCACCGCCTGCCCGATCCCGGGACCCGCACCGATGATCACTGCACCTGACATCGACAGCTCCTCATTTCTCGTCGATCAGCGATACTGGGGACGGTAAGGCGTCACACCATGTGAAGGTCAAAGGGATGCGGATCGGCGACCTGGCCCGTGAGACCGGGGTGAACAAGCGGCTGCTGCGCTACTACGAGGAGCAGGGGCTGCTCAGGCCGCTCCGGCTGGACAACGGCTACCGCGAGTACTCCGAGGCCGACGTCGCCACGGTGCGCCACATCCGCGCCCTGCTCGCCGCCGGGCTCTCCACCGCGGTCATCGCCAGGGTCCTGCGCTGCGTGCACGGCGAGGACGAGCTGATCGTGCCCACCGGCTGCCCCACCTTCGTCGACGAGCTGCGGCGCGAACGCGTCCACGTCGCCCAGCTGATCGCCCAGCTCCAGGGCTCGCAGCGGATGCTCGACACGATCCTCGACGCGGCGCTGCGACAGCCCTGACGCTGCGCCGGTCCGAGGCGGGAGCCCCTTTCGGCCCGCCACCCATGAAAGTTTCACAGACAGCCACATGCCCGTTTCGTCGCTGGCCAGCGGCGATGCCTTACGCCCCCCACGACGACACCCGGCGCCCATTGACCTAGGGAAAGCGCTTTCCTACGCTGACCTCGGTTTCATCGATGTCTCCATGCTTTGCCCGGCCAAGGACACAGACGGCCGGCGCCGGAACCCGCGCCCGCGCCGCCGTACCGAACACCATGGGAGCAGCATGATGCGCCTGAAAGCCGTCCTCGCGTGCGCCAGCCTGTTGGCGGGCGCATTCGTCGCACTGTCACAGACCGCCGCGCACGCCGCGCCGACGAGGTACGAGGCGGAGAGCTCGCCCGCGGTCTGCACCGGCACCATCGACAGCAACTGGTCCGGGTACTCGGGCAGCGGCTTCTGCAACGGCACCAACGCCACCGGCGCCTACGCCCAGTTCACCGCCAACGCCGGCGCGGCCGGGACGGCGACGCTGGGCCTGCGGTTCGCCAACGGGACCACGAGCACCCGGTCCGCCGGCCTCATCGTCAACGGCTCGACCGTCCAGAGCGTCTCCTTCGAGACCACCGGCGCGTGGAACACCTGGGTCACCAAGACGCTCACCGTGCCGGTCAACTCGGGCAGCAACACCATCCGGTTCAACCCGACCACCTCGAACGGGCTGCCCAACATCGACTACATCGACGTCGACGCGGGCGGCACGACACCCCCGCCGGGCGGCACGCTGTACGTGGCGCCGAGCGGCAAGGACTCCGCGACCGGGACGCAGTCGGACCCGACGACCCTCACCTCGGCGATCACCCGCATCGCCCCCGGCGGGACGATCTACATGCGCGGCGGGACCTATCCCTTCTCGCAGACCGTCACCATCGCGCCGGGCAACAACGGCACCTCCAGCGCCCGCAAGAAGCTGTCCGCCTACCCGGGCGAGACTCCGGTGCTGAACTTCGCGGCGCAGAGCGAGGACCCGGCCAACCGCGGACTCGCCGTGAACGGGTCGTTCTGGCACGTCTACGGCATCGTCGTCGAGCGTGCCGGCGACAACGGCATCTTCGTCGGCGGCAGCAACAACATCTTCGAGCGCACGGTGACGCGGTTCAACCGTGACACGGGGCTGCAGCTCTCGCGGATCGTCTCCGACACCCCCCGCGACCAGTGGCCCTCCAACAACCTCGTGCTGAGCGCGGAGTCGCACGACAACGCCGACTCCGACGGCGAGGACGCCGACGGCTTCGCCGCGAAGCTCACGGTCGGCTCCGGCAACGTCTTCCGCTACGCCGTGTCGCACAACAACATCGACGACGGCTGGGACCTCTACACCAAGACGGACACCGGCCCCATCGGCCCCGTGACCATCGAGGACTCCCTCTCCTACGACAACGGCACCCTCAGCGACGGCAGCCAGGCCGGCAACGGCGACCGCAACGGCTACAAGCTCGGCGGCGAGGACATCGCGGTCAACCACGTCATCCGGCGCAACATCGCCTACCACAACGGCAAGCACGGCTTCACCTACAACCGCAACCTCGGCACGATGTCCATATCGAGCAACGTCAGCATCGACAACACCGAGCGCAACTACTCGTTCGACGGCGGCACCTCGGTGTTCCGCGACAACGTCTCCTGCCGCAGCGGCAGCGGCAGCAACGACCGGATCGTCGGCGACGCCGACAGCTCGAACCAGTTCTGGAACGGCTCGAACGGGTCCCGGTGCTCCTCCTACACCGGCGCCCTGAGCTGGTCGTTCGCCGCGGACGGCCGCCTGGTCGTGACCTTCGGCGGCAGGACGGCAACGCCGTAGCAGACCCGCCCATCGTGTTCGCCGGGCCGGGCCGGTACCTCGCCGTACCGGCCCGGCCGCAGTGCTCGCTCGTGGGACCGAGGTCGTGCCCCGGACGGCCCGCCGCTCAGGATGTGGCCGTGACCCTGCCGAACAGCCGGCCGGCGGGTCGACGCCCACGGGGCCAGGAGGAAGAGCGTCGCCCTCTCAGCCCGCCGACACCCGTACAGACGCGTGTCTCCCACGCGCGCCAGTCGCATGGACCTGGTTGCCGTCGAGCAAACTACGACTGGCGCCTCTCGAACACGTCATTCATGAGATCCCAGAAGGAGCGAAAGCGCTGAGCGCCCGGCAACCAGGGCGCGAAATACCACGCTTCCCACTCACCCTCTTGAGTCGTGATGTGCGGGTTGAGCAGGTAGACGCCGTCGTCGAACTCGCCGATCAGAAGCATGTCCGGCAGATACTCGGGCCGGTAGAAAACCGTGTCCTGATCGTCGCCATAGACGAAGTAGTCCTCATCCGACGCACTCGTCATCGCGTACTCGTCGTCCTCGGACCCCATCGCGGCCAGGTACTCGTCGAGATCACGCACCCATCCGACCTCGCCTGTCGCCCGCAACGTGCCCCCGCGCCATCCGTTGGCGACGTGGAGAAATGCCCGGTAACTCGGCGGCAGGCCGCTACCGAGACGTTCCTCGAGCTGCCTGATCTCATCTTCGGTCGCGCCGGACGAGGCGACCTGACCCACACGTCCAAGGAGGTCGGGCCAGGGGTGGCGAGAGGTGTCAGCAGCGCTCATGGCGGCGACCTTAGCGACCGCGCACGAGGATGGCGCTCTGCTCAGGTGGCCCGGAGCGTGAACGGGTGGTGCGCGGCGTTCCACCTGCCACGACCGGTTCGGCTTGACAGTCGATCTTTTGTGCACATGATTAGTGCGTCTTTCCGCACTATTTCAAGGAATCGTGATGAAGCGGACCGTCGTGGGCGTGGCCCTGATCGCGGGCCTGGCGCAGTTGACCGCCACCCCCGCGCAGGCAGCAGCCGGGACCGACCCGGCGAAAGCCCTCCAAGCCGTATGGACACGCGGCATGGGCGTGAACATCGTGTCCACCGCGAAAGTCGATCACGGTAGCGGCGTGTTCTACACCTCGTACGTGGACGGCACGGTCGGGTTCGGCCCGCAAGGCGAGCTCGCCTCCGACACGTCGCAGCGTCTGCAGTTCAGCAAGAAGGCGATGAGCGGCCTGAAGAAGTCCGGCATGGCGGAGGACGCCGCCCTGGAGGAGATGCCTCTGCAGGTGATCTCGTCAGGCCACGACGACTACGTCGCAGGCCCGCGCTTCGCCGAGGCGTTGCCGCAGGACGCGAGCTGGGTGCGTTACCCGCATACCGACCTGCCGGCCAGCAATCTGCTGCTGGAGGTCCTGGAGCCCGCCACGCTCAAGGCGCTGCTGGCGCACCGCACCTCCTGGCAGGGCGGAGTGCTCAAGGGGACGATCAAGACCGACAAGCTGGCCAAGGCGTCCCCCTCCTTCGCCTCACGCTTCAGTGCGTACGCCGGAAGCAAGAAGCCCGTCGGCACCGTCTCCTACACCCTCCGGCTGAGCTCGTCGGGGCTGGTGGAGCGGCTGTCGGCCGAGGGGGTCCTGCGCTCCCGCAAGGGCTCGCTCCGGGTCACCTCGGACACCCGCTACTCCGCCTGGGGACGGCAGGTCACCGTTCTGCTGCCCCTGCGGGGCGATGTTCTCGACCAGGAGCAACTTAAGGACAAGGTGCCGTACCAGGTGCCCGGCGCCTGGAACTAGCTGTGGTCCCGGACGGTAACTGGGTGGTTCCCGTCCGGGTCCATGGAGTCCGACGGCGACCCGAGCCGGTGGTCGGATCATCGTCGACCACGTTCCACGCCGGGAACGCCGCGGATAATACGTTGCGTCGAAATGGACCGTTCCCTATCGTCTCGCGCATGACCTGCACCTGCATCTGCTTCACTCGCATCCGCTCCAGCCGGGCCCAGGCCCGCTAGGAGCGATCCCCCCATCGCCTCCGGCGTGCCCGGGGCCCTTCGAGATTCCAGTTCTCTCGAAGACCCAGAAGGGCAACTGCTGTGGCGCAGTCTTTCGCATTCGGCGAATATTCCCACACCCAGAAGAAGGCCGCCCAGAGGAAGGGCGGAGGTCGCACGCCCAGAGATCGGGCCAGACGCGAGCTCTCCCAGAACTTCCTGGTCGATCGGCATGCCGTCGAGCAGGTCGTCAAGGCGGCGGCACCCGCCGGGCTGATTCTGGAACCCGGCGCCGGTGAAGGCGTCCTGACCACGGCGCTGGCCTCGACCGGCGCCCACGTCATCGGCTATGAGCTCGACCCCCTGCTCGCGGCCAAGCTACGGGCCAGAACCCGTGACAGCTCGGGCATCGAGATCGTGAAGGGCGACTTCACCGCGGCCCGGCCGCCGGCGAAGCCGTTCGCGGTCGTCGGCAACATTCCGTACTCGATCACCTCGAAGATCGTGAACTGGTGCCTGGCGGCCGAGCACCTCACCTCCGCGACCCTCCTCACCCAGCTCGAGTACGCGCGCAAGCGCTCGGGCGACTTCGGCCGCTGGAGCCTGGTCACGGTGCTCAGCTGGCCGTGGTTCACCTGGGAGCTGCTCGGCCGCATCGAACGGACCAGCTTCCGCCCGGTGCCCTCGGTCGACTCGGCCATCCTGCGCATCGACCGGCGGCCGGACCCGCTGGGCGTGGATGAGCGGGCCTACCGGGAGCTGGTGGAGCTGGGCTTCGCCGGTGTCGGCGGCTCGTTGCGCGCCTCACTCGAACGGCACTACCGACATGTCCCCCAGGCCCTCTGCGCCGCGGGCATCGCCCCGGACACGGTCGTGGCCTTCGTCCACCCGGATCAGTGGATCACGCTGTTCCGGACACTGCATCGCTGAGCTGCCTGCTCGGCGGGATGTCGGTGTGCGGGTGCCACCACGGGTCCACATCCAGGTGGATCAGGTAGAGGCACCCGTACGCCGGCCGGATCGATGACGAAAACCCTGACAAATCCTTCGGCTTCGGTCCGCCTGGCGGCCGGCTTGCGGCCAGTTGGAGGAGGCGGCTTCCTCCTTGTGGAGGATCGATCTCCGTGACGTCCTGGATACCGTTGACGCATGCGACGGCGTGGTCAGGCTCTGGACGTTCTGCTGGTGGCGGCCGCCATCGGCTTCGACGTCATGACCACGTGGCACACCTGGGGCACCTCCTCGGCGCCCGCGGTGGTCTGCGCCGGGTTCTCCGTCCTCGCCGGGGTTCCCATGGGGTTCGTACGGCAGTGGCCGGTACCGGTGGCCGGCTACCTGTCCGGGCTGCTCATCCTCACCGACCAGATCAGCGCCTTCACCGTCAACACCGTGCAGATCCTCCTCCTGGCCTGCCTCGGCGTCGTCGCCTACAAGGCGCGCCCGCTCGCCGTCCTCTGCTCCGCCGCGCTCGGCGCCGTGGCCACCGGCTTCAACCTCGCCGATCCCGGCCTCGCCTTCACCGCCAACTCGTGGTGGTACTCCGCCGGCGCCGCCGTCGTGCCCGTCCTCATCGGCGCCTACCTGCGCGGCCCGGCCGGGCGCCTCACCGAGCGCGACATCACCCCCGACGTGCTGCTGGCCGGCGGCGGCGTCGCCCTGACCGTACTGAACACCTGGACGGAGTGGGACGCCTCCGGCCTGCCTGTCTGGGTCGTCGGATCGCTGGTGGTGCTCGCGGGCCTGTCCCTCGGCGTCGCGCGGCGCCTGCCGGGGCTGGTGTTCGTCCTGCAGGTCGCCCTCATGCTGCTGGCCGACCAGTACTTCCAGGCGGCGACGGCCACCTGCGTCATGCTCGTCCTCATCGCCGCCGGCGTGTTCGCCATGCGCGTGGCCTCCTGGCTCTGGACGCTCGTCGTCTACCTCGTCGCCGTCCTCACTGTCGCCCTCTTCACCGTCGCCATCGGCATCGTCGGGCCGGGCGCCGAGGTGGAGCCGATGCGCGTCGTGGTGCTGATGACGCTCGTCGTCGCTCCCGTGGCGATCGGCCGCTACCTGCGGGTCAGGCAGGCCGCGGGCGAGGCGGAACGGTTGCGCGTACGCGAGTCGCAGCGGCTGGCGCTGGCCCAGATGCGAGCCGACCAGCTGGCCGAGCGTGAGAGCATCGCCCGCGAGGTGCACGACATCGTCGCCCACCACGTCGGCGCCATGGCCCTGCGAGCCGGCGCCGCCCGCTACGCCGACCCCAACGGACCCTCCGCTCAGGCGCTCACCGACATCCGCGACACCGGCCACCAGGTGCTCGAAGACCTGCGCGGCCTGCTCGATCTGCTGCGCGATCCCGGCCAACGGCCCGACCTGCCGGCCGACCCGGCCGATCCCGCCGACGTGGTGCGCGAGTCGGCGGAACGCATGGCCGCGGCAGGGCTGCTCGTCGAGCTCGACGTCGGCCCGGAAGTGGAGCAGGCACCCCTCGTTGCCCGCGCTTCCGCCACCAGAATCATCCAGGAAGGTCTCACCAACGTGCTCAAACACGCGGGCCCGGGCACGAAGGTGCGGGTAAGCCTCACCTCGGCCCCCGACGGGCTGGCCGTCGAGGTACGCAACGGTCCCCCGCCCACCGCCTGGCGCAGCCTGCCCTCCTCCGGGCAGGGGCTCCGTGGCATGCGCGAACGCGCCCGCGCGCTCGGCGGCACCCTCTCCGCCGGTCCCGACGAGGACGGCGGCTGGCTGCTGACCGTCCTGCTGCCCACCAGGGAGACGGCGTGATCCGCGTCGTCGTGGCCGACGACCAGGCTCTGGTGCGGGCGGGCGTGCGCATGCTGCTGCAGGCGAGCGGCGACATGGAGGTGGTGGGCGAGGCGGATGACGGGGCCAAGGCCGTACGGCTGGCAGAGCTGCACAAGCCCGACGTCATCCTCATGGACCTGCGCATGCCCAGGGTCGACGGGCTCGAAGCCATCAAGCGCGTCCTGTCGTCCAGTCCCGCGGCCAGGATCGTCGTCCTGACCACCTTCGCCGAGGACGCCGACGTGTACGCGGCGCTGCGGGCGGGAGCGATCGGGTTCCTGCTGAAGGACGACGAGGCCGAGCGGATGGTGGAGGCCGTACGGCGGGCCGCGGCGGGAGAGCAGCTCCTGGCGCCGTCCGTTCTGCGCCGGGTCGTGGAACGGGCGCTCGACGCCCAAGCGCACGCGGACCTGCCCACGCCGGCGGGGTTGACGGAGCGGGAGCTGGACGTGCTGGCGTTGCTGGGGACGGGGTTGTCGAACGCCGAGATCGCCGACGAGCTGCACATCGGGGTGACGACGGTGAAGACGCACGTGGCGGGGGTGATGGAGAAGCTGGGACTGCGCAACCGCATCCAGGCTGCGGTGGTCGCACACCGTGTGGGCCTGGTCGACGCCGCCTTCAGAACCGTCCGCAGAGACTGAGCCCCCCGCAAACGCCCGCCGAGCCGGGACTCCCCACCACAACGACCGAAATCCGGCGATCAGGAAAGATGTCAGTAGCATGAGCACATGACGCCGATTACACCTCCCTACTATGCGGTGATCATCACCCAGAAGCTGAAGGACACGGACCTGGAGGGGTATGACGAGATGGCGGCCCGGATGGTCGAGCTCGGCACCAAGTGGCCGGGCTACCTGGGCCGCGAGTCCGTCGCCAGAGCCGATGGCCACGAACTGACCGTGATCTACTACGCCGACGCCGAATCGATCGCCGGCTGGAAGGCCGATGTCGAGCACCTGGAGGCGCAACGACTCGGACGCGAGCGCTGGTACGAGTACTACGACATCCAGATCGCCCGCGTCGAGCGCGCCTACAGTTTCCGTTCTTGACGGCGCACCTGCTTGAGAGCAGGCCGGGAAGATCGCTTCCCGGAAGGGCCTTGCGCTCAGCCGGATGTCGTCGCGGCATGTCCGGACGGGCTCAAGCGGTCGGCGAGGAAAGCGATGATCTCGTCCCTGGCCTTCAGCGTGGGGTGTCCGTTCTCGTCGACGAGGTGGGCGGTGACCACGCTGTGGGGAGTCTCGACCACGTCGCCGAAGAACGGTGGCGGGCTGGTGTTCGCGGAGCTGCCCGGAAGGACACGGCCGTCGAAGGCGTCGCCGAGGAGTGCCTGGTAGGCGGCGAAGCGCCGGCCGGTGCACCAGCGGTCGTCGTCGAAGCGGTAGGCGAGAACCTTCAGCCCGTCGCGCGCGACGCGGTCCCGGACCGCGCGCGCGTCCTCGTCGCTGATCTCGAGCCCGGCAGGGTCGTCCAGCGGCAGCGACGGGTGGTTGACCACTGGCGCGATGACAGCCGGCTCAAGCGCCATGGTCAGGGCGAAGTTGCCGGTGAAGCACAGCCCGATCGCCCCGACTCCCGGCCCGCCGCATTCGGCATGGGCCTGGCGCGCGAGCCCACGCAGCCATGCCGTGACCGGGCTGGTGCCGCCCCCGGCGAACGCTCGGAACTCGGCACTGACACACGCGCGCCGGACGACCTCCGTACCGCCCTCGACCGTGGGATAGGCGCCGTCGACGCCGAAGAGTGAGGGGACTTGGACGGTGAAGCCCGCATCCCGCACCCACCGCGCCAGTCGAAGGACGTCAGGACTGATGCCGGGCATCTCCGGCATCAACACGACGGCCGGCCCGGAACCCGCGACGTACACCGTCTTCACCACTCCCTCCACGTCCACGAGTCGGCGGGAGAAGTCCGTGATCATGTCGTCAAGTCGTCCGCTGGGAGCGCTCATGGTCACAGCGTGGACCGACGCCCCCGCGCAGGGCGAGAGGCCGGATCGCCATGTATGCGGGTAATCTCGCCATTGGCAGGTGGTGAGGAGGCGAGCGTGAGCACGCTCCGGGTTGGTGTCCTGGCCTATCCAGGCTGCTTCGCGTCCGAGGTGTTCGGCGTACCCGACCTCCTGACGATGGCCACGCACGTCGCCGGACCGGGCGGCCCCGGATACGAGGTGTCGATCGTCTCGCCTCGTCGTCGTGTCGCCGCATCGGGCGGTGCGGCATTGGACGTCGCTCCGCTGCGCGAGGTGGATGTCCTGGTCGTGCCCGGGTTCGAGCTCCTGCCCAGCCTGGATGTGGACGCGAAGCTCGCACCCCTGGCCCCGGAGGTCGCGGCGATCCGCTCACACGCTGCTGCGGGCAGCGTCGTCGTCTCGATCTGTGTCGGTGCGTTTCTGCTCGCCGAGGCCGGACTCCTCGACCGACGCCGGGCCACGACAGCCTGGCTTCTCGCGGACGAGCTGGCTCGACGCTGCCCGGAGGCTGACGTCCGACCCGAGTGTCTGGTCGTCACCGACACGGGGGTGACGACGACGGCGGCCTTCAGTGCCATGTACGACTTCGCGCTGGATCTGATCCGCCGGCACAGCGGTGCCGGCGTGGCACGGACCACCGCGCGGGTGGCGCTCGTCGACGATGCGCGATCGTCCCAGACTCCGTACGTGGACACGCGACTTCTTCCGCAGGCCGGGAACTCGTTCTCCCACCAGGTCATGCGACGGCTCGACCAGGACCTCGCCGCGCGATACGACCTCGCCGCGTTGTCGGACACGTTCAAGGTCAGCACCCGGACGCTGCTGCGGCGCTTCGCGGAGGAGACCGGCCAGAGCCCGCTGGAGTACCTGCAGTCGTCGCGCGTCCGCCGCGCCCGCCATCTCCTTGAGACCACGAACCGCACCGTCGCCAGCATCTCCGCCGCGGTCGGGTACAGGGACCCCAGCACGTTCGCCGCCCTCTTCGCCAAGCACGCCGGACAACGCCCGAGGGACTACCGCGCGGCCTTCCGCCGCGCTGACTGATCATCCTCGGCCGTTCAGGCGCCGGGCGCCCAGACACTCACCTCCGGTCTTCTGCGAGGGCTCGCGACGGCGTGAGCAGCGCGGACAGTGCCCAGCGGCCGGGGCCGAGGACGGCGACGAGCAGGAAACCCCAGCAGAAGAGCGCGGCCTTCTCACCGCCGTTCTCGATCGGGAACAACGCCTGCGGCTGGTGGACGATGAAGTAGGCGTAGGCCATGGTGCCCGAGCAGATGACGGCGGCGGCGCGGGCGGCCAGCCCGAGCAGGACGAGGGCGCCGCCGACCAGCTCGATGACGGCGGCCCACCATCCGGGCCATTGCCCGAAGCCGGGTGCCTGACCCTCCGGCCCTCCCAGCACGTCGAAGAGGGTGGCCGCGCCATGGCAGGCGAACAGCAGTCCGATCACCGACCGGTACAGGGCCAGGAAGAGGTCCTGATGCTTCTTCAACAGATCCACTGCCCTTTCTCAGAAACGAAGCCAGGAATGGGAGCGCTCCCATGCAGGTTTCTCCAGCCCTGCCGAACCTGTCAACGCCGCCCGCTTCGGGGGACCGTTCCAGCAGCACGTCTTGTGCACCACAGGGCCGAACTCGCCGGCATGACTGTGCACATCCGTGAAACTTTCATCAGCTGACGAGCCGGCACGACCGACCCCAGTACCGGGATCGGTCAGTCGTTGCGAGGTCTGCTGAATTCTTCGATCAGCACGGGATACTGCTCCCCACCGTGTCCGGCGGCGATCGAGCGGTCGGCCATCGCCTTGATCAGCTTCGGCAGTTCGGCGTTGACGCCCACCGCCTCGCTCTCCTCGATCAGGTGTGCCATCGCCCGCGCGTCGGTCTCCAGGGCCGACACCTCGGCCGGGAAGGAGCCGCTGTCGATCTGCTCGGCGTACCCAGGCAGCCATTCGGCGACGCCGGCAGCGATCTGCCGGGCGAACGGCGCGAACGTCACGGCGTCCACACCGGCCGTCCTGAGCAGAGCAGTGCCCTGGAGCCAGGCGTTCAGGACGCTCCACATCATGGCGAGGCCGGCCACGTCGTACAGAGACGCCAGCCCATGGTCCGCACCAAGGTAGGTGACGGTGCCGAGCGCGTCGAGCGTCGACCGGTGCTCCTCGAAGTCCGGCCGCCGCCCGCTGTGCAGAATCACAGCTTCGGCGGTCCCGATCGCCGGCGGGATGGCCATGATGGCGCCGTCCAGGTAACGGGCGCCGCGCTGCTCGGCCCATCGGGCGGCTTCCCGGGCCTGGGCCGAGTCGCCCGAGGTCAAGTTGATCAACATCTTGCCGTCCGGCTCGACATCGCTCGTGCCGAGCAGCTCGTACATGACCTGGTAGTCGGTGACGCAGATGATCGTCAGAGAACTCGCCTCGAGCGCGTCGCCGACCGTTGGGGCCGGCCGTGCACCCTCGGCCACCAGCTGATCGGCCTTGGAGGTGGTGCGGTTCCACACGGTTGTGGGATGCCCGGCTTTCAGGAACGCGCCGGCGAGCGCGCGGCCCATCAGTCCGAGTCCGATGACTGTCACGGGTGTACCGGTTCTGGGGTCCATGGCAGCATCGTCAACGTTGATACCGGTATGAAGGTCAAGTGAGGTTCGATGCTGATCGGGGAACTCAGTCGCCGGACAGGCGTGAACGCCCATCAGTTGCGCTACTACGAACTCCAGGGTCTGCTGGAGGCAGACCGCGGCGCGAACGGTTACCGCGAGTACAACGAGGACGCCGTGCTGCGGGTGAAGCAGATCCGGCACCTGCTCGGTGCGGGTCTGTCCTCCGAGGACATCGCGTACCTGCTGCCTTGTGCGGTCGGAGAGGCCCCGGAGCTGCTCGGATGTCCCGAGTTGCTGGCCGCGATGCGATCACGGCTGCGGCGACTCGACGATCAGATGGACAGGCTTGCTCAATCCCGCGACGCCCTTGCCGACTACATCGCTGCAGCCGATCGCATGGCCGGCGAGAGCTGTCCCCCCTTCGACGATGCCGACCAGGAGCCCGTGCCCGCCTGAGCGAAAGCCTGGTTCGGTCTCCACCAGGATGCGCTTACCGACCAGGCGTTTGAGCTGGGCGCGGACGTTCTCGAAGCCGTTCCGCGCGAGGGTTCGCCGCGCCACAGGACAAAGGCCACTTCCGATCTCTCGAAAACGGCCTCTGGTGGGTTGTTCACGAGTAGGCCTGACCTTGGGCGGGAGTGAGGCCGAACATCCGCACCCACCATGACGACGTCACGCCTTCATGGTCAGTCATCGGGCCGAAGCGACCCGTGCCGCGCCTTCCACATGGAGGCCAGTGCTCCGGCCAGGCCGCTCACGACGCAGACCAGCACCAGCCCCGCGTACTGCGGCACCGAGTAGGCGAACCGCGACCGGCCGGTCGCGGCCTTGCCGAGCGCGGTGAGGGACGCGGCGGCGATGCCCGTTCCGCGCAGCGTCCCGGCGCACGTCACGGTCAGCGTCTCCCAGCACACCATCCTGGTGAGCTGCTGCGGCTTGGTCCCCAGGGTGCGCAGCAGCCGGATCTCCGTCAGACCTCAGACCTCAGACCTCAGACCTACGACCAGCGCCCGATCCGTCACGCATGTTCCTCTTGCCACACTGGCCGCCATGCTGCGCTTCTCCCCCCGGACCAGGGCCTCAACAACCGGCCCCTTCCTCGTGGGCATGTTCGTCGATGCGCTGGGCAACGGCCTCTACGTTCCGCTCACCCTGCTCTTCATTCGCGAGGTGACCGGCCTGCCCACGCCTGTCGTGGGGCTGGGAGTGACCGTGGCGGCGACGATCGGACTGGCCGCGAACCCGCTGGCCGGGGTGCTCATCGACAGGTTCGACGCCCGTACCGTTCTCATCGGCACGTACCTGGTCCGCGCGCTCGGCTTCGCCCTGTATCCGATCGTGTCCGGCTTCGGCCCGCTCATCGCGGTGGCCGCTGTGATCTCGTGCGGGGACCGCGCCTTCTACCCCGCCTCGAGCAGCTACGTCGCGGTGCTCACCGAGGACGGCGGCCGAGACCGCATGTACGCGCTCATGGCTACGGCCCGCAACGTCGCCTTCGGTCTGGGTGGCCTGCTGTCGGCCGTCGCCGTGTCCTCGGCCGGCGGCTACGGCCTGATCGCGGCGCTCAACGCGGCCAGCTTCGTCATCGCCTCGGCCTGCCTCCTGCGATCCCGCCCCGCCACAGGTGAACGCCTCCCGGGAACGGCCCCCGGCGGTTACCGCCAGGTGCTCACCGATCGGCCGTTCATGGGCCTCGTGAGCGTCGAGCAGGCATTCACACTGACCAAGCTCATCCTCTCCGTGGGCCTGCCGCTGTACGCGGTGTCCGTGCTCGGCGCCCCACCTGCCGTGCTCGGCATCCTCTACACGATCAACACCCTGCTGGTTGCGGCCGGGCAGATGGGGGTGCGCCGTCTCCAGCGGCACGCCCGCCGCACGCACGCCATGGCCCTGTCCGGTGTGGTGTTCATCGCCTCGTGCGCCCTGTACGCCCTCGCGGCCCTTCTCCAGCCAGGCCCGCCCCGCATCGCCGCCCTGGTGGCCGCCACCCTCGTCTTCACCCTCGCCGAACTCATGCACGCCACCCCCTCCTCCTCCCTGGCGGCCGGCGTCGCGCCCCCCGCCCTGCGGGGCCGCTACCTGTCCATCCATCAGATGACCTGGTCCGTGGGCCAGGTCCTGGCACCCGCCGGGTTCTCACTTCTGCTCGGCGTGGCACCACCTCTGCTGTGGGGCGTGCTCGCTGTCCTGCTGGCGCTGGCCTGCGTTGGCCTGCTGCGGCTGTCGGCCAGGCTGCCCGATGAGGCGGTCTCCGAGAAGATCTCCTGAAGGGACGTGGCAACCGCACCCGCCCGTTGGTGCTGCACCGGCACGACGGCCCTGGATCTCGATGTGCCGGCGGCGTCGCGGCCGAAGCTGACGCCGTCGGCCTCGAAGGAGGGTCTGCCGGGATGGCCATCGAACAGCAGGCAGCGCATGAAGCGAGGAGCTGTCCGTCTCGGACACGCATGAACGGTATTGCCGGTTGGATGGTGCTGATCACGTTCGATCGGCGCTCAAGAGGCCAGGTGACGCAACCGGTCATCCATCCCAAACTTAGGATCCGCCCCACCGCCGGAACAGGCTGGGCTCCCGCGGGCGAGCCGGACCGGCTGCGGGCCACCTACCACCGCGCCCACGGCGTCACCTACTTCCACGGCTGCTGCGGCTGCGCTGCGGTCAGCAGCGGAGAGCCGGGCCGTCGATCACCTGACATGTGCAGCGATGGTCCGTGCGCACTCCATCGACTCGGCATGCGTGGTGTCTACCTCCAGGTCATAGACCACGCCCCGGTGGACCACATCTGCCTGGGACGCGGCCATCCCGATGGTCCGATCGCCCCGTGCGACCTCACGGCCAGCGGCAACCGCACTCTCACACCGGACGCCGACCCACAGCACGGACAGGTCACGCAGAGCCTTCTGCCATCGCTGCTGCGAGTCTGCTCCGCCGAGGAAGACCTCATCGACGATGACCCGGGCGCCCGCACGGGCCATCGCGGCGACCCCCTCGATCCATGCCGCTTCCAGCGTCCGGAACTCCGGCCCGACGATCACCTCTCCGTCCGGTGCGAACTCGATCCCCGCATCCGACACCTGCAGGAACGCGGGCATCGCGTCAACCAGCGTGTCGGTCCCGAGCGCCAGCCACGGATCCGGCAGGACCGCCTGCAGACACCGGACGATCCCGGACTTCCCCGAACTGGAACCACCGTTGAGAACGATCACCTCAGTCATCACCGCGCCACAGTAGAGGCACCGCGGCAGGACTCGAAACGGATTTCCGCGGAACGCCACCCGCCTTCTGGTGGGTACGAGCAGGCGGCTACGCACCAGGAGCGCCACGCCGAACAGGTGGCCCTCGCCGGCAGCAGCGTCTACGACGAGGTCCTGCGCACCCAGAAGCTGGTACAGGCGCCACAGGAGGAGCAAGGACGGCGGGTCCTCGCCCCCGTCACCAACCGCGGCGACACCATCGGGGTCCTGGAGCTGTTCCTCCCCGAGGTCACCCAGGACGTGCTTGAGCAGGTCGAAGAGGCTGCGCACGCGTTGGCGTACATCATCGTGGCCGACCGCCGCTTCACCGACCTCTACTACTGGGGCAATCGCACCACCTCGGTCAGCCTGGCCGCAGAGATCCAGCGTCAGCTCCTGCCCTCAGCCGCTTCCTGCGAGGCGGCCCAGTTCGCCCTCGCCGGCGCCCTGGTCCCGACCTCCGACATCGACGGTGACACCTACGACTACGGCCTCGACCACGACACCGTGCACCTGTCCATCACCGACGCCATGGGCCACGACGTCGACGCCTCGCTCATGGCCATCCTCCTGGTCAACGCCTCCCGCGGCGCCCGCCGCGCCGGGGCGGATCTCGCCGAGCAGGCCCGTCAGACCCACCAGGCCCTCCTCGACCACGGGCGAGGGACCTTCGCCACCGGCCAGCTGCTGCGCATCGCCCTGGACGGATCCAGCGCCCAGCTCGTCAACGCCGGCCATCCCTGGCCACTGCTGCTGCGCGACGGCATGGTCGAGGTTCTGCAACTCGCCGTGAACCTGCCCTTCGGCTTCCCGGCGCAGGGCTCGTACCAGGTGCAGCACTTCGACCTGCGCCCCGGTGACCGCCTCGTGCTCTACACCGACGGCATGCAAGACCGCCAGGCGGAGTCGGTCGACCTTCCCGGCCTCATCCGTGATACCGCAGCGGAGCACCCGCGCGAGGCCGTGCGCGCTCTGATCGCCGCGGTCAACGACGCCTGCAACGGCCACGTGAAAGACGACGCCACCGTCCTGTGCCTGGACTGGCACGGTTTCCACTCCGGAGGCCGCCACGCGAACGCCAGAGCCGACGTCTGACCTTGCCGCGGACGGGATCCCGTCGACCGCAGTCCGGGCTACGAGCAGGACGGCACCGGGCCGAACACGCATCCGCTGAATGTGTCGGATGCACATTCAGCAATTCTTCTCCTCCTTGAACACCAGGTACAGTGCCCGGCTCGGCCCCACGACCAGGACCCTGCGCGCTTCGCCGTACCGTTCGAGGCCGCCTTCCTCCGTCCGCCAGAAGCGGCCGTCGTGCTCGGCGTCAGCCCACACCAGCAGGCGGCGCTGCGGACCGCCCACGTACCGGACGGGCTCGTGGAGGAGCTCGTCCAGCAGAAAGGAGACGAGCTCGTCCTCCTCGTGCCCGGCGGCTTCCTCCCGGCAGGCGACAGCGAACGCTTCGACCTCGGCGAGGAATCCCGCCGCCGTCAGGGGCTTCATCCCTTCGCCCGGAATCCATCCTGTCGGCTCAAGGCCTTGCGCCGGATCGCCCAGTTCGAGTGGATCGCCTTCCTCCACAGGGAGGATCTCATCAAGATCGTATTCCTGCGCCTGCGGGTCGTCGGGTACGGGGTATTCGTCCTCCAGATACTCCTCTTCATAGCGTCGGCACCATTCGGTGCTGCTCCACCACTGGCGGACGGCGATCAGATCGGGGGCGGGCGGCAGCTCGTGCTCGGCCAGGCCCACCCGGAACGCGGCGTGCCCGGCAAGGTTCAGCGGGGCCCGCAGAATCGTTCCGGCGCAGACGGCACGCAGTCGTATCTCGGCGAGCGCGAGACCGGCGTCCAGCAGGGGAGCATGGGCCGCGCACCAATGTCCGGCGAACGAGCAAGCCGGGTCCCGGTCGACCCGTCGACCGGCCACGCGACTGACGCTGATGCGGATCAGCCTGGAGCAGAACGCGAAAACGACATGAGTCTCGTCCCGGACGACCTCTCCGGTGGCAGGGTCGGTGACCGCCACCAGGACCGCCTCATCCGCCCAATCGAGGATGGCTCTGTCGAGCGCGGCGGAGAGCAGTTCCAGGCGTCGCGATGGCCCAACGCGAAACAGAGCCTGCCGGACGGCCATGACAGCGTCCTGGATGCCGACCGGCTCACAGGCTAACGGCTCGCGCATCGGTCCGTCCGGCGACAGGAGGGGGAAAATCCCGCACTCCAGCAAGGAGGCGGCAAGCAGCGGGCCTTCATGGTCCCGGACGTCCACCACAAGGCGCGCGGCGTTTGCCGGATCTTCGGCCGCGTCCTCGTCCAGCCAGCGGTTCAGCAGGTGAGCATGCGCCGCCACCTGCATCTCTTCGCCCCAGTCGAACGACGAATCATTGTCGTCGCAGACATGCCCGAGGAACTCGCAGATCGTGAAATCCAACGGTCTTGCCCTCCGCCTGATTCTCTGGGGGTGGGCTTCACCTGAACGCAGTCAACGCCGCACCAGTCTCTCGCGCTCAGGCCCGCGACAAGGTGAAGCGCAATGTGGTCCTACTGTGCCAGATCCCCCAGCGCAAGAAGGGCCGACCATCCAAGTCCCTCACCGTGAACCAGGCCGAAACGGACGTTCTCTACAGGTGATTTCCGGTCCGATGGTGTGGGGTGCCGTAAAGCACGGCACCCCTACCTGATCGCGGCCAGGTCCAGGACGTACATCTCGTTCTTGATCGGATAGGTCATCAGCCGGTCGAGGCCGCCGTCGGGGATCGCCATGGTTCCTTTCGCATCCGGCCGTATGCCAAGGTCGGCGGACCTGCCGCCGCGCGGCCTACTGGGACGGCACCGGCTACGTCTCTGCGGCGATCGGCTTCCACCACGGCGACCTCGGCGCCGTCACGGTCCCGGAACCGGCCTCCGACTGGCTCGACGCCCGCCTCGGCGCCACCGACCAGCCCGCCCGCTGGCTCGACGTGCGTGACGGCGGATGGGAGGGGCCGATGAAGGCACGCGTCATCAGCGGCGTTTACGACCCCTCCAGGGACGCGGCCGAACATCTCGCCGTCGCCTCCCTGCCCGACGCGTTCGACGTGCTCGTCCACCTGCGCCAGGTGTCCCCCGTGCGCTGGGCGTAGAGGTGCGCCGAGGAGCCCGACGTACCGGCGAGCCGGGTCGCCGTCATCCTGGCCGGCTCCGGACGGCCGGACCGGGGCGAGAACGCGGCTCAGGGCTGGGCTCGAACGATCCCGCCAATGAGGTGACGCACACCACATGCTCAAACCGTCACAGGATCCACGGGAGCGGCGTCTCCATGGACAGGGCGGCGACGCTCGCGACACATCACATGCCCGGACCGGAAGGAAGTTCAACCCATGAACGAGTACACGTCACAGCCGAAGGTGGCCCTGATCAC
This sequence comes from Nonomuraea sp. NPDC050383, assembly GCF_044459125.1. NCBI lineage: Bacteria > Bacillati > Actinomycetota > Actinomycetes > Streptosporangiales > Streptosporangiaceae > Nonomuraea > Nonomuraea sp. NPDC050383. Next base: position 399,911 of record NZ_JBITIP010000005.1, read on the forward strand.
CGGCGCGAACAAGGGAATCGGCCGCGCGGTCGCCGAACTGCTGGCCGCGCAGAGGGTGACCGTCCTGGTCGGCGCCCGTGACCCGCGCCGCGGCGAGGAGACCGCGGCGGCGATTCGCGCCACGGGAGGCGACGCGCACGCGATCGAGCTGGACGTCACCAACCCGTCCACCGCCCAGGCGGCCGCCTCCTGGATCGACGACCGCTTCGGCCGCCTGGACGTGCTGGTCAACAACGCCGGTATCACCGGATCAGGTCAGGCCGCGCCCCAGGACGCCCTCGACCGCATCCCCAGCGCCGTCGACGTGGATCTGGTCCGCGAGGTGTTCGAAACCAACGTCCTCGGAGTGATCACCGTGACCAACGCGGTGCTCCCGCTGCTGCGGCGGTCCCCCGCCGCCCGGATCGTCAACCTCTCCAGCCACGCCGCTTCGCTGGCGCTGACCGCCGAGGTCGACGGGCCCTTCTCGGGGCTGACGTCAGCGGCCTACTCTCCGTCCAAGGCCGCGCTGAACGCGTTGACTGTGCAGTACGCGAACGAGCTGCGCAAAGAGAACATCTTGGTCAACGCCGCCGCCCCCGGTTACGTCAACACCGACATCAACGGCCACAGCGGCTTCCTCACCCCGGCGCAGGGCGCGGCCGTGGTCGTGCGCCTGGCCACCCTCGGCGAGGGCGGCCCGACCGGCGGGTTCTTCAGTGAGGACGGCCCCCTGCCCTGGTAGCGATCCGGCAAGGGGACGTGGTCGGCCGTGAAACCGGTCCGGGTCAGTCGGAAACTCCCGAAACGACAAGATCCCGCCTGCTCGCGATGATCAGACGGGATCCTGTCAACTTCAGTCCGGCCGTACCAAGAACGACCCCCTGGGTGGGACGTCCACGAGTACGGCGGTGGCGCACGCATTGGAGCATCTGACGCGTCTTCTGCACAGCGATCCCGTCGTAGCGGCGGCGTTCGCGGAGACGCCGGCCGTCGTCCGAGGGCGGCAGCGGCTGCCGTCCGAACTGGTCACAGCCGGGCTGTCGTCGTCAGGGTGACAGCGGTCAACGCGGCGAGCAGGGCCCAGGCGGGCGCGAAGCTGCCGGTCAGGTCCGTGAGCAGGCCGAGCACGGGTGGCGCCAGGATGACCGCCACCTGGTTGACGGCCATGGCCAGGCCGAGGGCGAATCCGGTGTGGTCCGGCGGCGCCGATTCGGCGGCGTAGGCGACCCAGGGGCCATACCAGCCGATTCCGAAGAAGCCGAGCCAGATGAAGGCCAGGCAGGCCGCGACGGGGGAGCCGCCGATGGGGGTCGTCAGCACCGCCATCCCGATGATCACCGCGATCAGGCATGTCAGGACGCAGGCGTAGCGGCCGGACCTGTGGCGGTCGCTCCAGGCCGCCAGGCAGATACGGCCCAGCGCGCCCGCGCACTGGACCGCGACGTAGACCAAGGCCGCCGAGGCGGAGTCCATGGAAGTCACCTCGTGCAGGTACAGCACGGTGAGGACGCCCACGCCGCTGTGCACCGACACCATGCTCGTACCGGAAAAGATGATCTTCTTCATGTACGGCTCGCGGAGCAGTTCCAGCCGCACGCGGGACGTGGTCAGCGTGGGGCGTTGGTCCGGTGGGCTGCGGTAGAAGGTCATGAAGGCGACGGCGCCCGACAGTGCGACGAGCGCGCCGGCCACGAGCGTCGACCGCCAGCCGAAGGCCGTCGCCAGTGAGGGAAGTGCGAAGGCGGCGAGGACGCCCCCGAGCGGGAGCCCCGCCTGGCGGATGCCCATGGCCAAGCCACGCTGCGAGGCGTCGAACCAGGACGCCACCGATTTACTGCCGCCCGGCTGAATGGTGCTGTAGCCCGCACCGACGATCAGCAGGACGACGAGCAAGGAGACGTACCCCGGGGCCGCGCTGCCGGCGGCCAGCGCGAGGGCGACCACAAGGGCACCGATCCCGACGATCCAGCGCTCGGCGTGGCGGTCCAGCAGTCGTCCCGCCACGAGTAGTCCGGCTAGAGGAAGTAACTGAGCCGCCGACAGCAGCAGGCCCAGTTGGGTCGTGTTCAGCTCCAGGTCTCGTTGCAGGTGGACACTCATCGCGCCGATGCCCTGCACGAAAAACGCGGCCGCGGCCTGAGTGAAGGTCGCGACACCCAGAATGACCCAGCGGTATGGCGATGTCTTCACGGCTTCCAGCACAGCAGGGGATCGGGGTGGCCGGAGAAGCCGAGCTGCCGGTAGAGCGCTTCCGCCTCGTGGGAGGCGGTGAGGTCGACCCGTACGGCGTCGCGGTCGCGGAACCGATCGAGCAGGCCGAGCATGATGGCCCGGCCGTGCCCGCGCCGCCGGTACGACGGGTCGGTGACCATGCCGATGACGTGGCCGATCCTCCCGTTGCGGGAGTGGGGGCCGGGGAACCACTGTTCGATCGTGCCGATGCCACAGGCGGCCAGGCCGGTGTCGCCGTCCACGACCAGGATCTGGCAGTCGGGTTCGGTCAGCTTCTGCTTGAAAACCCGTGCGAGCGCGTCGCGCCAGTGGTCACCGGCGTCAGCGGGGTTGAAGAAGTCGCCGCCGAGGTCGTCGAAGAGCTGTGCCCGGAGGTGGACGAGTTCCGGAATGTCGTGCTCTGTTGCTGTTCGAGTCATGGCGTACAGGCTGATGTAATGAGCTTGTGCACCTCAACCCTTACGGCGCGGACGTGGTGAACTTCGCCGCGGAACTGGCGAACCGCCCACCGGCGAGCGCCAATGAACTCGCCGACCGCTGCCGCACGGCCGGTCTGGTGCTGGAACGCCCCGTCGAACAGGCGGATCTCGACCAGACCCTCGCCGTCATCGACGCCTGGACGAACGTCGTCGACGCCACGGGCGAGCGCGCGAAGGCCGAGTTGGTCAACGAGATGCTGGCCCGGTCGGCCGCCTACCCCCGGCTGACCGACCACGCTCATGGTTGGCACCTGCACTATCGCGACGACATGCAGCCGCTCGGCGCGGTGCTGTTCGCGCTGATCTCCGTGGGCACTGCGATGCACCTCGTCAGCCGGGGCATGGACCGGCTCGGACGGTGTGCTGCCGCCGGCTGCGAGACGATCTTCGCGGACACCTCACGCACCGCACGGCAGCGTTACTGCTCCCAGCCGTGCGCCAACCGGGATGCGGTCCGCCGCCACCGCGCCCGTCAGTCCACGCCTGCCACCTGACTGGCCAGCCGGCGACGCTCGATGACAAAGAGGATGAGCGGGGAGTGCGGGGCAGCGCCCACGGCGCGCTGCTCATCGACGGCTCCCTGGCATGCCCGTTGATGCCCGGCAGGCTCGCGCAGGCCACCACCGGCCTGGACGACGCCGCCATCCGCACACCATCGCAAGAACTCACCGCGCTGATCACCGCGCGAGAGCCGTCCTTGCTGCGTCTCAAACAGAGCCCGAATGCAGGCGGCGCCACCTGCTTGCAGTGCCCGGCATGTCACACCGCCGGGGCGCGGGTGGGCGGTCGCTCGCCGAGTTTGGCCGCCTGCATGGCGGTCAGCCGGCGGACATAAAGAGCCGCCACGACCGTCGTCGGCACAACCAGCACGTGCAGGGCCAGACTGATCCAGGTCAGCGACTCGAACTCGTACCAGGAGGGCTGGTCACCGTCGGAAAACCTTGTATCGGCCATCTCCGTCCATGGGGTCCAGTAGAGAGGCCAGGTCAGGAAGGTGGCCAGCCAGCCGAACCACCATGTGTGCAGCAGACCTGCGGGGTCCATGCCGCCGCCTCGGCCGGACAGACTGGAGGCATGCCAGACGTCGTTGGCGATCTGCTTGGGAAGGAAGAGGTTCCCCACCGGGACGAACCAGCCGATTACCGCCATGGACTCGCGGTACCGCAGTTGTCCGGGCGCGAGCCGCTCGGCGACGGCGCGCACCCGGGCGAACCAGATCAGCCAGCCCACCACCAGACCGACGCCGATGAGAACCTGGGCGCCCAGCAGGACGTAGGCGATGTCCTCGATTTCTGACCGATAATTCCACAAGCCCCACAACCCCTCCTGGTCTGCTCCTTCGACAGCGACAACGAGCTGCTGGACGGCTGTGAGCACGGAGACGAGGGTGAAGAGGGCGAGGAGCCAGTAGACAGCGGCCCGGTACCCGTCGGCCGGGAGCGCCCGACCGCGCGCGCGGCGGCGTTCGTCGACCAGCCGGGACTGTGGTGCCTCCGACTGCCCGGCCCGGGCAGCCCGCTGATGCGGCTGATCGCCGGCGACAGGGTCCTCAGGGTCAGCGAAAGACCTGGTGAGCCGGGCTGTGAGCGGTTGCGGTGAGGCGGCCAGGGCCACGGCCGTTGCTTCGGTGACCGGGTCCGCGCCAGGTGCGGCGCCCGCCGCGAGGATCATCCGGGTGCGCGGATCCTCCTGGTCCAGAAGCTGCACCGCTTCCTGGCCCAGCCGGACCAGCACCTCCGACGGCAACCACGGCCCCAGCGAGCGGTACTGCATCTCTTCCCGTGCCAGCAGTTCGTCCAGGGTCGGTCGGCCGGCCGGGTCCTTGGTCAGGCAATCCTTGATCAGCCCCAGCAGCGGCCCTGGCACACCGGTGAGGTCCGGCGGCTCGTGCACCACCCGGTACATCAGAGCGTGTACCTGGCTGTCCTGCGCGTCGAACGGCAGCCGCCCGGCGGCGGCGAAGGCCAGCACCGTGCCCAGCGAGAAGATGTCGCTCGCCCCGGTCAGTTTCTCGCCCCGGATCTGTTCCGGCGACATGAAACCGGGAGAGCCGATCAATGCCCCGGTGGAGGTGAGGCCCCCGGCGGTGGAGGCGTCCAAGGCGCGGACGATGCCGAAGTCGATCACCTTCGGGCCGTCGATGGTCACCATCACGTTCGACGGCTTCAAGTCACGGTGGATGATCCCGGCGGCATGGATGTCGCCCAGCGCCCGGCACAATCCGGAGGCCAGACCGCGCACCGAGCTCTCTGGCAGCGGCCCACCCTGCTCCGTCACCACCTGATGCAGAGTCGGCCCGGCAACGTAAGCCGTGGCCACCCAGGGCAATGCCGCGTCGGGGTCGGCGGCCAGCACGGCTGCCGTCCACTCCCCGCCTACCTGCTGCGCCACGGCGATCTCCTGGGCGAACCGACGGCGGAAATCCGGGGCCGCCGCCAGTTCAGCGCGGATGGTCTTCACCGCCACCATCCGGCCACGCGGCGAGCGGGCGAGGTAGACCACGCCCATGCCGCCTTCCCCCAGCCTGCCGATGAGCCGGTAGCCGGCGATCCGGTCGGGGTCCTGTCCTTGCAGAGACTGCACAGCTGGTGACTCCCTTCCCCTGAGCATCATGCGGCTGATCAAGACTAGCCGTGGCTCTTCAGGAGAATTGGGTGGTCTGCAGTACAGGTGCGCCTGGCCCTCCGGGAAAGTCGGGTTCCTTCCGAGTGCGATCGTGATGGGGTGTTCACGAGAGGTAACGACCTGGCGGGACAGGAGCCACCCGAAGATCGCTTCCCAGATCCCGGCTGATCGTTCCCCGGCGTGGTCAGCCGGCCTCCACGTCCAAGGCGAGCGGTTCGCTGGGCAATCCTTTCCCGCTCAAGAGGTCAGCGAGGAGGAGAGGCAGCCCTGGAGGCCGGAAGGTCTGGTTGAGCTGTGCGGTGACCAGGTCGGCGAGCGACCACCATCGGTGTTCGGCGATCGCGTCGCGTTCTCCGGGCTCCAGGTAGTTTCTGCTGACGTCTTGACTGCTGCGAACTCGGGCGAAGAAGTAGCTCTCATGCATGTGCAGCGGTTGGCCGGCCCAGGAGACGTCCACGTCGAGGGTCCACAGACACGGCCCCCAGTCGACTTCCGTCAGTCCGGTCTCCTCCAGCAACTCTCTGCGGGCGGCCTGAAGGAAGTCCTCGTCATCCTTCAGCCCTCCGCCCGGGGGCACCCAGAAAGACTCCCGGACTGGAGACCCGGGAACGACGATGACGCCGTCGTACCTGTGCCGGATCATCAGAATCCGATCGTCCTGGTCCAGCAGCACAATCCGAGCACCTCGACGGGTCCGCATCGCTGGCTCTCCCTTTGGCGTAGTCACTCAGTTAGTCACTCAGCAATGCAAATGGCCGCTACCAATCTCTTGGTAACGGCCATCGACCTGGGTGGGCCGTTCACGAGTGGGTGTGACCCGGGGGTGAAACACCCCTCTGTAGATCGCTTCCCGAGCCGCTCTTGATTGTTCCCCGGATTCTACGCGTGGGACTGGTGGACGCAGCCCGAGGAATCGTCCGGCTATCTGGGGGTGAGGTCGTATCCGGGCCTCTTGCGCGCCTGCGCGCTCGGCCAGTTGCACGGCGAGTCGTCCCACACCTCCTGATGCCCCGGTCACCAGCACGCGGCGGCCGAGGACAGAGCCCAGCCGGCGGACCGCTTGCAGGGCTGTCGCGCCGGCCGCGGGCAGGGCACAAGCTGCACCGAGATCGACACCGCTGGGCACAACGGCCAGGTCCGCGGTATCGACGGCACGCAGCTCAGCCCACCCACCTGTGCCTGCGAAGGAGGAGACGCGTGCCCTCGGGCGGTCCCGAGCCGTCGGCGGCGGCCTTCACCACGACAAGGGGTGGGTGCCGCGCGGCGCTGAGGATTGCCCAACAGCAACGGCAACAGGCGAAACGGTGACGGCGGTGGCGAACGCCCTGCTGCGCGAACAGGGATTTGGCTCATGGTTGAACGTGCTTGGGCACACCAGAGCCTCCGAGAAAGCCGGGGCGGTTCAGAAAGACCTGATCGCCGAGCAGACTGACGCTTTGACCACTCCACAGGAGCCGGAAGTCGCGCCACCTGCGCCGACTCTCATATGACGGCGTCTGGCTGGACGCGCTCTGCTGGGGCATCTGCTCAGCAGGCACGCGTCACTCCCTCAGGGACCGCTGCCACATCGATCATCTTCTTGATCGGGTACCCAAGCCCGGGGAACACGAGGGTGGACGGGCTGACGCCGTTGCAGCCGGATCCTGTGCAGGAGGTGACGCTGCGGGTGTCCATCATCGCGAGTCTGGGCGCAGCGGCCTGCAGTCGTGATCGACCTCGGTTTCGAAGGACCGCCTGACGGTGAAGTGGTCGACGGCCTGCTCAAGAGGTGCGGGCGGCCTAGGAAGCACAGATGGCATGGAAGGATCCTTGTGCCTCTTCTGCTGACGCGACCAGTGGCATAAGTGACTCTGGACGCTAAGATCCCGCCACGGGTCAGCGCCTGTGGCCCGACGTTGCTACTTCAACACCTGAAGTGTCCGCTCCTGAGCCAGCGCGCTGATCAGCAGGCGTTCCTTGGCATTGCCGAGCAGTCGGCGGGTCCACGTGGTGAAGCCGCCGTCGCCGACCTCAACGCCGCCGAGCCGCAGCTTGAAACAGGCGGCGATGTAGTAGCCGCGCCCACTCTCCCGAGAGTTGTCCAGACCGATCGACGCATTCGGATAACGCTCGGTCAGTGGGCCGATCACCTGTTCTTCCAGGTCCTGTGTACGGGGCCCGTCCGGGAGTTCCGTCAACTCAACGCGTAGTCCCTCGACGAGGCGGAGATAGGCGTCAAGATGCTCTGCCAGCGCAGCGAGCTCAAAGCGCTTGGAGCCGCGGTCTCGCCCCGCCGTTGCCAGCGCCAGCAGACGAAAATGCGGCAACGCGCCAGGCTGGTCAAACATCTGCGCGCGTACGACGCGATGAGACGTGGCCAGACGGACCACTCCCTGGGTACGGCGCCGCACCGCGGCCTCCAGGGCGAGCACGTTGGTCGGGTCGGCCACTACTTCACCGTTGCGCGCAGTTGTCACCACTTTGTTCTGGTTCACGGTGGCGACGGTGGAGACCGTGCCGAGGGGGCACACCGGAGATAGTTCCACGGTGGTGAAGCCCAACTCCGCCAGGACAGTGAATGCCTGCAGGTCGAAGGCCATAAGTGCCCTCGGATCGGACGCGGGCAGAACGGAGAACCGGTCTTGTTCGTAGCGGCGTAGGACTTGTGCCGGCTGCAGGTTGTCGGCCCGGAGCCGGTAAACGCCCAGCAAGACCGACTGGAGGTCCGACGGGGCGAGCGCAGCGAGAATCTCGACCAGGCCTGAGACGCCAGCGTCCCGCTCAATGCGTTCGAACATGCCCACGGTCACATGATGCCAATAGTGGATCTGGACAGGCGCGTGGGACCGTGGCCGGCGACTGCAGGAATCGGCCCGTATTGAGGGTGTTCGCGAGTGCGATGTGGGGCCGTCCATGAGGTGTGTGATCTAGGGCCCAAGGATCTTGAAACGCCGTAGTGATTGCAGTGTTTTGCCATTTACAGCGTGGAGCTGTTGGCTGCATGGCGTGTGCGGCGGGTGAATGCGACTGCTTCTCCTCTCGGGAGGCGACGTCTAACGTCGCCGAGCTGGTCACCACGCCGAAGGGCACGGACGGGCGCCCGAGCAAGGCGCTCAACCGGCACCAGGCACAAGCGGTGCTCAAGGCCGCAGCCTCGTCCGAGCTGCACGCCTATGTGGTGATCAGCCTCACCACGGGCATCCGCACCGAGGAAGCCCGCGGTGTGATGTGGTCGCCGGGCTCGGCTTACGGCTACCGTGACTGGGCTTTCCCTAACCCCGAGAGCCGGGTGTGTGAGTGAATGGATCTGATCCGCCCTCGGCTAGGAGGCCGACAACAAGGTCCCGGGGCAGGCCATGGGTCTGGTGCAGATAGTCGAAGTCCTCCTCACTCAATTCCCTGATGAAACCCTCTCGAGTCAGTACCTGCCGGCCTCTCCTGAGCAGCTCGGAGAAGCGTCGCTCTTCATCGAGAAACACCTCCCGCACATGGCTGACCTCGCACGGCTGCCGAAAATGCTCCAGCGTGTGCTCAATCAAGTCCCGAGGAAGGTCGGACAAGGTACGGGATGGATCGTCGCGCCACAAAGTGGTGAGCACACGCCGGGTGAGTCGGCGCAGCACGTAGCCGCGCCTGGTGGTGGACGGCATGACCCCGTCGCCGATGACGACGATGCCGGAACGCACGTGGTCGACGATAACGCGTAACGACGTCTCGTCCGTCCTCCACAGGGACGGGATGGTCTTCATCCACGGCTGGAACACATCACAGTTGAAGATCGACGGTTGGCCTTGCAAGATAGCGAGGAGCCGTTCCAGTCCCATCCCCGTGTCGATGCTGGGCCGTGGCAGAGGTTCGAGGCTGCCGTCCTCGTGGCGGCGGTAGCGCATCCGCACGTGGTTCCACACCTCCACCCACCGCTCGTCAATGGACGGGGTGCCCTGTGGCGGTCCATCCCCGATCCACACAAAGATTTCCGAGTCAGGACCGCACGGACCGGTCGGCCCGTTGGACCACCAGTTGTCCTCACCGGTCAGCTCCACCGGCACGCCCAGCTCGCTCCAGGTACGCAGCGACTCCGTATCGGGCCCAACCTGCTCATCGCCGCCGAAGACTGTGACGTACAGGCGGTCGGAGCGGATGCCGAACCCGTCGCGCAGCAGCTCGTAGCCCCATCGAAGGCTCTGCTGGTGGTCGTAGTCACCCAGCGACCACGAGCCCAGCATCTCGAACACCGTCAGGTGAGTGCTGTCGCCGACCTCGTCCAGGTCAGTGGTGCGCAGGCAGCGTTGCAGGTTGACCAGGCGGCGTCCGAGTGGGTGCGGGCGGCCTTCCAGGTACGGAGTGAGCGGATGCATGCCGGAGGTGGTGAACAGCACCGGATCTCCGGGAGGCGGGAGGAGCGAACTTCCGGTGATGCGCTGGTGTCCGCGCTCGCGGAAGAAGTCAAGGAAAGTGCCAACGGTCTGGTCGACATTCATTGGGATAAGCCCTTCATGGTCATGAGAGACCGGAAAGGGCCACAAGAAACGGGCTGCGATCAACACAGTCCAGACGACACACCTGCGGCCGTTTCCGGTCGCCGGCGGTGTAGAGGAGGTCAGGCAGCGGCAACCGACGAGCGAGTAGCTCGTGCGACTGCGGCGAGAGTGCGCGAGGAAACCTCCATGGGCCCGACGATACCAAGCGGCGGGGTGAATATCTCTTGGAATTCCCAGCCGGCAGGGACAAGGAGGCGATGGTGCTTCGATGCCCGGCAGCGAGCCGCCCACCCAGCGGCCAAACCCCGCGTCCTGCCCTCCCGATCCTCGACCACAAGACTGGCGAACTGCCGAAGATCTGCCACCAGCACACCATCACCCTGCACCCCGGCGACCTCGGACACCTCGACAAGTTCCGCCAGGATCTGCCCTACCTCAGCCCTCGTGGCGGGGGACGTACTCCGCTGCCAGAGCAAACACCGAGGGGCTGAACGGCCGACTCAAAGGCCACGACCTCGACTTGGGTGATCCAAAGAACCGGCTCGCCCACGGCCGTGTCGCCCAGACCATCTTGGTGGCGCTGCTCATCACCGTCGCCAACGACCGCTTGGCGCCCTGACACCACCGGGGCTCCCCGAACACACGCTCAGCAGCCCCAAACCAGGACGAACCCGATTCGGAAACTCCCGAAACGACAAGATCCCGCCTGATCGCGGTGATCAGACGGGATCCCGTCAACTTCAGTCCAGCCGTTTCACGAACGGCCCTAGGTGGGATGTTCCGAGTCGTGTTGTCCAGCAAGATGACCTGCTTGAAGATCGCTTCCCGGACATCGGATGATCGTTTCCCGCACCGGTCCGATGTTGTAGGGCATTGCGATGTTCTCCGCCGTGCCGCGCGACCGCGTCCCGGAGCGCTCGCCGGGGCCCGACCGATCCCGCCCCTGCGCCGCTCCCCGTCGAGCTGTGCGTACGCCGCGCCGACCTGCGCAGACCGCTGGGGGCGGCGCTGTGGAGCCTGACCGACCGCTCGTGAGTTCACAGGGACGCCGCATGGTGGGCGGTGGCCAGTTCGGCGAAGGCGGTGGCTGTGGGGAGCGGGTCCGCGGGCAAGGCGAGGAGGATGATCCGCTCGGCGGCGGGCTCCAGCGGGATCGCGTGCACGCCGGCGTGGTGGGCGGGCAGCGACAGTTCGGGGACGATGCTCAGCCCGAGCCCTTCGGCGACCATGGCGAGGATGCTGTTGGTATCGCGCACTCGGTAGTGACACTTCAGGCTCGCACCAGCCGCCCGCGCGATCGCCGTGATCAGCGGCTCGCACCCGCCCGTGGACATGATGAAAGGGTGCCGCGCCAGCTCGGCCACCGGCAACGAATGGCGGACGCTCAACTCGTGGCCGCTGGGCAGGACGGCCAACATGCGGTCGGCGGCGAGCGGCCGCGCCACCGACCAGGCCGGAAGCGGGGCCTCGTCGACCGCAGCCGACACGGTGGCGATGTCCGCCGCCCCGGTCTCGAGCCACTCCAGGACCTCATTGTCCGAGCCCTCCATCACCGTGAGCCGCACCCGCGGATGCGCTTCGGCGAACCGGCGCAGGATGGGCGGCAGCAGCCGGGCGTTGGCGCTGGGGATGACGCCGACGCGTAGGCTGCCGCGCTCCTGCCCGCGGATCGCGGCCACCTCCTGCTCCAGCGCCTCCGCCTGGGTGAGGATGAGCGTGGCGCGGCGGCACACGGCCCGCCCCGCCGCTGTCAAGCTCACCCCCTGGTTGCCTCGTACCAGCAGCGCCACCCCGAGCTCGCTCTCCAGCGCGCGCAACGCGTGACTGACGGCGGACTGGGTGGTGGCCAGTTCCTCCGCGGCCCTGGTCATGTTGCCGGTTCGCGCGACCGCCTGCAGGATCCTGAGCTGGGTGAACGTCATAGCGCCGCACGCAGCAGGTCGACCACCAAGGGATGTGGTGCCTCGGGACGCGAGCGGGCCTGCGGCACGAACAGCGTGGCCACGTAGTACGGGTGCCCGGGGATCTCCAGCACCCGGGCCTCGCCGTCGCCGTCCACGCCAGTGACCAGGAAGCCGCCGTCGTGCAGGATTCCCTGTCGGCCGGGGTCGAGGCCGAAATTGCAGTAGTACTCCTCCTCGACCTCGGTCCGCCCATACAACGTGGCCACCCGGGAACCGGAAACCAGGGTCACGGGCATGGTCTTGCCCGCCAGCGAGCACGTCAGCTCCGACACGAACAGGGTCGAGGCGTACGGGTCGTATTCGGCGTGCTGGGCGTCCTCATAGCCGAGCACGTGGCGGGCGTATTCGATGACCATGTGCTGGCAGCCGCCGCACGTTCCCAGGGTGGGGACGCCGTGCTCGCGGCCGTGCCGGAGCGCGGCCAGAGCGCCGAGCAGGCTGCGGTACGGGCTGCCGGGCGCGCACCACAACACGTCGGCGGCCTTGACCTCGGCCAGATTGGACTCGAGCGGTTCGGTGGCGAGCCAGCGGACGTCCACCCCGATACCGAGGTGCGCGGCGGCGTGGCGCAGCGCGTCGTCGGTGGCCAGGTGCAGAGGAAACGCGGGGTCGCGGTCGCCAATGACCGCGACGCGCAGGGATCGGTCCATGGCCCTCACTATGCGACGGCCCGGTCATGAGCGCCAATGTCGGACCACGCTCCCGCCATGAGCGATCACTCATGTCAGATCAGTTGGCGCAGGTCGGCGGCGGTGAGCAGGTAAGCCGGGGCGACGACGGCGGCATCCGCGGTCAGGAGTGCGGTCCGCACCCGCTGATCTCGGCGCTGGGCGGCGGGCCGGTGGACATCTTCGCCAGCAGCGGCACCAGATCCGCCAGTGATCACCAAGGGTGCCCGGACCACGCGGGACGTACGTCGACCCTCACGCGAGCAAGACCACGTTCGGCCCCTACGCGGACACCTGGCTCAAATCCCGCAACCACGAGTTGACCACGGCCGCCCAGGACGCGTCGATCATGGGAAACCATGTCCTGGCCCGCTGGCGCGACGTGCCTCATGGAAAGATCGACCACTCAGCCGTTCAGGCATGGATCACCGACCTCGGCAAGCGGCTCTCGCCGGCCACGGTGATCGAATGCCACCGCCTCCTGTCCGGCGTCATGAAGTCCGCCGTCCGCGATCGGCTCATCGGGGCCAACCCGTGCGAGGGCGTTCGCCTCCCAAAGCGACGCCGCCAGGACGACGACGACCGGATCATCACCCGCGAACAGTTCACTGCGCTCCTCCGCCACGTTCCCGACCGGTATCGCGCGGTCGTCGCCTTGGCGGCCGGCGCCGACCTGCGGTGGGGTGAATGCGCGGGCCAGCGCTGGGATGCCGTCGACCTCGACGCGGGCACGGTTCGCGTGCTCCGCGTCGCTGCGGAGGTCAACGGGCACGTCAGCATCAAGCCATATCCGAAGTCGAGAGCCGGTCGCCGTGAGGTTCCACTTCCCCGCTCCGCCGTCGACCTGCTCACCGCACACCGGGACGCCTTCCGGGCCGGCCTCCTCGGCTCAGTGGTGCCACCGGGCAGCGATTTCGTCGGCACCTGGCTCGTCTCCGAAGGCGTCCCGGTCAACGACGTCGCCGGACTGATCGGCCGCGAGCAGATCTCCACCACGCTCAACCGCTACACACACGCGTCACGCGACCGCAACAACAGAGCTCGTGCCGTGTTCGCTGACTTTTCGCTGACTCCGGCCTCGGAGCCTTCACCGGAGGCGCCAGCCCCTGACCTCGATACCTGACCACCCACACCTAGGCTGACCAGCAAAAAAGCCCAATCCTGAGATCAGGATCGGGCTTTTGATCTTGTGGGGCGTTCACGAGTGTGGTCGAGCAGCGACGACGACACCCTGGCGAAGATCGCTTCCCACGATGGTCGTGATCGTTTCCCAGCCGAGCGTTGGTGACCGCGCCACGGGGCGATCGCTTCGTGCTGACCGCCGACCTCCCCGTCTGAGCACCGTCGTCGCCACCGTCACGTGCGCGCTGCGGAGGCGCCGGAAATGCCACATCATGTCTGAGCGTCTGCGAGACTCCGGAAACCATGAAGATCTTGTGGATCGTCTGCGTCCTCGTCCTGGCGGGCTGCACGGCAGCCCCAGCGGGCACCGTGCCGAAGGCGCCGTCGGCGAGCACGACCCCTGCCGCGTCGCCCTCAGAGAGCGGCCTCGACGACAAGGAGAACGAGGATGCCTCTGACGACAGCGCCACCACGGTGCTCGACGTGGCGGTGGCGGGCCCGGACGCGGCCTGGGCGGTCGGCTATGCCGTGACAGCGGAGGACGAGCCGTTCAACGGCGTGCTCCTGCGGATGGACCGCGACGGATGGCGCGTCGACCAGCGCCTGTCCGAGCGATTCCCCGACGCGATCGACTCCATCGTGTCGGGCGTGGACGCCGACGGACCGGACGAGGTCTGGGCAGTCGGCGACATCGGCGACCTCGACGAGGACTTCGAGGACGTGCGGCTCCCCTTCGCGCTGCGCTGGGACGGCCGGCGTTGGAAGACGTTCAGACCCGCTCAGCTCCCCAAGGTCGGCGCGCTGGCCGACGTCGCCGTGGACGGTTCGCGGGCGTTCCTGATCGGCCGGCGCGGGGAGGGCGAGACGTCCGTCCCTGTCCTCGTGACCTGGAACGGCAGGCGTTTCGGCATTCAGGAAGACCCGCGCGGAGGCAGATTCCACGCCGTGGACGCAGGAGCCGGGCAGGTATGGATCGCGGGCAGTTCGTCCAGCGGGCGATGCGCTGATTCTCGCCCGGCGATCTGGCACAGTGCGACTCCCGGCAGCGCGCCGGTGGAGATGCGGCTGCCCGCACTGGGCCATGGCACACTGCGGCACATCTGGCAGCACCGGCCGTCGGACGTGTGGGCCGTGGGTGAGCGCAGCACCTCGGGGGACTGTGACGAGTACGACACAGGCAAACCGCTGATCCTGCACTGGAACGGAAGCTCCTGGACGCAGATCGAGCCCCCCAGGTGGAAGGGCTCGCTGTACGGCGTCGCCGCCGTCGGCGAGGACGACGTGTGGGCGGTGGGCTACGAACAGGACGTGACAAGCGAAGTCACGTTGCTGCACTACGACGGGCGGCAGTGGAAGCGCAAGGCCGGGTACACCGAAGGCGGCCCGAACGTCTCTGGCCTCGCCCGGGTCGACGCCAACCTGCTGCTGGCCGCCGGGGGACCACTGAGCTGACCGTTCTCTCCGAGCCCGCCCTTTCCTCAACGCGCTTGGCATTCCAGGGGCCACCGCGCGGTTTTACGCCGAGTGAGGCGAGTTCGCGGTCAACGGCAGGATCAAGGGACACGATCTTGATCTCGGCGACCCCAAGAACCGGCTCGCCCACGGCCGCGTCGCCCAGACCATCCTGGTCGCGCTGCTCGTCGCTGTCGCCAACGACCACTTCCTCGACCAGTGGCGCCACATCCATGAGCCCCCAGACGAGCCCGTCACACTCGCCGACACGCCGCAGACTCCAGCCCAGCCCCTCGACGGCACACCACCCGCAGGCCAGAGCAGGCCACCACCCGCCCCATAAGCCGCAAAACCCGCCACCCTGCCGCAGCGCCCCGCTCACCGTCGGCTTCGCCATGCCCAACGGCCGGATCTCGCTCCCCCACCAGCGGCCTGACACGGGGCCCTGGTCATATCCGGCCGGGAATTCTCGCTAAGCCTTCGAGCGTCGGCACGCGGGGCCATGGAGGACATCGGGATCATGGCAGGAGAACGCCGAGCGAGCACGCACTGGCCAGGCTCATCACCAAGCACGGATGGACCATCCGCTACTACGAACCTCGCTGACCTGCACCTTCTTGCTTAGCGGGAATTTCCGGCTGGATATGACCAGGACCCCAGATCCACGCCCACGCGGCCGAGCCGCCCACCACCGCAGGCGGCCGAGGCCCGGCCGTCTCCCGCGCCTCGCTCCAAGCCGACCTGCTGGCCGCCGACGCCCGCAACGCCCGCCTCGCCACACAGGTCCGCCAACTGGAGAAACGCCTCAGCGAGGCCCTCGGCGAGCAGGTCTGCCGCCAGGCCGGGATCGGCGGAGGCGACGACATCGACCAGCTCAAAGCCCGCATCACCACCCTGGAACAGCGCAACGTCGATATGCAGCTCCAACTCGCCGACCGCGACGACGAACTGGAAGCAGCCCGCGCGAACTCATGGCCCAACTCAACCGTGGCCGCGACACGCCTACCAGCTAAAACAGCAGGTCGATGGTTATCTGGGGTTCTCAAGCGAACATGCTGGTCAGCCGCATGGAGGTCTGTCAGGCACGTCAGGCATGTAAACCCCAAAGCGCCGAGCATGGCCCGGCCCGGCGCGAAGGTACGAGGCGTGAAGAAGCGGTTGACCAGCGAACCAAGATCCACTCAGGGTGAGTTCTGCATGTTTCGAGGGCCTATCAAGGACGTCAGCGTCCAGTGGGTTCGGGAGGGTAGTTCAGCCGACGGAGCCGCTAAGGCTACTGGTGCCGCCACCGCTTGATCCTGAGCCTGCGGTCTGAGTGATGAACTGCCCGTCAACGTAGGCAACGGCACTCACCGAGCCGGCGCCCAGGTGCCGTATGGAAAGGCTCCAGGTGTCCTCACCCTGTCCGGCGAGGGTGATGTCCTTCCTCCAGGGAGGCCTCACCTGGGGCTCGGTCGTGGAGCGGCCGTTAATGACGTACGTGATGGCGAAACTTCCTTCGCCCGTGACATCGAAGGTGAGCGTGTGCGGATCGTCAGAGGAGCAGGCGGCGGCGATCAGCACAGTGGCGTTGAGCGCCGCCAGCGAGCGTGTCCATCTGCCTGATGCGATCATCCGATAACTAAACCACAGCAGAACCCATGATCTAAGGCGGTCACGTCCCCCTCTGGGGCCGTGCTCGGCGGGCTCGGTGTGCTGCGCGGCGGCGGTGGCCTGCAGCCAGGAGCAGTTGCCAGCGCGGCGGCCGCCTGACCGACCGCGCCGCCCGCGACATCATCACCGGCCTCGGCGAAGCCTGCGGATCAACGACGACCCCACCGAACCCTTCGACCCGCACGTCCTGCGCCACACCTTCGCCACCCAGCTCATCCGCGACGGCAAAGACCCCGTCCTGGTCGCCGAGCTCCTTGGCCACGGCTCTCTGGACACCACCCGCAGGTACGCCTTGCCCACCGAGGCCGACAAGGCCGCCGCCCTGGACGCGCTCATCACCGATCATTAACGAAGCCGGAAGTGACCATCGAGAAGAAGATCAACCCGATTTGGGGCTCCTGACAAGGTTCTTACCGGCACCCCATGAAGGGCCGACGCCGCGTGCACGCACCGCGTCGGGTGACAGCTACGCCACCGTGGTGCACGGCCCTCTCGTCGAGGTCGCTTCACCGTCTTCGCGGGCTCTGACCTGCCCGAACACGGCCTTGACACCCTGCAGGTGGGCGAAACTCTCGGCGCGGGCAGCGGTAGCGACTTCGAGCGCGAGGCGAAATTCGCGCAATCTGCGAAATCCGGTGTTGACGGCCCCACAAACCGTCTGTACTGTTAGGTACACACCAAACCGCACGGTACACACTGAACCAAGCGGTACACACCTTCTCTCGAAAGGCGCCATAATGTCTCGTCCTCCCCTTCCCCCGTTCACTGAGGCCACCGCGATCCAGAAAGTCCGCGCCGCCGAAGACGCGTGGAACACTCGTGACCCCGAGCGCATCTCCCTCGCGTACAGCGAGGACAGCTGGTGGCGTAACCGCTCGACCTTCGTGCAGGGCCGCGCCGCCATCGTCGACTTCCTCGCCGGCAAGTGGGACCGGGAACTCGACTACCGCCTCATCAAGGAACTATGGGCGTACACCGGCGACGTGATCGCCGTGCGCTTCGCCTACGAGTACCATGACGCTGCCGGCCAGTGGTTCCGCGCCTACGGCAACGAGAACTGGCACTTCGACAAGGACGGCCTGATGACCCACCGCCACGCGAGTATCAACGACGTCGCCATTGATGAGTCCGAGCGCAAGTTCTTCTGGGACGCATCCGGCCCCCGCCCGGCGGACCACCCCGGCCTGAGCGAACTCGGACTGTAATGGCACGAACCGTCCTCGACCGCTCGGACGTCGTCCGCGCCCTCGCCAGCGTCTTCCGCAAGCGAGGTTTTGAAGGCGGCTCCCTGTCGGTCATTCAGCAGGAGACCGGCATTGGCCGCGGCAGCCTGTACCACTTCTTCCCCGAAGGGAAGACAGACATGGCCGCTGCCGTCCTCGAGCAGGTAAGTGAGTGGTTCGAGGAACGGATCTTCACCCCCCTGCGCACTGCCCACGACGCCGCCGAGGCGATCGAAGCAATGTCGCAGGAGGTGGCGCAGTACTTCACCTCGCGCGAGCGCGTGTGCCTGTTCGCCGCGATGACCTTGGGTGAAGAAAAGGACACGTTCGCCGACGCGGTGCGGACCTACTTCACCGACTGGGTCGACGCCCTCGCGGTAGCGCTGCGCACCGGCGGTCTCTCACATCAGGAAGCGGCAGACCGCGCGCTGGACGCAGTCGCGGCAATACAGGGCGGGCTGATCTTGGCCCGCGCATACGGCGACGACGCGACGTTCCTCGGAATCGTCGCCCGCACCGAGCAGCGCCTGCTCGGTCCCACTCGCTGAGCGGACACTCCAAACGGGCGTCAGTCTGGCGACCGGTCCGGTCCGCCCCCACGTCACAGCGCCCGCATGCGGCCTCTACCTCCGACCGGCCGGCACACCTCGCTGTTGCCGTCCTACCGGCGCAGCTCACCGTCGCGGCGACGCTGTCGAGACGCCATGCGTGCCGCCGAACCCCGGCGGCACAGACAAGGAGTAAGACATGCCGTTCGTCACCACGCAAGATGGCACCGAGATTCCGGTTCTTCTTGGGATCCGGGCTGAGTTCGGTCAACTTGGCCTACGTGAAAGAAGAGATCATCATCCTCTGACCTGCTGGAAGGGTCCGACAACCCTAGATAACGATGGTGACCAGGTTGAACACCTCGCTCAGGCAGCCGGGAAGCTGGCCCTCGACCTGCACGCGGAAGACCTCGCCCTGCCCACCCAGCAGACTGGCTGGAAATCCGGGCCGATCGCCGGCTACGCCGCGGCCGCGCTGCCCCTGCTCGCTCAGGCCCGCGCCGTCCTGGCCGCGGCCGTCGCCGCCGATCGGGCGGCTGGCGCCACCTGGGACGAGATCGGCGCAGTTCTGGAGGTCAGCCCTGACACCGCCGCCCGCCGCTACCGCACCTGACGGCGAGCTGGCACCTCATCGAGCGGCGCTCACGCACTGATCGAGAAAGCCTTGGCGCGTGCAGCCGTCGGGATGGTGAGATGGCACGGTGATCAACTACGACGAGGCGGCAGTCCGACCGTTGACACTGGCCTGGGTGAGCCGGCACCTGGAGGTCGGCGAACGGATCGTCAGGACCGAGGTGCTGCACGGCGGCATCACGGCCGAGATGCGGAGGCTGACCATCGGCACGCAGGACGGAGACACGCGTGACCTGGTGCTGCGGAGTTTCGTCGACCCGTTCAGGGTGAGGGGCGCTGAGGGCGGGCTGAACGGGGAGGCCGGAGCTCTGACCCTGTTGGCGGGGACCGGCGTGTCGGCTCCTGAGCTGGTCGCGGTTGATCCGACCGCCGCGCATTGCGAGTATCCATCGCTCTTGATGACACATCTGGCAGGCCGGACGGTCCTCGACGATGAGGGAGTGGAGACGCGCGTTCCTCTGCTGGCTCGTCAACTCGTGGCCATCCATGCGCTGCGGCCCGCCGAGCGGCCCCGGAAGTATGTGACGCTGACGACCGCCGACACCGTCGTGGTTCCGAAGGGCGCCGACGCGGCGGCATGGGCCGCGGCGATCGACGTGATCCGCAAGCCCGCGCCGCCCTATGAAGGGCGATTCCTGCACCGAGACTTCCAGCCCGGCAACGTGTTGTTCGATGTGCCGCCCTCAACGCCGGCGGGCGCCCGGATCACCGGCGTCGTCGACTGGGCAGGGGCCTGTTGGGGTCCGGCGGATCTCGATGTGGCGCACTGCTCCACCAACCTCGCGCTGCTGCACGGACCGGCGTGGGGTCTGCGGTTCGCTGAGGTGTATGAGGAAGCCGGCGGGGTGCTGGCTGCGACCACGAGCGAGCGGCTGTACTGGCAGGTGCGGGACGGGCTGGCCTGCTCAGAAGAAGTGCAGCTAGTGTCGCAGCCCTGGCGTGAGGCGGGGAGGACAGAGCTGACGACGCGATCCGTGGAGGAGCGGCTGGACGCCTATGTCATCGCCCTGATGGACGCGCTGGGCTGAGCCCTGGCGGTCCGGGTGCAGCCCAACCCCATCGGAGGTTCGAAAACAACCTCTTACCGAGCGGGAACTGGAGCGGGCCCGCGCCCAGTCGGGCGCCGCTCAGACCGCGAGCAGTTGGTGCTCCCTGCGCGGGCCGACCTGGACGGGGAGCGGTGCCTTGCTGCCCGACGGGGCGCCGTGGAGGCGATCACCCCACTGCCACGGCGGGGTCTGGCTGCACCACCGGGACTTGGGCTCGTCGATCCGGCTCGCCAACGCCGAGCAGTGCGCTGGCTACCCCTCTACCCGAGGCCGCTGAAGTACGCCGAGCTGCGCGTCGCGGCCGGTCTTCGAGGAGGCTGAGTGCAGGAATTAGCGATAGTGACCTGGGGCTTCTTCGCCTGTTAGGGATCCGTGACGTCATGGCCGGGGACCTCTACCGCTCCGGCGAGCCGCCCCGGGTTGATCAGTGGGTACGGCGGCGGGATGCCAGGACCTCGGTGACCTTGGCGATGGCCTCAGCGCCGGGCTTGACGTACCGCATGGCGGTCCGAGGGTTCTTGTGCCGGGTCTTGCCCATGATGAGCTGCAGGGGGACCTCGGTCTCGCCGAGATGGGTGGCGGCGCTGTGGCGCAGCTGGTGCAGATCGAGGCCGGCGTACTTCTCCAGCAGGACGCGGGCGCGGTCGTAGCCCAGGCGGGCGCGGCCGGTGTGCGGGCAGATGTCGGCGGCCGCCGGGCGGCGGGCGGGGACGGGGCGGCGTTCGGACAGGAACAGCGGGCCGCGCGTGCGCGTGCTGCCGTCCGGAAGCCGGAGCAGGCGGGGCAGCAGGTGGGCGGTGCCGCTGTCCCAGTACACCCACTCGATCGCGCCGCCCTTGGAGTGGACGGGGGCACGCCGGTGCTCCGGGTCGAGGTCCTCGACGTTCAGCGCCAGGATCTCCGCGGCGCGGGCCGCGGTTTCGTAGAGCATCCGCCGGAGCGTCTTCTCGCGCAGCGGGATGTCGCGGCGCGAGAGCAGCCGGTGGATGGTGGTCTTGGCCACCGCGCGGGTCTCGTCGGCTCTCTCCTTGCGACGCTCGGCCTCAGCCGGGACGGACGGCGCGGCCCAGTGCTTCTTGGTCTGGCACCAGACCAGCCAGGAGGTGACGGCGGCGCGGTTGCGGTTCCAGGTCGCCGGCGCGCTCGCCCCCCACAGCTCGGCGAGCGCCTGGCCGACCTCGACGTTGGCGACCTCCGCCAGTGGCCGGTCACGCCCGAGCAGGGCGATCGTGCGGTCAATGGCCGAGGCGTAGGCGCGGTGGGTGTTCGGGTTCGCCGTACGCGCCGTGGCGAGGAAGGCGTCGGCGGCCGCGGCAAGGGTGATGTGCTCGCCGCGCAGTGCGGCGATCTTGGGTGCGGTGCTCATGCCGGCCGCCGCGCGACGGCTGTGGCGATGTACCGGATAACGTGCCGGAGTCGCGCACCGCCCCAGCGGACAGTTCTCCTGGTCGCCGTGCCGCCGTGATCGCTCATGTACGTGAAATTAGCCATTATCACGTACATGGCGCGTGGTGTGGCGGGTTCGGTCTGGGCCGGTGGGAAGCCTTCCATCCCGGCGGGTTCGCGATGATGCCTGGCGGGCCGCGGTCGTCTGCGGTGGCGACGCGGCCTGCCGCTGCTCAGAGATTGACGGGCGCGGTCTGGCTGACGACGGCGTCTCGCAGGGCCAGCCGGACACCGCCCAGCGAGCCTGTTATCTGCCCTCAGTCGAAGGTGCGGAGCAGTCCAGTGTCGTCAGCGGTCAGCTCCATGAATGGTGTGCCGGCCGGGCATACGCGGCTCAGCCCAGACGACGGTCGGAGCGTGCCGGGGCCTACCAGCCCCCCGGACAGCCCTTGCTCTGGGGAGCAGGACGGCGGGGCGTGGTCCGGGGCGAGGGCGCCCGGGATCAGGCGATGGTGAGCGGCCCGTTGACCAGGTACGCCGCCAGCGGACCGGTCATCCGGGACCGTGCCGGCGGCTGCAAGGCCAGCCCGTTGGTGAAGGTGGCCAGGTGGCTAACCTCGTCGGAGGCCGTGGAGTCGAGGTCGCCGAGCAGTTCAACCGCACGCGGGACCACCCGGGAGAGGGTGTCCTGCACGTGGTACCGGACGTAGAGCGAGTCGGCGAGCGTCGACTCGTCGGCGCCGCCGTCGTCGATCCGGCGGGCGACTCCCTCCGCGGCCGACATCGCGCCCTCGGTCTCCACCAGCAGTTGGACCCGCTCGGACTCGGGCACTCGGTTGTCGAGCAGCGCCCGCTCGACCAGGGCGCTGGCGGCCCCGAGGTGGCTGCCGGTCATCAGCAGCTGGTACCAGGCGAAGCCCGCGGTCAGCAGTGCGTCCAGTTGCCCGTCGAGGGCCGAGGTGCGCACCAGCAGCTCTGGCGCCAACTCGACGTTGTCGAGGGTGACCCGCTTGCTCTCCGCCTCTGCCCCGCTGACGCTCATACCCTCGCTGTCCGCGGGCACCAGCGCCAGCGCCGGTTCCTCGCCCGGGCCGTCCTCGCGGGGGACCATGACACCAGCCATGAGCAGGTCCATCGACCGGGCCAGACTGCGCAGGCGCGTCATCCCGCTGATCCGCACCCCTTCGTCCTCCTCCGTGGCTGTCATCGAGGGGGAGAGGACTCCCGCGCCGGGGCGGTCCTCGGCGAAGCCGAACGCCACGAGGCGGTTGTCGGAGGCCACACCCTCGACAAGCATCGACAACATGCCCTTGTTGGGGATCAGAGCGGCCAGGGTTGCTGTCGAGAAGTGGTGCAGGGTGGTGGCCACGGCCAGCGACGGTGCCCTGCTGCCCAGTGCGCGCTGCACCCGCAGGGCGTCCAGGGCGGTGGCTCCCCGCCCCTGGTAGGCGGTCGGCGCCAGCAGCCCGGGGCCGCCGCTGTCGCGGAAGAGCTCGATGCCGGGGCCGCTCGGGTCCTCCAGCTCCATGAGGGGTACCTTCCGCAGGCTCTCGTCCAGCCCCGGCAGCAGCTGCGCCACAGTGGCGCGTTCCCGCTCCAGAAAACGCATGTCCTCTCCCCACTTCCCCCTGCGACAACCACCCGGCCGGTGGCCCAGACCGGCTCACAGCGCCCGGGTGGCGCGCAGCTACACCGCCCCAGGGCCGGGCCGGCTACGCTTCCGGCTCATCCCGCCAACGGACGAAAACACACCGTAGCGAGACGAACACGAACACAACAGGCTAACAAGATCACAGCTTTCCCGATCGCCTACCGGCAGGTCGCGCCCGAACTGGTGTCGAGGTCCTGGTCGACGTCGCCCAGGAGCGCGGCCGGTGGCGGCACCCGATGCGATACCGGCGGCTGCGCCTGGACCTAATCCATCTGGTAGGTCGCTGTGACCACGACCACATCCTCGTCTACTTCACGTGACCTCATCGTGATCCGACAGAAGGCGAGTTTGTCGCCGCCTTCGGTCACCTTGGCCTTGATGATGACGTCACCCTCATGGTCGAACATCCCTGCCTGAATCGTCGTTACCTGCTGTACCGTCCATATCGACTGATAAAAGTCGCCTTCGCTTCTAAACCGATCCCAGGCGACTGCGAGCCGACCGGCGACGTCGGCGGCTGCCGTGATCACCTGGGCGGACAGCGCCACCCCTGTCTGATACACGGCGTCGGACCAGGGGAGCGCGAGCGTGACGAGCGAGTCATAGTCATCGTTCCCGCTCTCCACCTTCAGTCCCAGTTGCTGGGTCCAGGCGGGGGCGATCGTCTCGACGATGAAGTCATACAGATCATTTAGGTCCATACGCCCAGTATGCGCATAGATCGACGGGCGCGCCTGGAGTCGGCCGACGCGACGTTAAGGGAGGGACCGGCATCCTCCCCGGCGACCCAACCGCGAGTCGCTCACGGGGGAGCGATGCAGAAGATCTAGGGGTGCGGCCGGAATACCGCGGAAACGTACCGCGCCGAGCCATGACCGGACAGAAGCGTGGCTCTGTCCGGTCCACCGAACGACATCTCCGCAGGTCGGCGCGTCGGTAGCCACGCGGCCCGCAATCCGGCTCCAGGCTGGGCGCGGTCATCCACAGCCGAAACCCCAGCCCTCGGCCCCACCTGCGACCTGCGGATTCGACTGACCGCGGCCCGTTTCTGCCGTATTCGGGTGGCACCCCCTGTCGGGCCATCGCGCACAGACGCCTCGGCCGGTGGAGCGGTACTTCCGGGGCAAGCCACCGTGAACGGGCTCGCGAGGAGGGAGTCGGCCTCGTGCCTGGTTGAGGCGGCGGATGCGTTCCGTCCTTAGCGTAGCTACCCGTCAGTAGAGTCCCGGAGTTCCAAGAAGTACCGGCCCGGCCCTCAGACACCTGCTACCACCGCGGCGCCCAGCCCCAGCAGAACGACGCCGGTGGTCACGCTGAGTCCCCGCAGGACGGTCGGCTGCGATACCAGGGCGCGCCCTCGGCTGACGGCCCAGGTGAGCAACATGTACCAGGAGGCGCTGACGAGCGCCCACAGGGCTCCCAGGGCGACGGTTGACAGGAACACCGGGCCTTTCGCGGTCACGAACTGGGGCAGCACCGCGACGGCGAACACGCCCGCCTTGGGGTTGCCGAGGTTGGTGATCAGGCCGGTGAGATATCCGCCCGCGAAGCCCGTGCTGCGCCCGCCCTCGCGGGGCGGGCGGGTGGAGACGGTGGTGAGCGCGGTCCGTAGCGTCTTCACCCCGAGGATCATCAGCACGATGCCGCCTGCGATCCGGAGCACCGCGTACGCGGTGGGGCTGGCCAGCAGGACGGCGGACAGCCCGGCCGCGGCGGCCGTGGACCACAGCAGGAAGCCGCTGGCATTGCCCGCGAGCGTGCCTCGGAGCGTACGTTGGCCGCCTTCCAGAACCTGCCGGATCATCAGGGCTTGACTCGCGCCTGGCAGCATCGCCAGCAGCAAGGTGGTGGCGATGAAAACGGGCACATGCGTGGGCATGGGAAAAGAACCCCTTCCGGGGATTGCGGCGATGGGTGTACCACCAGTCTTCCTGTCTCGCGCCCCTAAGAGAAGTTAAAAGAGAACGGTGCAGCGTTAGGATTAGTGAATGGTGGTGGATCCGGGACAGCTGCGGCTTCTCGCGTTGATCGAGCGGCACGGCTCCCTGGCGGCGGCGGCTCACGCACTCCAACTCACGCCCGCGGCGGTCACCCAGCAGGTGGTAAAGGCCGAGCGTGACTGGCAGGTGCCCCTGGTCATCCGTGGTCCTCGCGGAGCAACGCTCACCGCGGCCGGTGCGCTGCTCGCCTCCCACGGTCGAACTGTGGAGGAGGCATCGGACAGGGCCGAGGCGGAACTGGCCGCACTGCTCGGCCACCTCTCGCTCCGTCTGCGGATTGGGACGTTCCAGGCGGCTGCCCTGCACCTGCTGCCACCGACCCTGACGACTCTGCGACACCGCCATCCGGACGCCGACGTCTCCGTCATAGACGTGGTGTCCGGACGCGGAGTGGACGAGATCAGCGCGGGGCGCCTGGACGTGGCCATCGTCGCGTCCTGGGGCACGCCGCTCGCGCTGCCCCCACACGTACGGGCCCACCCGCTCCTGCTGGACCCGATGGTCGTGGTTCTCCCCGATGACCATCCGCTGGCCACCGGGCAGCCCGCGGACACCGAACTTCACCTGGAACAACTGCGCGACGAATCGTGGGTTTCCATCCTGGCCGGCCATGCCGCCCGCGAACAGTTCAACGACGCTGCCCGCGAGGCCGGCTTCACTCCCACCGCGCGGTTCGAGACCGAGTCCTACGACGTCGCCCAGGCCCTCGTCGGCACAGGCATCGCAGTGGCCCTGGTCTCGCGCCTGGCCCTGACCCATGCGCCTGGCACCACCCATCGCGAACTGGCCCACCCCAGGCCCTACCGCCAGCTCTACGCCGTGACCAAAACCGACGCCAGCCTCACACCACTCGCAGACATGCTCATCGACCTCCTACGTGATGTCGCCCGCGACATCACCGCCACCTGGGAGGCTCCCCTGCAAGAAGACCAACGCTCATCGAACTCACCGCACGGAGCCTGAAAGCCCCCGGTTCTGAATCGACACCGCCTGGTCCGGAGCGGCCGGCCCCGCTCCGACCGACCATCGACGCCGGCGTCGGCCCCGCCGTAGCCGGAGCCCCAGCCCGGCATCGACCTTCAACAGCAGATCCAGGTCCGAACGAACCTGCATGGTGAGCAGGTGCGCCAGCTTGTGCGAGGTCAACTCACCGGCGGCCTCCCGGGCCGCGCCGACCATCTTCGCCAACGTGATCGCCCCGGGCCGGATCACCTTCGCCGACATCAGATACTCGCGCGCCAGGTTGAACAACAACGTCGGCGAATCGTGCTCCATGGCCCGGTCGGTGAGGAACTGTTCCAGTTCTTTCATCTCCTGGCTGCCGGCGGCGGCGTTCATTCAGCCCAGGGCTACTGGGACCCCGTATAGGTGAGACGAACCACGGGATGCCTCACGATCAACGAGATGGCCGCCCCGAACGCTCAATCCCGCGAACCGTCACCCGGAAAAGCGCCCTCCCCACCGCTCGTGCGCGGACTGCTTGGCCATCCCGGCCGCCTCTCCGATTCGGGACCAGGACCGGCCATCCTCGCGGGCAGCGCGTACACCGCCAGCCAGGCGCGCCTCGGCGTCGCGTACAGCCTGGGCAGCCTCCCGAACGGCCACGATGCTGGGCCGGTCGAGGTGTGCGACCCACTCGGCGCGAATGCCGTCCTCCACCCCGGCTGGAGGGTCGCCGTACTGGTCGAGGTCCGGCCACCAGACTTTCCGGTCGGTGGTGTTCATCTCGTCGGCGGTGGCCACGCGCTCCCCGAGCGGGCCCTGCCAGCCGCAGTCGCAGTGTCCCCGCCATCCCACAGCGGTCCGGCCGTCCAGGACGTCGGCGGCGTACCCGACGCGCCCGCCCTGCCCCACCGTGGCGACCAAGGCACCGCCGTTCCGCGATCCCGACGACACACGGCCGTCCGGGGACACCGCGGCCGCCCAGCCCTCATGCAGTCCGTCTCCCTGGTCCCAACCCATGCGTCCCCTCCTTGATCGTCAGGATTCCCTGACGCTTCGATCGCCTGGTCCTCCGCTCGCTCGGTCGGCATCAGGTCCACCGTGACCGTGGTGCCGTAGACCCGCGCGGCCTCAAACAGCGCGGTGAGGACCCGGGCGGCGCGCTCGCCGTCCGAGCCGTTGAGCCGCGTCCGCCACGCCCAGGAGCCTTGATCCCAGGCCATGTACGGCTTGATGAGCTCGAGTTCGGGAGAGCTGATCGCCTACGCGACTCGGCCTGATCAGGCGTGGATCTCGACCGAGCTACCGGCTGCGGCGTCTCATTCTCTCCGGATCAGCAAGAAGGCCCCGAGGGCGATCAACACAATCCCCAGCAGGACCAGGGTCGCACCGATGCCGATCAGGATCGTCCCCAGGAGGACGAGGATCGTCCCAATGACGAGAAGAAAGATCGCGAGGACGGTCACGGCGGCCTCCTGTCACCCTTCCGCCCGACACCCTTCCCCTCTCCAGCGCAAACACTCTGCCCCCGACGACCCTCAACGGCGTCCTTCTCCCGAAGCTGTCCCCAGCCCCAAAATGGATCGATCAGCGCAGGTCACGAGAGTCTGTGCCAAGCGTCGCGGAGACCGTAGTTCGGCACCGGGTGGCGGTACTGAGCACGCGGCCGAGTTGGTGGGGGAGACAACGCCGATGCGCTGACCTGCGTCGATGCCGATCCGCTGATCGGACAGGATCAAGGTTCTGAGCGGTCGGCGCTAGTTGGCGGCTGGGGACGCCTTCAAGAGGAGGACGCCTTGCTCGACTGCCACCGCCGACCACGCTCAGACGTCCCTGAACGTCTGGCCTTGCACGACGCCGGCGAGCGCCGGGTGAAGTTGGCCACCCGCACTGTGCACGTCAGCGATGCCTAGGACACGCAATGGGTCACCGAGACGGAGCGCGCAACACACCAGGCGCACGACGCCCACTCATCGCGGAAGGGCACGGGCCGGGTAGAAATCCGGTCGAAGTCGCCGGGGATTGGCGGCGATGATGGCGGTCATGAAGTTCCGCAAGGACCCAGATCGCTCTTGTCGCGAGATCCTGGGCGAGCTGCACGACTCGCTGGATCGGCGCTACCGGCCGGAGGACGTCGCCGACCTGGTGTTACAGGCGCTGGAAGGGCGGCTGTCGAGGCGTGAGCGGGTGGTGCTGGGACGTGCGGCCAAGCACTCCTCGCGTAGGACGGAGTGGTTCTCCTCGATGTCCGCCGACTACGTCCGGCCGGTCGGCGGGGCGCGGCAGGTCGCGGCGGCCACCCGGATGTTCGAGCGGTCCGTCGAGGTCGACCCCGACGACCCGGGGTCGTTGCTGGAGTTCGCGGCCACCATGGGGGACGCGATCAGGTGGGCTCCGGACCGGACCGACTTCCTGGCCGACCGGCTCAACCGGCAGTCCCGCGACGCGGCGGGCATGGAGCTGTCGAAGCGGCAGTACAACCGCCGCTTCCGCATGCTGCGCAGGCTCGCCGCCAAGGCGGACACCCTGGGCCTCGAGCAGGACAAGCGGCGGCTGCTCATGGTGGGGTGTTCACGAATGGGCCTGGCCTGGGATGGAGGAGAGGCAAAGAAGATCGCTTCCCGGGATTGATGTGATCGCTTCCCGGACGCGGCTTCCACCTGCCTCATCCGCAGCCGTCCCAGCACGGCGTCAGGTCTGCGAAGTCAATCGGGCAGAAGGGCCCCGCGCCGTGCCCGGCGCGTGGCGGCCAGTCCTCCGGCCAAGCCGCTAACGGTGCAGACCAGCACCAGCCCGACGTACTGTGGCAGGGAATAGGCGAACCACGGCTCGCCGGTTGCGGCCTTGCCGAGCGTGGTGAGCGAGGCGGCAGCGATGCTCGTTCCGAGCAGCGTCCCGACACCTGTCACGATCAACGTCTCCCAGCACACTGCTCTCGCGAGCTGCCGCGGCTTGGTCCCCACCGTACGCAGCAACCGGATCTCTCCGGTCCGCTCGGCCATCGTCATGGCCGTCGCATTGAGCACCGAGATCACGGTGTAAACAACCGCCGACCCCACCAGCATCGGGGCAACCCACACCGCCGGACCTGTACGGGTAACACCCGCCGCCGCATCGGTGGTCGCTACGGCGAACAAAAATGTGCACGCCAGCGCCACGGTCAACATCACCGGAGACGCCGCCGACATCGCCCGGCGCGGCTGGGTGACCAGCGAGGACCTGGCCAGCATCCCAGCGCCCGGGTCGAGCCGGGCCGCCACGGCTCCGAGCAGCCACCCCATCCCCCGCAGCGCGACGGGGCCCAGCGCGGATGCGGCCACGCACAGTACCATCGTCGCCCCCAGCGCGGTCGGTGCCGCGTCCTTAGGCTTGACCTGCGACACGAGCCACAGCAGCACGGTGCCGCCGGCCAGCGCCGCCGCTCCGGTGACGGCCCTGGTCCAGGGCAGCAGCCGCCGCTGCGCCGCGCTGTCCCGTAGCACCTCCAGCGGGCCCACACCTACAGCTTTGCGCGCCGCGATCCGGGCCGCCAGCAGCGTCACCGCCAGCCCGACCACCAGCGCCACGATGAATGGCCCCGCCGTCACTTTCACCGGTACGCCTCCGGGTGCCAGTCCGGTCATCCGCATGAACGCCGCCATCATCACGGCGTACGGCACGGCCAGCACGCAGCCCGCCGCGCTCGCCAGCATGGCGACCACGAGCGCCTCCGCCGTGATGAGGCGGCTCACCTGCCGCGGCGTCATGCCGACCGACCGCAGCAGCGCCCAATTCCTGCGCTGCCGCAGCACGTGCAGGCTCAACATGCCCGCGACCACGAAGACCGACACGAACCCCGACACCACGGCCGACAACACCAGCAACCCCATGACGCCGTTCGACTCGTCACGTGTGGCCGCGCCGGCGACCACCAGGCCGCTACCGCCCACCAGCATCACGGCCAAGACCACCGCCGTGAACGAAGCGGCGAAGCCCATCCGATTGGTTCGTACGTTGTTCCAAGCCAGCACGAGTGTCACCGGCGGCCGCCCAGCCGCATGCCGATCGCGTCGACCGAAGGCCTGTCCAGGACGTCGACGATCTGCCCGTCGGTCAGGAACAGCACGCTGTCCGCCCGCGCCGCCGCCTCCGGATCGTGCGTGACCATGACCACCGTCTGGCCGAACGCGTCGACCGCCTCCCGCAGCAGCGTCAGCACCTCGCCCCCGGTGCTGCGGTCCAGCGCCCCCGTCGGCTCGTCGGCGAACAGCACCTCCGGCCTGCCGAGCAGGGCGCGAGCGATCGCCACCCGCTGCTGCTGGCCACCGGACAACTGCGCCGGGCGATGCCCCTCCCGCCCGGCCAGCCCGACCCGATGCAGCAACTCTCGCACGCGTGACGCGTCGGGCCGCCGCCTGGCCAGCCTGCTGGGCAGGATCACGTTCTGCCAGGCGGTCAGCGACGGTACCAGGTTGAACGCCTGGAAGATGACTCCGACCTGGTCGCGGCGCAGCACCGCTAGTTCCTTCTCCCTCAAGCGGGTGATGTCCTGCCCGGCGATGCGGACCACGCCCCAATCCGGCCGGTCCAGCCCCGAGGCACACTGCAGCAGCGTGCTCTTCCCCGACCCCGACGGGCCCATCACGGCGGTGAAACTGCCGCGTGGGAAGCCGACGCTGACCTGCCGGAGCGCGGTTACCTCGGTTGCACCCTTTCCATATGTCCTGGTCACTTCCTCAAGGAGAACCGCGTGATCATTCATGATCAGCAGCGTGCCGGAACGCGCGCACCCTAGCCATCCGGTATCTCCCCGATCGATCCCTTAGCCTGGCCGCACGCCTCCAGGGAGTCTGGGCACCACGACAATCAAGGGCGAGCAGGCGCCCAACGGCCGGATCTCGGTCCTCCACCAGCGGCCAGACACCACCCGGGCCTTTCCATACGCCCGTTCCGCAGTTCCCAAACCAGGACGAACCCGATTCGGAAATCCCTGAAACGACAAGATCCCGCCCGATCGCGATGATCGGACGGGATCCCGTCAACCTAAGTCACGCCTGTGGATGACCGTCACCGAGGATGACGAGGGCGAGGAATTTCCCAGCTACTCCCACATGCTGGTGCCACACCAGAGCTGGCGGTGGGGAGCCCTCGACTCGCTGCTGAGAGCAGCGGCTGATGACGTCATCGCCGGCGTCTTGATCGCCGACTTGCGGATGAGCCGCATCTACCACCCCTACGACGGCGGAGCGGACTGCGCTCTCCCAGACTCTGCAGCAAGGGATCGCCTCAAGGCAGCGCACAGAGAGTGGTTGTCGAGCCATCCAGCGGGTCTGTAGTCGCACAGCGAGAGCTGTACTCAGCGGTGGAAGGACCGATTGCAGAGGTGTCTCTTCACGCGAGCCGCAAAGCCATCTACAGTTACGATTTGCAGCCACTGTGTGACTCTTTGCAGTCACAGGCTTCCTGCGGGTTGCGCACGGCGCCAGTACGTGGAGGTCGGGCATGACGTTGGGCGAAGCATCGCTGCTGAAGCGGCTGGCTGCGGACGAGGAGTCCGTCCGCGGCCAGCTTGAGTCGTTGCGTGAGCAGGTGGCGGCTCTGGAAGAGCAACTGAGCGACCTGGCCACCGCCCGGAGGATAGTCGCGCCGATACTGGCCGAGCATTCCCAGCCTGAGCAGCCGCTTCCCGACGGAACGCCTGATGCCCCGACGCACGCCTCGTCGGCGGAAGCCACGACGACGCGGAAACCGGTCGCCGGGCTCGACAAGCAGGTCGTTGTGATCATGGCGAGTTCCGGGCGGACGATGCGCGCCAAGGAAGTGGCTCAAGCGCTGGGCGAGCCCGACGTGCGGGGGCGGGTGGAGACCACCCGGGCACGGCTCAAGCGGCTGACGGCGCTGGGCTGGCTGACCCAGCACGAGCCGGGCCTGTTCTCCATCGCCGCGGGCATCAACGGCCACGCGCTGGGGGGAGTCGCCAACGACGAGGCATAGAGCAACAGACACATCGCAGGTCAGGCGCTCAACGACGAACGTGGGCGCCGGGCCGGACGAACAGGGTGCCGCCGAGATTAGGCCCTCGGCGGCACCCGAGGTTGCGTGAGCACCCTCCAGGTTCTAACTGATAGTGCCTCGCGCACTCCCGAGAGTAACTCGAATGGGGTCTCTTGGGGAGGCGTCGAGCCTGGATTTCGCCTGCCCTGCGATCGGCAGGGCCGGGGCGGGAAGGAGCGACGATGCCTGTCCCCGGCACCGAGCGGTTGATCGTCTGCCGCGCCGCCTGGGAGGACGTCCTGGCCTATGCCGCCGACCAGCCGGGCGAGCGGTTCGTGTTCCGGCCCAGGCGCGCTGCCCGGCACGCCAAGAACCTGTTCAGCTCCTGGACGGCCCGCCACCAGCCCACCGGCGGCCTGCCCACGCTGTCGGTTCGCCGGCTGCGCTCCTCCTGGATCGTCGAACTGCTGAACGCGCGGATCGACTTGGGCGTGGTGGCCGCCGCGGCCGGGATGAGCACCTCCGCGCTGGCCCGCTACCAACACTTCGTCCCAGCCTTGGACGAGCCCACCGCGGTCGCGCTGCTGCGCGGCCGCGCCATGTGAGTACGGCGAAGCCACGCGCCTGGCCGCCGCGCACCACCCGAGCCCGAGCCACCCGTCCCCGGCCTCCTGCCAAGCAGACGGCACAGATCCCCGATGCGGTCGTCAGTCACTACGCCCGGCTGCTGGACGACTCCGGCATCATGCCGCTGATCGACACCGAACTCGGCCCGAGGCCCGGCCCGCTCGGGCTGCCCATCGCCGCGGTGCTGACCTGCCTGCTGCTGTCCATCAACCACACCGGCAAGGCCACTCTCGTCGAGGCCTGGCGGATCGCCGCGTTCTGCCTGACCGCCGCCGCACGCCACCGGCTCAGCCTGCCCGACATCAACCCCGCAGATGTCCACCAGGTGCTCGCCTCCTCCCGCCGCTTCTACCGGGCCTTTGACCGGCTGACCACCGTGCTGGATCCAGCCCGCCACGATCGGCGCGCCCGCCTGCCCCAACATCAGGTCGACACGCTGGCCACCGCCTGGGCGGATGACGACCCAGCACACTCGCACAAGCGGGAACTGCTGCAGGACATCGTCACCGCACTGGTGCTCACCCCGGTGCGCTGGGCCAAAGGCTGCGGCTACCTCCGTCACTTCCGCGGCGACGTCGGCATCGACACCACCGCCGCCCCGGTCTTCGCCCGCCCACCCCGCACGCGCCGCTCCACCGGAGAACTCCTCGCCTCCACCGAGATCACCGCGGGCTGGCACCACTCGGCCGGAAACGGCCCACCCGAGTACGGCTACAGCGCCACCCTCACCGTCGCCGCCCGCCCCGCCACCACCGTCGGCAGCCCGTTCCCACAACTGGCGCTCGGACTGGTCCTCGACACCCCACATAAACGTATCGGCGCCAACGCCATCACCACCCTCAAACCCCTGACCACCCTCGGGTTCCCCACCGCCTTCGCCGTCGTCGACCGCGCCTACACCGACCAGCAACCCGCCCACTTCGCCCAACCCGCACGCGAACTCGGCTACCGACTCGCCCTCGACTACAAAGTGGATCAACGGGGGGTGCAGGGCAGCGCCCACGGCGCCCTGCTCATCGACGGCTCCCTGGCCTGCCCGCTCATCCCCGACAGGCTCGCCCAGGCGACCACCGGCCTGGACGACGCCGCCATCCGCGCCCCGTCCGAAGAACTCACCGCGTTGATCAGCGCGCGGGAACCGTACTTGCTGCGCCTCAAGCAGAGCCCGAACACCAGCGGCACCGTCCGCTTCCAATGCCCGGCAGCAGGCACCTCCCCGTCGGTCACCTGCCCCCGCTTCGACCGCCTGCACCAGCGCGGGCCCAGCCGTCCCACCACGGTCGACCTGACCGACGCCCGGCAGCGAGCCGCTCACCCGGCGGCGAAACCCCGCGTCCTGCCCCCGAGCCCCGACCACAAGCCCGGCGAACTGCCGAAGATCTGCCGCCAGCAGACCGTCACTGTCAGCAAAGGCGACCTCGGCCATCTCGACAAATTCCGTCAGGATCTGCCCTACCTCAGTCCCGCCTGGATCGGGACCTACAAGTCCATCCGCGCCAACACCGAAGGCATCAACGGCCGACTCAAGGGACACGACCTCGACCTCGGCGATCCCAAGCACCGGCTCGCCCACGGCCGCGTCGCCCAGACCATCCTGGTCGCGCTGCTCGTCACCGTCGCCAACGACCACTTCCTCGACCAGTGGCGCCATATCCACCAGCCCCAAGATCAGCTCGTCACACTCGCCGACACTCCACCGACTCCAGCCCAGCCCTTCGACGGCACACCACCCGCAGGTCAGAGCAGGCCACCGCCCGCCCCATAAGCCGCAAAACCCGCCACCTTGTCGCAGCGCCTCGCCCACCGTCGGCCTCGCCATGCCCAACGGCCGGATCTCGGTCCTCCACCAGCGGCCTGACACCACCCGGGCCTTCCCAGACACCCGCTCCGCGGTCACCAAACCAGGACGAACCCGATTCGGAAACCCCTGAAACGACGAGATCCCGCCTGATCTCAATGATCAGACGGGATCCCGTCAACTTCAGTCCAGCCGTTTCAAGAACGGCCCCTTGTGGAGATGAGGGGATTCGAACCCCTGACCCCTTCGATGCGAACGAAGTGCGCTACCGGACTGCGCTACATCCCCAAGAACCTCGACCAGATTAGCAAACTCTCCGAGGTCCTCGCGCCATCCCCGCCCCCTCAGTCCCCCACCGCGCGCCGCGGCGGCTCCGCGTACTGGTCGAACAGGGCATCCTCCTGCCGGGCCGCCAGGTCGATGATCTCGGCGCGTTCCTGCTCCGCCGCCAGGCTCGCGGCGCGGCGCTGGTCGCGGAGGCGGCGGGCGCGTTCGGCGCGGGACTGGGCGGCGCGGTCGCGCCGTTCCCGGTCCACCTGTACGGCGATGCGCAGGAACCCCAGGTACGACAGCATGACGACCACCGAGGGCGCCACCCCCCACCACGGCATCATCCTGACCGAGGCCGTCACCACCGAGGCGACCACCAGCAGCCCGGTGAAGAAGAGCAGCCGGCGGCGCCGGGCGACGATGATGGCGCGGCGCCTGACGCGGAACTGGCGCGGGTCCACCCGTTCGCCCTCGACGGCACCCGGCGGCGGTGGTGGCGGCGTGAAAGCGCCTTCCTGGGCTTCCAGTCGCTCCAGGTCGGGCAGTTGGTGCTCGCCGGTGTAGTACTCTTCGAGCTCCGCCAGTTCGGCCAAGTTGGTCTTGTCGCGGCGCAGCCACATGGGCACGAGCACGCACAACCACATGACGACGATGGCGAGGTAGAGGAGGACGCTGCTCACGGCCACCTCCGGGCACGACGAAGACACCCGGGTGTTTTCGGCGTCTTCGATGTGCTCACGTCACGCACCGTAAGACCGCGTGTCACTGATTGACGAGCATTCGGTGCGGTGTGTCGCGAGATCGTCAAACCTCTTCTACCGGAGACCCGCCGTGGGAGGCCGACTCGCGAGCGCGTCGCCACTGCACCAGCAGGCCGCCGGGGACGTCCTCGACGGTCAGCGCGTAACAGATGTGGTCGCGCCAGGCTCCGTCGATGTGGAGCTGACGGCGACGAATGCCTTCTTCCCGGAATCCGAGCTTCTCAACCACCCGGCGGCTGGCCTGGTTCTCGGGGCGGATGTTGGCCTCCAGGCGGTGCAGGCCGGTGGTGAAGAAGCAGTGGTCGACGGCCATGGCCAGCGCCGTGGGTGTGATGTTGCGGCCGGCGAGGGCGCCGTCCACCCAGTAGCCCACCTGGGCGGAGCGGGCCGAGCCCCAGACGATGGCGCCGATGGTGAGCTGCCCGGCGAACCGGTCGCCGTACGTGATCACCCACGGTAGCGCCAGGCCCTGCCTGGCCTCGCGGCGCAGGGTGCCGACCATGGAGACGTACGGGCCGAGACCGGTCTTGAACAGCGGCGTCTCCGGGTTGCTCGGCTCCCAGGGACGCAGCCAGTCGGCGTTGCGCACTCTCGTATCGCGCCAGACGCGTACGTCGGCCAGCCGCAACGGCCTGAGACCCACGGGACCCTCTTCCAGGGTCGCCGGCCAGCCACGAAGTCGATCCACATCACTCATCATCCCCCCATCGGGGATGTCGCCGCCACGGCTCAGGCGGAGCGCTGGTGGTCGCCGCCGTTGACCTGCTCCACCGCGTGTCCGAGAACGGACACGAGTACCGCGACGCCGTCCCGTACGCCTCCCGTGGAGCCGGGGAGGTTGACGATCAGCGTGCGGCCGGCCTGGCCGGCGAGGCCGCGGGAGAGAATCGAGGTGGGAACTTTGTCGCGGTTCACCTGCCTGATCGCTTCGGCTATGCCGGGAATTTCCCGAGATATCACTCGGGCGGTCATCTCCGGCGTCAGGTCGGTAGGCGTCAGCCCCGTCCCCCCTGTCGTCACGATCACGTCGTACGCGGCCGCGACCCCGTCGCGCAGCGCCGCCTCCACGGGCTCGCCGTCCGGCACCACCATGGGCCCGTCCACGGAGCACCCGGCGTCCTCCAGAAGGGACACCAGCAGCGGCCCCGACCGGTCCTGGTACACCCCGGCGGAGGCCCGGTTCGACACCGTCACCACCAGCGCGCGGATCACGGCCGCGTCCAGTGCCCGGTCTTGCCGCCCGTCTTCTCCTCCACCCGCACGTCGCTGATCACCGCAGCGGGGTCCACCGCCTTGACCATGTCGATCAGCGCCAGCGCGGCCACCGACACGGCGGTCAGGGCCTCCATCTCCACGCCGGTACGGTCGGCCGTCTTCACCCGGCAGGTGATCGCGACGCCCTCGTCCTCGACGTCGAGCGTCACCTTCACACCATGCAGCGCGATCGGGTGGCAGAGCGGGATCAGGTCGGGTGTCCGTTTCGCGCCCATGATGCCGGCGATCCGGGCCACGCCCAGCGCGTCGCCCTTGGGCACCTCACCCGAGCGCAGCAACGCGACGGCCTCCGGCGACAGCAGCACCCGCCCGGTGGCGGTGGCCGTGCGCGCCCCGACGTCCTTGCCGGACACGTCCACCATGCGTGCCGCGCCCGTTTCGTCCAGGTGCGTGAACTCACTCACCGAAGGTTCACCTTCCGACAGGTCACAGGGGGATCACCTCGACGGCCGTGCCCGCCGGCACCTCCGTCACGTCCTCGGGCACCACGATCAGCGCGTTCGCCGAGGCCAGCGCCGCGAGCTGGTGGGATCCCTGCCCGCGTACCGGCGTCACGGTGCCGTCCGACGCCAGCACGCCGCGCAGGAACGAGCGCCGCCCCGACGGCGAGTGCAGCGGGCCGACGACGTGCGCGGTCACGGTCTCGGGCGCCTCGGGGTCCAGTCCGCGCATCTTCCGCAGCGCCGGCCGTACGAACAGCATGAACGACACGAACGACGAGACCGGATTGCCGGGCAACGCGAAGATCGGCACCTGGTCCTCCCCCACGACGCCGAACCCCTGGGGCATCCCCGGCTGCATGGCGACCTTCTCGAACCGGACGGTGCCGAGCGGCGCGAGCGCCTCCTTGACGGGTTCGTAGGCGCCCATCGAGACGCCGCCGCTCGTGACGACGGCGTCGGCGCGCAGGAGCTGCGAGTCGAGCTGGTCGAGGAACACGGCGGGGTCGTCGCTCACCGTGGGGGCCCGGAAGCTCTCCGCCCCGGTGGCCCGGACCGCGGCCGTGAGCGTGAAGCTGTTGGAATCCCAGATCTGGCCGGGCTGGAGCTCGGTACCCGGCTCGGCCAGCTCGGCGCCCGTCGACAGGACGACGACCCGCGGCAGCGGACGCGCCAGCACGCGCCGGCGGCCCACCCCGGCGATGATGCCGAGCTGGGCGGGGCCGATCACGGTCCCCGCCTCCAGGACGACGTCGCCGGCCCCTACGTCTTCGCCGGCCCGCCGGATGGCGTTGCCCTCGGGAGCCGTGCGCTCGATCGTGACCGTGACCGTGCCGCCATCGGTCCACTCCACCGGCACGACGGTGTCGGCGCCGGCGGGCACGGGAGCGCCCGTCATGATCCGTACGGCGTGCCCGGGCCCGACCGCCCGCAGCTCGCCGGAGCCGGCCGCCACGTCGTCCACCACCGGCAGCCTGACCGGCGCCTCGGCGATGTCGGCGGCGCGGACGGCATAGCCGTCCATGGCCGAGTTGTCGAACGGCGGAAGCGGCACCGGCGAGGTCACCTCCTCGGCCAGCGTCGTGCCCAGCGCCCGCTCCAGCTCCAGCTCCAGGGGCGCCAGCGGGCGTACGGTGGCCAGGATGTCGGCGAGATGCGCGTCGACCGACTTCATCGAGGTCAACCGATCTCGTCGAGGAACTCGCGCAGCCACGGCACGAACTCCGGGGCCAGATCCTCCCGGTCCGCCGCGAACTTCACCACGGTGCGCAGATAGTCGAGCTTGTCGCCGGTGTCGTAACGGCGCCCGCGGAACAGCACGCCGTGGACCGGCCCGCCCTGGTCGGAGCCGCGGCCGGCGAGCGTGCGGAGCGCGTCGGTGAGCTGGATCTCGTTGCCGCGGCCGGGCGGGGTGTTCTCCAGCACCTCGAACACCGCGGGGTCGATGACGTACCGGCCGATGACCGCCCAGTTGGACGGCGCCTCGTCGACCGACGGCTTCTCCACCAGGTCCGTGACGCGCACGACGTCCGACTCGTCGGTCGCCTCGATCGTCGCCACGCCGTACAGGGAGACCTGGTCCTTCGGCACCTCCATGAGCGCGATGACGCTGCCGCCGTAGGTGCCGCGCACCTCGATCATGCGCTGGAGCAGGTGGTCGCGGTAGTCGATCAGATCGTCGCCGAGCAGGCAGGCGAACGGGTGGTCGCCCACGTGCTGCTTGGCGCAGAGCACCGCGTGGCCGAGGCCCTTCGGCTGGCCCTGCCGTACGTAGTGGAGCGTGGCCAGCGAGGCCGGCTCGCGAACCTGGGACAACCGGTGCTCGTCGCCCTTGGCTTCGAGCACCTCCTCCAGCTCGAACGCGCGGTCGAAGTGGTCCTCGATCGACCGTTTGTTCTTGCCCGTCACCATGAGGACGTCCAGGAGCCCGGCGGAGGCGGCCTCTTCGACGACATACTGGATGGCGGGCTTGTCGACGATGGGCAACATCTCCTTGGGTGTCGCCTTGGTCGCCGGAAGGAACCGGGTGCCCAGACCCGCGGCGGGCACGACGGCTTTCGTCACAGGGTCGAAGTCAGCCATGAGTAGACCCTAGTGGAGGGACCTGTGGACAAGCTGAACCTGCGCCGCGAAGTGATGTCGTCACGTGCTTCACTCTCCCCAGAACAGCTCCGGACGAACGCCTCAAAAGTCCGCGAAACACTGCTTGACCAGCCGTGGGTCCAGATGGCCGGGCTCGTCGCCTGCTACTGGTCGGTGGACACGGAGCCGGGGACGCACGGGCTGGTGTTCGCGCTGTGGAAGCACGGGGCGACCGTGATCCTGCCGGTCCTGAAGGAGGACCACGACCTCGACTGGGCGGTGTACGACGGGCCCGACACGCTCGCGCCCGGCCGGTACGGGGTCATGGAGCCGGTGGACACGCGCCGCGGCGTCGACGCGATCCGCACCGCCGCCCTGGTCATCGTCCCCGCGCTGGCCGTGGACAGGCTGACGGGGGTTCGGCTGGGCCGGGGCGGCGGCTCCTACGACCGCGCCCTTGCCCGCGTCGGCCCGAACGTGCCCACCGTCGCGCTGCTCCACCCCGGCGAGCTGGTCGACGGGGTCCCGGCCGAGCCGCATGACCAGCGGGTGGGCTGGGCGATCAGTCCCGAGGAACTCACTAGGCTTATGTGACCGAACGTACGAGAGGGGGCCAGATGCCACTGGATGTCTGGCTTCTGATCGGTGCGGCGATCGTCATCGCCGCCATCGTCTCGGTACGGATCGCGCACCGCAGCGGGCTGCCCAGTCTGTTGCTGTTCCTGGGGTTCGGGCTGGTTCTGGGCGAGTCGGGGTTCGGCATCCCGTTCGACAACCCCGACCTGGCCAAGCAGATCGGCATGACGGCGCTGGCCGTGATCCTGGCCGAGGGCGGTCTGACCACGAGCTGGAGCCATGTGCGCCGGGCGGTGCCGCTGGCGCTGATCCTCGCCACCGTGGGCGTCGCGGTCAGCATCGTGGTGCTGGCGCTGGCCGTCCACGTGCTGCTCGGGTTCGAGCCGATCACCGCGCTCATCCTGGGCGCGGTGCTGGCGCCCACCGACGCCGCCGCCGTCTTCTCCGTGCTGCGCCGGCTGCCCGTGCCGCCACGGCTGGCAGGCGTGCTGGAGGCCGAGTCGGGCTTCAACGACGCCCCCACCGTGATCGC
Organism: Nonomuraea sp. NPDC050383; assembly: GCF_044459125.1. Lineage (NCBI taxonomy): Bacteria > Bacillati > Actinomycetota > Actinomycetes > Streptosporangiales > Streptosporangiaceae > Nonomuraea > Nonomuraea sp. NPDC050383. Next base: position 440,314 of record NZ_JBITIP010000005.1, read on the forward strand.
CGTGATGCTGCTGAGCGCCGCCGCCCACCAGACGCCGTCGATCGGCACGTTCCTGCTGGACACCGGGGTCGAGCTGGCCATCGGCGCCGCCGTCGGCCTGGCCGTCGGCCCCGCGGGCGCGTACGCGCTGCGCCGCGTCGCGCTGCCCGCCTCGGGCCTGTACCCGATCGCCGTACTGGCGCTGACCTTCGTCTCGTACGGCGGCGCGGTGCTGCTGCACGGCTCCGGCTTCCTGGCGATCTACCTGACGGCCCTCATCCTCGGCAACTCCCGGCTGCCGCACCGGGCGGCGACCAGGGGCTTCGCCGAGGGGGCGGCGTGGCTGGCGCAGATCGGGCTGTTCGTCATGCTGGGACTGCTGGCCAGCCCGCAGGAGATGCCGTCGTCGATCGTGCCCGGCCTCATCGCCGGGACCGTCCTGGTGCTGCTGGCCCGGCCGGCGTCCGTGCTGTTCAGCTCGGTGCTGGCGCGGGTGGTGCGCGTCGCGCGGGTGAGCTGGCGGGAGCAGGCGTTCCTGTCGTGGGCGGGTCTGCGCGGCGCCATCCCCATCGTGCTGGCGACCATCCCGTGGGCGGCGGGCGTCGAGGGGTCGAAGGACGTCTTCAACGAGGTGTTCATCATCGTCATCGTGTTCACGCTGCTGCAGGGGCCCACGCTGCCGTACGTGGCCCGGATGCTCGGCGTGACCGCCCCCGGCGAGGCGCACGACCTGGAGGTCGAGTCGGCCCCGCTGGAGGAGCTCCAGGCCGACCTGCTGCAGGTACGGATCCCGGCCGGCTCCAAGCTGCACGGCGTGGAGCTGTTCGAGCTGCGGCTCCCGGCGGGCGCCGCGGTGACGCTCGTCGTCCGTGACGGCCGCTCGTTCGTCCCCTCGGGCACCACCCAGGTACACGCCGACGACCAGCTCCTCGTGGTCACCACCGCCTCCTGCCGCGACCAGGTGGAGCGCCGGCTGCGCGCCGTCAGCCGCCGCGGCAAGCTGGCCGGATGGTACGGGGAGCGGGGACTGGAATAGTCAATTGACGGTATCGGTTACCATTAGCAGTCGCATAGCTCGAGTGCCAGAGCAAGCCTGAAGGAGGAGCGCGTGCCGACCTACCAGTACGCCTGCAACGACTGCGGTGAGCAGCTCGAGGTCGTCCAGAAGTTCACCGACGAGGCGCTGACGGTCTGCCCCGCCTGCCAGGGCAACCTGCGCAAGGTGTTCTCGGCCGTGGGCATCGTGTTCAAGGGCTCCGGCTTCTACCGCACGGACAGCCGCTCGGCGTCGTCATCCACGTCCCCCGCCTCGTCCTCGTCTTCCTCTTCTTCGTCGTCGTCTTCTACGTCGTCGTCGTCGAGCAAGAGCGAGTCGTCGTCTTCGTCGACGTCCTCCACACCGAGCACGGCCGCGGCCGCCGCCACCAACTGACCCTGGGCCGGCGCTCGGGCGACCCCATATCCACAACGCTGGTACGGCGTCTCGTCAAGCCGCACACGACATGAGACGCCAGCCCAGCCGTAGCACTGTGCCCGCGGCCTGACGCTCGTAGGCCCAGCAAGCACCACGCACCCGTCCCCGCCCCCCGAACGCGCCCCGGGCACGCAGCTCGCCGCTCGCTGGGCAAGCACACCCTCGGGCCGGGCAATGCGCACGCCCCTGGGCGGTGAGGCGAACGGCCGAAACGCGCGCCCCCGAACGGCGACGCACCAGCAACGCCGCCCCGGCCGCCCCGACCGCCCCGATCTCCCCGACCTCCCCGACGCGAGGCTCCGCACAAATCGCGCGCCCTTCGGCCGACCAGGACCGCGACGAGCTGCTCGCCACCCTGGAGTCCCAACACATCCGGGCCGCTTGTCTCGATCTGCCGCGCCACCCACTGCTCGGGGGTCACAATGTTGTCCGCGGCCATCGCTTGCTCCTTCAGTCCAGGTCAAAACTCGAAGGGTCACTCGATGGCCGTCTTCATTCCACGAAGCCACGCCCACCGGGTCAGCCTCGTCCACCCCAGTCGTCGCAACCGAGCAACGCTGGACATCGAGGCACGCGCAACGCCGAACCGACCGTTCGCGCGCCCCTCGCCGCTCGCTCCGCCAGTGCGACGCCCCTCGCCGCCAACCGTCATCAACGTGGCCGATCGGCATGCGCCCCCAGCAGCTCCGGCGTGATCCGCTCACACAACCGCTCCAACTGCGGGCTGTCCCCCCAATCCGCCACCAACCCCCGCAAGCTCTCAAGCGACGACCGTGTAAGCCGCCCCGCCGCCATCCGGCCCTCACCGGTCAGCCGCAGACGATCTTCATCGTCCGACCGCTCCACCAGCCCCCGCTCGACGAGCTGATCCACGTACGGCCGGCCGGTGGCCCTGCTGACATCGGCCCGGCACGCCAGTTCCGCCGCCTCCACCCACCCCTTCCCGTCGAGCCTGGCGATGATCCACACGCCCTGCGGCGCGATGCCGTCCAGCCCGGCCAGCGAGCCGAGCCGGGTGTAGAAGCCCCGGCGCAGGTCGGCGTCCGCCAGCCGTACCAGACCTCGTTCGACCTCGGCCAGCGAGGAGCGTTCGGCGGAGGTGGCGCCGAGCCCTTCTCCCAGATCGGCGGCCTTGGTGGTCTCCCGGAGCTGCTGCTGCGGGATGAGCCAGGTGAGCGCGAACGCCACCAGCATGATCGGCGCCGCCACCTTGAAGACGGTGGCGATCGCGTCGGCGTAGACGTGCAGGAAGTCGGCCGCGAGCTCGGGCGGCAGCCGCTGGATGGCCGTCGGGTCCTGCTGCACTTGGGCAGGGTCGAACCCCGGCGGCAACCGCGTCCGGGCGAGCAGCCTGGACAGATCGTCGTTGAGCCGGGAGGAGAAGACGGAGCCGAGAGTGGCGACACCGAACGCACCGCCGATCGACCGGAAGAACGTCACGCCCGACGTGGCCACGCCGAGATCCTTGAAGTCGACGGCGTTCTGAACGATGATCACCAGCACCTGCATGGTCATGCCGAGCCCCATGCCGAGCACCAGGAGGTCCACACTCATCGTCCACAGGCTGCTGTGCTCGGTCAGCATGGAGAGCATGAACAGGCCGACCGTGGCGAACGCGGTGCCGGTGATGGGCAGGTAGCGATACTTGCCGGTCCTGCTGATGATCTGTCCCGAGATGATGGACATGGTGAGCATGCCGGCCATCATCGGCAGCAGATGAAGGCCCGAAAGGGTCGGCGTGACCCCGTGGACCGCCTGGAGGTACAGCGGAAGGTACGTGAGCGCGCCGAACATCGCGAACCCCACGACGAACCCCACGGCCGACGACATCGTGAACGCCCTGATCCTGAACAGCTCCAGCGGCAGTACCGGCTCACGCGCCCGCCGCTCCGCCGCCGCCCACGCGACCAGCAGGACGACCGCCGCGCCGGCCAACCCGAGGATCACCGGATCGCTCCACGGATACGTGGTGCCGCCCCAGGTCGTGAGCAGGACCAGGCACGAGGTGGCGCCGCCGAGCAGCACCACACCCGCGAAGTCGATCCTGTGCCGGGTCTGCGACTTGTCGTTGGGCAGGCCGGCGACGATGACGAACAGCGCGACGGCGCCGAGCGGCAGGTTGATGTAGAACACCCAGTGCCACGACAGATGGTCCACGAACAGGCCGCCGAGCAGCGGCCCCACCACGCTCGCGACGGCGAAGACCCCGCCGAACCACCCTTGGTACTTCCCCCTCTCGCGCGCCGAGACGACGTCGCCCACGATCGCCTGCGCCAGCACCATCAGCCCACCGCCGCCGAGACCCTGGAGGGAGCGGTAGGCGATGAGCTGCCCCATGCTGGAGCTGAGCCCGCACAGCGCCGAACCGACGAGGAAGATGACGATGGCGGCCACGAACAGGTACTTGCGCCCGAACTGGTCGCCCAGCTTGCCCCACAGCGGCGTGGACACGGTCGAGGCCAGCAGATAGCCCGTCACGACCCAGGACAGCTCCTCCAGGCCGCCCAGGTCGCTCACGATCGTCGGCAACGCGGTGGACACGATCGTCTGATCGAGCGCCGCCAGCAACATGCCGAGCATGAGCGCGATGATGATGAACGCGAGACCCCTTCGCCTCATGGGCCGATCCTACTCACCGTGATCTCATGATCACTCCTCGCCAGGGGCGCTTATCCACAGAACCCCGTTCTGCCGTCCCCTTGTCCACAGACCGCCGTTCCAGCCGCGTTCCCCACCACCCCCCCCCGCTAATCTCAGCGCCATGCTCACTCGCGCAGACATCGGCGTCATCGGCGGATCCGGCCTCTACTCCCTGCTGGACGACGCGGAGGAGATCCAGGTCCCCACCCCGTACGGCCCGCCCAGCGACATCGTCACCGTCGGACGGATCGGTTCGCGCTCCGTCGCCTTCATCCCCCGGCACGGCCGCGACCACCGGTTCCCGCCCCACCGCATCCCCTACCGCGCCAACCTGTGGGCACTCCGCTCGCTCGGCGTGAGACAGGTGCTCGCCCCCAGCGCCGTGGGCTCCCTGCGCGCCGAGCACGGGCCCGGGACTCTCGTCATCCCCGACCAGCTCGTCGACCGCACCTCCGGCAGAGCGCAGACCTATTACGACGCGGGCCACGCGGTGCACGTCTCCTTCGCCGACCCCTACTGCCCCTCGGGCCGCGCGGTCGCCATCGAGGCGGCCAGGTCAGGCGGCTGGGAAACGGTCGACGGCGGCACCCTCGTGGTCATCGAAGGCCCGCGGTTCTCCACGCGGGCGGAGTCACGCTGGTTCGCCTCCAACGGCTGGACGATCGTCGGCATGACCGGTTTCCCCGAGTCCGTCCTGGCCCGCGAGCTCGCGCTGTGCTACACCTCCCTCTCCTTGGTCACCGACCACGACGCGGGCGTCGAGGCAGGTGAGGGCGTGACCCACGAGGAGGTGATGAAGTTCTTCGCCCAGAACGTGACCCGCATGCGCACTTTGGTGGCCGACACGGTCGAAGCCCTGCCCACCGAACCCACGTGCCCATGCGGCTCCACCCTGGACGGTCTCGACCTGCCTTTCGAGCTCCCATGACCCGCCTCCAGGCCCCCGCACCCACCACACCCGGCTGTTCGGCCCCGACCACCGGCTGGCCGCGGCCCAACGTGGATCGACCGGCCGCCGAGCGAGCCGGCTGTACCGGTCCGGCCGGGGCAGGCGAATCACCCAAGGCGGTCGGCCCGAGATGACGGAGCCAGGCAACCGCAAGCCAGACCGTCTGAGTCCCTCAGCAGCAACGAGCCGGAACCTCAGCGGCAACCGAAGCTGGAGGCCCGGTCGGCGCCGCCCGAAAACGGATGGAGCGAGCCGAAAACCAGGCCGGTGGGCCCGGCGCAGCCGACGGCGCCTCATCGCCGCCGTCCTGGCCGGCATCGCCGTTCTCCTGGGCTACGCGACCATGCGCCCCGACCCGGCTCCCACGGTGCTGGTGGCCGCCCGCGACCTGGCCCCAGGAGTGCTCCGTCCCGGTGACGTACGCGCCGTCTCCCTCACACCGCCCCCCGACGGAGCCCTGCGGACCGGAGCCGTCGGCCGCGTCCTCGCCGGCCCCATGCGCCGCGGCGAGCCGTTCACCGACGCCCGCCTGCTCCACTCGCTCCACCTGCCGGCCGGAACGGTAGCGACACCGGTACGCATCGCGGACGCCGATGTGGCGAGCCTGCTCTCCCCCGGCTCGACCATCGCCGTGCTGGCGGCCTGGGAAGGCCAATCCGCCCAGCTGGTGGCCGACGACGTCACGGTCGTCACCATCCCGAAGGCCACGGACGAGCACGACGCCCTGCTGGTCCTCGCCACCACACCGGACCAGGCGGGCCGGCTGGCGGCAGCCCAGGCGTCCGGCCGCCTCTCCATCACCATCAAACCAACCTGAGCCACGCACCCTGACCACGACGCCAGAACTCAGCACAAGAGCCGGTGGCCGACGAAGCAGGCCAACTGGCAGAGAGCCTGTACGGGGGCCGACCGGCCAATCCCCGCCGCAGGAGCGACCACCGAACCACCACCGACAGATACGACGCCCTACAACAGGGAGTCGATCTTCGGGTTGTACTCCCAGTGCCACGGCTCGAACGGGCTGCTGTACGCCCAGGCCGGATGGAACCACCCGTACCTCTTGGAGTTCTGCTCCATCCACACGAACTCCGCCGACTTGTACCTCTCCACCCCACCACAGAGATCGACGGCCAGGCCAAGCCCATGATTGCTACGCCCAGGCACCGCGGCGAACCCCGGCCGCCGGTAGTACACCGACTGCTGCGCGGCCAGGCTGCGATAGGCGTCGGTCACACACATCTGCCTGCCGAACCGCCGGCGGTACGCCTCGTTCAAGCTGACGAACGCGATGGCGGCATCGGCCCGCAGGCTGTGCCCCTTCTGCTGCAACGGGCAGAGCATGGCCTGTGGAATCAGCCCGTTCGGGAAGGAGTTGGCCGTCGCGGCCCGAAGCGGGTTGCAGCTCAGCGCCGCCCGCCCCACCTTGTCTATCTTGATACCGAGCTTCACCAGGGCAGCGGTCAACGACTTGACGATCTTGTCCGAGCGCTGCCGCAACGTGTCCACCTCGGCCGACATCTGCGCCTCGGCCAGCAGGTTGTTCGCCCTGATCTCCTGCGCCTCGGCCGCCAACCGTTGCGCCTCCCGGGCCAGCGCGGCGGTCCGCTCGACGGAGTGCTGCTTGACCTGCACGATGTACGTCGCATAGGTCATCGCCCGCAGCGAGTTCGCGTTTGCGTCACCCGACAAGAACGGCGCGACGCCATCGCCGCTGACCGGCTGCTGGTACAGCAGCTCCGCCATCTGCGCCACCGGCTGGCGGATCCGCGCAAGGTTCCGGTCGGCCTCCTGGAGCTTGTCCAGCTTGGCTTTCAGATCCTTCTCGGCCGCCGCGATGTCCGCCCGGCGCTTCTCCAGCGCCTTGGTGGCGTCCTCCAGCTCCTTGGCCGACTTCTCGGCCTCTTTCCGCAACGCGGCAAGGTCGGCCGGGTCCTTGTTCTCCGCCCGTTCCGCACGGTCGGCGCGCCCGGTAACGGCCTGAGCAGGAGGAGGCATCGCGACCAGAGAAGCCATCACCATGACGACCGCGATCAGACCCGCTGATCGAGGGGATGGCACGTCCGACTCCTCCGTTTGCGAACTCGTTACCTGGGTCAGGCACGCACGTTACTACAGCCCCCGGAGTGCCCGGACCTAACTCCGGCGACCCGTTATGACACAAAAGCGCACTTTGTACGCCCACCCTGCCGGGACCGGCGCGAACACCGGAACAAGATCGACACCCATATCCTGAACTACGCTCACCATCGCCACCGGGTTCGCCACCGAAGCCGGAAAGCTCCGGCCACAAGCCCCGCCGGAGGCGGTGTTCACAGCACCAGCCGACGAAGGTCCAGAGCCCGCCCGCGCCCACTCGAACCCTCGCCCGCCACCACCACCGCCTCCACGCAGGCCTAGCGAACGGGGCAGGCCTAGCGAACGGGCGAATCGACCCAGCGAGGCGTGCACAACTCAGTGACGCGGCATGCGAGCCGCTTCACCCTTCATCCCCGGAGAGCACATCAGCGCCCCCCTCGGCGATCGCACGCTCCTGCTCCCGCTCCCGGCAGACCTCCCACAACCAGGTGTCCACCCACTCCCCCGGACACTCCTCTTCCTGAGCCCCGGCAGCACCCTCCACCGCCTCACCCGAGCTCCGCCGCTCAGCGACCCCCGGCGACATCGCATCCACCCCAACGGGAGCCGTCCGCCCCCCACGCGAGGAACGCCCCACCACACCCAGATCAGGAACGGAGGAAAAAGCCATGACCTCCGGCACCCGATCCACCTCCACCTGAGACCGAGAGCGCCCCCATACCGGAGCCGGAACAACCCGCTCATACCGCCGCTCAGCCCGCGCCGGAGCCGGCAACAACACGGCCTCCACCATCACGTCGCCACCGTCAGCAGCGACCCTCATCTCCTGCCTCATGCCGGCACGCTCGTACCCGCTGAGCTCTCCGGCCAGCAACCCACCCGCCAAGATCACAGGCGCCACCAACGCCGCCCCCAACACCACGGGCCGCCGATGCACGTCCTGCCGCCGCCTTCTGGTCACCCGCCCGACGTTAGCCACCCCCGCCCCCACCCAACCCGATCACCGCCATCCCTTTACGCCTACTCACACCACCCATGACTTCGCCACGCGATGGGACCCACCGAGCAGTCCGCTCACCCACCAGGAGCAGACGCAGCGATACCGCGGCCGCGACCCGCCCGAGCCCCCATCCCATGCTCATGACCTCAAAGTCACCCGCCCCCACGGCCCACACAGTGCCGGACTTTCGCTAGGCTTACGGGGTCCGCCTCCGTAGCTCAGGGGATAGAGCACCGCTCTCCTAAAGCGGGTGCCGCAGGTTCGAATCCTGCCGGGGGCACTCTTCTCCATCAGGCATTCTGGCCTCTGACCTGCGGTTTCTTGGCCGCAGGTCTTCTGCTTTCCAAGGTCCTCATAGGCCGCCGAAGGCATCCTCATGCAGCCATAGGACCTTGATCAGGGGACATGCGGGGGATGATCTTGAAGGGCCTCTGTGAACCGCCCCGGCTTCGATGGAGAGCTCAGGGGTTGATTCCAACGCTCTCGTTGGGCTGGTGTTGAGCGTAGTAGAGGGCTTCGTATTCTTCTGGCGGGATGTTGCCGATCGAGGAGTGCAGTCGGGTCGTGTTGAACCACTCGACCCATTCGGCGGTGGCCAGCTCCACTTCGGCCAGGCTGTGCCAGGGCCCGCGGGGTTTGATCAGCTCGGTCTTGAACAGGCCGATCTGCGATTCCATCAGCGCATTGTCCAGCGCGTCCCCGACCGTGCCGATGGAGGCGTCGATGCCCGCGCTCATCAGATGGGCGGTGAAGCGGAAACAGGTGTACTGACTGCCGGCATCCGAGTGATGAACCAGGCCGGGCCCAGCGGGGCGTCCAGCTCGGTCGCGCCGCCACATGCCATGTCCAGGGCGTCCAGCACCAGACCGGCGCGCTTGGACAGCGAGGCAGCCCAGCCGACGATCGCCCGGGAGTACACATCCACGACGAAGGCGACGTAGACGATGCCGCACCAGGCGTGCACGTAGATGAAATCGGCGACCCAGACCGTGTTCGGCCGGGGCGCGGTGAAGTCCCGATTGACCAAATCGGCCGCCCGCTGATGGCCGGGATTGGCCACGGTGGTGCGGATCTTCTTGCCGCGGCGGGCTCCTTGCAGGCCCAGGGCGCGCATCCGTCGCTCGACCGTGCACCGCGCGACCTGGTGGCCCTCGCGCAGCAGTTGCCGCCAGACTTTGCGGGCGCCGTAAACGCCGTAGTTGGTGGTGTGGATGCGCCTGATGTGGTCGTCCAGCTCGGCGTCGCGGATCGCTCGGGCCGACGGCGGCCTGTTCCTGGCGGCGTAGTAGGTGCTGGGCGAGATGGCAAGGCCATGCTCGGTCAGCACATGGCAAATCGGCTCGACGCCGAACAGTTCACGGTGTTCGTCGATGAAGGTCACGAGTGCGTGTGTGGCCGGTCGAGCTCGGCCGCGAAGAAAGCCGACGCGGCCTTCGGGATCTCGTTTGCCCGACGCAGCTCGGCGTTCTCCCGCCGCAGCCGCTTCAGCTCCTCGGCTTCATCAGTGGTGGTGCCCGGCCGCTGTCCTGCGTCGATCTGGGCTTGGCGGACCCCATTTGCGCAGTGTCTCGGCGGTGCCGATGCCGAGTTTGGCGGCGACCGCATTGATCGCGGCCCACTCGGTCGGGTAGTCCGGGCGGACCTCAGCGACCATCCGCACCGCGCGCCTACGCAGCTCCGCCGGATAGGGGGACTTGGCTGCCATGACTCGATCCTCTCAAAGGAACGAGCCTCCAACGAAGCCGGAGCGCTTCAGAGTCCCGCGAAGTTCGCTGGGTGCCAAGGGAAGAGCTCACGAGCTACCGGATGGATCGCTCCATGAGCCTGCGCATCGGCCACTACCTGCAGGCAGACGGGAAGCAGAGTCTACACATCGGCTGACTACAGTCCGCAGCTCCGACCTGGCGTCAAGCACCAACGAAGTCCTGATCATCAGCGGCAGAGAAGATCGTAGGTCACGCGCGCATGATCGCCGCTTGGATGAGTACTTTCTCCACGCTTTCAAGGGCGGCCACCTGCGGCGCCCGCCGCCCGCCAGGCGGTCGCCGGCCGCGCTGCGGCCCTTCGGCCGGTCGCGGCCGGCACCGCCAGCGCGCCGACCAGGTCGATGGCGCCGGGGCATAGAGGCCACAATCAAAGTCGCGGCCCCTCTACGTGTACGTCAGATCAGCAAGGACGCAAAACGACAACGCTTTCTCTTAGATGATCGGCGATAAAGCTACGTCGCGTTAGCCTCCGCGCCAGTCGAATCTCCTCCACTTCCCAACCGGCAAGCTCAGCCAATCGAGCCAGAAGAATATCAGCTGCGATGACAAATGCGCTATCCATTGACCCGTGAACGGAATTGCCGACTACGTATACCAATCTCCCATTGGGATTGATCACTTTTCTACTTGAGGAGAATACCCGGAGCATGTCGTCAGCATACCCTTGAATGATCTGCCTTCTTCCAACCTTATATTGATCATTAGGAATGGCTGCTATGAGAGGTGAGAGTAGCGAACGAACCTCATCGGCATGCCGGCCGGCTAGATAGCTATACTCTTCCGGAAACCGGACACTAGGATGACTGCGAATAGTCGAAAGCCTTTGAGCTCTCATTTCATCCGGTCGCTCCCATAGGCCTAGCGCCCACGCCTCAGTCTTATATACTTCAGTATAATCAATATTGTTAGGATATGGCGGGGAAAAAATTATCCAGTCAAACTTCTGCTTCCCCGCATAGGTTTGAGCCTCACGCGCGTCGCCCAGCACAACGCGGCACTTCCAAGACTGGGCCGCTTGGCTTCGACCCTCCAGGTCCTCGAGCACGCGAGTAACGTTGGCATCAAAAACCGATTTCGGGTCCTGGGGCTTCCACTTTGGCTTGTGGCGAAGTGCCCGCCCATCACGTCGAAGCTTTCCCGCTGCCTCCACGCTGGCTGCAAGACACACCCTAAGGATGCGCGTTACCCCATGGGTATCGAGCTCGCTGATGGAGTGCCGCAGTGCCAACAGGGCTTGTAAGTGCTCCGGCGGAAAATACTTTCCGTTGCTAAGCGTTGACGAAGGCGTTGTCCATTTCTTTTTGAGCGCCTCGATATAGAGCTTATCAAGGAGAGGAAGCTGCGTTCGAATATCTTGAGCTAGTTTTGCTCCCTGCAATACGCCCAGCGCCTTCGCAGTGCTAACCTCCCATAGGAACGGGTTGCGCTCCACTCCTAGAATGTTGGGCACTACTGAGTACTGCTGCGCTAGCGCAAGGGCGGAAACAACGGTCGTCCCACTCCCACAGAAGGGATCCAAAATAGCTAGATGCTGATGGGGCGTCCAGTTGGAGTCCTTGAAAAGTCTTTCAAGAAGCTGATGCGAGTAAGCTTCCTTCAAATGAAACCAGCGATGGATCGCTTCGGACGAGTTGCCGGTCGGAACTACGAGCCGCGCGTAGTCAGCGATCCGGTCGGTCACAGTCCATCGCGACTGCAGATCGTCATAATGTCCTGTGAGACCTTCGGCAGCAGACAACTTCGTATCTCCTTGTGCCCGACCTTAACCGCAGCGCAGTGGTGACGTAGACATAGATTAGAGCCAAATATACAAGCCGATTAGGTACGATAACAGACCTGACACCTAGGTCGTGCAAGCCTTACCGATGAGTTGCCTCCATCTGCCGCACGCAAGTTGTGGGGCTCACTCAGCCGCCATCCGATCTCACCTCGGCTGAGCCGCACCCATCCCAGCCTGACTCAGCTGCGCACCCATCCCACGCACGGGAGTAGCCAGGCTCCGCAGCACTTCCCTAAGGAAGGCCGAAGGCATCCCATCCATCGTCCCGGCGAGTGGGCACTGTCTGACCAGCGGCCCCAATAAGAACGCGTGCAGGTAGGTGTAAAAACCGACATATACGTTAAAAATGGGACACTGATCAACAATCTTCATAGTTACGGATCGCCTAAATAGCAATTTTGTTCCAGCCGTCATGCGACACTCCTCCTCGACTGTTGCCATGACAACAGGCAAGCGATATAAAACGATCATATGTCCAAAGTGAGGCCCGTTTTGGGCCAGTTATCGCCGCGTCACAGAAGGTTGACCTAGAAAGCCATGATAAAACTCCCGGTTTTCGAACACCTTTCAGTGCAAGGCTATGGGCTCTATCCGGGCACAGCCGGTCAGCCAGGCCTTAGTGCTTCCTTTCAGCCGGGACTTACCTTGATTCTAGGGGCTAACGGTCTCGGCAAAAGCACTCTTGTGCTCTTACTCTTTCGTATGTGTACAGGCCCCGCCGATATCGCAGGTTTCTCAGGGCAACCTGAGCTAGGGTATCGGCAGCTACGGGTAAGTTCTCTCAGTTCTCAGCAATTGAAAGCCTTTGCTACACGTGTGCACGATGGCGCCAAAGGAGCCACGGCAACGCTTAGCTTCAGCTTGGGTACGACATCGGTTTCCGTTACACGAGACCTCAGAAACCTAGCGCTGCGCGGATTCACAGTGAATGGAACGTCGCAGCCAATCGCCGAAGATGAATACCGAAAGTCCATCGCAGAGATAACTGGGCTTAATTCCTTCATTGATTGGCTGCTAATCCTTAGATACCTCGTATTCTATTTCGAAGATCGACGATCTCTGGTATGGGATCCAACCGCACAGCGACATCTATTGAGGCTGCTCTTTCTTCCTCCTGACGAGACGGAGGCATACCTCGCGCTTGAGCGTGAGGTCCTAAGCAAGGATAGCGAGGTTAGGAACCTCCAGGCAGTCGTCAACAAGCAAGACAAACACCTCAAATCCGAAGAAAAATCCTTCGCGGAGCGATCGGAGCTGGAAAGAGAAATATCTCGTCTTGCCAAGCTGCATGACGAGGACAGCGCGCGGCTCACTGTACTTCAAGACAGCCTGAATGAACTCGATGCACAACGTCAGACAACGAGAGTAGAGACACTTAAAGCAGCGGAAGAGCGGGAGTCGGCATATAGGCTTGTCGAGCATCAACGCCTACTAGAAATAGCAACCGCTTTTCCGACGCATAGTGAAAGCGCCCTCTATATCGTGAGTCAGCTCCTCGCAGGTGACTCTTGCCTCGTGTGCGGTACGGATGTTCCTGATTTTGCTCAGCAACTCAGGGAGAGAATTGATGCATCACGATGTGTCATATGCGCATCTTCCGTCAGAAACGGCGCGGCGAGCGAATATTCGAGCGTGAGCATCCAGGATGCTCTTAATGCTCTCAAGATGGCAGACGAGCATCTTATGTCGGCATCAGATGCTCGCTCAGATGCCGAAGCTGCTTATCGCGCCACGCTCACGGAGATGAGGCAACTCGAGAACGCTATTTCGGCTACGTCAGCAAGGCTCGATGCACTTATCAAGCGCCTACCCGCATCTGATCAGGAACTCCGACAGCGCCGACGCGAGTTCAATCAGATGCACGCGCGCATAGAGACTATGAAAGAGGAACTAAACGAAATTCGTGTCACATATGCGGAGCGGATTGAGAGGGCGAACTTCCAAGTAGCAATGCGACATACTGACGTGAAAGCTGCATTTGATTCCCATGCCCACGATTTCCTTGTCGAAGCATGCGCGCTGATATGGAGCACTCACACCGAAAGAGTGGGGCAATCTGGTGACCCTATTGGCTTCTCCGTATTCGAAGTAGACATGACTGGTACGGATTTCAACTCTCCGGTGCGACGTAATGGAGCGGAACAAGTATCAGAAAGCCAAAGGGAGTTTATCGATCTCGCTTTTAGGATGGCTCTTATGAACGTCGCCGGCGAGGGGGGTGTTGGCACGCTAATTGTCGATGCACCGGAATCATCACTGGATGCTGTGTTCGCACCTAGGGCTGCCCGTGTCCTTACACAGTTCGGAAACCCGGAGAGTGACAACAGGGTCATCCTTACCTCGAATCTGGTCGACGGTGAGCTCATCCCAACGTTGCTGAGAAATTCGCGTATTTCCAGTACCGAAGATCCCCGGGTGGTCGATCTTATTCAGATTGCGTCACCGACGGCGGCAATAACTAAATTGAGGGACGAATACAGCGTAGCATTGCAGCGGATTTTCGATAAGGCCACAAATGGATAGTCTCTCTATGGCGTGGGCGCCAGATACTTTGAAGGTTTTCGTAAGATTGGTTGCAGTGGTACAGGCATGCGAGGACGGGGGAATTGCGCCGGTACCTCTTCCCACAATACATGCAGTAGCATACTTTGCTGATGCTTTGGCGCCGGTATGGAACATACCCGTGCTTGAAGCGGAACTTCTCAAAAAGGCCGAACTGCCAATCAATCCAGAGCTGCAACACGATTTAGATCGCTTGGTAGGCATGGGTGTACTCATCCCAGCCTCAGTCAAACACTTGCGTTCGGGCGACGCATGGCGGCTGGACGCCACTTATATCCTGAATCGAGATTTCGGCAGACGAATTCTGCTTGCTCTTGAGAGAGATGACCAGTACGCGCGAGAACTTCACTTTGTTAGGGAAGTCGCGCTCGCGCTGGCCGGTATTGGCAATTACGGTCTGGGGGGCGCAGTACTCGCTGACGCGACGTATTCAGACCCACTTCTCGGTGTCGGAAGTGTTATTGATCTTGCGCCGGAGAACTCGCGGATGACTCGGACTACCGAAGTAAGCGAACGATTCCGCAGCCTGATGGCATCTCAGCGCAAGCTCACCGACGCCGAAGTCGTTCACCTTTATGTAAGGCACCTCTATTCCGCATTGAGAACTGGTGAATAGGATGCAACCTAACCTAATGGGCCCATGGGCGGATGCGGCTCTCCAGCAGACTATCAATGAGTTTTTAGGAGTGGGTAGTGATGCCGACTTCCCTGATGACGTACGATTTTTGGTCGGAGTAGCGCAACTTCTCCGCAAGCGGATTGATCGTGGTGAACTGCAACAGGGTCAGCGACGGCCGGCCGTTTTCTGCCTTCACCCACAGCCGAAAGATATTACAGAAGGCCGGGCCACCAAGTATCTGCCCATGCTTGACAACGGGATAGAGCCGATTTCAGGTCATGTGTGGTTTGTTAATAAAGCGGCCAATGATGGTTTGTCTATCGAGATCAAAGCTGAGGATAGTGACGCATCGATCTTCACGCTTATAATCGATGAGTTGAACGCTGGCAATGTTCCTACTGTGGTGTTCGAAACCCGCACTCCGATGCCAGAGGCTCGCTACTATCCAGAAGGCTTAGCGCATAGAAGTAACTTTAGACTCGTAAAGATTGCCGGAGAGCCTATATCTCTCGAGGAGATCTTCGAGGTAATCGACCGATTGTATGAACAGCAACTATGCACTCCTGATGTGCAAGGGAAAGCTGGCAAGTTGTGGGAGAATCCGGACCAACACCTCCCTATTACTGACGCAGAAGATAGAATTCAGGTCGTCCTGCGTAGCGGTTTAACCGGCTCGTTTCCTACGTGCTATGTTCGCGCAGAGCAACCGCAAGCATCTGGGAGACTGGATATCGAAATAGAGGAATCGTCTCCTGGGAATCGGTCTATAGTTACGCGGCACGCCATTCTGGAACTTAAGGTCCTTAGGAGTCGGCGCTCTACCGGCGCTCAAGTCCCTGACGGTGAGACTAAACGGTGGATCCATGACGGTGTTGAACAGGCTGCTTCGTATCGTGATGAACGGGGGGCCCGATTGGCTGCTCTCTGTTGCTTTGATATGCGGATCAATCCAACGCCGGACACTTGCTTCGAGCACGTTCAGGAGGTGGCCTTACGGCTGAAGGTCGAGTGCCGGTCGTGGCGCTTGTTTGCCTCTTCAAAAGCTTACAGACAGTTTTATGTCCGCCGAACGTATCCATCCTCATAGCGCTGTTCGTCGACTGGCTACGGTGCGTCAGTACAACCAGGATCCCGCCTTAAAGAGCAACAAGACGGTGTCTGACGCCGAGTTCGAGCTGTTGGTCCGCAACGTGTACAAGGTGCTACTAACGCGCGCATGCGCGGCATGCGTGGCACCGCAATCTATGCTGTAGACCCGCAGCTTTGCGAGTACCTGAGGTACCTTATTCTAGACAGGATCTGAAGCCGTTCGTCACGCGAATATGATCCCTCCCGAAAGGCACGATATCTCGCCGGGCGAAAGCGTCGTTGGGGCTGCCGCGTGGCTTCCACTCCTCGGGCCTGGCGGCCCTGCGGTGCGGGTCCACTTGCCACCGGCCATGATGGTGGGCCACCGACGCCAATTGCTGTACAGCAACGCCCAGTCCCAAGGATCACATGTCTGTACTCTCACGGAGGTGATCGCCGGGCCCTACGGATCAAGTGTCCAGGGGTTCGGGCCGTACCGATCGCTTCTACTGCGTCCCTCCTTCGGGAGTGACGGCAATCGACACCAAGCTCCTCCTCCGTCCGGACTCGGCACTGGGTGTCATGGGTACGAGAGTCGACAGCAACGGTGACGACAATGCAGGCGACCACGAGCATGACAGCTCACGCGCCACCCCTGACATCGCCCGATCACAAGCCTTCTGGCTGTCAGTTCGCCGGGATCGAAAGCCTGCTGGTCATGCCTGACGGCAACTGAACGGCCAACCAGCCCTATGTGACCCGCGAGGCACCAAACAGTAGTCTCGTGATGCGGCGCGTCATCGTGTTTCGTTGCGGCCTGTTGCTGAGGACTATCAGCGAGTCGAAGGTGATGTCATCCCGCCGGCTACTGCCACTACTGCCACCGTTGTTCCGGCAAGCGTCACCACCAGCGCAATTGTGGAGCCGGAGACGAACAAGAAAACGAAGAGCTCGCGATCTGCGGCGCCTCAGACGACCGCTGAGCGGCGTGAAGCCAAACTTGCCAACCAGTTCCAGGCCTTCATGAAGGCCCACGGCCGAGACCTCAAGCGATTCTAGATCGCCGTTAAAGGCCTCAGTGGCACTCTCCTCACCGACCTGTACGACGTCCAAGGCCATGTCCTGTACGAGCTGAAAGGCACCTGCACTCGCGAAGCAGTGCGGATGGCCATCGGGCAGCTCTTGGATTACCGCCGGCATGTTGAGCCCCGTCAGCCAGCACTAGCGGTCCTGCTCCCCGACAAGCCCCAGGAAGACCTTCAGGCGTTGCTAACTGACCTAAATATCAGTTTGGTCTACTGGGACGGCGCCACCTTCGTCGATGTCCCTCTCCTGGAGTAGAACGAAACAGTAGCCTCACCGTTTCGCTGCCGCGAAGGTGGCTCACGAAGTCGCGGTTCGGACTCTGCCCCCCATGGCGCCGGGACATATGGGGATGATCTTCAAGATGCGACAGCCCACGAACGATATTTGCCCAGGTCATGTAACTTGGAGGACTCTTCACGCAACCGCTCTCCTACAGCGGGGGCTGGGGCTAGTCGAACACGGTCACTGAGCGCTTTTCACCCTGCTTCGCGGAGTTGCAGGACGAGGATGGCTTTAACGAGCTGACCTGCGAGAAGAGGGCAGCAGCGTAGTTTGCGGAGGATGCGCCAGGTTTTCAGCTGCGCATTTGCGCGTTCCCCCGGTCCGCGGAGCCTGGCGTGGGAGGAGTTCGCGCTCTTCTGCCAGGCCGGCTTGTTCTTCCCCTTGTACGGCACGCGCACGGGCTCACCTGCGCCGACGTAGCCCTTGTCTGCCAGGGTGATCAGTCCGGCGGCTTTCAGCCGGTGCACGGTACCCCAGACCCGCGCCGCCTTCACGTCGTGTACCGCCCCTGGCAGGGAGCCGGAGGTCCACAGTGGAGTTCCATCCGGAGCGGCCAAGATCTGGATGTTCATGCCGTGTTTCTTATGCTTGCCGGAGTAGTACGGCCGGTCGGCAGCCACCCGATCGATCGGGATCAGGGTGCCATCCAGCACCACGAAGGCGTAGCCGGCATGTTGGGCGGCGCGTAACGCCTGGTCCAGATGAGGTGCGCGGCCGGCGAGCAGAGTGATGGCCTCCCGAATGTAGCGCCACGCGGTGGTGGCACCGACGGCGAAGCTCGCCGCCAGTTCGGTCAGCGTCTCGCCCTTGCGCAAGTGGACGAGTGCGAGCATGGCCTGCTGGCCGGGGTTGAGCCGGCGCCAACGGGGACCGATCTTCTTGCGGTGACGACGTCTGAGGCCGGACAGGAACGTCAACGTCCGGGGTGACAACGGCAGCGCAGCACGATAGAACAGCACGCGAAGCTCCTGGAGATGCTGTTGCTCTTGGTCGACAACGCATCTACCAGGGGCTTCTCTGCTTTTAGATCAAGTTCAGGAGCCTGCAACAAGCCTGTGACCTGGCACATCAGGATGAAAAAGACTCACTGTGCAATCTGTGCCAGCGAGCACACGGAAGATTCATACCAGCGTGTGCTTACTAAACTTGAGCTGCACGACCCCATCCGGCGATGATCTGCGCTTACGACTTGAGTTGTTATCGAGCCGGGGCGGCTGCGGCGTTTAGCTACATGGGCACGCCCATAAGGCGTCGGATCTTTGGCTCGTAACGATTTGCAACATCCAAGAACTGATTATTGTCTTCGCAGACGTCCTTGCCCAGCTCGCAGATGTCGAGGATTTGGCTGCCGAGGTCCAGGAACTGATCCTTCGATACCACCGTCCGGCAAGCCTCCATCCAGTTGCATCCGTCACGGACCATCACGGCAAACGTGTGCGGAGAGTCTGAGCCCTTACGTTTCGCGATCCACTCTAGGTCGTCGAGGGCCGCCTTGGCCTCAGCGAACGATGCAGCATCCTTAGCATACGCCGTCGCATGCCGCAGGCGGATCGAGCTCCTGGTTGTCAGGACGAGGTGGTCGGTCGCCCCTCCGTCACACCCAATTGCCGAGTGCATGTGATTCGCCGCGATAGAGAGATCGCCTCGTTCGAGTTCAAACTGGCCGCGTTGCAGCCAGTAGTGAAAGTCCTCGTGCAGCAGATCATGAACCGAGTCGTAGATGGAGCGCACATCGCCGTAGGGGATCTTGGTCTTCTTCATCATGTCGTGATTCAGCAGACGAATCATGACCATCCGATATGGGTGGTCATGTCGCGTGATGTGGCCGCCGCGTTCCGCGTAAAACACCAGCAGCGAACGGATGATCTCCGCCAGGAAGGGTGGCTGGTCCCTGAGAATCGAGTCGACGACTGTGTCGGCGAAGGTCTTCTGCCTGCACCGCAACGATCCCTCCGGCGTGAGATTTAGCAGGCGCTGCCCTATCAGAACGTTAATCGCGTTGACCGTCTCGACCCCTGGTGCCCCCTGCGACACGACTTGGATCAGGTCTCCCTCGTCGATGCCGTGCTGCTTGTTGACGAGTTCGGACTGAAGGAAGCTGACCGTGGCGTAGATCAACTTGCGCTCATCAGAGAGCTGTTCGTACTCGCTGCGTACCTTATCCTCGAATCGCTGCCTGGTGACCACCTCGATCATCGCGGCGAGCAAACTCCGGCCGCTGAGCTGGCGCAGCTTCTCCACGCGCTGCCTCATGAAGCGGTACTCCTTCAGGATGCCGAGCAGCCCATTATCCTTGAGGATTTTCACCAGCCTCTCGAGGTCATCGTCGTTCAGCGGGTCGTCAGCCGCAACCACGCTCGGGCGGAAGGTCGCGTCGAGTACGTCCTCGCGAGTTCTCCGCACGCTGGCCACCACGAGGGTTTGGCCGTTCCTATTCAAGTGCCGGAGCAGCGTGGCGGCCTGACTGCTGAAGATCGCCACATCGTCGACGAACATGGCGTCCGGATTAAGCTTGAGCATCTCGTCGACGACAGCCTTGCGCGAGCGTGTGGTCTCGCGGTCGATCCAGCCAACCGTCTTGCCTTTGCGGTGCAGGTAGTAAGCAAAGTGCATGAGCGCGGTCGTCTTCCCTGACCCCGCTCGACCCTTCACCAGCACGATGGGCTCGGCCCTGTCGACGCCGGGTACGGTGGCACGCCTAATGGCCTCGACCACCGACAACATCGCCGCCTTGCCGTCGACGATGTCGCCCCAGGTGGGATCGTGCCCCTTTAGGTAGTCTTTGCTCCCAACATGCCTATCCTTGATCAGGGACGACACCAGCGCGACGCCCTTACCCATACGCGTCTCGTCTACCAACGCCACTCGGCGATCCCGCCCTCTACGGAGCTGTTCGATACCGGGACGCAGGCTGGTGGCGGCGAAATCAGCCGGATCCCGCCTGATGTGGATCAGGCCGTTGCTGCGAAGTCGTGCCCGGTCAGCCGGGATGCCGTCGGGAGTCACGACGAACCGCGCTGGGAGGCTTTCGTGCTCTTGGGTAGCGATTAGCTCTTGCGGTTCCCACAGAGCCTGACTGCTCGGGGAGGCCGCCATCCAGACCATAGGATAGAGGAGCGCGTCGGTCTGGAATTGACGAAACCACTGGCTCCTGGGGTCGGCGTGACTCTTGGCCGGGCCGAAGTCGATGGTGGAAAGATCGTCACCGACGATGCCGTTCATGGCGATGATTTCGACATCGACGGTGGGGTCCTCTTCCGGCCGGTCATAGCAGGCGTTGAAGACCCTGGCACTAATCTGATCGTCGCCGCTGGCCATGGCCTGCAGGGTGTTAGAGCCAGTGAAGTCGTAGATCCGCCACCACGGGCTGCGCAGTAGGTTGCGGACGCCTGGCAGTTGGGCGCCAGGCGCGCTCCGCAGTTGTTGCAGGATGCTCTGGAGTTGAGGCGCGGACAGACTAGCGACGGCGTCGGGCCAGATGCTGCGCATCGATGGTTGCGAGGAGGGCAAGTTGCCGTACGTCGTGACGGTGATCTGGTCCCGCAGCTTGTCGAGGTCGATGGTGTCTTTCGCTGCGCCGGAGATGAGCACGAGCACCATGCGGCCGGACTCGACCTGCCGGTAGAACTCCTGCAAGTGCTTGGCCTCGTCGTACGGTTCTTCGACTACCGGCACCGGCGTGGGCTGTTGCCGTGGCGCTCGGCGGGCCAGTGTGATCCCCTTTCCCTCGGTAGCATCCGTTACTTCAGGTTGGCCCGTCTGCCCGAACTGCGCCCGGATCAGGCGGTATGACTGGCCTCCGACGCTCCAGGCATCGTCGCCGCCCTGCCGTCCGGTCAGCAGCAACGTCGAGCCGTCCAGCGGGAAGCCCAGTGGCAACGCCGCCGGCTCCGCCGCAACGACCACAGTCAGGTCGTTCCTAGCCTTCCAAGCTGCGAAGTCGCCGCCGACAGCGTGTGAGAGCTGCTCGACCGCGCAGACCGCAAGCATGTGATCGGGCGGCGAGGCGACCATGCGGAAGACCGTATTGGCCACGATCAGACCCACTTGCCGCTTTCCAACAGCGATCCGAGTGCTGCCATCGCCGGGAAGCAGTCCGGGCTGCCATACTTCATCGTGGTAGCTGCGCGCCCAGTCGAGAAAGTCCTTGAAGACCCGATCGCGCATCGCCTCCACGATCTCGGAGTACTCGCCGCTCCACAGGCCCGCCTCGATGTCGCGCCAGTTATTCACCAGCGCCCGCTCGACCAGCCGCCCGGCCGCGCTCTCGTGTAGGTCACCGATCCCCGGAACCGGGAGCACGAGAGGTTGGAAGTCGTCCTCGTAGCACTCCAGCAGCACCGCGTCGAGCAAGTCCCGGCCGAACGCCACGATCACATCGAGGCGTTCGGCCCGTTTGTGCAGCATGCGGACAAGGTCGATGACCGGCTTGTCGTCGCTTCCTTGCGAGCCCAAACACAAGATGTTGAGGTGGGTACTCATCTCACTGCTCACGCAATCCGATCGTCTTGATACTTGCCCTGGGAATGCGGAGAATAGTCACGCCGGGCGCGCAGGTGTCCCGCTTGACGGCGATCTCTACGAACGCGGTGGTGAGCGTGGCTTCCTTGATCGTCCCCTCGATCGCGTTATGCGGCGGGAACCGGCAGGCGCCAGCCATGCTCATCAAGTCCTTCTGCTCGACGATGACGACGCCGGGCACGGTCTTCTCAGCCGGTCCGACGAGGACAGCCAACCCGAAGGTCAGGGCGCTGAGACCCAGGGCCCCTGCGGCCATTCTCGTAGCCCATTTCTGCCGTTCATCGATCTCCTCGGTTTCGATGTCGGCTTTTTGTAGTACTTTGGCCACAAAGTCATCGACATCCGTTGCCTCGCGAATTTTTACGAGCTGGTGGACCGGTAAGGAAATGGCCCATACGTACATCATCGCGGCGCATAGCCACAGCCCCACGGCCGCGACACCGACAGCCCGAGTGACAAGTGGATGGCTGGCCAGCGCCGTGAAGGTCAGCGCGGCGACGAGACCGCCGGCGAACAGGGTGATCGTGGACTGCGCCGTCTGCGCCCGGGTTCTCGCGCTACTACCGGAACGCACCCGCTCCGAGTAATAGGCACCGCCAACCGCATCTACAACCTTATCCAGCAACGCGCTGCGATCCTCAGAGCCAGGCACCATTATCCACCGTTATATCGAGGCGAGAAGGTAGTTCAAAATAGCACGGAACGTAATGCAAGCGCTTGATGACGCCCCGATCCCAGTGGGTCATGCCATCGTGGTTGGGATCACTGGTGCCGAAGGAGATTCACGTCCGGGTACGTGGTAGTTGAGAGCTCCCTGCCCTGGCAAGTTCTCCAGCAGCTACTGGCCCTCCATGTTGGAGCGGGCCAGCACCGCAAAGGTGCCCCCGATCAGCCACTCCCACGGGCGCAACCACTTTGGGGACACGCCGAGCGTGTCCATCAGCGCCTGCGTGGCTCGAGCCTCTCGACTGAGGTGGGCACGCGCCGACGTAGTAGCTACACGCAAGCAGGATGTGGGCTGTCTTCGACGAGTACTGGGACATACGCGGGATGATCTTTCAGATGGCGTAGGCGGTGCCAGGAATTAGCGCAGCTCAGACCGTGCGAGCCGGCCATAGGGCCACCGCTCTCCTAAAGCGGATGCCGCAGGTTCGAATCCTGCCGGGGCACCAGATCCAACCCCACGAAATAGGCCTCTGACCAGTTAAAGAGCCGGTCAGGGGCTTCTCTGTGTGTCCGAGTGTGTCCGGCCGTCACCGATCATCTGCGGCTACTCCTTCCCAATGCCTTCCCGCAGCGACGGAAGCGTTCGATGCTCATGCAGACCTGCGGCCGTCTGCGAGGCGGCTGACCCCTGTGGCCGGCAGTAGGTGAGATGTGGATCCCCCTTAGAGGACGTCACATCTGGTGAGGCGGCGGGAGGAAGGTCCTCGTCTGGGGGCATGCGAACGAACGGCACCATCGGTGAGCGGGGCGGCTGGCCAGCCGCCCCGCTCACCGATGGCCTCAATCGGTCGTGTGTGAGCTCTCAGGCTGCGCCCGGAATCGTGATCTGGTGGCTTGCCTCGGCCGGGAGGAAGGCCCAATCCCCGGCCCAACTGACTGTGTAGGTGTAGTCACCGCCCACGGCCGGGGTGTCGGTGAAGGCGAATGATCCGGCACTGCCGAAGGCTATTGACGGCAGCGTGGTGTTGACGGTTCCGCTGCGGTTGGTGACTGTCCGGACCACCTTGATCAGAGAACCCGCTGCAGGAAGCTGACCACCGGCATCCAGCGTTCCGCTCAACTGGAGTTGCTTGCCTACGTTCCCCTTCGTCGGTCCGGACAACGTCAGCGTCACGTTCCGCTTGATGATCCGAACCATCTGTGAGGCCGTGCTCCCCCAGAACTTTGCGTTGCCCTCCCAATGCACGTCATACCTGACGTTTCCGGAGGGCGGGGGTATGGCCTTGACGGCGAGCCCGCTTCCGTTGCCGGGTGGGGTGTCAGTGATGGTGAATGTGCCATCCGTCTTGGTTGTCACACTGGGGAGAATCTGGCTGGTCCCATCGGACAGGTAGCGGATCGCCACCAAGGGCTGAGCGCCTGGGGCGGACCCGTCCGACAGGGTGAGCTGTCCGGTCATGGTCAGCGGTTCGAGCGCCAGCGCATCAATCGGAGCCTTCAGGGTGAGCGAGGACAGACGCTTGGCCACCCTTACCGTCGCTGAGGTCGCACTCCAGCGGAACTTCGCATTGCCGTCCCAGGTCACGTCATACCTGATCGTGCCGTCGATCGGCGGGGTGTCGGTGACGGTGAACGTACCGTCTGCCTCGGTCGTCACACCCGTGAGCGTCGCGGTGGTGCCATCAGGCAGTCGGCGGGTCACCTCGATGGGTTGTGCGCCCGTGTCGGAGCCGCCCAGTGTCAGCCTGCCGGTGAGGGTGAGCGGCTCAAGTACTTGTGCTGTGGACGGAGCCGACAAAGCGAGCGTGGACGGTGAGAGGGTCGTTGCCTCCATCCGCCACAGGTGGAGCTGATGGGTGTCTCGCTGCTCGATCACGCCGAAGACATCATCGCCGGAGAAGGCAAGGCTGCCCGGGAGCAGTTCACCGATCGTGGTGTCGTTCGTGTACGTCCTTTCCGCCGTCGCCGCGTCATACAGAGCGACACGCTTGGCGTCCGAGGTAGGGGCGGACCAACCGCCCACGACATGGGCGCCATCCGGGCTTACTGCAACGGCGGTCGCACCTGCCTGCCACGTCGACTCTCCACCGTACGTACGAACCCGCGTCAGGCTGGTGGTGTCCCAGCCTTCGAACCGGTGGGGGGAACCGAACGCCGAAACAACCGTCGAGCCGTCCGTCGTCATGGCGAGGTCCTGCAGGTTGCCGCGATCGTCCGTGGAACCGTCGATCGTGCCGCGCAGGGTGGCAGTGGTGCTGGAGGCGTCGTACACCAGCAGGTCTGCGGGACTGACACCCCTCTCCCCAACGACCAGCGTATTCCCCGCCGCAACGACCAGGGGAGCACGGTAAAAAGTGATCGGGATCCGGGACGGCTCCGGAACCGTCGCCGACACGTCGAGACCGACGACACCGCCCTTCCAGTCGTCATTGCAGCCATGACCGACCCACAGCAACTTGCCGGCCAGCGTCAGGCTCTGCGGGCACGGATAGGCGGTCAGGTCGATCCGCCGGGCGATTTCGAGGGTCTGGGTATCGATCTCGGCGATCTGGTTGGCACTGCTGAGTGCCGCATACAGGGAGGTTCCGTCAGCCGTGATCGCGAGGCCTGACGGTCGAGGCAGCCCGGTCAATGCGTCCTTGACGGTGCCCTGGGTGTCTGCGACGACGATCCGATCGTTCGCCGAAACGAAGACCTTGCCGCCGCCTACCGCGGTATCCGCGCTACCCCAGGCAATGCCGAGGTCGGTCACGGTGTCGACGGCCAGGGCAGCCGGTGCATGGACTGTAACGAGGCCGGCCGACACGATCAACGCGCTGCCGAGGACGAGTAGGCGGTGGGCCAATCGGGAGACTGTCGGTCTGATCGATGTCGTGCCGACGTCTCGGCGTGATGGTGATGGCAAGGGCTCTCCAACTCGATCGCTAGTACGAAAACTAGTAGATCAAGTCACAGAGCGGGATCGCCTGTCAACCAGCCGAGTGATCTCGATTGACACTTGGCGGCAGGTTACGAGAACACAGAGGGCAACTGAAGCCTGATGGGTCCCGCAAGCTCAATGCGACGACGGCCGGCCTCGCTGGCTCCACCGTGAGCAAGCGGCGACCGAACGACAGATGTCCGGCACGACAGGCGGGACCAGGCGCGCGGCGGCGCGGTCGGGGTGCCGGCCATGGCGCCGGACGGTGAACCCCGCCCGCCTCCCGGCAGGGTCGGCAGCGAGGTAGCTGGAACAACCCGCTGGCCCTGCTCGCTCTCAAGCTGAACGGCCGGACGCTCGACGCCGACCACGGCTACTCGGTACGGCTGATCGCGCCTAACCGGCCGGGTGTCACGCAGACCAAGTGGGTCACGGTGGAGGTCGCGTGAGGTGGATCGGGTACGCGGCAGGTGCCGTGCTGGTGGGGACCGGATTCGGGCGCGAACTGAGCCTTGAGGTAGTCGACGAACTGGCCTCTACGTGTCTTGCTGAAGAGCCGGGTGCGCTCGTCCTCGACGTGGTCATAGAGATCGTGGATGTCCGGATCGCTGGCGTTGTGCAGGTAAGCGACCCCGCGCACCGCGTTCCGGTGCTGATCCAGGGCTCCAACGAAATCGGCCAGGTATTCGCAGTAGCCTCTCACCTACATAACCGGGTGCAGCTTGGGCCGATGCCCCGTGCCCGACACCAGCACCATTTTGTCGTCGTCCTCGTACAGCTCGGCCTGGCTCCACTGCTTGAGCTCGACGATCAGGTAGGAGTCCGCCCCTGTCCGCCGGTCACGTCCAGCAAGGATGACGTCAGCCCGCTTGCTGGTTAACGGGAGCTGGTACTCGATGAGCATCTCGACGCCCCCCAGGCCGGCTTTGACCAGGTCCCGGGCCAGAATCGGGATGCTCCGATCCCAGGACTTTCGTTCACTCCTGCCTGGATTGATCCCTTGGGTGGCGCGCAGGTAGTCAGCGATCACATCACTGAGGACGCGCTCGGGCACCGACTCGGACACCAGCTGGACCAGACTTTCCGCCGAATGCCGGAAAACGGCCACGGATCTACCCCCAGGCAGCACGAAAGACTAGTGCGGTATGGGGGCGTATCCGCCATCAGAGCGGAAGCCCGTCGGGCCGCATCACCGATACGTCCTGAGATTACCGGGATCTTCGCCCAATGCAGTCCCTGATCAGCAATCGAGGGGCTTCGATGGGCAGCGGATCGCTGCACCTGGAGCGGAAGGTCCAGTGCGGCATGGCCCCAGGCTTGCCGTTCCGGCTCGTTGCCCGCCGACTTGATCAGAAGTTCATCCGCCGCTGCTGGCGGCACTTGCCCCAGAGTGTCCGGGCGATGACTTCGCAATGTCGCCCACTTTCATCCCTAGAGGCGATTGATGAATTTTTGAAGGCATTCCCCCAGGTCACCACTCCCATAGAGCCTGAAGCGCCCACATTAGACATGTTGTCATGGGCGGACGTCGCATCATGCAGCACTTCAGACCAATCCGGGCGATTCGGTTGCCGCGTTAGGTCGGGCGCAGTCCAATGGCCTCACGTCTTGGACTCAAGCTTGATCGTCGCACCCAAGGAGTCACGTATGACCCGGGAGCAACTGGAACAGGCAATACGTCGAGCCGAAGAACTCACCGATCAAGCCAGGCCCGGTCTCGACCGCGCCATCACCCTCATGGCGCAGAACGTCTGGACCGGCCCAGCCGCTCAGCGCTTCGGCGACGAACTGGTCGCTCAGCGCCAAGCCCTGATCGGGGCGTGCGCCGGTGCGGTTGAAGAACTCCGGGCGCTGTTAGCCCGTACGCCGGCAGACAGCCCTAGGTAGCCATGGGCCAACTGGAGGGCATGGTTCCTGAGGGCGTCCGTAGCCTCAAGGAAGCGTTGCGCCAGGCCGAGTCGTCGCTGGACTCGGTCGGTGAGGAGTTATGGGGCCTTTTGCATGGCGCCTGGCTGTCGACCGCCTCAGCCGACACGATCCGTCGAGTAGCGGCGTGGGCCGGCACCCAAGGCCCTGAGATCAACAAGCGGCTGCTGCTCCTGGAACGCATGGAGCTGGACAAGCCGGAGCTGTTCGGCGCCGGCAAACCGCCGATCTCGGTCGACGAATCGCTCTTCGCCCCCGGAGCAGTTCTCCCGGTGACAGGCGGTTTCTGGGACCGTTTCAACCAGCATCTTCAGGCTTCGTTCGACCCGAATCTGAACTCCGGCGACCCACTGACAGAGCAAGCCAAGGGCGCCGTGGAGAGCGTGGCCGGCCTGGGCAAGATGGTGATCGACTTCTCTCCCAATCGGGCGATCTTCGACTTCATGGGCTGGCAACGCAACATGAGCGACCTGGCTCAGGCCCTGGTTCAGGGAGTGGAGCACCCTGCCGAGTTCGCCAAGTCGGCACTGGACTGGGATACCTGGGCGTCCAATCCCGATCGAGCCTTCGGCCGGCTCATCCCCGACATCGTGGCGGCAATCACCACTGCCGGCACCAGCGGCGCAACCTCAGCCACCACACGTGCCGTCGGAGCTCTGGGCAAGGCCGCCAAGAACGTGATCCGCCCCAAGCCGTCGACCGCCCTCAGCCCCCGCAACCTCGGGCGACACCTCGACCGCAACGGGGACCACATCCCCGACGGGGACGGCCCCATCGACGCCCCGAAGAGCATGCCGACGGTGCCAGGTGCGAATCCTCTGGACGACGCCGTACGGCATGCCACCAACGCTGAGGGACGCGCATGGGCGCGGGACAACATGCCACTGCCGGACCTGACCACGGAGGAATTGATCGCATTACGGTCCTACGGTGGTCCTGGCTACATGAAAATCAACCCAGCCTTACGCGCAAAGGCCGCCGACCCCAACGTTGTCTGGTCACCCGAAGTCGCCGATGAGATCGCCGCCATGGATAGGGCAATCGCCAAGTCTCATCTGCCATCCGATGTGGTCCTGCACAGAGGCGTGGGCAAAAAGTTCCTGGAAGCGGTGGGGGTCGATACCAATTCCCCTGCGGACATGGAAGCGCTGGAAGGCGCCGTCATCACCGAACCGGGTTACTTGAGCACAAGCGCGGGCCGGCGGGGCGGATTCGACGGCGATGTTCGCGTGATGTTACGGGTGCCCAAGGGGTATGAAGCGCTCAATATGTACCCGATCACCAAGATCATTGGCGAACGGGAGATCCTCTTACGCCGCGGCACTTCATACATCGTGCGTGGTGTGTACCGTAAGGACGGCCACTGGTACATGGAAGCGGACGTCGTACCGGATGGCTGGACCAAGCCCCCCGACTGGGACGCCCAACCGTCCATGGATGCTGACCTCGGATGGAAAGGACCCTACGATGACTGAGACCCCGAACCCGCGCTTCTACGACTACGTCACCCCCATTACCGTCTCAAGAAGCGAATCCTACGATTTCAAGGCCACCGGCCCGGTACGACGAGCCGCGGTGCATGACCGGAACGGACGATTGCTCGGACATGTGTGGACCGACGACCGTCAGGCCGCTGGATTCACCCGCATCGAAGATCCCGAGCCGGACATGGCGTACGCGGGAGGACGCATGCGTCGGATTCTCGCCAACGCCTACAAAGCAGGAGTCCCTGCCAGTCAACTCTTAGATCCCGCCTTGTACGCGCCAGATTTCGAGTTGCGCCTTACCCCGTGATGCCTGGAGTCGTCCAGACGTGAAGTGACCCCGGGCGAGCCGGGGCCAAAAGGGGGTGAGCCGCGAGCTATGTGCCCAGGGCATCATGGATCTTGCTGTTGACCTGCTCGCGCTGACCGTCCAAGCACTTGGCGTAGACCCGCAACAGCACATCCACGCTGTGGCCGACGCGCTTGGCGACTTCGGAAGCCGGGACGCCCGCGTTCAGCCAGAGCGAGACCGCCGCATGCCGCAGATCGTACGGTCGGGCAGCCAGCGACGAGGCGACCTGTTCCGGAGTGAGCGCAAGCCTGCGGGCTTCCTGCCAGACGTAGGAATACGCCGAGCTGGAGTAGGTCCCGCCGGTACCAGTGCTGAAGATCCTGCCGTCCTCGGCATTCCCGTACTCGGCGATGTGCTCGCGGAGCATGGCGACCAGGACAGGCGGGATCGGGATCTCTCGCGTCTCCTTGTCCGCGCGGTGCTTCAGGCTGCGCGACTCATGTGTCTCGCCGGAGTTGGTCCAGCGCTTCGTTGCCTGTGGCCGCGCTCTCTCCAGGACGATCAGACCCAGCCCGACGCCAGCAGGGTGCAGTTCCTCAGCCGCAGGTCCGCGGCCTCCTCCGGCCGGAGCGCGGCGTAGTACATGCACGCGAACAGCGCTCTCAGCCGAGGCCCACGCTTCCGCCCGACGGTGGGCACGGCGTCGAGGAGCTGCCGCGCTTGGGTCGGGTTGACCACCGTGCGGGGATCGACGACCGTCACGGCCTTCGGCGCCGTCCGCTTGTGGGTTGGTGCCGAACACCTTCTGTGAAGTCCTCGGGATGACCGCCGGCCAAGCCAGTGCCCACATCAACGCAGCCTTCTCTGGGGCGATCACGTTCGACCCGCAACTGGACCCTCGACCTGAGCATCCTCACCGACGCAGGCGTCACCCTCACGCCGCCTCCTGGGCGGCCCAACTGCGCAGCCGAAGCACAGCGACGCCTGACCGAGGTGCAGCAGGTCCCACCCCGGACTACGGACCTGCCTTCGCCCCTTGCCCCGGCCCGTCCACGCCACGAACCTCGCCCCGGGAAGCAAGCCCCTCCCTCAGCTCTATGCAGGGATCAAAGTGGCTGCCCGAATGGCTACAGCACTGGCTGGCAGACCCACGAGACACTCGCTGAACCTGCCGCGCCAACCCCGAGAGCTACTGACGTTGATGACGCGCGGTGATTCCAGCGCCTCCGCGCGGGCATTGTCCCAGCGGGCTCTCATTCGGCGTCGTTCAGGGCGGCCGCGAGGTTTCCCGTGCGTAGCTCTTGCTGTTCGACCCATCTCTTTCCCTCGGCGGCGATTCCTTCTAGAACGTGGAGGGTGTGGGGCAGTCCTGCGGCATCCAACGACACCTTGGACACCGCGCCGGGAACCTCTCCCTGCTGTAGCTCCTCCATCCCCGAGCTCACCTCGACACTGATCTCATCACCGTTCACGAGTGAGAGCTGGAAGACGCGTTCGTCGTTGTCCGACTGGCTGACCCGTACGGCGGCGACCGTTTCGAAGCGGTAGTTGAGCCGCTGCCGGTCGTGGAAGGTGCCGTTCATGAAGTCGAGCGTGACGGTGAGCTGGCGGACGCCTTCCTGGGTGATGAGGAAGACCAGCAGTTGGTACCTCTTGTAGCGCCATGGGCCACCTTGTAGGCGTGCGCGTGCGCTCGACCGGGCAGGAGCCTCGATGAAGGCGTGCGCGATGACATGGCTCATGGTCAGCCTGTAGTGCCGCAACGCCTCGTCGAGAAGCGCTTTCCGGTCGCAGTCGAGCCAGCCGGCCATCTCCTCGTCGCGGGGCTTGTCCGCCATCTTCGCGCGCCAGCGGGCCAGGGCAGCCAGGTCGCCCTTGTAGGTCTGGTCGCTCTCGCTCTCGTCGGCGGCGTAGCGGCGGCGCTCAAGGATGATGTGAAGCCACGTGCGGGAGCCGACCCATCCGGAGATCAGCAGGAGGAGAATCGTGCCGATGGCCGGCAGGGGCTCGACCGGCACGGCGCTTACCGCTGCCCAACCGCCTCCACCTGCGAGAGCGAGGAGTCCGAGTATCGCCAGAGCTTTCGTTGGCCCGGGCGTGGCGAGTTCCTCTCGGTAGCTCCACAGCGTGCCTCGTCGATGGCGGGCGCCGGCCTCGCTCGCCCGGTGCCGGATGAGCCAGGCGAGGCGCTCGACCCCGATCCGCATTCCTCCGTAAACCGACGCGATCTCATCGCGCAGGCTGCGGCGGATCCCCGTTGTGCGGGCCATCCAGCTGTCACGGTCCACACCTGGCGGCAGGTAGGTGGCGAAGTAGTGGTCGATGCGGTTCTCCGCCTTCTTGGCGAAGCTGCCGGGCTCGGCCTCGCTTTTGAGTCCCAGGTACTCCCTGTCTTTGGCGCGACGGCGTACGACGCGGAAGCGCCAGTCCGCGGCGTTCGGCGCACCGACGTAGGCGCCCCCGAGACCCAGCACGTAGGCGAGCATTGTGAGAATGCGACCGCTCTGCAGGATCAGATAGCCCAGGTGGGCTGTGGCCATGACGAGCACGACTGTCGCGGTCAGGGCCTGGGCCCGAGTGGCCACCGATGTGTCGGGAGGCTTCGGGGCCCGGCGCTCAGGCGCTTTCGGCGCCGGGTGGAAGAACTTCCAGATCCGATCCTTTCGGTCATCGGCCATCTGTTCCGTCTTGGCCTTGGTCAGCGCGAGGTGCCACAGATGGTCTTCGATCGGGCCGTCGAGGTATAGCTCCAGGTGATCGAGGATCAGGCTGCGTTGCGGTTCGCGGAGCGCGTCGAGGTCTTTGACGACGACCCGTATGTCCTCCTCGGCTTTTCCCGCCGATTCCAGGAGCCGGTCGATGATGCGGACGCCGTCCCGCCACGGGTCGTCGCCCGAGAGCCGCATGATGGCGCGCCGGTCACGCAGTTGGGCGGTTTCGTCCTTGGTCAGCTCGTGCCGCGTCCGGCCGCTCACCATGGCGAGCAACCAGTAGAAGTAGACCTCGTTGGTGGCGAAGTCGACCCTGGCCTCGTTGATGAGTTGCCGGGCGGGTCCGGGCATGCGGCCTTTCAGAAAGGAGACGCCGGCCCGGAACCTCTTCTCGGGCGGGTCCTGCGGGCTCGTCATGTAGATGACGTCGCCGTGCACTGTCCCTGCCTGCACTCCGATGTGGGAGTCTGTGGCCGCGTTCTCGACGCGGTGCCCTGGATCTGTCATGACAGGGACTGCACCAGGGCGATGATGACGGTCAGCTCCGCGGCCAGGTCGGCGACGTCGCCGACGAGCCCGCGCAGCTTCTTCAGGGCCAGGGTCAGCGTGTTCTCGCGGTCTGGCGTCTTCGTCTCCAGTGCCTGGTCGGCCGTGACCAGTTCCGTCTCGGCGGCCTTGTACGTCGCCTCGTCCAGGCGCCCGTCCGCCCACGCCTGCCAAAGGCGGGTACGGAACCCGGCCAGCGCCTCGGGCAGGTCCGCCGGCCGGGACGTCTCGGGGGTGATCCGGATACCGCCGTGCACGATACCTGCCTGCACGCCCACGTGGGCGTTCCCTTTGGCGATGTTCCTGACCGTCTCGGACATGGCGGAGCTCCTTGTCGTGGGTTCGTCGGTGCACAACTCCTCGGCCAGAGCCGCGGCGAACGTGGCCGCGTTGGCGGCGGCTCGCGGCTGCCACAGCTCGCGGTCTGTGGCTTCCTTGGTGCCGTCGGCCCGGTCGCTGATGCCGCGGATCACGACGACGGGCAGCGCCCGGTTCAGGTGTCCGGCCTGTGCCACGCCGGCGCCTTCCATCTCGATCGCCCGTGCGTCGTTGTAGTGGTCGCGGATCCAGCGGGCGTGCTCGGAGAGCCGGGAGTTCAGGACCACCTCACCGGCGGCGATCGCCCCGAAGTGCACATTCGGGCGAGGGTCGAGCCCTTTGGCCCAGGAACCGCCGCGGTGCAGGTGCTGGGCGATCTGCTCGGCGGCGTGCGAGGTCTGCCAGACGCGAGGGCGGCTCTTGAAGCCGTCGTCCTCACTGGTGCCGCCGTGGAAGGCGTAGACATGCGTGGCCACCACAACGTCTCCGAGAGCGATGTGCGTCTGCAGCGCACCGGCCACGCCCACGAAGAGGAGAGCCGCCGGCCGGAACTCGGCGATGGCGCGTTCGGCCAGCACCGCGGCGGCATGGTTGCCCTTGCCGACCTGCGCCAGCGCCACCTCGCATCGTCCATCCGCCAGGCGGCCCACCTCGAAGAGGGTGCCTTGCGGGTGCCGGCGCAGGCGCAGGCCGGCCAGCTTCTCTCTGATCGCCTGGTATTCCAGGTCTAGGGCGGTGAGGATCACGACGGGGCTCACTGCACCGGCTCCTTTCCGTTCGGCGAGTCGACGGGACGGATCATCGGGGGATAGAGGACGTCTTGCGGGCCGGCTCTGAACAGCCGGGCCGGTCGTCCGGTCGCGGCCTTGCGCGCCGAACCGGCCGGGATGATGAAACCGCCGGTTTTCTTGATCTTTCGGTAGAAGTTCCGCGGGTCGAGCGGCATGCCCCACACCGCCTCGTACACGTCCTTGAGGTCGGTGAGCGTGAATGTCGGCCCGCAGAAGGCCGTGGCGAGCGCGGAGTGCTCCAGCTTGACCCGGGCGCGCTCGACGCCGTCCGTGACGATGCGGCGATGGTCGAAGGCGAGCCGCAGATCACCAGAGAGCACGAGGTCGGTGGGTTGCCAGCAGGCGTCGGTGGCGTCGGTGCCGGCGGTCGGTTCGGGCAGCCTCGGGGCGATGGCGAGGAAGGCGACGCTCACCACGCGGCCTCGCGGGTCACGGTCGGGGTCGTCGTAGACGCCCAGTTGCTCCAGCCGGAGTGTCTCGACGTTCATGTCGGCCTCCTCCGCCAGTTCTCGATGAGCCGCGGCGACGAGGCTTTCTTGGGAATGCTGAAGGAAGCCGCCCGGCAGCGCCTGGGTGCCCTTGTATGGCTCGATGCCGCGCTCGATGAGCAGCACATGTAGGCGCGAATCACGCAATGTAAGGATCACCAGGTCAACAGCGAGCAAGATGGCTGGCGGCTCCCATCGGTCTTCGCTCATGGCCCGACCCTACGTTTTTGTCAGTCGGACAAAAAGTAGCGCGGGGGTTAGCTTCAGCCATCCCCCAGTGATGCGCCGGGCGGAAACATCTCCCCCAGACCGCAGGAGTTCGCCTGCTTCCCACCGCGTTCCAGGGCTGGCACGTCGGTGACAGTACGCCGCCCTTCCGACAATTTCGGTGTCAGTCATGCGGTTGCGTCCACGGGAGTGGTGTAAGGGTTTGACCTGGTCACATGTGTGGCGGCCGTGAAATAGGGACGGCCATCGCGTGATCCTTTGAGTGCTATCCGAGATCAAAGGAGAGGGCGATGGCCGTAGACAACAGTGTGACGCCTGGCCAGTGGCTGGCGAAGCAGATCGAGACAAGCAACCCCGACGTGTTGCGATCCATGGTCAAAACCATGGCCGAGGCGTTGATGTCAGCCGAGGCCGACACCTTGTGCGGAGCACCGTATGGGGAGCGCAGTCCGGAGCGGACCAACAGCCGCAACGGCTACCGGGCACGGGAGTGGGGCACCCGCTCCGGCACGATTGAGCTGGCCATCCCGAAGTTGCGTCAGGGCTCGTAACTTCCCAGACTGCCTGCTGGAACACAGGCGGGGGGCCGAGCAGGCGCTGATCAGCGTGGTGGCCACCTCTTCTCTGCTGGGCGTCTCGACCAGGCGGGTGGACAAGCTGATCGAGCAGCTCGGCATCATCCGCCTCATCGGGGCGGTGCTGGCCGAGCAGACCGACGAGTGGATCGAAGCCCGCCGCTAGATGGGCCTGGAGCCCTCATCAGATCCCGCCTGCAGCTCTTGCCCCGCGACATGCCTACACAGAACCAACTTCCACGGCCTATCGCCGGGCACACCAGACGGTTCGCCGTCACGGGACTGCCATCCATGGCCGGCGCAGGTGTGCGGTGGCCAGCACGGTGTGTCTGCGACGCGCCATCTCGAGCAGCCGCTCGCGGGTCTTGCGCGCGGTCTCCGGGTCTGCCTCGTACCGGTATGCCACCGCCGGGTCAACCAGCTGAACCGCATGCACCAGGGCGTCGCCGGTGATGACGACCTGATCGCGGTCGCCGTCGATGATCACCGACTGGTGGCCGGGCGTGTGCCCCGGCGTTGGTGTCACGCGGATCGACCCGCCCAGTCCCCCGCGGGCCGTTGCGAGCCGCGCCGCACCGTCCACCTGCTGAAGCTGCCCGGCGGCACGCAATGGATCGACGACGTATGTGAGAGCCGTATCGCCGGCCGGCAGCGCGGCGACCTCGCTGCGTTGGATGACGTACCGGGCGTTGGGGAACATGGGCGCGCCGTCCGGCCCGACGGACCAGCCGTAGTGGTCCTCGTGGAGATGGGTCAGCACCACGATGTCGATGTCGGCTTCGTCGATGCCGGCCTGGCGCAGTTCGGACGGGAGGCGGCCCGGGGTCGGAGCCCAGCTGGAGGCCGGGCTGTCGGCAGGCCCCACGCCCGTGTCGACGAGCATCAACCGGTCCCGTGGTCCGCGGACCAGGAAGCAGCGGAAGTCCAGCTGCCAGGTCTCCCCGGCCCCGAACGCGTCGGGGTCGATGCTCCGGGCGAGGTCCCAGTCGTGCGGCGTCGCTCCGGGAAACGCCTGCTGCCGGTCCAGGAAGAACGGCCCCGAGGCGTCGATTATCGGTATCACCTGGAACGCGCCGACCGATCGCGACAGCACCGCCGTCCGTTCCATCGACCGGGCGTCCGCCCGTCGGGCGATGCCCACGGAACCGGCGACCGTGACGGCCATGCCGGCGAGCAATGTCCTGCGCCGGAGCCCGGCAGATGTCTCACGCATGTCGATGCCTTTCGCCGAAGTGCACCTCTGTTGACTGACCGAGCCGATCAGGCTCGCGACCGACGTTAGAACCGTGGCGGCGTGCCGGTGCCACCCGCGCGGGCGAGCGGCGTGATCCTGTCGGTTCGTGACCGGACATTGTCGCCACGCGGGCCGGTGGGTGTTGAGGTTGAGGAAACACCTGCGCGAGCTGCTGTGGCCCGGCAGCCTTCGAGGGTCGCGTTTGTCGATTTTCGGGGGTGTCGTGGCGATCGAGTTCCTGACCGATGGGCAAGTCAGCTGGGTACGGGGGCGTTCCGCGGGCCGCCATCGCGGGCGGAGTTGGAGCGGGACTCTTTCTGGACGACGTGAACCGGGCAGGCGCAGGCGAAGCGCCGGGAGCACAAGCGGCGGGAATCCGCTAGCTATAGACCGTCTTGAGACCGCCTCCCGAAGCAACCGTCACCCGGGTTGACGAACGCTCAGCGCACGACCTCGTATGGATGTTCCAAAGGCTGCGTCTTCCTAAGATGCTCGTTTAGCCCCATCTCTCCCGATGGGACCGACAGCAAGCGAGGTGCGGGAGGTACGCGGTGTCGCTCGACAGTCCAGCTGTGGCCATCCTGATCTACGCGGGCGCGGGCAGCTTCGACTACATCACCATCAACGAGATCTTCGGCGTCGACTACTCCGCACGGTTCGGCTCCTGGTACCGGACGAAGGTCTGTGCCGTCACGCCCGGCCAGGTCGAGCTCGACGGCGGGGTCAGCGTTCACGCGCCGTACGGGCTTGAGGATGCGGAACAGGCGGGCCTGCTGATCGTTCCGGGATGGATTCCGGAGGACGCCGTCCCGCCTCCGGCGTTGCTGCGGACCTTGCGCCGCGCACACCGGCGGGGCGCGCGGATCATGTCGATCTGTACCGGCGCCTTCATCCTTGGACACGCCGGTCTTCTGGACCACCGTCGGGTCACGACCCACTGGTCGACGGCCGGGCTGCTCGCCACGCTGTTCCCCGCCGCCGCCGTCGACCCGCGCGCCCTGTTCGTCGACGATCGCAGCATCCTCACCGCTGCGGGCATGTCAGCCGGCATCGACCTCGCCCTGCATGTCGTACGGGGGGACTTCGGCGCGGACGCCGCCGCCGCCCTCGCCCGCAGGCTGGTGCTCGCCGGCTACCGGAGTGGAGGCCAGGCCCAGTTCGTCGACGTCCCGCTCAGCCCCGACCCCGGCGACCCGCTGCCGGACCTCCTCGACTGGATGCGCCGGAACCTGGACCAGCGGTGGTCCCTGCGCTCGATGGGAGCACGCGTGCACATGAGCCCGAGGACGCTGACCAGACGATTCGAGCGCCTCACTGGCACTACCCCGCAGAAATGGCTCACGCGGGAACGGATACTCGCGGCGCAGCGGCTCCTCGAGGCAGGCGACGAACCGATCGGAAGGATCGCCGCGCTGACCGGCATTGGGTCAGCCAGCAATCTGCGCCAGATCTTCCGTCGCGAGGTCGGCATCTCGGCCCAGCAGTATCGCGCGAGGTTCCGTTCACGCCGGAACACTAACCGAGCGCCGGCTGGTCACCCGTCCTGACGGCTCGCTCGACGAGCTCTTCGGGTGATGGGTGGGCCGCGGTTACCGATCGGGCTCGATCACGGCTGCGCTGCGAAGACGTGGGCGACGGCTCCGCCGCTGAAGATGGTCGTGCTTGCAAGCTCGAGGCTCAGCGACGCCGGGAAGATCCGCTCGCCCGCCCCGAGGACGGCCGGGTGGACGAGAAGGGGGCATTCGCCGATCAACCCGGTCTCGACCAGCGACCGGGCGAACCATGTCCCGCCACGGGTGAAGTTCCGGGCCGGCCGGTTTCGATCCGGGCCCGTGGAACCCCGCCCACCGGGGCGCCAGCCGGGCCCTTCGCGCTGACCACCGCGTGAAATTAATCCCCAGCCGAACCACTCAACTCACCAATACGAAGATCGTGGGCAATAAGCCGCCCGGGGCATCAGCCACGAAACCGCGTGGAAAAATGCCACGCGAAGTAGCGACGGTTATCCTCCGAGAACGAGAGGCACGGGCGCCCCGCGAGGCTCTCAAGACGATCAGCAAGCACCCCATCTGCATCTGGTGCGGACGACACAATGATGCCATCGTGGCCAACAGAGATATAGCCGGCTTCATAGAGGGCATCACAACCGAACTGGCATGCAGGCATCGCAATGTTGGCCAGGTCGCGGCGTTCTTCGTCGCTACAGAGGCTCCGCATTTTGATATGCGCGGCAACCAGGAAACGGACAGGGTAAGCATCACCACAGAGAGCGCACGTTGCAATGGTGGTAGAGCCGAACAGAAGCTGGCGCAAGGCGGACTGTTCGCCGCGCTGCGCTGCAGTCACTGGACGACTTAGATCGCCCTCGTAAGTGTGTGTCTCTTGAGGCTTTGCAGGCGTATCAGCGGCAGCAAGAGAGCGGACAGCGATGACTGGCGGCGTCCCTCCTACCAACTCAACTCCTGGAAGAGTGAGCAGGACTGCTCCAATGAAGGCACTGCGGTATCCTACCTCGGTAGGGTGTATTTGCACGCGACCTGCGGTGCGGAGAGTTGCGAGCGCAGCCTCCACGTCAGCGATGGGTATCTGTTGCCCGTTCGGCGAGCGTTCCGTTGCCACGAGGACATACGGGGGCTGCACGTCGATGATGCGATTACGGCGTCCATGGAGCGTCGAGATGTCGTGACCAAGTAACCGTCGGAGTAGGTCGGTGGCGCTGTCCTTCACCTCAGCGGGTAGCACGACAGGAGCGCCTGGAAACAGGTCACCAAAACGCCCCATGAACCGCTCGAAAAACGTATCGTCCACCCGAAATAGATAACCTTGTTTCACGCCACCATCGTGTTTGAATGGCCCATCCGACGAGTGGCTGGCGCGCCAGGCTTCGGGAATGTCTTGCAGTGGAACTCCCTGCGATGCCTCCCGGTAGACGGTCCGCACGAGTCTGCCATCCCCGCCCCAGAGGCCAGGGATTTCCCGAGGGCGCCGCGCGGGGATCGCGGTGGTTGTCGTGAGGCTAAGCGCTCTCACTTGGGAGGCATAGTGGATCACTGTGTCGCCTGGACGCACCGCCGTCATCGTTTCCCAGTGTGATTGGCGGCTACCAGCCCGGGTTCGGGTAGGCGCCCAGAGGATCCCAGCCTCTATCTCCTGACGAAACGAATGACCCTGATTCACCCACCAGTACGCCATACATCGGGTCCCTTCTCGATCTCCGGATCCCGCCCGAAGCCCCATAAGGCGGGGAGGTGGTTTCTAGATGATCTTGAGAGCTGCAGCCGATTGTACGGTAATTTGCGCAGTTTGAGGACTATGAGCTGGCTGTGCAGTCACTGCCCTTCTTGAGCAGGAACGCTGTGTCCCCTCGCCGCGGACATCGGTTCCAAGCCCGGGATCCGACAGCAGCCAAGAGATGGGTGACTCAGCTCGTTACTGAAGAGCTGAGGGTCTCTCTCCGAGTGATCGAGTTGGTCCGGGAGGCGGCGCTTCCCAAAGGCGTTCGAAGCCATCGCGGTGATGGCCGGCGTAGACAGCCCGGTCGAGGTCGCAACCCGCGGCACCGGCGGAGCACGCCGAGCTGCGCCTGGGCCGCCAGGTATCGGTGGTCACAGCGCGGTCATGCACTGCGCTGGGCTGCAAGCCTCAGAAGACCGGACAGCCGATGACCTCAGCCGCGGGCGGGTGGGCGGAAGACCTGACGGCTGTGCCAGCTGATGTGTTCCTGTTCGACTGTGTCCAGGCCGGGCTGAGGCTTTCGGGCGGGCCGGCCTGCCAGGGAGAGCACCATGTCCAGGGAAGACTGCGAGCGGCCGACGAACTTGGCTGAGACAGCGATGGTGTGCTCCCCGGTCAGTCCGAGCACGCCCTTGTCGAACAGCTTGTGGTGGATCGCGCACAGGCACAGCCCGTTCGCCACATCGTCGGGCCCGTCGAACGCCCACCAGCGCACATGCGCCGCGTCCAGGCCCACCACCGCGCCGTCCAGCCAGCCGTCGTAGGAACAGAACGCGCAGCAGTACTCGTACGCCATGAGCACCCGATCGCGAAAGCCCGGATCACGGCGTACGGCTTTCTTGAGCTCTCCGGCGGTTTCGAGCGTCTCCAGGTCCAGGCCTGCCAGCAGGCACAGGTCCGCGTGCAGGGACGGGGCGAAGTTGGCGTCCAGGAGGTAGCGGGCGATCCGCCCCAGCAGGCTCGGCTCCTCCGACAGCGCGCGGGCCAGGTCGGGATGGAGGCGGCCGGCGGCCTGGCTGTCGCGGAGGCGGCCCAGCTCCGGGCCCGGGCTGCCCGGGCCGTGGCGGGTGTCGATCAGCCACAGGCCGTCGTTCGTCAGGTGGTGGAACGGGTAGCCGGGGCTGGTCTCGCGCGGTGGGCCGTACTCCTTCAGCAGTTTCTTCAGCTCCGTCTCGGCGGCGCTGAAGGGAATGGGCCGATTGCCGTGCTGCTGGAAACGGCCCAGAACGTACAGCAGGAGGAGCGGCTTGTGCGGCGCGCGCTCGCCACCTCTGGTCCAGCGTCGCATCTCGGCGACCCGCTCGACCCAGTTCACGATCGGCCAGTGTAAGGCGATTATCCGGCCCCGGCACACGGTATTTCGCGGTGGCCGGCCGCGCCCTATAGTCGCCAGGTGAGCGATCTTCAGCCGGGCGTTTACCAGCACCTGATCACTCGTGAGCTTGATGGCCTGCTGCGTGCGGTGTCCGATCACGAGTTGATTGACCGGCGGTCGTTGGACCTTGCCGACTCCCACGAGACGTTGGCCCGGCATCTGGGCGCGCTCACCCGCCGGGCGCTGCGCTCCGTACGAGGCGAGAATGATACGGCGCGGCTGGCCCGGCAGGTGGAGATCGTCAATCGGATCGCGAGCCTCATCGGCGACCTGGTGCCCGAGGCTGCCGCGCCTGACGAGCTGGTGGAGGCCGCCGAGGAGTTGCTGGGCATCGCCAGGAGCCGGGACGCGGCCGGGCAGGTGCGATTCCCGGCACGGCCGGTCATTCCCCTCACTGGGAGCGCGTTGCTGGTCAACGGGCGCGGGCAGCCGGAGATCGGCCATGAGCTCAAGCGGGAGCTGGGCTCGGCCGATCGGGTGGATCTGCTGTGCGCGTTCGTGAAGTGGAACGGCGTGCGCGTACTGGCAGAGGCGATCGAAGATTTCCTAGCGCGCGGCGGCCGGCTGAGGGTGGTGACCACCACCTATATCGGCGCCACCGACCGCCTGGCTCTGGACCGACTGGCGGCTATGGGCGCCGAAATCCGCGTCTCCTACGACACCCGGATGACCAGGCTGCATGCGAAGGCGTGGCTGTTCCATCGCGGCAACGGTCTGTCCACCGCTTACGTGGGATCCTCCAACCTGTCGCAGACCGCCCTCAGCCACGGGCTGGAGTGGAATGTACGACTCGCGCAGGCCGAGCAGCCTCATCTCATCGACACGTTTGCCGCCACGTTCGACGACTACTGGGGTGATCCGTCGTTCGAGCCCTACGACCCGGCGCAGGACGCCGAGCGGCTGGACCGCGCCCTGTCCGCCGAGCGTTCCGGGGGCCGGGCGCTCGTGCTCGACTTCGCGCATGTGGACGTGCGCCCGTACTCCTACCAGCGCGAAATTCTCGACGAACTCGCCGCCGAACGGCAGATCCACGACCGGTGGCGCAACCTGGTCGTCGCGGCGACCGGTACCGGCAAGACCGTCATTGCCGGGCTCGACTACCGGCGGCTGCGCGCGGCCGGGCAAGCGGAGTCGGTGCTGTTCGTCGCCCACCGCAAGGAGATTCTGCGGCAGAGTCTGCTCACGTTCCGGCAGGTGCTGCGGGACGAGACGTTCGGCGAACTGTACGTGGACGGTGCCCGGCCTGAGAAGTGGCGGCACGTCTTCGCCTCGATCCAGACGCTGCACCACAACCCGCTGCCGGAGCCAGAGCGGTTCGACATGGTGATCGTGGACGAATTCCACCATGCCGAGGCCGCGACGTACCGGCAACTGCTGTCGAGAGTGCAGCCCAAGGTACTGCTCGGCCTGACGGCGACGCCGGAACGCGCCGACGGCCAGGACATCAAGCACTGGTTCGACGGCCGGATCGCCGCCGAGCTGCGCCTGTGGGAGGCGCTGGAGCGCGGTCTGCTGGCCCCGTTCCAGTATTTCGGCGTCCACGACGGCACCGACCTGCGCCAGATCGGCTGGCGCCGGGGTCAGGGCTACGACCTCGGCCAACTCTCGAACGTCTACACCGGCAACGACCGCCGCGCCGCCATGGTCCTGGAAACCTTGCAGCGCAAGATCGGCGATGTCGGACGGATGCGAGCTCTCGGCTTTTGCGTGAGCATCGAGCACGCCCGGTTCATGGCTGACCGCTTCACCCGAGCCGGCCTTCCCTCCGTGGCCGTCACCGCGCACAGCTCGCGCGACGAACGCGACCAGGCATTACGCGACCTGCGGGATCGCCGGATCAATGCGGTGTTCACCGTCGACCTCTTCAACGAGGGCGTCGACGTGCCGGAGATCGACACCGTGCTCTTCTTGCGTCCTACCGACAGCGCCACCGTCTTCCTGCAGCAACTTGGCCGCGGCCTGCGACTGGCCGACGACAAGCCGTGCCTGACCGTGCTCGACTTCGTCGGCCACCAGCACAAGCAGTTTCGCTTCGACCGGCGCTACCGGGCGCTCACCGGCGCCAGCCGTACCGGAATCGCGAGGGAGATTGAGCAGGGGTTTCCCACGTTGCCCGCCGGCTGCGTCATCGACCTTGATCGGGACGTACGCCGGCTCGTTCTCGACAACGTCCGGCAGGCGCTCAGCCTGAATTGGCGGGATCTGGCGCGCGAACTACGCGAGTTGGGGGACGTCGGTCTGGCCACCTTCCTGCAGGAGACGGGGCTGGAGGTGGAGGATCTGTACCGCCGCAGCCGCCTGGGATGGGCCTCTCTCCGGCACGCCGCGGGTTTGTCGGTTACGCCTCCTGATGCAGGGCTCGGACGAGCCTTCGGCCGGATGCTGCATATCGACGACGTCGAGCGGCTCGCGTTCCTGACTGAGGTGCTGGCGGGAAAGGCTCCGCGGTCCCCCCGCGAGCTGCGCCTGCTGGCCATGCTGGACACGATGTTGTGGGGCGGCACCGAGCCCGTGTCCGGGATGGAGGCTCGGCTCGCCCGCCTCAGCGGTGCTCGGGCCGCGGAACTCGGAGAGCTGGCGGACGTGCTTCGCTCGGAGCTGCGTCATGTGGCGTCGCCGCTGGACCCTGTGGTGCCCTTGCATGTCCACGCCCGCTACAGCAAGAACGAGGTGCTGGCCGCCTTCGGCGTCGACAAGCCCGCTCATATGAGGGAGGGGGTCAAGTACGTGCAGGAGCACCAGGCGGACCTGTTCTTCGTCACCATCGACAAGTCCGAGGACCACTACTCCCCCACCACGCTCTACCACGACCGGGCGATCAGCGAGAG
This sequence comes from Nonomuraea sp. NPDC050383, assembly GCF_044459125.1. NCBI lineage: Bacteria > Bacillati > Actinomycetota > Actinomycetes > Streptosporangiales > Streptosporangiaceae > Nonomuraea > Nonomuraea sp. NPDC050383. The sequence goes on from NZ_JBITIP010000005.1 coordinate 483,732, forward strand.
GTTGTTCCAGTGGGAGTCGCAGAGCACCTTGCGCTCCTCGACTGCCACTGCCCGCCGTTACCTTACGGGTGAGTCGACAGTCCACCTCCTCATCAGACAGTCCAAACGCGACGAAGGGCTCGGCGCTCCGCCCTACACCTACGCGGGTCCGATGCGCTACGTAAGCCACGAGGATGAGCGGCCCATCCGCTTCGTTTGGCGCCTGGACCACGCGCTCCCGCCCGAGGTGTTCCATTACGCCAAGGCCACCGCCGGCTGAGCTGACTGCAGCAGCACCGACTCGGGTGAACCCGCTGAGCCCTAGGCTCGGGCTCAGCGGAGTGTCGCGGTGAAGGTGCGGCCGTGGGCGTGGTGGGTGGTGGCCTGGATCAGGGTGCCGCCTGGTACGCGCCGTACCGTCACCCCCTCGTCCGCCGCCTCCACACGAAGAGGCGCGCCCTGCACAACCACAGAGACGCGGTCGCGTTTCATCGTCGGGTCCGACAAGGCGACGACCGTGCGCCGCCCGGACCGGACCATGACCGAGGCCGGGCCGTCGATGAGGAGGCGGCCGGCGTGGCGGGGGCCGTCGGTGAAGACGTTGGCGGCGATGATCCCGAGAGTCTCGTGCTTGATCGCCTGTACGTCCCGGGTGTTGGCCAGGACGGTCAGCGGGCCGCGCGTGTAGCGGCGCAGAGCGGCTTCCGTCGCGTTCGGGACCAGGGCGTAGGCGAAGGCGGAAAGCCCGCCGGCCGCCGGGTGGGTGACGGACGCGGTGAAGACGTTCTTGGTCACCGCCGTGTCGGGGTTGGACGTGCGGACGGCTCTGCGGCTGCGGGTCACCGTCTCCAGGCCGGCCGTCACAGGCTGCCGGGTCAGGAAGGCGTAGCCGATCGCGGTGCGGCGGGTGGGGTTGGCGTAGCGGAGCCAGCGCGGTGGTCTGGTGTCGCCCGTCTGCCAGGCCCCGCCGTCCCAGCCCTCCCCGCTCACCGCGACCGCGTCGCCGGGGGCGGCGATGCGGCTGTCCACCGTGGTCACCGCGTCGCGGCCGCCCTGGCCGGAGACGCCCGCGGCCAGCACCACGATCTCGTCGTCGAGCATGAACCAGGACTTGGTGGCGCGGGCGTTCTGGTAGGCGACGAAGTCGTCGGGCAGGATGCCCGCCTGCTTGGCGGTGTAGGCCACGTCGTCGGACTGGACCATGCCGGCCACCCCGTACGCGCCGAGCGTCGCGCCGCCGGAGAACGTGTTCTCGGCGCGCGGGAAGTACACGTAGGTGTTCTGGGACTCCGAGGAGGAGGTGAAGTTCAGCGGGTGCCCGGGGTTCTCGTACCAGAACCGGCCGCCGTACAGCTCGGGGATCGTGCGCCGCTCCTCCACCGGCGCGGTGATGCCGGCCAGCCGGTACGGCGAGACGGTCGTGTAGTAGTCGACGCCGAAGACCTGGCTCTGGTCCTCGCCCGAGAGGTAGAGGTGGAAGGCGCCCTCGCCCTGGAACCAGGGCATGAGGTTCTCGCCGTTCATGTACTCGTACTTGCTGATCCGGTCGGAGTTGCGGGCCAGGGCGAAGGCGTAGCCGGGGCGGCGGTGGACGGTCCGGTCCATGGCGTTGAAGGCGACGCAGCGCTGGGGCGGGTTCAGGTCGGCGGCCGGGACGGCGGCGTCGGCGCGGATGGCGGCGTAGCGGGCGATGCTGATCGGGGAGACGAAGGCGGTCGTGTCGGCGGCCGGGAGGAACTTGACGTACTTCTTCAGGGGAAGCGGGTCCTCGACGTGGTCGGCGAGGTCGGTGACGGCCTCCACGATCACCCCGACGTCGGCGTAGCCGGTGGCGGTGCGGGAGACCGCCCTGCCCTTGACGATCTCCATCAGCCAGCCCTCGAAGATCAGCGGGGCGAAGCCGTCGGCGATCCAGCGGTAGACCACGCCGGGCAGGTCCGCCGGGGTGCCGCCGCTCGTCACGCCCTCCAGCATCTTGAGGGTCTGTACGACGCGGGTCAGCAGGATGCGCCCGTAGGAGCCGGTGTAGGCGACCGAGTCGTGCTGGATGAAGGAGCCGTCACGGTAGTAGCCGTCGGTGACGCCGTGCTGGAGGTTGTACGGGTCGATGGTGGCGAAGACGGTGGCCTGGTCGGCGATGGCCTTGCCGACGCGGGCGTCGTCGCCGGTGAGCGCGCCCTGCAGGATGCGGTTCGCGGTGATGTCGGCCAGGTTCGCCCCGGTGTGGAAGCGGGAGTCGAGGTCGACGTCGCCGTTCTTGCCGTTGCGCAGGTAGGCGTCCATCGAGGCGAGGTAGGTCGCGGTCAGGCCGGGGCGTTCCTCCCGGACCCGTTCGGGGAGCAGGGCCAGGGTCCTGCTCACGTGGGTGGGGATGCCGATCTCCCAGTTGTGCCAGTTGCCGTAGTAGCCCTTCGACTGGTCGCCGTAGTAGCGCTCGTGCAGCCACACCAGGCCGTCGGCGACCCGCCGCTGCGTGGCGGCGTCATCGGCGAGGCCGCCGCCGGGCGTGCGCGTGGCGAGAGCGATCTCGTACAGGTACTGGTAGGCCAGCCGCAGGTTGGCGTCGTCGGTGCCGAGCTTCAGGCCGGAGAACAGCTCGCCGGCGGCGGCCTTGTCCATGGCGGCCAGCCTCTGCCTCGCGGTGGCGAGGATCGAGGCGAGCTTGGCGGCGACCTCAGGGCGGGCGTTGACGTCGGGGGTTCCGGCGAGCATCGCCACGGTGTTGGTGAGGAGCCGGGCGTGATCGATCCCCGCCGCGGCGCGCGCGGGGGCGGCCATGGCCAGCAGCCCGGTGGCGGGGAGCAGGCCGGCGGCGGGGAGCAGGGAGAGGACCTGGCGACGGGACATGTGCGGCACTGCGGGCTCCAGGCCGTAGGGGGGATGCCGGGCTGGCCCTACATGATCTATTTTGTCCGGGCTGTTAAGTCAAGCTCCGTGACTCCGGTTTCGGCGCTGGACGTACAGCCGCTCGCCCTCGGGGCCGGTCCATTCCATCCGCACGACGCCGGCCACGGCGGCGTCGGCGACGCGTGCCGGGTCGGCCCAATAGCCGAAGTTGGGGTTGCGGAAGAACGTCGCCCACAGCCGGCCGCTGTGATCAACGAAGACGTTGTTGTGGCCGGCGCCGACGCCCGCGGTCCACCGCTGGGAATACGGTCCCTCGAAATGGTCCGAGACGGCGACGATCGCGTCGTACTGGTACTGCGTGCGACCGGGGCCGGCCGGGTCGTAGGCGTAGCGCGTGCTGCCGTCGGGATCGGTCGACGTCCGGTTCCACGCGGCGTGGAGGAGGTAATACTTGCCGCCGTGCTTGATCACGTACGCGCCTTCGAGATACGGCTCGGGCGAGTAGGGCGTCTGCCGGAACTGCGGGAGGTTCGTCGTCGGGACGATGTCCTCCATGTCGTCCCGGAATTTCGCGTAGAAATTGTTGTGCAGCACGAGCCACGCGTCGTCGCCCTCGGTGTAAAGGCCGCCGTCAATGTGGTGGTAGGCGCCGGGCTCGATGAACTTGGGTCCCCCGATGAAAGAATCACCGAAGGGCTTTTCGTGGTTGCCCTCGACCAGCCGGTACGGGCCCTCGATCCCGCCCTCGCTCACGAGCATGAACGAGCCGACCTTGCGGGAGTGGTCGCCCATGCACGCGACGATGTACCACTTGCCGCGGAAGTGGTGCACCTCCGGAGCCCACGCCTGGCCGCGCTTGCCGAACTGGGAGTCGTACCAGTACTCCTGCCAGGGAGCGACGACCGTGCGCCCGGGGCGGTTCTCGCCGGCGAACTCGGGTGACCACACCTTGCCTCTCTCGGCGTCGGGCCGGATGCCGGTGGTGTCGACGAGTCTCCACGGCCCGCGCAGGGACGGGGAGATCCACACGAAGATGCCGTCGTTCCACGGGGCGGCCGCTTCGAGCCCGGGTACCCGGGTGGTGCCCGTGGCGACGTACATCGGACGCCCGTCGACGACGAAGCAGTTGACGTAGGTGTCCCGCATCCAGACCTGGCCGCGTTCCTTGTCGCGGGGGCGCAGTTCGAGCGGGAGGATGAAGGAGTTGTCCTCCCGTGGCCACAGGTCCGGCCGGGTGTCGGCGAGGCCGTAGGGGGCGAGGGCGGGCCAGTTCGGCGGGTACCGCCGCGCCGAGGCCACCGACGCCCGCGCGGCGGTGGCGGGCAGTGCCGCCGCTGCCAGAAAGCCGGCGGCACCGGCCAACAATGACCGCCGGTCGACGTTGTTCATTGGTCTTCGTCCTCCTGTGTCGTGCAGGTGCCTGGGGGAACACGTTAGTGAGACTTATTTCGACATTGAATGGACGACAAATAAGGAGAACGATTCTCAGCGCGCCACGGTGCGGAATCCGGCGTTGGCCATCGACGAATCAGGGGTGTTCGCCGAACGCGCCGAGTTGCGGTAACGGTTGCAGTAGGAGTCATGGCACAGGAACGAGCCCCCGCGCAGCACCCGGGCCGTGCCGCGAAGCGGCCCGCGGGGGTCGTCGGGCGGTGCGTAGGCGTAGTAGTCGGGCGCGTACCAGTCCGAGCACCACTCCCAGACGTTGCCCACCGTCTGCCAGAGTCCGTACGCGTTGGGAGCGTACGTGCGGACCGGGGCGGTGGTCAGGTAGCCGTCGGCCGTGGTGTTGTCGGTGGGGAAGACGCCCTGCCAGATGTTCACCCGCCACTCGTCCTCGGGCAGGTCGTCGCCCCAGGGGTAGCGGGCGCCGTCGAGGCCGCCCCTGCTGGCGTACTCCCATTCGGCCTCGGTGGGCAGGCGCCGGTCGGCCCACGAGCAGTACGCGACCGCGTCGTTCCAGCTCACGTGGACCACGGGATGGTCGGGCTCCGCCGACGACAGGGGTCCGCCGGGGCGCCGCCAGTCGGCGCCGCGCACGCCCACCCACCAGGGGGTGCCGGGAACGGGGCCCATCACGTCCTCGGGGCGGGCGCGCAGGGCCAGGTGGAAGACGGCGGAGAAGCCGTACTCCTCCGCCTCGGTCCGGTAGCCGGTCGCGTCGGCGAAGGCCGCGAAGTCGGCCGTGGTCACGGCGGTGGCGTCGATCGAGAACGGCGACAGCGCCACCCGGTGCACGGGCGACTCGCCGTCGCCCGGATTGCCGTCGCCGGTGGCGTCGCCCATCAGGTACGCGCCGCCGGTCAGGTGGACCTGCTCGATCCCGTGCCGGCCCTCCGCCGCGAAACGCACGGCGGGCCCCCTCGGCGGTCCCGGCGTCGCGGGCGTGCAGCAGGACACCTCAGACCCCCTCGGGCACCGGCTGGCCGGGATGCGGCTCGTCGCCGAGGGCGGCCTGGGCGCGGTGCATGCGGACCTTCATCTCCTCGCGGACCGCGCGGTACGCCGGGTCGTGGTAGACGTTGCGCAGCTCGTCCGGGTCCGTCTCCAGGTCGTACAGCTCCCATTCGCCGCTGTAGGTGAACGAGCCCGTGCCGGGGAGCCCCATGCCGTCGTTGTAGAAATAGATGATCTTGTAGCGGGCCGTCCGGTAGCCGTAGTGGGCCGGCGCCTTGTGGAAGACGTCGTCGTGCTCCCAGTAGCGGTAGTACATCCCTTCCGCGGGCGGCGGACCCGGCTCGCCGGTCAGGTCGGCCAGGAAGCTGCGGCCCTGCATGCGTGGGTGGTGCGGCACCCCCGCCGCGTCCAGGACGGTCTGCGCGAAGTCCACGTTGGTGACGATCCCGGTGTGCACCTGGCCGGCGGGGATCCGCCGCGGGTAGCTCAGGACGAGGGGCATCCGCAGCGATTCCTCGTACATGAAGCGCTTGTCGAACCAGCCGTGGTCGCCCAGGAAGAAGCCCTGGTCGGAGCAGTACATCAGGAGCGTGTCGTCGAAGTCCCCGCGCTCGCGGAGCCAGTCGACGACCCGGCCCACGTTGTCGTCGACCGACGCGACGACGGCGAGGTAGTCCTCCATGTACCTCTGGTACTTCCACAGCGCCGTCTCCTCGTAGGACAGCCCTTCGGGCGGCTCCTGCTTGAGGTCGTCGGCGTTCAGGTGCTCGGCGATCCGCATCGCCGCGCGCCGGGCCGAGGAGGAGCGGGTCGCGTAGTCGTCGGTGAACGTCGCGGGCACCGGGATGGGGTCGGTGTACCTCCCGGCGTGCTTCTCGTCGGGCTCCCACGGCCGGTGCGGCGCCTTGTGGTAGATCAGCAGGCACCACGGGTCCTCGCCGTCGAGGCCGTCCGCCCAGGACAGCGCCATCTCGGTGATGAGGTCGGTGGCGTAACCAGGCACGGTGCGCAGCCCGTCCTCGGACAGGAACGAGGGGTCGAAGTACTCCCCCTGCTCGATCAGCACGTCCCAGTAGTCGAACCCCTGCGGGTCATGACCGGGGCCGTCCCCCATGTGCCACTTGCCCACGATGGCGGTGCGGTAGCCGGCGGCCTTGAGCCGGCTCACGAACGTCGGCTGCGCGGCGTCGATGGGCGTGACCAGCGTCGAGACCCCGTTGACGTGCGAGTACGTGCCGGTCAGGATGCTGGCCCGGCTCGGCGAGCAGAGCGCGTTCGTCGCGAAGCAGTTGTCGAACCGGGCGCCGAGCGCCGCGATCTCGTCGATCCGCGGCGTCTGGTTGACCACCGACCCGTACGCGCTGACGGCGTGCGAGGCGTGGTCGTCGGTGAGGATCATGACGATGTTGGGACGTCTCATGGGGTCACCGATAGGTCGCCTCGTCGAGCCCGCTCAGGGTCGGGTCGTAGGAGACGTCGCCGACGTCGTACATCGACGTCATCCAGTGGTAGAAGTTGTCGCCCCGGTCGCGCAGCACCTGGTACAGCCGCCGCATCAACCGCCCGCGCACCGCCTCCATCTCCGGATGGCCGTAGACGTTGAGCAGCTCGTCCGGGTCGGTGAACAGGTCGTACAGCTCGTTCGTCGAGTCCGGGTTGACGACCAGCTTGTAGCGGTCGGTCCGGATCATCCGCTGCGGGTACGGGAAGTGGTGGCCGTGGAACTCGCAGACGATGTCCTGCTCCCACGCCACCTCGTCGGCGGACGCGAGCGGCATGAGGCTGCGCGAGTCGACGGCGGGAGCGGGGTCGATCCCGGCCAGTTCGAGGATGGTGGCCGTGCAGTCGAGCAGGCTGACGAACTCCGTGCGGACGACTCCGGGCTGCTGGCCGGGAACGCGCAGGATGCCGGGCGTGCGGTAGATGTCCTCGTACATCGCCGGGCCTTTGTCGTGCAGGCGGTGGGCGCCGGTGAACTCGCCGTGGTCGCAGGTGAAGAACACGGCCGTGTCGTCGACCAGCCCGAGGCGCCGCATGGCGTCCATGACCCGCCCGATCTGGGCGTCGATGAGCGCGACGTATCCCCAGTAGACGGCGATGAGCTTGCGCGTCTCCTCCAGCGGCATGGTGTCGAACGTCCAGTGCGCGCTGTAGTTGGCCTGCACCGGCGGCTTGCCGGCGAAGGTCTCCGCGATCGACTTGGGCAGCTCGACCAGTTCGGGGTCGAACATGTCGAAGTACTCGTCCGGCACGATGTACGGCAGATGCGGGCCGAAGAAGTTGAGCTGCAGGAAGAACGGCTCCGGCTCGGCCGCGTACCGTTCGAGCATCTCGATCGCCCGCGTCGCCAGGTAGTGCTCGAACGTCGCCTCGACCGGCTGGCGCAGCCGCGCGGCGAGGAGGTTGCCCGGCCCGCCGTTCGGCAGCGTCCCGCGGATGTGGTCGTGGATCTCGTACGGCGGCAGGCCGTTGGCCGCCAGGTAGTCCAGGTAGTCGGGATGGTCGACGGGGTTGTGCCAGCCCGGCAGGTCAGGCCCGTCGAACCCGAAGTCGGCCGCCCGCCGGTGGTGCCCGACGTGCCACTTGCCGATGAGCCCGCAGTTGTAGCCGGCGTCCCGCAGCGCCCCGGAGAAGCTCCACTGGTCGTCGGGCAGGTCCTCCATGTAGCCGACGTTGCGCTCGTGGTTGGCGAGCAGCTTGTGCCGGAACGGCGCCTGCCCGGTGAGCAGGCTCGCCCGCGCCGGCGTGCAGATCGCCGTGGGGGTGTACCAACGGTCGAAGCGGGTGCCGGTCCGGGCCAGCTCGTCGAGCACCGGGGTGGCGGCCAGCCGGTTCCCGTACGCGCCCAGCGTGTCGGCCCGGTGCTGGTCGGTCATCAGGAAGAGGATGTTCACTTGGCGGCGCCCGTGAACAGATCGCCGGTGTAGTACGTCTTCGGGTCGACGGCCCCGGTCAGCTTGCCGGCGCCGGTGAAGTAGTCGTTCATCCCGTTCAGCCACTTGTCGATGGTTCCGTCCTTGGTGTAGCCGTCCAGCTCGGACAGCGACAGCACCTTGGAGTTGGCCGCGTCGGCCTTCACCTGCTCCGGCGGCTGCTTGAGCATCTTGGCGGTGGCGGCGATCGTCTCGTCGAGGTGATCGCTGCGGTACTGGATGGCGTCACGGAGCACGGCGACGACCTTCTCCGCCTTGGCCCGGTCCTTCGCGACGACGTCGTTGCCGGCGACGAACGCGGTCGGGAACGACACCGTGTCGGCGAAGTCCTCGTTCTTGGCCAGCTCGACCAGGTCCGGGACCGCCTTCTTGATGGTGCCGATGGCCGGGTACCAGAAGCCGGCCGCGTCGATCTGCTTGGAGGTGAACGCCGACACGATCGTGGACGCGTCCATGGGGACGATCTTGACGTCGTTCTTGGTCAGCCCGGCCTTGCGCAGGGCGAGCGTGAGGATCATGTCGCCGGAGGTTCCCTCGGGCACGCCCACGGTCTTGCCCTTCAGGCCGGCCATGGTCGTCGTACCGGCCTGCGCGATGACGCGGTCGGCGTTGCCGAGCGTGTTCATCGCGACGACCTTGGCCTTGCCGGTGGCGGGCAGCCACATGGCGCCCGGGCCGATGTAGCCGAAGTCGAGGTCGCCGGTGCCCAGCGCCTGGATCTGCAGCGGGCCGTTGGTGAAGACGCTGGTCTTGACGTCGACCCCGTGCTTCTTCCACAGGCCCTGGGCGTCGGCGACGGCCAGCAGGCTCGCGCCGTTGAAGTCGGCGATGTAGCCGAAGTTCACCTGGGTGGCGTCGCCGTCCGCGCCGCCGGAGCCGTCCGACGAGCAGGCGGCCGCCGACAGCGCCACGACGACGGCCGCGGCGGCCATGAAGGTCTTTCTCATTGCGCGGACTCCTTGATCTGCCGCTGGTGGTACACGGAATGCCAGACGCGGTTGCGCAGCGCCCCGAACTCGGGGCTCAGCCTCATGTCCTCGTCGCGTGGGTAGGGGAGGTCGACGTCGATGACCTCGACGATCCGGCCGGGGCGCGCGCCCATGACGACCACCCGGTTGGCGAGGAACACCGCCTCGTCGACGTCGTGGGTGATGAACATGACCGTGCGCCGGTCCTTGCTCCAGGTCTCCAGGAGTTGCTCCTGGAGCCGCACCCGGGTCAGCGCGTCCAGCGCGCCGAAGGGCTCGTCCATGAGCAGGATCGACGGGTTCACCGCGTACGCGCGGGCGATCGCGCAACGCTGCTTCATGCCTCCCGAGAGCGTCTTGGGCAGCGCGTCGGCGAACTGCTCCAGGCCGACCAGACGGATGAAGTGCTCGGCCCGCCGCCGCCGCTCGTCGCCGGGGACCTTCGCGGTACGCATGCCGAACTCGACGTTCTCGCGGACGGTCAGCCACGGGAACAGGGCGTACTGCTGGAAGATGACCCCGCGCTCCGGGCCCGGGCCGGTGACCTGCTTGCCGTCCACCAGCGCGGTGCCGCCGGTGGGCTGGTCCAGCCCGGCGAGGATGTTGAGCAGCGTGCTCTTGCCGCAGCCGGACGGGCCGACGATGGTCACGAACTCGTTGTCGGCGATGTCGAGCGAGACGCCGCCCAGGGCGACGAAGTCCTCGTTCCCGACGGGGAAGATCTTCTCGACGTCGCGTACGGAGATCTTGGGAGTGCTCATCGGTTCTCCTGCCAGGCCGTCAGTCTGTTGCCGGCGAGCATGAGCAGCCGGTCCATGATCAGGCCGAGGATCCCGATCGTGATGATGCCGACGAAGATGGTCGGCAGGTCGTAGTAGAGCTGCGCGCTCTGCATCCGGTGCCCGAGCCCCGCCTGCGCGGCCAGCAGCTCGGCGGCCACCAGCGTCCCCCAGGCCGAGCCGAGCCCGACCCGCATGCCCACGAGGATGAACGGGGTCGAGGCCGGCACCACGACCCGCGCGAAGATCGTCCCGTCCTTCGCGCCGAGCACCCGGCCGGCGTTGATGAGCGTTCTGTCCACGCTCACCACGCCTTGGTACGTCGAGATGACGCAGGCCAGGAACGCCGCCAGGAAGATGACGAAGATCTTCGGGCTCTCCCCGATGCCCATCAGGACGAGCACCAGGGGCAGCATCGCCAGCGGCGGGATGGTCCGGAAGAACTGGATCCACGGCTCGAACAGGCCACGGGCGACCGTGTACCACCCCATGACGAAGCCGACCAGGACCGCGGCCACCGAGCCGAGGGCGAACCCGGCCAGCACGCGCCCGAGCGAGGCGCCGATGTCGGTGATCAGGGTGCCGTCCTGGATCATCGTCCAGCCGGCCGAGACGACCTCGACCGGAGACGGGAACTGCAGTCCCGCCAGGGACAGCCCCCACCAGATCGCCACCCCGGCCACCACCGAGACGATGTTGAGGACCAGGAAGGTCCGGCTCTTGCGCGGCCGGGCGTTCGCGGCCCTGGTGGCCTCCGCATTGATCACGGCCACTGTCGGCCTCCGTCCGTCGTGACGTTCGCTTCGTATCCGGCGAGCAGGGGGGATTCATGGAACAGGGCGGCGATGGCCCCGAGCGCCCCGCTCTCGTCCGAGAGCAGGGCCGGGCGGATCACCGGCGCCGCGTCGGCCAGCCACGACAACTCGTAGGTGACCGTGGACGCGACCTGCCGGATCAGGGCGGGGGCGATCTCGACGATGTCGCCGCCGAGCACGATCTCGCTCGGGTTGAGCGTCATGGCGGCGGTGCCGAGCATCCGGCCGACCGCCGTGCCGGCCTCGCGGAGCACCTCGTCGACGACCGGATGCGCGATCTCCACGGCCGCCTTGAGGTCGTCGAGCGAGTCCATGGGCACGCCCAGCTCCCGGCACCGCCCGAGGATCGCCGGGACCGAAGCCACGGTCTCGACGCAGCCGCGCTTGCCGCACCGGCACTGGGCGCCGCCCGGAACGGCGGTCACATGGCCGAGCTCGCCCGCGTACCCCTTGGAGCCGCGCGCGAGCTGGCCGCCGACCACCAGCCCGCCGCCGACGCCGTCGGACAGCCGCAGGTAGATGAGGTCGCGCACAGAGTCGGACTGGGCGTGCAACGCCTCGGCCAGCCCGGCGAACCGTACGTTGTTGTCGACGATCACCGCGGCGTGGAAGCGCTCGGCGAACACCTCCGCCACACCGTCGGCGCCCGAGCGGTCGCCCCAGCCGGGCACGCCGACCCCGATGGCCTGGAGCGCGCCGTAGTGGACGCCGGTGTCGGTGCTGAGCCGGTCGATCAGGGCCAGCCCGGCGCTGAGCCGCTCGGGCCACTGCGCCGACTCCTCGTACCGTGACGTCCCCGACGCGATGATGTCGTGGGCCGCGTCCGCCACCAGGACGTTGACGCGGCGGTGGCCGAAGTCGACGCCCATGTACTGCCCGGAGGCCGGGTCCAGCGCGAGCCGCTCGGCGGGCCGGCCGCTGCCCACACGCTCGACGGCGTCGGTGTCGACGACCCGGATCACGCCGCGGCCGAGGAGGTCGCCGGTGATCTCGGAGACCGTGGTGCGGGACAGGCCGACCCGCGCCGCGATCTCGTTGCGGCTCTGCGCGCCGTTCTGGCGCAGCACGCGCAGCACTCGCTCCTCATGGGATCGGCGGACGAGCGCGTGCACTCCGTTGGGCGTCGTAGACACGCTGGAAACGTAAGCTTCGTCCCTTTTTTACGTCAACCTTCCGGCAGAAACAATCGAGAAATCCGCCAGATCCTTTACGGAAGTCCTTGAGCAGGGCGAACTCGCCGGAGGCTACCGGTTCGTCCCGAGGCTGACGTCGAACCGCACCTCGACCTCGTCGCTGAGCTTGAGCGTGCCGAAGAGCGCCGAGTAGGGCCGGATCCCCCACCGGGACTGCGCGATGACCGCCGAGCCGTGCGCGCGTCCCTCGGCCACCGAGCCCCGCACCGCGACGGGCCGGGTGACACCGACGATGGAGAGCTCACCCTCGACGCGGAACGACTCCGCGGTCCCGTCGACCCGTGTCGACCGGAACGTGATCGTCGGGTGCCGGGCGGTGTGCAGGATCTTCTCCCGGACGATCTTCTCGATCTCCTGGCGATCGGAACCCGTCAGCGGCTTGACGCCGCCGGTTCCCTTCCGGACCTCCAGCGACTCGGCGTCGATCTCGACCGTGACCGAGGACCGGGAGGGAGCGACGGTGGCTTCGCCCCGCCAGCGGGTGACTTCGATGGTGAGATCATGGCCGGCCTTCGCGCCGATCCCCGTACGCGTCGTATGGACCAGGAGCCGGCCGGATTCGGGCCCCAACGTGTAGCTACCAGCGGCGATGCTCACCTTGCCAGGCTAGCCCGGCCCCGGGGAAGGCCGCCGACGCGCCCGAGGACGCGCCGAGGACTAGCGTGATCGCCGGGCAAGCAAGGAGGGTTCATGAACCGCAAGACCGCTGTCGCTTCGTTAGCCGCCGCCATGCTGGTGGCCGGCTGCTCGGTGACCATCCCGGAGCCCGACCAGAAGGGCATCGTCTACGACGCCGGCATGTTCTCCGACACCACGTTCCAGAACTGCGTCGAGCCCGGAGTGCGCGACGTGTCCGGCTGGGGGGACAAGGGATATGTCTACCCGGCCGGCCAGCGCACCTTCGAGTTCGCCGCCGACCCGAACGATCCCTCAGGGGTCAGGACCAAACCGGCGGCCGAGGCGGGTCCGCTCACGATGTGGACCAAGGACCCGCTGGAGATGCGGGTGTCCGGCGTGGTGACGTTCTCGCTCACCAGCGACTGCAAGACCCTGCGGCAGTTCCACGAGCAGATCGGGCTGAAGTACAAGGCCGACACCGACGCCGGCTGGAACAAGCTGCTCAGCGTCTACATCGGCCAGCCGCTCGACCGGGCGCTGGACGCCGCCAGCAAGGAGTTCGCCTGGCGTGACCTCACCTATCTCAACCCCCAGGCCAAGCAGCAGTGGGAGGCGAAGGTCGCCGAGTACATGGCGCAGTTCCTGCGCGAGCAGGGCGGGACGGCCTTCTTCGACAAGTTCTCGGTCACGCTTCAGCAGCCGCAGCCGCCGCTGAAGGTCCGCGAGGCGATGGCGGCCGTACAGCAGGCGAAGGAGGAGAACACCGCGCAGAAGGCGAAGAACGAGAAGGCGCGCACGGAGCTGGAGGCCATCAAGGCGCTCAAGGACGTGCTCGGCGCGCAGGGCGCGGTCATGTGGCAGGCCGTCAAGGACGGACGCATCCAGATCATCGTCTCCGACAGCGGCCAGATCAACGTCACTCCGAACAGGACAGGCGGCAACTGAGACAGCGGCGCGACGTCGGGCTCCCCCGCGCGACGGTGGGGCCCGCTCGTCACCTCCTTCGGCCCGGAGCTCGGCGCGTTTGCCGAAGCGAAGAGTACGGATTTCTAGGCTGTCCCGTTTGTCGGCATATCTGGCTTGTAGAGCAAAGGCCGATGAATGCATCCCTACAACAGCATTCAACTTCTGGACATAGTGAAGCAATACGGAATGCGACTTGCCGGATACCGCAGAGGATCGCGCTGAACGAGGACATAGCGGCCGCCGCGTGCGAACTCGCGAGTAATTTGCAATGATGATCTCGCCGGTGCAGCGCCAAGAAGGAGGTGAGGCCGGTGTCCTACAGCCCCAAGCTCGCCGCCGGCCTGTCAGGCGCCACGCTCCGCCAACTCGCGCACTGGCGAAAACCCAGCTCAAGCCTGGGAGCCGTCCTCATTCCCGAGATTTCCGAAGTCCGGCCGATCCTCTACTCGTTTCGCGATGTGGTGGCATTGCGTACCTGCGTGAAACTTCGCAACGACGCTTCGCTGCAGAAAATACGCCGGGCCCTGGACACCTTGCGCGCCGATCTTGGCCAACGCGCCCATCTGTCGGCCTATCGGCTGGTCGCCGATGACTCGACGATCTATCTGGTCGAGTACGGCCAAGCCACGGACCTGGTACGCCGTAAGGCGAATGTGGTGATCCACGAGTTGGTGGACGTGCTGCAGCCCTTCTACCGTGATGGCCGGCACATTCCGGACCTCCTGCGACCCCGGGAGCATGTCACTGTTGATCCGGCCGTCAGGGGCGGGATGCCGGTGATCGAAGGCACAAGAGTGCCGTACGACGAGGTCGCGGCGCTGTTGCGGGACGGGATTCCGGCGGAGCGCATTTCCGAGTACTACCCCAACGTGACAGCCGCGGCGGCGCTCGACGCGGGCGACTTCGCGGATTATGTCGACAGCTATGAGTCCTCTGGGGAGCGGCGTGAGGCTGCTGCTGGATGAGAATGTCCCCAAACCCCTCCAGCAGGTGTTGACCGCCTTCATCGTGAATCACGAGATCGTGCATCTGCTCGAGCTCGCCGGCTGGTCCGGAACTCGGGACGAGAGCCTCTACCCCCGAGCGGCGGCCAAGGGGTTCGATGTGATCCTCACCAACGATGGTCGCCAGATGCAGCGTCCGCGCGAGGTGGCGGCCATCGCTGCTTCGGGCATGCACCGGATCGAGTATCCCCACAGGCATCCCGGCCTTGTCGGCATGGGCGTCGCGATCGCGACGGTGTCCGCTGGGCTGCCGAGTGCGCTTGCCCTACTCGAAGCCGCGAAGGGCCAACGGCTGATCAGCTTACGTGGCGTGGATCCGACGGCGGCACATCGTCTGAGCCTCATCGACCCAGCCGTGTCACCGCCCAAGTTCTGGCCCGCACAGGAGTGACGCCGGCCGCGGTTCTGTACGCAGGCGGCCCCGTCGCTCGTGTCCGTTCCACCATGGGCCCGTACGCGTAGGTTGATGATCATGCGGAGACTGGTGCTGTTCGACCTCGACAACACCCTGGTCGACCGGCTGGACGCCTTCCGGAGGTGGGCGCGGGAGTTCGTGGCCGAGCGGGACCTGGGTGAGGGGGCGTTCGAGTGGATGATGCGGCTGGACGAGGACGGGGCGGTGCCGAGGGAGGTCTTCTTCCGGCGGGTGCGGGAGCGGTTCTCGTTGCGGGAGTCCGTCGAGGAGTTGTGGGGCGGGTATCGGGCCGGTATGCCGCGGGTGGTGGAGGCTGGATCGTGGGGGACGATCCGGTGAAGGACGTCGAAGGTGGGCGGGACGCGGGGCTGCGGACCGTGTGGATCGATCGGGGAGCCGGCGCGTGGCCGGCCCGGCTGGCCGCGCCCGACCATGTGGTCACGGACGCCCGGCGGGCGGTGGAGGTGATCATGGCTGAGGGTGGAGGTGCCGGGTGACCTGGTGGGCGGTGGTCCGGTTCCTGCATGTGCTGTCGGCGGCGCTGTGGGTGGGCGGCCAGCTGACCGTGTCGCTGGTGGTGTTGCCGCTGGCGCGGCGGCTGCTGGACGAGGAACGGCGTGGCGGGCTGCTGAAGGCCGTGGGGCAGCGGTTCGGGGTGTTCACGGTGGCGGTGTTCCTGCCGGTGCAGATCGCCACGGGGGTGGCCATCGCCATGCACAAGGGGGTCACGTGGGCGTCGCTGGCCGAGCCGGGGTACGGGCGGGTTCTCGCGGCGAAGCTGCTGGTGTTCTGCCTGGTCATGGTGGCGGCGGGGTTGCACGGGTGGGCGACGGGGGCGGGGCGGGCGGTGCTCGCCCGGGTGATGGCTCTGGGGGCGCTGGCCGGGTCGGTCGTGGTGGTCCTCTTCGCCACCGCTCTGCCCTACACGTGAGGGTCCAGGTGGGTGGTGAACCAGGTCGCGGCCAGGCGGGCGACCGCGTCCAGGGCTCCCGGCTCCTCGAACAGGTGCGTCGCCCCGGGTACGACCTCCAGCCGGGCCTCGCCAGCCAGCCGCGCCAGTGCCCGGCGGTTGAGGTCGAGGACGGCCGGGTCGGCGCCGCCGACGATCAGGAGGGTGGGCTGCTCGACGTTCCAGAGGAAGTCGCCGGCGAGGTCCGGGCGGCCGCCGCGCGAGACCACCACGCGCACGCCGTCCGGCAGCGCCGCGGCGGTCATGAGGGCCGCCGCCGCGCCCGTGCTGGCGCCGAAGAGGCCGATGGGCAGCCCCTCGGTACGGGCGTCCGTCCGCGCCCAGGCGACCAGCGCCCCCAGCCGGCGGGCCAGCAGGCCGATGTCGAACCGCAGCTCCCGCGTCACCGTGTCCAGCCGCTCCTCCTCGGGGGTGAGCAGGTCGGCGAGCAGGGTGGCCAGGCCGGCCGCCTGGAGCCGCTCGGCGACGTGACGGTTGCGCGGGCTGTGGCGGCTGCTGCCGCTCCCGTGCGCGAACAGCACCAGCCCCCCGGGCCGTTCCGGAGCGGTGGGCGCGGTGAGGTCCGCGTCCAGGGTGACGCCGTCGCCGGGGATCCGCAGCGCTTCCGTCAACGGGAAGCGCCCTTCACCGGCAGCCCGGCAGCCGCGTCGGGTACGGCGATGTCCATGCGGGCCATGCGGCGGTACCCCGTCCCCGGCGGCCGGGGCGGGATGCGCAGCCGTGGCCTGGCCACCTCCCGGTACGGGATCGAGGACAGCAGGTGGGAGATCATGTTGATCCGGGCCCGCCGCTTGTCCTCGCTCTCCACGTCGTGCCAGGGCGCTTCGGGGATGTGGGTGTGGACGAGCATCTCGTCCTTGGCCCGCGAGTACTCCTCCCACCTGATGATCGACTGAAGGTCCATCTCCGACAGCTTCCAGCGCCGCATCGGGTCGTCCAGCCGGTCGCGGAAGCGCCGTTCCTGCTCGGCGTCGCTCACGGAGAACCAGTACTTGCGCAGCAGGATCCCGTCCTCCACCAGCAGCCGCTCGAAGATGGGGCACTGGTGCAGGAAGCGGGTGTACTCCTCCTGCGTGCAGAAGCCCATGACGCGCTCGACGCCGGCCCGGTTGTACCAGCTCCGGTCGAACAGCACGATCTGCCCGGCTGCGGGCAGATGCTCGACGTAGCGCTGGAAGTACCACTGCGTCCGCTCCCGCTCGGTGGGGGCGGGCAGGGCGACGATGCGAGTCATGCGGGGGTTGAGGTACTCCGCGACGCGCTTGATGGTGCTGCCCTTGCCGGCGGCGTCGCGTCCCTCGAACACCACGACGACCCGCCGGCCCTCGGCCCGCACCCATTCCTGCAGCTTGACGAGCTCTCCCTGCAACCGGAAGAGCTCCTTCTCGTACGGCTTGCGCCGCAGCTTCCCGCCGGCCTTCGCCATGGCTCACCCCTGCCCCGCCGTACGCCTGCCGATGCGCACAGCGGGGCAGCCCGTGAGCAGGTCCATGGCGGGGGCCGGTCAGACGCCGGCCGGGAGCCGGGTGCCGAGGCGTTTGAGCCGGATGCGGGCCCTGGTGCGGAGCGGTTCGAGCACGATCGTGCGGGCCCCCGCGGGGACGTGACGCAGGTCGTGCGTGATGAGGATCGTGGTCCGGCCGGCCATGAGCCGGCGCAGCGGCTCCATGATGCGGGCGGCCGTGGCCTCGTCGAGGCCGGTCATCGGCTCGTCGAGCACGAGCACGGGCGCGTCGCGCACGAGGGCGCGGGCGATCGCGATGCGCTGCCGCTGGCCGCCGGACAGGAGCCGGCCCCGCTGGCCGACGGGAGCCTCGTAGCCGCGCGGCAGGGCGGTGATGAACTCGTGCGCCCCGGCGAGCACCGCGGCCCTGACCACCTCCTCGAACGTGGCTCCGGGACGGCCGTAGGCGATGTTCTCCCGCACGGTGCCGGAGAACAGCATGCTCTCCTGGTGCAGGATCGTGACGGCCTCGCGCAGCGAGGACCGGGTCAGGTCGCGGAGGTCGACGCCGTCGAGCAGGATGCGTCCCTGCTCGGGGTCGTAGAACCGCAGCAGCAGCTTGGCCAGCGTGGACTTGCCCGCCCCGCTGGGGCCGGTGCAGACGATCAGCTCGCCCGGCTCGGCCGTGAACGACAGGTGCCGAAGCGTCGGCCGGTGACGGCCCGGGTAGGTGAAGCCGACGTCGTCGAACTCGATCCGCCCGTGGCTGCGTGACACCAGCGTCAGGGCGGTGCCGCGGTCGTTCACCGACGGCCGGGTGCCGAGGACCTCCATGACGCGGTCGGAGCCCGCGGCGGCCTCGGAGACGCTCAGCGCGATCTCTCCGAGCCCCTGCACGGCGGGGTAGAGCAGGCCCAGGTACGCGGCGAAGGCCAGCAGCCCGCCGAGCGTCAGGCGGCCCTCGGCGATCTCCCAGGCGCCGACGCCGAGGATGACGACCATGCACACGGTCTGGAGGACCTGCACCATCGGGCCGTACATCCCGGACAGCCGCGCCTGCCACATGTTGGCGCGCAGCCAGCCGCGGCCCTCACGGTGCAGCCGCCGCGACTCGGTGGTCTGCCGGTTGTACGCCTGGACGAGCGACTGGTTGGCCAGGCTCTCCTCGATGACGCTGTTCATGGCGCCGTTGCTGAGGCGCTCGTTGGCGGCGGCGACCCGGAACCGGGCGGCGAACACCTTGGACACCACCAGGAACGCGGGGACGAGCGCCATGGTGATCAGCGCGAGGTCCCACCTGATGAAGAACGCCGCGCCGGCGAAGAAGACGACGCTGACGACCGTGGTCAGCACCTTGACCAGGCCGGAGCCCACGAGCTGCTCGATGGCCTCGATGTCGTCGGTGAGCCTGGCCATGAGGTCGCCGAGCCGCCGGTTCTCGAAGAAGTCCGGCGACAGGGTCTGCACGTGTGCGAAGACCCGGTCGCGCAGGCCGAGCAGGAAGCGTTCGGCGCCGAGCGCGGTGACGTACGCGCCGCCGAACGACATGACACCGGCCACGATCGCGAGGCCCAGCCAAGCGAGGGCGGGGGCCCAGAACGCGGACAGGACGCGGGTCGTCAGCACCTTGTCGGTGATGTGGCCGAACAGGGCGATCGCGGCGACCTCACAGGCCGCCGCGAGGATGGCGAGCACCGTGCCGGCCACGAAGAGCCGGCGCAGTCCTCGCGTGCCAGGCCAGAACTCCCGGAAAGTCCGGCGGATGGACACCGCCGGTGCGATCGCCGGGCGATGGGCGCGGGCCTGGGGCGAAAGGGAGAGCCGGCGGGTGACCCGCCGGCTCTTGGGTGGTTTTACCACCACCCGCCGCCCCAGCCGCCGCCCCAGCCGCCGCCGCCCCAGCAGCCGCCGCCGCCGCAGCCGCCCCAACGGCGGCGCCATCCGCAGCCGCCGCCACAGCGACGCCTCCAGCACGGTCCCCAGCCCTGACGGAATCCGTTTGTAACGGACATAGTCCCCTCCCCCGAGATCGGACTTTCACTTCCAAACCGGACCGTACCACCCATAAGCCGATAAATCACCACTAATCCGGGCGAGCAAATCAGATTTGACCAGGACGCCCACGGAAAGCAACGGTTGCCTGGGCCCGGTAAATCGTCAGCAAAGATCGGGACGCCACTCGATACTTCGTCGACGGTTTACTCGTCTCCCCCGTCCTGACCTGGGGTTACGCCTCCTCCAAGGTGAGCCGGAGTGGTGATTAGCCGGGCGCTGAAGAATGTTTTTACATACCGGTGGTGTTCGTTATACGCGGCCCTTCGGCCATGGCTCCAGGTGGCGCGACCCGGGCGCCATCCGGGCACGGCCCGACATGGCGCCCGGGGCACCGCCCCTGAACGGCCGGACAAACCGCGCGAGAAGCGTCGCCGAACGGACCGGGCGCCACATCCGAGAGCTCACCTCGCCCCCTTGTGGCCCAGTCTTGACAAATTTTTTTGTCGGTGCGAGGCTCGCCGTACACGAGGGAGGAAGCCATGAACAACGTCGTTTCCAGTGACGGCACCGTGATCGCCTACGACCGTGTCGGCCAGGGGCCGGCCGTCGTCCTGGTGGACGGGGCCCTGTGCCACCGCGCCGCCGGCCCCAACCCCGCGCTCGCCCAGGCCCTGGCCGCCCGCTTCACCGTCTACACCTACGACCGCCGGGGGCGCGGCGAGAGCGGCGACATCCCCTCGGGCCGTGAGGCGCGGTTCGACCCCCGGGACGAGATCGACGACCTGGCCGCGCTGGTGAAGGAGGCCGGCGACGACGTGCGCCTGTACGGCATCTCCTCCGGCGCGGCCCTCGCCCTGGCCGCCGTCGACGCGGGCCTGCCCGTGTCCAGGCTCGCGGTCTACGAGCCGCCGTTCGTCGTGGACGGCTCGCGGCCGCCCGTCCCGGCCGACTTCGAGGAGCGGATGCGGGACCTCGTGGCCACGGGCCGCCGCAGCGACGCGGTCCGCTCCTTCATGCGCGCCGGCGTCGGGCTGCCCGCCGTGATGGTGGCGATGATGCGGCTCATGCCGGCCTGGTCGGGGCTGAAGGCCGTGGCCCACACGCTGCCGTACGACCTGGCGCTGGCGGCGAGGTACCAGCGGGGCGAGCCGATCCCGGCGGGCACCTGGGCGGGCGTCACCGTCCCCACCCTGGTGATCGACGGCGGCAAGAGCCCCGCGTGGATGCGCGACGGCGTGCGCGCCGTGGCCGGGGCGCTGCCCGCCGCCCGCCACCGCACCTTGGAGGGACAGACCCACCTCGTCAAGGCCGACGCCCTCGCGCCCGTCCTCGCCGAGTTCTTCGCCTAGCCGACCGCACGCGTTCCCCGGCCGGCCGACCCCACGCCGGCGAGGCCCGGACAGGCGAGTCTTCGCCTGTCGAGTGGGCATAGGGAGCCCATGGCTGAGTTCCTGACCGACATCACCACCATCCGAGAGAGGGCCCGCGCCGAGATCGAGAAGGGCCCCATCACCGACGCGTACGGCGCAGACCTGGACCGGGTGATCCAGGTCTGCAACGAGGCCCTGGCCACCGAGCTGGTGTGCGTCCTGCGGTACAAGCGCCACTACTACACCGCCACCGGTATCCAGTCGGAGTCCGTCGCCCAGGAGTTCCTGGAGCACGCAGGCGAGGAGCAGGAGCACGCGGACAAGCTCGCGGCCCGCATCGTCCAGCTCGGCGGCGAGCCGGACTTCAATCCCGACACGCTGACGAAGCGCTCCCACTCCCAGTACGACGCCAGCAGCGGGCTGATCGCGATGATCAAGGAAGATCTCGTCGCCGAGCGGGTCGCGGTGGCCACCTACACGGAGATCATCCAGTGGCTGGGCGACCGCGACATCACCACGCGGCGGGTGTTCGAGGAGCTGCTCGCCAAGGAGGAGGAGCACGCCGACGACATGCAGAGCCTGCTCGAACGCATCCCCGCCACCCCGCCCGTCCCGCCGGCGCCTCCGGCCTGACGGCCGGGCCGTTCCCGCCCACCGGCCCTCACCCCGCACGGCGGCGGGTGAGGGCGTGGGGCGAGCCCGGTCAGACGTACCGGGCCTTACGGGTGAGGGGCTCGCTCTCAGGAGTGAGACGAAGGATCGCCCGTCACGGCGATCCCTTCTGACCAGGGAAATCGGAGGATTGACCTATCCCCGAAACACCCTGGAGAGCATCATGAACGTCCGCACCGCCTTCGTGGCCGCCCCCCTGCTGATCTTCGCGTACGGCGTGATCCGCATCGTCGACTGGTTCGACGGTGAGAGGGGACCCGGTCTGGCCTGGACCACCGGGCACCTGGCCTTCATGGCGGCCCTCGTCCTCTTTGTGCCGATATTTTGGGAAATGAGGCGGAGGTTGGACCGGAACGCCCTGGCCACCACCGCCGTGGCGGCGGGCTTCGTCGGCATCGCCTGCGCGTTCGCGCAGTTCGCCATCGACGTGGTCGTCGGGTTCGCGGCCGCCGACCACGCGGCGATGGGGCCGCTGTGGGACCAGGTTAAGGCCGTGCCCGGGGTGTCCCTGGCCGTCTACGACGGCGGGCCGTTCCTGTTCTACATCGCCCAGCTCGTGCTCGTCACGCAGCTCGCCGCGCGGCGGCAGGTCCGGGTGTGGACGCCCGTCCTCGTCCTGCTCGACTTCGCGCTGCCGATGATCGACCTCAACCTGATCCCGATCGGCGCCCTCCTGCTGCTGGTCTCGTTCGCGCCGATGGCGCGCCGCCGCGAGGAAGCGGCGCCCCGGCACGCCCTCGCCCACGCCTGAGACCACGCTCATGCCTGAGACCGCAGGCCACGCGAGGGAACACGCCCGGTATGCGGCAGGATGGGACGCCGTGCCCTCCCTGCCGTCCTATCCGCCTTTCGTCGACGCCGCCCGCCGGCGGCTGCGCGAGCTGCCGCCCCTCCTGGTCGACGCGGCGCTCACCGGGCTGATCCTCGTGGCGCAGCTCTGGCCGCTGCTGTCCGGTGACAGCCATGGCGGCCGCCCGTGGGACTGGTGGGGGTACGCGGTCGCGGCCGGCGCCTCGCTCCCCCTGGTGTGGCGGCGCCGGGCGCCCGTGGCCGTCCTGATCACGAGCCTGTCCGTCGGCGCCCTGTACGACCTCGCCGACAACGTCGCCCGGCAGCCCATCTGGTACGGCGCGACCGTCGCGTTCTACACCGTCGCCGCGTACTCGCCCCGGTGGAAGCGGCTCGTCATGCTGGTCGTGACGCTCAGCGGCGGCATGCTGGTGGTCGGCTCCACGGAGACCGCGCTGCGCGGCATCGTCCTGTTCGTCGCGGCGTACGCCATCGGCAGGACCGCGGCCACGTCCCGAGCGCACGCCGCGGCCCTGGAGGAACGGGCCGCCCAATTGGAGAAGGAGCGCCAGATGGAGGCGGAGCGAGCGGCCGAGCGCGAGCGGGCTCGCATCGCCCGCGACATGCACGACATCCTGGCTCACGCGGTCAGCATCATGGTGGTGCAGGCGGAGGCGGGCCCCGTGGTGGTGCGGACGAACCCCGTCCGGGCCGAGGCCGCGTTCGACGCGATCGCCGCGGCCGGGCGCGACGCGATGGCGCAGCTCAGGCGGATGCTCGGCGTGCTCAAGGAGGGCGAGGCGCCCAGGGCGCCGCAGCCGACCGTCGGCGACCTGCCCGCGCTGGCCGGCCAGGTCTCCGGCACCGGGCTCGACGTGACGTTCTCCGAGACCGGCGAGCCGCGGCCGCTCACGCCCGACTGCGCGGTGGCCGCCTACCGGATCACGCAGGAGGCCCTGACCAACACCGTCAAGCACGCCGGCGCACTCCATGCCGACATCCGGCTCACCTGGGAGGACCACAACCTCATGATCGACATTACCGACGACGGCCAGGGCTCGGGCCGCGGGCTGCCCTCGGGCGGCAACGGCCTGATCGGCATGCGCGAGCGCGCCGCGGCGTGCGGCGGCGTGGCGACGGCCGGGCCACGCCAGGACGGGCCCGGCTACCGGGTGTCGGTGCGCCTTCCGGTGGTGACCTCGTGACCGGCCCCGTCCGCATCGTCGTGGCCGACGACCAGGAGCTGGTCCGGGGCGGGTTCGCGATGATCCTCGACGCCCAGCCGGACATCGAGGTGGTGGCCGAGGCCGGTGACGGCGTCGCGGCCGTCGCGGCGGTCCGCGAGCACGACCCCGACGTGCTCCTGCTCGACATCCGCATGCCCCGCATGGACGGCATCGAGGCGGCCCGGATCGTCTGCGCGGAGACCGGCTGCCGGGTGCTCATGCTGACGACGTTCGACCACGACGACTACGTCTACGACGCGCTGCGGGCCGGCGCGAGCGGGTTCCTGCTCAAGGACGTGCGCCGCGACGACCTGGTCAACGCCGTGCGCGTGGTCGCCGGTGGCGAGTCGCTGCTGGCGCCCCAGGTCACCACGAGGCTGATCTCGGCGTTCACCTCCAGACCCGCCGCGCGGCCCGCGGAGGCGCTGACGGTGCTGACCGCACGAGAGCGGGAGACGTTGCAGCTCATCGCCCGCGGGCTGTCCAACGCGGAGATCGCCGAGCAGATGGTGGTGAGCGAGCACACCGTGAAGACGCACGTCAGCAACGTGCTGTCCAAGCTCGGCCTGCGCGACCGGGTCCAGGCGGTGATCGCCGCGTACGAGGCGGGGCTGGCCGTGCCGGGTGCGTGAGGCCGGGTGCCTGGGGCCGGGTGCGTAAGGCGGGGACGGGCGGGTATGCGGGCGTCTATGAGCGTTGACTCCGAGAACTACGACGCCGACCTGCTCTGGGAGGAGTTCCACGGAGTGGTCAACATGACCTCCGAGGAGCTCCGGGCCTACCTGCTGGCCGACGCCTCCGGCGAGGAGGCCTTCCCGGCGGAGACCGACCTGGGCCTCGACCCGCTGGGGCGCGGGGTCCTGCAGGTGCTGACCAAGCGGAAGACCGACCTGACCAAGGACGATCTGGACACCATGCGCCAGGTCGTGGATCTGGTGGAGACACTGGACGACCGGACCGACGACGAGGCCCGGCGGCTGCAGCTCTCCGTGGGCCATGACCCGTTGCGGGCCACGTGACCGCAGCTTGACCGAAGGGCCGGAAAAGGTCCGTCAGGAGGGCGACTCGTCGTGGCGAATCGTCAAATGGTGGATGGAACACGACTACAGATGGTGCAATGGGCCATGCCGTACGCATCCGAGGAGGCCCGTTGACAGACAACCTCGACCTCGCCGCCAGCGCCCAGGAGCTGGCCGACGCCGCGCCGGCCGGGTCGCTGGACCGTACCGCCGCGACGTCGGTGGCCATCACGCTGGCCACGACGCGCGACGCGAACCACGCCAGGCAGACGCTGGACGGGCTGGCGCCCGACGACGTGCGGCAGGCTGCGCTCCAGCTCTTCGACCGCCTCCAGGCCCCCTGACCGGGCCCGGGGCCGCCCCTCAGGACCGCTGACGGGCCTGAGGGGCCTGAGGGTCAGAGCGCGATCTCGTACTCGACCTGGTCGATCGGGTGGCCGTCGCCGAAGTCGTGGAGCCGGGTGGCTCCCGACTCGGTGAAGCCGCACTTGGCGTAGAAGCGGCGTGACTGCGCGGTGTCGCGCAGTGTCCACAGGTGCGCGCCGCTGTGGCCGCGTGCCCGCAGGGCGTCGAGCGTGGCCGTCATCAGGGCGCCCGCCACGCCGCTGCCCCACCCGTCCGGGTGGTTGTAGAAGCCGAAGATCTCCGCCTCGCCCGGCCGCTGCGGCGAGGCGCCGAAGTACGAGTACGCCAGGGGGCGCTCGCCGGGGCGTGCGGCGAGCAGGACGGTGTCAGCCGTCTCGGCGAGCACGGCATGCCACTTGACGCGCCGGTGCGCGACCGCCTGGTCGGAGAACGCGGGGGCGAAGAACGGCCGGTACGCCACGGACCAGGCCTCGGCGTGGATCTCGCCCACCACGTCCCCGTCGGCAGCGGTCGCCGGGAAGATCGTGAAGTCAGACATGGCCGAAGCCTAGGGACTCGCGGCCCCCGCCGTACGGGCCGGGCTCAGGTGGACCCGCACCGCGCGGCGGGCGCGGTCGGCGGCCCGCGGGTCGCGGTGCAGCTGGAGGGCGTGGTTGAGCGCCATGAGCACGCCCATCAGCTCGAACGCCACCTGCTCGGGATCCGTGTCGTCCGGCAGGTCCCCGGCGTCCACGGCGCGCCCGGCCTCCTTGCGCAGCCGCGCCGTCCAGGAGTCGAACCTGGCCTCCACCGCGTCGCGCACCGCCCCGTCCCTCCCGTCGAACTCGTGGGCGGCGGCCACGAAGAAGCACCCGCCGGGGAACACCCCGCGCTCCAGGTACGAGATCCACGCCTCGCACAGGGCGACGAGGCGCGGCAGCCCCGGCGTGACCATCACGACGGGCTCCCACACCTCGGCGCGGAACACCTCGCCCGCCCGCTCCAGCACCGCGAGCTGGAGCGCCTCCTTGGAGCCGAAGTGGCCGAGCACGCCGGACTTGCTCATGCCGAGCTCCGTGGCGAGCCGGCCGATGGTCAGGCCCTCCAGCCCTTCGACCGAGGCGATGGCCACGGAGCGGTCGAGGATGGCGGAGCGGGTGCCGAGCGCGTCGGCGACGGACCTGCGGGGACTCATGCTGCCTCCGGGAGCGGCTTCATGAGGACACTTTAGCGTCCGAACGTTCGGTTGCTATAGTCCGGCCCATGAACGGATCACGCCTCGTCGCCACCGGCCACTACCAGCCCGCCCGGGTGCTGACCAACGACGATCTCGCCGCCATGGTGGACACCAGCGACGAGTGGATCACCAAGCGCGTCGGCATCCGCACCCGCCACGTGGTCGGCCCGGACGAGGGCGTGCCCGAGCTGGCCGTGAACGCGACGGCCAAGGCGCTGGCCGGCAGCGGCCTGGACGCCGCCGACATCGATCTCGTGCTGGTGGCGACGTGTACGCAGCTCGACCGGGCGCCGAACGTGGCGGCCATCGTCGCGGCCCGGCTCGGCGTGCCGGGCGCGGCGGTCATGGACGTGGGAGTGTCGTGTTCGGGGTTCACGCACGCGCTGGCCGTGGCCGACCACACGATCCGCGCGGGCGCGGCCAGGCACGCCCTCGTCATCGGGGCCGACACCATGACGGCGGTCACCGACTGGACCGACCGGACCACCTGCGTGCTGACCGGCGACGGCGCGGGCGCCGCCGTGGTGAGCGCGGCGCCGTCGCCCGAGATCGGCCCGGTCGTCTGGGGCTCGGCCCCGGAGCTGGGCGACGCGGTCCGCATCGGCGGCACGCCCACCCGGTTCGCTCAGGAGGGGCAGACCGTCTACCGCTGGGCCACCACCAGGCTGCCCGCCATCGCCCGCGAGGCGTGCGAGCGGGGCGGGGTCGCGCCCGAGGAGCTCGCGGCCGTCGTCCTGCACCAGGCGAACCTGCGCATGATCGAGCCCATCGCCGAGCGCATCGGCGCGGTCAACGCGGTCGTGGCCCGCGACGTGGTCGAGTCGGGCAACACCTCGGGCGCGAGCGTCCCGCTGGCGCTGGCCAAGCTGGTGGAGCGGGGCGAGGTGCGGCGCGGCGCGCCGATGCTGCTGTTCGGCTTCGGCGGCAACCTCTCGTACGCGGGAATGGTCGTCCGCTGCCCCTGAGGTTCCGGCGCCGCCGCGGTCACGCCCGGTGCGCGGCGAGGACGGCGCGCATGTCGGCGATGGCGCGCAGCGTGCCGCGGACGGTGCCCGTGACCTTCGAGCGGCCCGCGCGCGGCAGGTAGTCGACCTCCGTCTCGGTGACGCGCCAGCCCGCCGCGGCGGCGCGCAGCACCATCTCCAGCGGATAGCCGAACCTGCGGTCGGCCAGTCCCAGGGCCACCAGCGCCTCGCGGCGGCAGGCACGCATCGGGCCGAGGTCGCGCAGCGGGATCCCCGCGCCGCGGCGCAGCCGCCAGGCGAGCACGGCGTTGCCGGCGCGGGCGTGCGCGGGCCAGCCGTGCCCGCCGCCGCCCGGACCGGCCGGGCCGGGCCGGCGCTCCACCCGCCGGCCCAGCACCAGGTCGCCGTCCCCCGCCAGGACGGGCTCGGCGACGCGCGGGAGCTGGCGCGGGTCGAGCGAGGCGTCGGCGTCCATGAAGCAGACGATCCGCGCGGTGGCGGCCATGAGGCCGGTGTGGCAGGCCGCGCCGAACCCCCTGCGCGGCTCGTGCACCACCGTCGCCCCATGGGCCTCGGCGATCCGGGCGGACCCGTCGGTGGAGCCGTTGTCCACCACGATCGGGCGATATCCGTACGGCATCCGCTCCAGCACCCAGGGGAGCGCGGCGGCCTCGTCGAGGCAGGGCAGCACGACATCGATCACGAGTCCGACGGTACGTACCGGCGGCCGGGTCAACCCTTACGAAGCCGTGACGGCGGCCGTGGTGAACTCCCTCAGGCCGTCCTCGAACGCCACCTGAGCCGTGAACCCCAGCTCCCGGGCCGCCTTCGCGGGCGAGGCGACGATGTGGCGGACGTCCCCGAGGCGGTAGCCGCCCGTGACGACCGGCGCCGGCCCCCCGGTCGCCGCCGCCAGCGCACGGGCCAGGTCCCCGACCGTGCGCGGCGTCCCGCCGGCGATGTTGTACGCCGTCAGGGCGCCGGGCCTGTCCTCCTCCAGGGCGAGGGCGTTGGCCCGGGCCACGTCGCGGACGTGGACGAAGTCGCGCCGCTGCCCGCCGTCCTCGAACACCCGCGGCGCCCGCCCGCTCACCAGCTCCGACAGGAAGATCGCGGCGACCCCGGCGTACGGAGTGTCGCGCGGCATGCCGGGGCCGTAGACGTTGTGGTAGCGCAGGGCCGTCACGGTCCCGCCGGTCTCGCGGGCCCAGCCGGCGGCCAGGTGCTCCTGGGCGAGCTTGGTGGTGGCGTAGGCGTTGCGCGGGTCCATGCGGGCGTCCTCGGCGACGACGGCCGGGACGAGCACGGCGTCGCAGCACGGGCACCGGGGGTCGAACACCCCGGCCGCCAGGTCCTCCTCACGCCGGGGGCCGGGCCGTACCGGGCCGTGGGCGGGACAGTCGTAGGCGCCCTCGCCGTACACGACCATGGAGGAGGCGAGGACCAGCCGCCGCACGCCGTGCCGCGCCATGGCGGCGAGCAGGACGGCGGTGCCGCACACGTTCGCGGACGCGTACGCGGGCAGGTCGGCCAGGTCCACGCCGAGCCCGACCTTGGCGGCCTGGTGGACGACGGCGTCGACGCCGGGCAGCAGCCGGTCGAGGGCGTCGGCGTCGCGCACGTCCACGCCCGTCCTGAGGTCGGCGGGCACGACGTCGCGGACGGCGGCGACGCCTTCGAGCGTCTCGGCGATGTGACGGCCGATGAAGCCGGCTGAGCCGGTCAGCAACACGCGCATGCCGCCGATCCAACACCCGGCGCGGCCACGAGGACCTTACGGTGCGGGAACGTCGCCTAGCCCGGACGCATGCCGCGCCTCGGAGACGCGGCGAGAATGTAGGCGTAAGCGGGAGGAACCGCCGGGTGGAGGGTGGATGCGGATCGGGATCCTGGGGCCGCTGCAGGTGGCCGGGGTCGCGGTGAGCGGCGCCCGGGTGCGGGCCCTGCTGGTGCGGCTGGCGCTGGACCCCGGTCGCGTGGTGACGGCGGACCGGCTGATCGGCGACCTGTGGCCGGACGAGAGGCCGGCGCATCCGGTCGCGGCGTTGCAGTCGCTGGTGTCCAGGGCGCGGCGTGAGGCGCCGGGGATCGTCTCGTCGCGTCCCGCCGGGTACGCGCTGGACGTGCCGGCCGGCGAGGTGGACGCGTGGGAGTTCGAGCGGCTCGTACGGGCCGGTGAGGCGCGGGCGGCGCTGCGGCTGTGGCGGGGGGCGGCGCTGGCGGACGTGGCGGGGCTGCCGTTCGCGACCGGACCGGCGGCGCGGCTGGAGGAGCTGCGCCTGACGGCCCTGGCCACGCGGATCGCCACCGACCTGACCGAACGCGGCGGCACGGGCGGCGGGGTCGACGGGGTGGTGGCCGAGTTGCGGGCGCTGGTGGCCGAGCATCCGCTGCGGGAGCCGTTCCACGCCCTGCTCGTACGGGCGCTGACGGCGGCGGGGCGGCGGGGGGAGGCGCTGGAGGCGTTCGAGCGGGCACGCGCGAGACTGGCGGACGAGCTGGGCGCGGACCCCGGGGCGGAGCTGCGGCAGGCGCATCTCGCGGCTCTGCGTGACCCTCCCCCGGGAGCGGCGGGGCCTCCGGAGAGCGAGGGTGGCGGGCGGCTGCCGGCTCGGGTGACGAGCTTCGTGGGGCGCTCCGGCGATCTCTCGCACCTCCGTGCGCTCCTCACGGCCTCGCAGGCGGGGGACGACGGGACGGCGGCGCCGCCGGAAGACGGCGTGCGGCTCGTGACGCTGGTGGGGCCGGGCGGGGCGGGGAAGACGCGGCTGGCCGTCGAGGCGGCCGCCACGCTCGGCGGCGCGGTGTGGCTGGTCGAGCTGGCCTCCGCCTCCGGTGTCCTGGCCTCCCTGGAAGGTGTGCTGCGCACCACCGACCCCGTGACGGCGCTGCGGGGCTTTCGCCGGCCGCTGGTCGTGCTGGACAACTGCGAGCACCTCATCGACGAGGCCGCGCGGGTGACGCGGTGGCTGCTCGGCGCGGTGCCGGGGCTGCGGGTCCTGGCCACCAGCCGGGAGCCGCTGGACATCCCCGGCGAGACGCTCCACCGGGTGCTCCCGCTGGAGGAGGCGGCGGCCGTGGAGCTGTTCCGGGACCGGGCCGCCGCGGCGCGGCCGGACGTACGGGTCGAGGCCGGGGACGCGGCGCGGATCTGCCGCGAGCTCGACGGGATACCGCTGGCGATCGAGCTGGCCGCCGCCCGGCTGCGGACCATGTCCGTCGCCCTGCTGGTGAGCGGGCTCGGGGACCGGCTGTCCTTCCGCGGCGGCCGGACCGCCGAGCCACGGCACCGCACGCTGCGCGCGGTGATCGACTGGAGCTGGGAGCTGCTGTCGGACGCGGAGCGGGATCTGCTGCGCGCGTTCACGGTGTTCGCGGGCGGCGCGGACGCCGACGCGGTCGCGCGGATCTGCGGCGAGCAGGGCGGCGTGGCCGGGGGCGTCGAGGGCGGCGTGCTCGAGGTGCTCGCCTCGCTGGTGGACAAGTCGCTCATCGGCGTCTCCGGCGACCGGTACACGATGCTGGAGACCATCAGGCAGTACGCCGCCGCGGACCTGCCGGACGTGCGTCGCGCCCACGCCCGCCACTACACCGCGCTGGCCGAGGCGGCCGGTCCCGGGCTGCGGACCGGCGGGCAGCTCCACTGGCTGGCCGTGCTGGACGCCGAGCAGGGCAACCTGGACGCCGCGCTGGAGCACACCGACGACCCGCTCCGGCTTTTCCTGGCCCGGTTGTGGCCGTGGATCATGCGGGGGCGGCGGCGCGAGGCGGCCGAGCGGGCGGCCGAGGTGCTGCGGCGGGTGGGCGACGTGCCGCCGGCGGGGCGGGAGCCGGCCCACGGGCTCTGCCGGGTGATCATGGGCGAGGAGCCGCCGGACGCCGTCCGGCTCTCGGACCATCCGGCGGCGGTGACCTGCTTCGCGCTCATTCCGGCCCCCCTGCCCGGCCTCGTACGGCTCGCCGAGGAGAACGCCGAGCGCCTGCGCGACCACCCCGACCCGTGGACGAGGGCGGCGGCGGCGCTGGCGTGCGGCCTGGCGCGGTTCGAGTTCGGCTCGGCGGCCGATGCGGGTGGGCCGCTGCGGGCGGCGCTGGCCGGGTTCAGGCAGACCGGCGACCGGTGGGGGCTGTCGTTCACACTGCACTGGCTGTCGCTGGCCGCCGAGAACGAGGGCGACCACGCCGAGGCCGTGGCGCTGGCCCAGGAGGGCGAGCGGCTGGCCGGGGAGATCGCCGGGCTGGAGTCCCCCGCCGGGCCGATCCTGTTCCTGTCCCGGCTGGGGCGGCTCCAGGCCCGCACGGGCGACCTCGCAGCGGCCGCCGCCACCCTGGCCAGGGCGGAGGAGGTGGTGAGCGGAGATCCCGACGGCGACGCCGTGGCGTACGCCCGGGTGCTGCACGCCAGAGCGGAGGTGGCCCGCCGCTCGGGCGATCCCGGCGCGGCGGCCCGGCTGCTGCACCGGGCCCTGGAGTTGCTGCCCGGCGCGCCCGCCCAGTTCGAGGCGCTGGTGCACGTGGAGCTCGCCCGCGTCTCGGCCGACCCCTGGCCGCCGCTGCGCCGGGCCCTGGAGCTCATGGCGGCCTCGCCGGACCGTACGGTCCGCGCGACCGTGCTGGAGGGCACGGCCGAGCACTGTGACCCGGAGCTCGCCGCCGAGCTGGCCGGGGCGGCGGGAGCGCTGCGCGGCGGAGCCGGGGCGGGCGACCCCGCGCTGCTCGCCCGCTGCCGTCACGCCCTGGGCGAGGCGGGCCTTCGGCGGGCCCTGGCCAGGGGCGCCGCGATCCCCCACCCCGAGAGGTACGCGCTTCATCACCGTAGGTCAACACCGTAGGCGCCGGTCGTGGAGACAGGTAGTGGACGATCTTCCGTACGGGCGGGTAATACGCGAGGGTGGGGAAGCACGTTCTCGGTTATGTGAGGAGACCTGTGACCGACTCAGTCACACTCGACGCGCGGGGCAGCGACTTCGCCCGCCTTTCCCGGAGGATCGCGGAGGCCGGCCTGCTCGACCGGCGCCCTGTCTACTACGCGGTGCGCACCTGCCTGGCCACGGCCGCCTACCTCGGTGGGTGGGCCCTGTTCTGGTGGGCCGGCGACTCGTGGCTCCAACTTCTGGTCGCCGCGGTGCTCGCCTTTGTCTTCGCGCAGCTCGGCTTCCTCGCCCACGACCTCGGGCACCGCCAGGTGTTCCGTACGCGCCGGCCGAGCGACATCATGGGGCTTCTGGTGGGCAACCTCGGCATCGGCCTCGGCTGGGGCTGGTGGACCGTCAAGCACAACCGCCACCACGCCAACCCCAACCACGAGGACCACGACCCCGACGTCTCGCCGGCGGTGATCGTCTGGTCGACCGACCAGGCCCGGCGCAGCCGGGGACTGCCGCGGTTCATCGCGCGCCGGCAGGCGTACCTGTTCTTCCCGCTGCTGACGCTGGAGGGATGGCACCTGCACGTGGCCAGCTTCCGTGCCCTCACGAACCCGGCCGTCAAGCGGCGCGGCGCGGAGCTGGCGCTGCTGGTGACGCACTTCGCGGTCTACTTCGGCGTGGTGTTCGCGACGCTGTCGCCGGTCAAGGCCGTGGTGTTCCTGATCGTCCACCAGGGGCTGTTCGGCCTCTACCTGGGCTCCACGTTCGCCCCCAATCACAAGGGCATGCCGATCCTCACCAAGGACGACAAGCTGGACTTCCTGCGCAAGCAGGTGCTGACCTCGCGCAACGTCAAGGGCGGACCGGTCGTCGACGTGCTGCTCGGCCAGCTCAACTACCAGATCGAGCACCACCTGTTCCCGAACATGCCGGCGCCCAACCTGCGGCGCGCCCAGCCGATCGTCCGCGACTACTGCGCCGAGATCGGGGTCGACTATCTGGAGACCGGCCTGCTCGACTCGTACGGCCAGGCGCTGCGGCACCTGCACGACGCCGGCGCGCCCCTGCGCTCGGCCCCGGCGAGGTCGTGAGCCGCGCTCCGCGGAGACGTCAGTTCTGCCCGAGGCGGCGGCGCAGCTCGTCGCGCCGCCGCTCCAGATCGGCGATCAGCTGCTCCTGATCGTCCGCCATGGCGATCATGGTGCCGATCTCGATCGGATCGGTCGCCCCCAGCTCGCCGATCTGCTGGCGGATGTCCTTGTTCTCCGCGCGCAGCCGCGCCAGGTCCTCCTCGACCTGCCGCAGCTCCTCATCAGTGCTCATCCTCCTGATCTACCCAGCCGGAAGGCCGCCGCACGTCGCCGCGGTCGTGGTGGAGGTCGACGCAGTGGTCGGGGATGCGGTACAGAATGGGCGTCATGCGCGGATCGCGGGCCGGGACGGCCATGTCGCTCGGTGTGGTCGCCGTCGTGCTCGGCGCCACACTGGCCATCGCGCTGTTCGAGCAGGGCCCCCGGCCGAACGCCCTGGACCTGGTCCTCCCCCTCCTCGCCGGCGCCGCCACGCTCGCGCGGCTGCGGCATCCCGTGACGGCGCTGGTCGTCGTGACCGCCGCGGTCGTCGCCTACTACCCGTTCGCCCGGCTGGACGGGCCGCTGCTGATCCTCATGTTCGTCGTCCTCTACACGGCCGCCGACCGGGGTCACCTGGTGGCCGCCATCGCCACGGGCGCCGCCTCGCTGCTGGCCCTCGGGTACGGCGAGAGCGGCGACGTCAGGCACATCAGCGACGGCGTGTTCATCTCCATCATGGGCTGGGTGGTGGCGTGCCTCGCGTTCGGCGGCGTCACCCGCACCCGCCGCGCCTACCTGGAGGAGGCCGAGCGGCGCGCGATGGAGGCCGAGCACGGCAGGGAGGAGGAGGCCAGGCGGCGGGCCGGCGAGGAGCGGCTGCGCATCGCCCGTGAGCTGCACGACGTGCTCGGCCACAACATCTCCATGATCAACGTGCAGGCCGCGGCGGCGCTGCACGGGCTGAAGAAGCGGCCCGAGGAGGCCGAGACGGCGCTGCGCACGATCAAGGAGACGAGCAAGGAGACGCTGCGCGAGCTGCGCACCACGCTGGGCGTGCTGCGGCAGGTGGACGAGGAGGCGCCGACGGCCCCGCCCGACAGCCTGGCGCGCGTGGACGCCCTGGTCGCCGCCACGGGGCTGTCGGTGCGCACCGAGCTGTCGGGGCCGCTGGACGGCGTGCCGACGGAGATCGACCTGGCGGCGGCGCGCATCGTCCGCGAGGCGCTGACGAACGTCTCCCGCCACTCCGGGACCGACGCGGCCACACTCGCCATCACCAACGAATCCGGACATCTGGTGATCCGGGTGGAGGATGATGGCCCCGGGGCCACGTACACGGAGGGCAGCGGCTTCGGCGTCCAGGGCATGCGCGAGCGCGCCACGGCGCTGGGCGGCACCCTGGAGGCGGGGCCCCGGCCCGAGGGCGGCTTCCGCGTCGTCGCGGACCTCCCCCTGAAAACCCCGTTTCCCCTGAACGGAGCCTGATGATCCGGGTACTCCTGGCCGACGACCAGACCCTTGTGCGCGCCGGGTTCCGGTCGATCCTGAGCGACGAGGACGACCTGGACGTGGTCGCCGAGGCCGCCAACGGCGAGGAGGCGGTGGAGCAGGCCAGGCGGCACCGCCCCGACGTGGTGCTCATGGACATCCGCATGCCGCAGCTCGACGGCTTGGAGGCGACCCGCCGGATCGTCACCGACCCCCGGCTCGACGGCGTCAAGGTGGTCATCCTGACCACGTTCGACCTGGACGACTACGTGTACGGGGCGCTGCGGTCGGGCGCGAGCGGCTTCCTGGTCAAGGACACCGAGCCGGCCGAGCTGATCCACGCCGTGCGGGTCGTGGCCCGCGGCGACGCGCTGATCGCCCCCTCGATCACGCGCCGGCTGATCGCCGAGTTCGCCGGCCGGGTCAAGCGCCCGGAGCCGGGGCCGCGGCTCAACGCGCTGACCGAGCGCGAGCGGGAGGTCATGTCGCTGGTGGCGGCCGGGCTGTCCAACGACGAGATCGCGGCCCGGCTCGTGCTCAGCCCCGCCACGGCCAAGACCCACGTCAGCCGCATCATGACCAAGCTCGCCGCGCGGGACCGCGCCCAGCTCGTGGTCATCGCGTACGAGGCCGGCATGATCACCCCCGGCTGGCTCACCCCCTGAGGCGCCTGACGCCCCGGCCGGCCGTACACCCTGGGTGGTACGGCCGGCGCCGCCGGACACCCGGAGGAGTACGCCAGGTGCCCGCGCCCGCATGACGCGGCGGCCCGAGCCGTCACCGCAGGCTGTGCGCCATGGACACCGTGGAACTCGCCCGCCTGCAGTTCGCCCTCACCGCGGGGGCGCACTTCCTCTTCGTGGCGCTGACGCTCGGCCTCGCGACGCTGGTGGCCGTCGTACAGACCTGGGCGACGCTCACCCGCAGCCCGCTCCACCTGCGGATGACCAGATTCTGGGGACAGCTCTACATCGTCAACTACGCGATGGGCATCGTCACCGGCCTCGTGATGGAGTTCCAGCTCGGGATGGCGTGGAAGGGGCTGACGGAGTTCGCGGGCAACGCGTTCGGCGCCTCACTGGCGATCGAGACGCTGGTGGCCTTCTTCCTCGAATCCACGTTCCTCGGCCTGTGGATCTTCGGCTGGGACAAGCTGAACCGGTGGGCCCACCTGGCGGCCATCTGGATCGTGACGCTCACAGCGTACGCGTCGGCGTTCTGGATCCTCGTCTCCAACGGCTTCCTCCAGAACCCCGTCGGCTACGAGCTGGCGGGCGGCGTGCTGCGGCTGACCGACTTCGGGGCGATGGTGGCCAACCCGGCGGCCCGGGTGGCGTTCTTCCACGTGCTCGGCGGCGCCATGATCACGGGCGGCTTCTTCATGGCCGGGGTGAGCGCCTACCACCTGCGCCGGCGCACCGCCGAGCAGGACTTCTTCCGCAAGTCGCTGCGGATCGGCATCGGCGTGGCGCTGCCCGCGACCCTGTTCACCGCGACGTTCGGCGGCCTCGGCTTCCAGACGCTCCAGCCGACCAAGGCCGCCGCGTGGACGGGTGACGCCGGCCGGCTGGCCGCCGCGCAGGCCGAGATGGCGGCGGCGCACGGCCCCGGCGACTACCTGCCCCCGGCCGGGTGGGTGCAGGCCGGGGCGATGACGATGCTGATCGCGTTCGCGGTGATGTTCTTCTTCTCCGGGCTGAGCGCGCTGCTCATGCTGTTCCGGCCCGCGGTGCGGGGCCTGCGGGTGTGGCACTGGCTGCTGACCCTGATGATCCCGGTGCCGTTCGCGGCCATGCTGGGCGGCTGGGTGTTCCGCGAGATGGGCCGCCAGCCATGGGCGGTGTACGGCCTGCTGACCACGGCCGAGGCGATGTCGCCGGTCACCGGGGCGCAGATGAGGATCTCGCTGACCGCGTTCGTGACCGTGTTCGCCGTGCTGATCGCCACCAACTACTGGCTGCTGGCCAGGACCGCCCGGCGCGGACCGGACGCGGTGACGCTCGGCGACCGGCCGATCGAGTCGCCCGCCCCCGCCCTGTCCTTCTGACCCCGCTTGAGGAGCCCCTCATGGAGATCTTCATCCTGGCCTTCTTCGCGCTCGGCTACCTCGTGCTGGCCGGAGCCGACATCGGCGTCGGCATGGTGCTGCCGTACCTGGGCCGGAGCGCCGGCGAGCGACGCGAGGTGATCGCCGCGATCGCCCCGTTCTTCCTCGGCAACGAGGTGTGGCTGGTGTCCACCGCCGGCGTGCTCGCGGGGCTCTTCCCCAGGCTGGAGGGCGAGCTGCTGAGCGGCGATCCCGTACTGGTGGTGGCCCTGGTGCTGTCCTGGGTGGTGCGCGACATGGGGCTCTGGCTGCGCGGGCGGCTGACCCGCCCCGGCTGGCAGGGCCTCTGGGACGGGGCGGTGGTCGCGGGAAGCTGGGGGCTGGCGCTGAGCTGGGGGGTGCTGCTGAGCGACGTGCTGCTCGGCATCCACGGGCCCATCGCGGTGCTGCCGGCGCTGGTGGTGGCCGCGCTGTTCGGCACGCACGGGCTGGCCTTCGCCACGCTGCGGCTGCGCGGCGAGCTGCGGCGGCGCGCGGCCGTGCTGTCGGGCGGCTCCGGTGAGGCGCGCACGTACGCGCTGACCGCCGCCGCGCTCGTCGTGATCGGGGTGCTGGCCGGGCTGCGGCTGCCGCTCGTGGCCGGGCCCACGGCGTCGCTGCTCACGCCGGTCGTCCTCGCGGTGATGCCGTTCCTCGTGGCCTCGCAGGCGTGGGTCTGGTGGACCTTCCGTCACCGCGTGAGCGGCCCGTCCTATCTGTGAAGGTCCACCAGCGACTCTGTGAAGGTCCACCAGCGGCGGCGCCGCGTCAGGAGCGGCGCGGATGGGTGAAGGAGCTGTCCGACTTCACCGAGGCGTCCTCAGGGGCGACCTCGGGAGGCGAGGCGCGCAGCCACCGGCACCCGTGCGGGCCGAGCGGCAGACGTACCGCCCCCTTGTCCGAGACCTCGGTCGTGCCGTCCACCAGCAGGTCGGTGAGCTGGTAGTTCGCCAGGCCGTCCAGCTTCAGCTCCACCTCCTCGGTCGTCCTGCCCAGGTTGTGCAGGACGACCACCGACGCGCCGTCGGCGTCGCAGCGGTGCGCCAGCACCTGCGGGCTGCCCGAGTCGATCACCGTGTGGGTGCCCCACGCCAGCTCCGGGCACTCGCGGTAGCGCTCGATGAGGAGTTGGATCCAGCGCAGCAGCGAGTCCTGCTGGCGCTTCTGGTCGGCCACGTTGACCCGCTCGGGCCCGAAGGCTCCGTCCGGCATCTTCCGTACGGGCTCGTGCATGCTGAAGCCACCCTCGCTCGACCACTGCATGGGGGTGCGGACCGCCATGCGACCCTCGGCGGCGAGGTTCTCCCCCATGCCGATCTCCTCTCCGTAGAACAGCACCGGTGTGCCCGGCAGCGAGAAGAGCAGGCTGTAGGCCATCTTGATCCGCCGCAGGTCGCCGCCCAGCATGGGCGGAAGCCGGCGGCGCAGGCCACGGCCGAAGATCTGCATGTCCTCCTCGGGGCCGAACGCCTGGAAGATCTCCTGGCGCTCCTCGTCGGTGAGCTTGTCCAGGGTCAGCTCGTCGTGGTTGCGCAGGAACGTCGCCCACTGGCAGTCCTTGGGCGGCCGGGGCCGCTCCTTGAGCGCCGAGGCCAGCGGCTCGGCCTCGCCCCTGGCCAGTGACAGCCAGGCGCGCTGCATGCCGATGAAGTCGAAGCACATGGTGACCTGGTCGCCGAGTCCTTTGCCGAAGTAGCCCATGAGCTCCTCGTAGGGGACGTTGACCTCGCCGAGCAGCACCGAGTCGCCCTGACGGCGGGTCATGAAGGCCCGCAGGTCCGCCAGGAAGTCGTGCGGGTCGGCGAGCTTGGGCTCGACGTTCTCGATGAGGAACGGCACCGCGTCCACCCGGAAGCCCGACAGCCCGAGCTCCATCCAGAAGCCCAGGATGCGGGCGATCTCGTCGCGGACCTCGGGGTTGGCCACGTTGAGGTCGGGCTGGTGCCGGTAGAAGCTGTGCAGGTAGTACTGGCCCGACCCCCTGTCGTACTGCCAGATGCTGTTCTCCTTGTCGGGGAAGACCACCTGGCCGGGGTCGTCCGGCTCCTTCTTGTCGGACCAGACGTACCAGTCGCGGCGCGGCGAGTCCTTGCTCTTACGCGCCTCCTTGAACCACGGGTGCTGGTCGGAGGTGTGGTTGACGACCAGGTCCGCGATGACCCGCAGCCCCCGGTCATGGGCGGTCCGCATGAACTCCACGAAGTCGCCGAGCGTGCCGAGCCGGGGGTCGATGGCGTAGAAGTCGGTGATGTCGTAGCCGTCGTCCTTGTTGGGGGTGGGGTAGAACGGCATGAGCCACAGACACGTCACCCCCAGTCCCGCGAGGTAGTCGATCTGCTGCGTGAGGCCGCGGAAGTCGCCGATGCCGTCGCCGTTGCCGTCCTTGTACGTCTCCACGTCCAGGCAGTAGACGACGGCGTTCTTCCACCACAGATCCGAGGTGTACGTCAATCGCATGGACCGCCGCTACCCACAGGATCGCCCGGAATGCCGGACGCCTCCCGGGGAAGCGGAGATCGCCACTAAGGTCTGACCCACACGATCCCCCAGGAGGGCACGATGAGCGACCACGCGATCACCTTCGACCTGATCGACGTCGACAAGGACGGCCGCATCTCGGCCGAGGAGCTGGTCCGGCTGATGGAGGCCCTGGGGCAGCCGATCAGCCTGGAGCGGGCCCAGGCCGGGGTGGCCCGGCTCGACCAGGACGGCGACGGGCTGATCGATCTGAACGAGTTCGGCGCCTTCCTCAAGGACTGAGCCCGGGGCCGCCCGGGCCCCGAGGTCAGGCGGCGTAGAGGTAGACCTGGCCGAAGACCTCGGACAGGGCCTTCAGGTCGGTCGCGGCGTCCACCTCCGGCTTGGCCGGGTCGTAGACCGTGGCCAGGCGGGGACGGACCGAGGTCAGCTTCTTGAGCTGGTCCCAGGTGGTGTTGGCCGCCCACTTCTCGCCGTACGCGCGGCTGACCTGCCCCTGGCCGTTCTCGTAGCGGCTCCACAGCGTGACGGTCTCGGCGGCGTCGTCCTGCAGCGGGCTCGCCACGTGCTCGGTGATGGCCTTGGTGGCCTGCTCCCCGGTGAGCTGGGGCGCGCCGGGCGCGGCGAGCGCCGCGTCCTCGACGGAGATCTGCGCGTACGCGTCCCACGCCCGGGCCCGGACCTGGATCCACTGGTTGCGCTGCGCCGTGGCGGCGTCGATCTTCCAGGTGGTGTACTCAGTGGCCAGGTGACCGCTGTCGAGGGCGAGCTGGTCGATCTTGCCCTTGGCCAGCCAGGCGCCGATCCGCTCGGGGTCGAGGAGCGGGTACTTCTGGGTGATCGCGGTCTTGCAGGCCTCGTCGGCGCCGCAGCCGAACAGCGGCACCATCGTGTGCGCGGCCAGCTTGCGGCCCGGGGCGAGCTTGCGCAGCTCGGCCGACGCCTCGTTGACGAACGTGTCCATCTCGTCGGCGCTCTGGAACAGCTGCCCGTCCCCGAGCTGCCGGGTGAACCGGACACCCACGACGCCCGGCTGCGCGGCCAGCGCGGCGACCTGCTTGGCGCCCTCGGCGAGCTTGCCGGCCTTCCAGTCGTCGGCCAGCTCGGCGTCCACCCACACCCGCAGGCCCGCCGCGACGGCGCTCTTCACGGCCTTGCCGGTGGTGCTCTCCTCGGCCTGGGAGATCTGCTCGGCCGACAGGCCCGCCGGCGGGACGGAGCACTCCTCGCCCGCCTTGCACTCCGGCGTGCCGCCGTCCTCGGCGCCCTCGACGTCCGGGTCGCCCCCGTCGTGCGCCTGCCCGTCGCCCACGCCGTCGGGCGGGGTCGGGTCGCACACGTTGCCCGCGTCGCCGCAGTCGACCCCGATGGAGTCGAGCGGTGCTGCCGCCTCCAGGTTCTCGCCGTCGTTGGCCAGCCAGAACCTGGCGATGTCCAGCGCCTCGTCGGGGGTGGCCATCCACCGGCACACGACGTAGGCGGGGGTGTCGCCGGCCATCAGGTCGTTGCAGCTGCGGGGATCGTCCTCCGACCACGCGGGGACGCCGATGCCGAGCAGGGAGAGGGCGAGTCCTATGACGAAGAGCTGCCGCAGTCGAGGTCGCATCGAGGCGCCTTACGTGAGGGGTGATCGTCGGGCATTAGGCACGATATCTGGATGATCAGTGACGTTCAATGAGATCAGGGGGTCTTGACCGCTTTTCTGACCCGTTTCTTCACCTGCCGGATAACCAGAAGACAACTCCACCGGCGTCCCGGAAGAATGAGCCCCGTTTTCCGCGAAGCAAGGGGGATCAGGTGCGCGGACATCTCGGAGACCTCGGCCTGCTCCGCGAGCGGCGGTTCACGCTGCTGCTGGCGGCGCGGACCATCTCGGTGCTGGGCAGCACGTTCGCCCCCGTGGCCCTCGCCTTCGGCATCCTCGGCCTGCCCGGCGCCGACGCGACCACGCTCTCGGTGGTCCTGACCGCCGAGTCGCTGCCGATGGTGCTCTTCATGCTGGTCGGCGGCGTCATCGCGGACCGCTTCCCCCGGCACCTGGTCATGACGGCCGGCGAGCTCACCAACGCGCTGGCCTTCTTCGCCCTGGCCGCGATGATGTTCACCGGATGGACGCCGCTGCCCGCGATGGCCACGGCCGCCGCGATCAGCGGCCTGGCGATGGCCATGCTGTTCCCCGCGCTGACCGGCATCATCCCGGAGGTGGTGCCCGCCGACCGGCTGCAGACCGGCAACGCCCTGCTCGGGCTGGGCGCCAACACCTCGCGCGTGGCCGGGGCCGTGCTCAGCGGCGGCACCGTGGTGCTCTTCGGCGGCGGATGGGCGCTGTCGGTGAGCGGCGTGATGTTCGCGGTGGCCGGCGTGCTGGTGGCGGCGCTGCGGCTGGCACCCGGCGAGCGGCCGGCCGGGCCGCGTCACTCGATGCTGGCCGACCTGCGCGACGGCTGGCGCGAGTTCAGCTCCCGGCAGTGGATCTGGGTGGTCGTCGCACAGTTCTCGATCATGGTGATGGCCATCCAGGCGGGCCACGGCGTGCTGGGGCCGCTGCTGGCCAAGGAGAGCCTGGGCGGGCCGCTGGTCTGGTCGGCGTTCCTGACGGGCGAGGCGGTCGGCACGATCGCCGGGGTGCTGGTGTCGCTGCGGATGCGGCCGTCCCGCCC
Source organism: Nonomuraea sp. NPDC050383 (assembly GCF_044459125.1). Taxonomy (NCBI): domain Bacteria; kingdom Bacillati; phylum Actinomycetota; class Actinomycetes; order Streptosporangiales; family Streptosporangiaceae; genus Nonomuraea; species Nonomuraea sp. NPDC050383. The sequence goes on from NZ_JBITIP010000005.1 coordinate 525,331, forward strand.
GATCCTGCTCGCCACGCTGCTCTGCCTGCCGACCGCGGCGCCGTACCTGCTGCTGGGGTTCGGGGCGCCGGTCTGGGCGATCGTGGCCGGGTCGTTCGCGCTGGGGGTGTGCTTCGACGTCTTCGGCGTGCTGTGGCAGACCACCATGCAGCGGGAGGTCCCGGCGGACGCGCTGTCGCGGGTCAGCTCGTACGACGCGCTCGGGTCGCTGATGTTCGGGCCGCTCGGGCTGATGCTGGCCGGGCCGGTGGCGCACCTGATCGGCACCCGGGAGGCGCTGCTCGCCTGCGGCGCGATGGTCGTGCTCTCGACGCTGGCCGCGTTGCTGTCGCCCGGGGTGCGCAACCTGCGCGCCCCGGCCCCGGCCCCGGCTCCGGCCTCCGAGGGCGTCTCAGGCTGACCGCCCGAGGAAGAAGGCGTTGGCCCGCGGCTGGAACATGAGCGTCACAGCCCCCAGCACGGCCAGCAGGTGCAGGATCCGGCTGCCCGCGAAGACCAGGTCCATCGGGGCGGCGGCGGCGACCGCGTCGCCGATCGAGCCGCCGGCCAGCAGCCACCGCGCCGGCTCGACCACGAGGGACAGCGTTCCGAAGATCCCGAGGCCGACGGCGAGCGTGAGCCGCGCCCAGTTGCGCCTGTGCCGCAGCCGCAGGGCGAGGAACACGGCCGCCCCGAACACCGCCAGCCGGAAGACGATCTGCGGCAGCAGCTCACCGAACGCCGTCCCGGACGACAGCTCCACGGTGACCATGAGCAGGGCCTCGAAGGCTCCGGCCGCGACGGCGAACAGCCACAGCGACATCGCCGCGAGCACGACGGGCGGAACCTCGTCCGGCAGGCCGCCCCGGGGCGCGGGCGGCGGGGTGAGGGTGGACACGCGACTCATGGGATCCTCCTAGGTCTTTCCTGAAGTCTGCGCCGATCACCCGTCCCGATCAGGCCCGCCGCCCCCCGAATCCGGGGTGGGGCCCGCCCTACCGGCCCGCCCTACCGGCGATCCCCGCGCACGGGCGGTGGCGATAATCGGACCATGGTCGCTGAATCCGCCCAGACGCTGGAGCGCGGGCTCCGCCTGCTGAGGCTGCTCGCCGACGGCAAGGGCGGGCGCACCCCCACCGAGCTGAGCCACGAGCTGCAGCTCAGCCGTCCCGTCGTCTACCGGCTGCTCACCACGCTGTCGCGCGAGGGCTTCGTGCGGCGCGACACCGAGGGGCGGGCGCACCTCGGGTTCGGGGTGCTGGTGCTGGCCCAGGCCGTGCAGCCGCTGCTGCGGGCGGCGGCGCTGCCCGCGCTGCGGCGGCTGGCCGAGACGGTGGGCGCGACCGCGCACCTGACCGTGGCCGAGGGCGACGACGGGCTGGCCGTGGCCGTGGTGGAGCCGTCGTGGACGCACATGCACGTCGCCTACCGGGAGGGCTCGCGCCATCCGCTCACCAAAGGCGCGGCGGGGCGGGCGATCCTGGGACTGCGCGAGGGCCGGTCGGACTATCTGGTGACGGAGGGGCAGTTGCAGGAGGGGGCCCGGGGCATCGCCGCCCCGGTCACCGGGCTGCCGTGGCTGGAGGCGTCGGTGGGGGTGGTGACGTTCGGGCCGCTGGACGAGTCGGCGGGAGCGCGGGTGGTCGAGGCCGCCGCGGAGCTGGCCGGCGCCCTGGGTTGACATCTCCAGGGCGATGGACGACGGTAATTGCATATAGAGGACGCTTACGTCCGATAAACGGACGGTCGTCGGACGCTGCTTGGGGAGGCCGGATGCCGTACTACCGCGTCGTGGGCGAGGTGCCCCGCAAGCGCCACGTGCAGTTCAGGAAGCCCGACGGCGGGCTGTACGCCGAGGAGCTGATGGGCGAGGAAGGCTTCTCCTCCGACTCCTCACTGCTCTACCACCGTCACCTCCCGACGGCCATCGTCAAGGCCGAGGCCGTCACGCAGGGCACCGGCACGCGCCTGGAGCCCAACCTGCCCCTCTCCCCGCGGCACTTCCGCACCCAGGACCTCGCCACCGCCGGGGACCTGGTCACCGGCCGCGTCCTGCTGGCCGGCAACGGCGACGTCCGGTTGTCGTACGCCACCACCGACCGGCCCAGCGAGCTGTACCGCGACTCGATGGGCGACGAGTGCGTGTACGTCCAGCGGGGCCGGGTCCGGTTCGAGTCCACGTACGGCGTCATCGAGGCCGGTGAGGGCGACTACGTGGTCGTGCCGACCGGCACCATCCACCGCTGGGTGCCCGACGGGCAGGTCAACGCGCTGGTGATCGAGGCCGCCGGCCACATCCGGCCGCCCCGGCGCTACCTGTCGCAGTACGGCCAGTTCCTGGAGCACGCGCCCTACAGCGAGCGCGACCTGCGCGCCCCGGCCGAGCCGCTGCTCGTGGACGGCGAGGAGGTGCCGGTGCTGGTCCGCACCCGGGGCGGCCTCACCCGGCTGGTCTACCGCGACCACCCGTTCGACGTCGTCGGCTGGGACGGCTGCCTCTACCCGTACGCGTTCAACATCCGCGACTTCGAGCCGGTCGTGAAGAGGACGCACGCCCCGCCGCCCGTCCACCAGACGTTCGAGGGGCCGGGGTTCGTGGTCTGCTCGTTCTGCCCGCGCCCGCTGGACTTCCACCCCGAGTCGGTGCCGATCCCGTACAACCACCACAATGTCGACTCCGACGAGTTCATGTTCTACGTCGGCGGCGACTACTCCGCGCGCAAGGGCTCCGGCATCGACGTCGGCTCCGTGTCGCTGCACCCGGCCGGCTTCACCCACGGGCCGCAGCCCGGCGCGGTCGAGGCGGTCATCGACGCCGTGGCGCGCGGCGTCACGACCACCAGCGAGACGGCCGTCATGGTCGACACGTTCCGGCCGCTCGACCTCGGGCAGGGAGCATTGTCGTGCGAGGATCCCGGATACGCTTGGACGTGGGCCAGATGAGCACCGCCGTCCTGTTCACCGCCCTGGTCGACGACGCGGGGCTGTTCCCGCCGACGTCCCTGCACATGTCCGACGCGCTGGCCCGCCACCGCCGCGACCAGGAGCACGGCGGCCAGGTGCTGACCCACCGCTTCCTGTGCCCCGCCAGCCGGCTCGACGCGCTGCGCCGCGAGGAGTTCGTCCCGCGGCGCATCGGCCTGATCGTGGACACGCCGGAGATCCCGCCGTTCGAGGACCTGCCGGTCGACATCGTCGAGGTGCCGATGCCCCCCGACGCCTCCGTGGCGGCGACGGCCCTCGGCGTGGCCGGCCGGCTGCCGCGCGGCGTGCGGCTGTTCGTCGAAGTGCCGGCGCACCGGGTCGGCACCGACGTGCCGGAGGGCGTCGGGCTCAAGGTGCGCTGCGGCGGAGCGACCTCCGACGCGTTCCCGCCGGTGGAGCACCTCGCCGTGTTCATCCGGTCGTGCGTGGAGCAGGAGATCCCGTTCAAGGCCACGGCCGGGCTGCACCACGCCGTACGCCACTTCGACCCCTCGCTGGGGACCGACCGGCACGGGTTCCTCAACCTGGTGCTGGCCGTCTGCGAGGCCGTCGAGCGGCGCGATCCCGTGCCCGCCCTGCGCACCACCGACGCCACGCGGCTGGTGGCGCTGGCCCGCCAGGTGGACCCGGAGACGGCCAAGCACGCCCGCGAGCTGCTCGTGAGCTACGGATCGTGCAACACCGCCGCCCCGCTGGGCGACCTGCGCGAGCTGGGCCTGATCCCCGAATGACCGGCGACCGACCGCCGGCCGGCCGATGACGGAGCGAGGAGGACGTGTGAGCTGGGGAGTGGACAACCTGCCCTACGGGGTGTTCTCCCGGCCGGGCCAGGCGCCCCGGGTGGGCGTGCGCTACGGCGACCGGGTGCTCGACCTGGCCGCCGCGCTGCACGACGAGGTGTTCGCGGCGCCCTCGCTCAACCCCTTCATGGCACGCGGGCGCGGCGCCTGGCAGGCCACCCGGGCACTCGTCCAGGAGAAGCTGACCACCGACATGGCCGTCACCGAGGCCCACCTGATCCCGCTGGAGCAGGTACGGCTGCACATGCCGGTCGAGGTGGCCGACTACGTCGACTTCTACTGCTCCCTGGACCACGCCTCCAACATCGGCCGGATCTTCCGCCCCGACGCCGAGCCGCTGCTGCCCAACTGGCGCCACCTGCCGGTCGGCTACCACGGCCGCTCGGGCACGGTGGTCGTCTCGGGGACCCCGATCACCCGGCCGCACGGCCAGCTCAAGGCCGGCGTGTTCGGCCCGTGCGCCAAGCTCGACATCGAGGCGGAGCTGGGGTTCGTGATCGGCACGCCGTCCGAGATGGGGGCGCCGGCCGGCGCGTTCGAGGACCACGTCTTCGGCGTGACGCTGCTCAACGACTGGAGCGCCCGCGACATCCAGGCGTGGGAGTACGTGCCGCTCGGGCCGTTCCTCGGCAAGTCGTTCGCCACCTCGATCTCGCCGTGGATCACCCCGCTGGACGCGCTGCCCCGCGTCCCCGGCCCGGCGCAGGAGCCCGAGCCGCTGGAGTACCTTCGCCGGCGGGCCGACTGGGGGCTCGACGTCGGCGTCGAGGTGTCGATCAACGGGGAGGTCGTGTCCCGCCCGCCGTACGCGTCGATGTACTGGACGCCGGACCAGATGCTCGCCCACCTCACCTCCAACGGCGCGTCGCTGCGCGTCGGCGACCTGTTCGCCAGCGGCACCATCTCGGGGCCGCGGCGCGAGGAGCGCGGCTCCCTCATCGAGCTCACCTGGAACGGGAATGATCCGATCAAGCTGGCCGGCGGCGAGATCCGGACGTTCCTGGAGGACGGCGACACCGTGACCCTGCGCGCCACGGCCGGAGGCATCACTTTGGGCGAGGTGTCGGGAACCATCCGATAGGTCACTCGACGTGCTCTCCTCGTGACTCCCCGCTAACCTGGGACCTCCCTTCCCGGAAAGCAGGAGTCAGATGCGGCGCGCCGCGGTCGTCTTTCTCGCCACCCTCTGTCTCGCCGCCTCGCTCAGCGCGGGCTGCGGCTCGGGGAGCGCCGGAGACCCGGCGCCGGTGGCGCCCGCCGTACGCGTGCAGCCGGCTTTCGACACCAAGCGGGCCCGCACCGACCGCGGGCTCGTCGTGCGGGCGCGCGGCGGCAGGCTGGGCGAGGTACGCGCGCACGCCGGCGGCATGCCGGTGCCGGGGCGGCTCGACGCGTCCGGCACGGTCTGGCGCTCCGACTGGGCGCTCAAGCCTGGCGCCGAGTACACCGTCACGGCCCGGGCCGCCGGCCCGGGCGGCCCGCCGGCCGTCGTCAGGGGCCGGTTCCGCACCCGCGTGCCCGGCCACGCCTTCGGGGTGGCCTCGGCCGTGCCGCTGCCCGGCGAGACCGTCGGCGTCGGCATGCCGATCGTCCTCACCTTCGACACGCCGGTCAGCGACAAGGCCGCCGTCGAGCGGGCGCTCCAGGTCACCTCGGAGGTCCCGGTCGAAGGGGCGTGGCGCTGGATGAGTGACACCCGGGCCGTCTACCGCACCCGTACGTACTGGGCGCCCCGGCAACGGGTCACCGTCACCGCCCACCTGGCCGGGGTGCGCGCCGCGCCCGGCGTGTACGGCACGGCGGACCGCACCTTCATGTTCACCGTGGGCCGCGACCAGTCCAGCGCCGTCGACGCCCGCACCCACCAGATGGTGGTCCGGCGCGACGGCGAGATCGTGCGGCACATGGCGATCAGCGCCGGCATGGGCACCACCCGCGAGTACACCACCACCAGCGGCGTCCACCTCACCATGGACAAGGGCGACCCGGTCCGCATGATCTCCCCCGGCCGCGACAAGGGCGAGCCCGGCTACTACGACAAGCTGATCGACCACGCCGTCCGCATCTCCGACAGCGGCGAGTACGTCCACGCCCTGGACAACGTCTGGGCCCAGGGGCGCGCCAACGTCAGCCACGGCTGCATCAACGCCCGGCCCGACCAGGCCGCCTGGTTCTACGCCGGCTCCCTGCGCGGCGACCCCGTGACGATCACCGGCACCGACCGCGAGCTGGAATGGGACAACGGCTGGGGATTCTGGCAACTGTCCTGGGAGGAGTGGCTGCTCGGCAGCGCCGTCTACGGTCCCGCCGCCACACCACTGTCGCAGCGCTGAATCGGCGATACCGTAGGAAAAAGGGGAACCGGTGGCGGTCCCTGGCCCGTTGTCCTTACAGGAGGGCCGGAGCATGGACGAATGGATCGTCTGGGTGATCCTCGCGGTGGTCCTCGGGGTCGCGGAGATCTTCACCCTCACCGCGGCGCTGGGACTCCTGGGAGTTTCCGCGCTGCTGACGGCGGCCGGGGCCGCGGTCGGCCTGCCGGTGCCGCTCCAACTGCTGGTCTTCGCCCTGTCCTCGACCGCGGGACTGTTCGTCGTCCGGCCCGTGGCCATGCGCCACATCCGCCAGCCGCCGTTGCAGCGGTTCGGTGTGGAGGCGCTCGTGGGCAAGCCCGCCTACGCGGTCACCCCGGTGACCGGACGCGACGGCAGGATCCGCGTCGGCGGGGAGGAATGGTCGGCCCGCGCCTACGACGAGACCCTGGTGATCCCGGAAGGGGCGACCGTCGACATCATCGAGATCGAAGGGGCCACCGCCCTCGTATATCCCAGGGAGTGAGCATGGATCCGCTGTTGCTGGTCGGGTTGTTCGTCATACTCTTCGCCGTGTTCACCGTGCTCAAGGCCGTGCGCATCATCCCGCAGGCCCGGGCGCGCAACGTCGAGCGGCTGGGCCGCTACCACCGAACCCTCAAGCCGGGCCTGAACTTCGTCATCCCGTACATCGACCGGGTCTACTCCATGATCGACCTGCGTGAGCAGGTCGTGTCGTTCCGCCCGCAGCCCGTGATCACCGAGGACAACCTGGTCGTCGAGATCGACACCGTGCTGTACTTCCAGGTCACCGACCCGCGGGCAGCCGCCTACGAGATCGCCAACTACATCCAGGCGGTCGAGCAGCTCACCGTCACCACGCTGCGCAACGTGGTCGGCTCCATGGACCTGGAGAAGACCCTGACCTCGCGTGACACGATCAACAGCCAGCTCCGGGGCGTCCTGGACGAGGCCACCGGCAAGTGGGGCATCCGCGTCAACCGCGTCGAGATCAAGGCGATCGACCCGCCCAAGACCATCAAGGACGCGATGGAGAAGCAGATGCGGGCCGAGCGGGACAAGCGGGCCGCCATCCTCAACGCCGAGGGCCAGCGGCAGTCGCAGATCCTGACGGCCGAGGGCGACAAGCAGAGCCGCATCCTGCGCGCCGAGGGTCAGCGGACGGCCGCCATCCTGGAGGCCGAGGGCCAGTCGCGGGCCATCGACCAGGTCTTCCAGGCCGTCCACCGCAACGACCCCGACCCGAAGCTGCTGGCCTACCAGTACCTCCAGGTGCTGCCGCAGCTCGCCCAGGGCTCGGGCAACACGTTCTGGGTCATCCCGAGCGAGGTGACCTCGGCGCTCCAGGGCGTGTCCAAGGCGTTCACCGAGGCCCTGCCCAAGTCCGCGGCCACGCGCGAGGAGCTGCCGCCGAGCGCGGAGATGGACGAGGAGGTCGCCAAGGCCGCGGAGGCGGCGGCCGAGGCGGTCGCGGACGCCCAGGAGGCGGAGAGCCCGAACGGGCCGCGTCAGCTCACCCAGTCGGCCCCGGCCCCGGCCCCGTTCCCGGACCTCGACCGCACCCCGGAGCCGCAGCGCAACCACCAGGAGCCCTGAGGGCCCCTGGTCAGGCCACTTCCAGAAGGCGGCGCACCTGGTCCTCCCGGTGCGTCGCCCTGGCCCGGCACGCCAGCTTGACCGCCGCGTCGGCGAGCGCGATGTCGCGGTTCACCTCGGGGATGTCGTCCCCCATCGCGGTCCGGAGCCACTCGGAGACCTCCGCCCAGGAGTAGAGGGTGATGTTCTCGGACTCGATGAGCGGGGGCGGGAACCCGCCGGGACCCCGCTGACCGCCGACGAGCTGACGCAGGCTGGCCTGTGTCCGGTTGCCGTGCCGTCGCGCCGCGTCGCCCAACGTCACCGCGTCCTCCTCGCCGACGCCGACGGCCCACAGGCCGTCGACGGTGCGGATCTCGGCGACCACCGACATGATGGCCTCCAGAAGGCTGGCCGCCTCACGGTCGCACATGAGGAGAGAAGTTCCGTCCGGCCCTCCCGCGACGGCGCAGTCGTCGAGTCCTGCCTCGTACAGGCTGTCCGCTTCCTCATCGGTCGGCGCCCGATTGAGCGTGACTCGGAAGCTCCACGTGGTCATGAACTCTCCTCATCCTTCACGCATTGCGCATGGTCGCCGGCCCAGGCAAGGATGCTCCTCGCATGATCTCCCGAATTGCGGGGCGTGGACCAGATGGCGTACGGCTTGACGCCACAGACACAATGGACCCGCCCCCAGCGATGACCGTTATGGCTCTCGACCACCGTCAATGACGCGAGCTTGCGAATGCTCTTCAGCGCCGCGTTGATCTCATTGCACCGGTGCCTGCCTCGACCGACCATGTACTAATCCTGCAACAGTGTTGCATGATTAGAACGGCACTTCCACTACTGGGACCCCAACCAATGCGCACGTGTCCGTCCGGCCCACCACCCGATCAGCTCGCGCGAGTCTGGCCGCCGTCGAAGTAGGCGACCAGCTCCGGGTCCAGCGGCGGGACGTCGTACGGCGTGCCGCCGTCGCGCAGCGACATCGTGGCCTGGTAGCCCGCGGCGACGCTCATCCGGGCCGCCACCGGCGAGGTGTCCGTGACCCCGCCCTCCCGCACGAAGCGCAGGAACTCGGTGACGATGTCCGCGTCCGCGCCCCCGTGGGAGCCCTGGGCGTCGGGCACCCGGTAGGCGATGTCCGCGTCGGCGCGGTAGCCGGTGGGGCCGGTGTTCCACACCTTCACCGTGTCGCCGGGGCCGTCGCCGAAGTTCTCCAGCCGGCCCTCCGTGCCGATGACCGTGTAGTTGCGCACGTAGTCGGGGGTGAAGTGGCACTGCTGGTAGGCGGCGATGACGCCGTTGTCGAGGCGCATGTTCATCACGGACACGTCCTCGACGTCCACGACGTGGTGCAGGTCGCGGCGGGCGGTCGGCGGCCAGTCGTACTCGCGCAGCCACCCCTCCGGCCGCGGCGTGCCCGGCTCGCGGCGCGGCAGGTCGCCGTACACCATGAGGTCGCCGAACGCGCTGACCCGGCTGGTGTAGCCGCCGGCCAGCCAGTGGATGACGTCGAGGTCGTGGGCGGCCTTCTGCAGCAGCAGGCCCGTGGTGCGGGTGCGGTCGGCGTGCCAGTCCTTGAAGTAGTAGTCGCCGCCGTAGGAGACGAAGTGGCGCACCCACACGGTCTTCGGCTCGCCGATGTCGCCGCGCCGGATGATGTCGCGCATCTGCCGTACGACGCCCATGTGCCGCATGTTGTGGCCGACGTACAGGCGCGTGCCGGTGCGGTGGGCGGCGCGCAGGATGGCGTCGCAGCTCTCCACGGTGATCGCGAGTGGCTTCTCCACATAGACGGCCTTGCCGGCCTCCAGGCAGTCGATCGTGATGCGCTCGTGGGTGTCGTCGGGCGTCATCACGATCACGGCGTCGAGGTCGTCGCGGTCGAGCAGCGCACGGTGGTCCTCGGTCACGTACGTGGCCCCGAACACCCCGGCCTGGTGCTTGAGCACGGCGGGGTCGGTGTCGCAGAGCGCGGTCACCGCCGAGCCCGCGCCGGGCCGGTGCGCCGCCAGGGCGAGGCTGGAGCGCAGGCCGAGGCCGATGACTCCGATCCGCAGGTCTTCCACAGGGGTCCTTTCTCGGGGTACGGGCACGCTACTTGGAGCCGGTGAACGCGATGCCCTGGATGAGCTGCTTCTGCATGATGACGAACAGTACGATGATCGGCGCGCTGGCCATCAACGACCCCGCCATGAGGACCGGGTAGTCGGTCATGTGCTCGCCCTGGAGCGCCGACAGGCCCGCCGAGAGCGGCATGCTCTCCGGGTCGGTGTTGACGATGAGCGGCCACATGAGGTCGTTCCACGACCACAGCACGGTCAGCACGCCGAGCGCGAGCAGTCCGGGCCTGGCCAGCGGCAGCATCACGCTCCAGAAGATGCGCAGGGGGTGGGCGCCGTCCAGCCGGGCCGCCTCCTCCACCTCGGCGGGCAGGGTCATGAAGAACTGCCGCATCATGAACGTCCCGAACGCGCTGAACATGCCGGGCGCTATCAGGCCCGGCAGGGTGTTCAGCCAGCCGAGGCTCTGCACGATCTGGTACTGCGGGATGAGGAAGAGCTGGCCCGGCACCATGAGCACCGACAGCAGCACGACGAAGATGGCGTCGCGGCCGGGGAAGCGCAGCCGGGCGAAGGCGTAGGCGGCCAGCGAGCAGAACAGCAGCTGCGCCAGCGTCCGCCCGGTGGTCATCGCCACGGTGTTGCCGAGCTGCTGGAGGAACGGCGTCTCGTCCAGCACCTTGGCGAAGTTCGACCACTCGAACGAGGGAATCCAGACGGGCGGCGTCCTGGTCGCCTCGGTGAACGTCTTCAGCGAGGTGAGCACCTGCCAGAAGAACGGCATGACCATCGCGGCCGCGCCGATCGCGAGCACCAGGTGGACGGGCCAGAGGCGGCCGTTACGCATAGTGCACCCACCTCTTCTGGACGCGGAACTGGATGACGGTCAGCACCAGCGTGATGGCCATGAGGACCACGGCCATGGCGGCCGCGTACCCCTTGGCGCCCTCCTCGAAGGCCCGCGAGAAGAACAGCGACACCACGGTCTGCGTGTCCTCCCGGGCGGGGTTGCCGCGGCGCAGCATGAGGTAGACGAGGTCGAACATCTGCAGGCCGTTGATCACGCTGAGCACCGAGACGAAGAAGACGCTCGGCGACAGCAGCGGCAGCGTGATCCGGAAGAACTGCCGGGCGCGGCCGGCCCCGTCGATCGAGGCCGCCTCGTACAGGTGGGCCGGGATCGACTGCAGGCCCGCCATGAAGATGACGGCGTTGTAGCCGATCTGCGTCCAGATGCCCACCGCGACGAGCGCGTACAGGGCGGTGGACGGCTCGGCGATCCAGGACGTGCCGTGGATCCCGACGAGGGACAGCAGGTAGTTGATCAGGCCGTAGTCGCCGTTGTAGAGCCAGGTCCAGATCATCGCGACGGCGGCCGGCATGGTGACCACCGGCAGGAAGTACAGGGTCCGGTAGAGCGACACCAGCCTCAGCCCCCGGGTGCCGAGCAGGGCCGCCACCGCGATGGACAGCGGGATGCCGAGCAGGCTCAGGCCGCCGTACAGGAAGGTGTTGCGCAGCGCCTTGGCGTTGGCGGGGTCGGTGAGGAGCTGCTCGTAGTTGCGCAGGCCCACCCAGGTCGCGTCGCCGAACAGCGTCCACTCGGTGAAGCTGTAGTACACCGACTGCACGACCGGCCACAGGTAGAACACGCCGAGACCCAGCACGAGCGGCGCGATCATCGCGTAGCCCCAGACCCAGTCGCGGTCGCGCAGCCGGCGGCGGGTGGCGGGGCGGGGGGGGGGGGGGGGGGGGGGGCGCGCGCCCCAGACGCGGCGCAGAGGCAGACAAGCGCGGCCGCCGCGGCGGCGGGCGCGGGGGAGGGGGCGGCCCCCCCCCCCCCCGAGCCCCCC